>CALIXF010000011.1 GCA_938046735.1 uncultured Candidatus Saccharibacteria bacterium | reverse complement strand
CTTTAGAATCAGTCTACCAATGGACAATTTTCAGTCAATTCATCAGAAAAGATAGTTGTCTATCCGATATCATGGTCGAGAAATACGACGCCTACCGACAGGATTTATCTGATCTCAAATCGTTATTCCATGAAGTTCTGCCTGAAAAGGACTATAAGTCGTTTTTCCACGGCAACGACGCTGAATTTGAACGATACAACAAACACAAATACAGTCTAGAAGATCTATATAAGTCAATCAAAAAGCACCTGAGCAATGTAGCAAAGGAAGATCCGCGATACCAACGATTCGAAAAGCGTGCCGAACTAGGCGAGTTCTTAGCCAGGCAACGTATCCGAGACAATGGCGCCATTCCGCATCAAATTCACCAATACGAACTTGAAAGAATCATCGACAACCAAGCGCAATATTACCCGTTCTTAGCCCAAAATCGCGATAAAATCATTAGTATATTCACATTCAAACTGCCGTATTACATCGGGCCGCTCAAAACTGGCGGTGATTTTGCCTGGTCAGTCAAAAAGAAAGATGGCGTAATTTATCCTTGGAACTTCGACGAGATGATAGACGATGAAGCTTCGGCCGAGAAATTTATTGACCGAATGCGTAACAATTGTACGTATCTACCAGACGAAGAAGTTCTCCCTAAAAATTCACTACTCTATCAGGAATACGAAGTTCGTAACGAATTAAAGAATGTAACCGTTAACGGCGAAAGATTAAGCCCTGACATCCAAAACCGCATAGTTGATGAATTATTCAACAAAGAGCCTTCGGTAACGCATAAGAAGCTCATCAAGTACCTCTACGATAACCAAATATATAACACCACCTCTCTCGTCATCTCTGGAACAGCCAAAGAGAAATCATTCGCCTCTTCACGAAAGTCATATATTGATTTTATCCAGAAAGTCGGCATTCCAATTACACCAAAAAATCAGCGAGCAATTGAGGAAATTATTAAATGGATTACTTTGTTTGAAGATAAAAAGATCTTGGCTAAGAAACTGCAAAAGCACAGCGATATATTTAACGAAAACCAGCTTCGCACTATTCTGAAGCTAAACTATAGCGGCTGGGGGCGGCTATCTCGCAAACTCCTTGACGGTATTACTGCACACACGCCTTACGGCGAGCTGACCGTCATAGAGACGATGCGTAGCTCTAAAGATA
>CALIXF010000010.1 GCA_938046735.1 uncultured Candidatus Saccharibacteria bacterium | reverse complement strand
GGTGTTGGAGTAGGTGTTGGCGT
The DNA here is from genome assembly GCA_938046735.1 of uncultured Candidatus Saccharibacteria bacterium. Taxonomy (GTDB): domain Bacteria; phylum Patescibacteriota; class Saccharimonadia; order Saccharimonadales; family Saccharimonadaceae; genus Nanosyncoccus. The sequence continues at coordinate 1,301 of CALIXF010000010.1, read as the reverse complement.
TGGTTCAGGAGTCGGCTCTGGAGTTGGTGTTGGTGGAATAATTTCCACTGGTGGAATTTTTTTCTCCACTGGTGGAATAATTTTCTCTGGTGGAATTTTTTTCTCCACTGGTGGAATAATTTTCTTTTCTGGAGTTTTCTTGAAACAAGCAAATTGCATACAGCCTACTAAACGCCCTCCCACAGTCCATTTGGCCATTACATCTTGGACTTCTTTTTCGGATGCACCAACCTCAATTAACCCCATAACCCTAAGCACACGCTCCTTAATTTCAGGATGTGCATCGTAGTAATTTAAGCCAGTTGCTTTATCGATATCAGTTCGAACCATCAACCCAGCCTCAACAGCCGTGACGTGATTATCCGTGAAGAAATCTGGTCTTGCGGTTCCGTCCACATTCTTAATATCCCATGCACCAATAGAGGCGTAAGTATCACCTTTATTTAGTAAGATAATATCGTGAGACATCTCCTTCTCGCGTTCAATATAATCCCTCTGGAGACTCTCTTTTTTACTCTGATATTCTTCTGAATTAGTAGAAAACTCGTAACCAGTCTGCGTCATATTTTTGACATTTATATTATCACCCTCGCCAAAGTAACCAAACACATAACCTTCTTGCACTAGTGGTGCAATATTTCCGAGACGACCAGTAATACTTTGGCCTACTTCTGCTCTAAGAGCCGTCAAAGCCTCCGGGCTAGTCTGTCCTTCACGATATCTGTTCCCCTCATTATGAACCCAATTTGCTAACTTGTGAGTTAACGGGCCATAATGTCCAGGTTCAACGTTTACATTATCCAACAGATCAGCACCCGTATTGTCACCACCGAATTCGCAGTCTACCCCTCTCATCACCTCGCCATCGACATAGCTAATATCAACTTTAGTATCAAACTTCTCAGCACTAAACTCAGCGTCTAGGTCATTTGTTGCTGCCTCTGATCCAGTTTGACCTACCCCTGCCTCAGAAGTACCTTCTATCTTCGGTTGTCCAGCAGTATTTACAGTTTTATTATTCATTAGCCCAGAACGGTTAACGGTAGAACCAACAGTACCAACTAATGCTAAAATAGCACAACCCAATGCAAATTTCTTACCGATACCGCTCTTCTTGATGTGGTTCATAATATTATGGACTTTACCACCAATTGTATCAATCCGTTCCGCATCATCAATTTTATCTTTTTCAGAACTATCTTGATTAGCTCCATTTTTTTCAGATTGCTTTTTCACCGGTATACCATCAAAAGCATTCTTATTCCCCTCATCAAAACTATTCAGACTATCAATATTATTAC
>CALIXF010000009.1 GCA_938046735.1 uncultured Candidatus Saccharibacteria bacterium | reverse complement strand
AAGTGGTACGCGAGCTGGGTTCAGAACGTCGTGAGACAGTTCGGTTTATATCCGGCATGATCGTTAGGAATTTTGAGGAGATCTGCCCCTAGTACGAGAGGACCGGGGTGGACGAATCTCTAGTGTATCGGTTGTGGCCACCTGCTGCATCGCCGAGTAGCTATGTTCGGAAGAGATAAGCGCTGAAAGCATATTAAGCGCGAAGCCCACTCCAAGATTAGAATTCCCTATGAGATCCCAGAGAGAAGATCTGGTTGATAGGCGCAAGATGGAAGTATCGCAAGGTATGGAGTCTAAGCGTACTAATAGATCCATCGCCTTTTTATGTTCAAACTATCAGTGTTTACTTGCGTAGACACAGATAGTTTGATAGACTTAACTAGTAATCGGTGCTCGATTGAACACCGCAAGTTTATTTAATTTCAAACACCTCATGGACGTCAATCAACGCGCTTTGAAGAATCAAGATGCGGAATTGGTGCCCATAGCACTGAGGAAATACCTGTTCCCATTCCGAACACAGAAGTCAAGCTCAGCGGCGGCGAGAATACTGCAACAGCGGGAAGGTAGCAAGGTGCCAAATTATACGGAATAACCACCCCAACGGGTGGTTTTCTGTTGCTTAATTAAATGATAATACTGATTAGTTCTGTAATAATTTTGCCAACTTAGCTCTGAGTCCTGTTGGTTCATCAGTTCCAGCTAGTGTATCAATTGCTACTCTTAGCAACCCAAACGCTGTAATAAGCGAATAATCAAGATCCTCACTTGTGCTATTTTCGATACCTGGAATATCTACATCGTCAAGTAAATGCACTAGTGGACGCCTTGAAAATGGTAAATCATTATACCAATCACTTGTTGCTAGTTTCTCTTGCAGAGCCGACAACCCAGCTCCACCACCACAGAGTAAAATTTTAGTTGGTAACGCTTCGATCAAAGGAAAATCTTCAAGAGCTACTGCCACGCCACCAAGCCAAACTTCAATATTATCGGAGATAGCTTCGTTGATTTTTTTAGCCCGTTCAGGAGTGGAAAGAATTGTCTGAATTTCATTTCTTCTTTCTGCTTCAGCTACCGTCTCATCGCGATGCATTAAGGTAAGCTGATCAAGGGAAACTCCGCCGATCTGTAGCTTCACGGCCTCTGCCGTATCATAATCAAGACCAGTCCTATTTGCAATTTGATGAGTAAAACTTCGGCCACCAATACCAAACATCTTTGTCCCCTCAACTCCACCGTCATCAACTACTGCAATATCAGTAGTTCCACCTCCAATATCCATTACAATGGCTGAGAAATTTGATTCTAGTTCATTACCAAGACAGGCTCGACATACTGCAAATGGTTCTACAGCAACTGCTAAAAGATCTAAATTTAGTTCAGCACAGACTTTCTCGATTGCAGAGATGTGTACTAGCGGTGCAAAGGCAGTATAAAATTGAATCATCAAATCGGATCCTTTAAATCCAATTGGATTAGAAACTTTATATCCATCAATTGACAGGGAAACAATCGCTGAGTTTATTAGTCTCACTTCAACCTCAGGATTATCAGTTTCTAACGCGATTTCTTGTTTAGCCTGTTCACCCGCTTTCTCCTGAACTTTTTGAATAATCTGTTGCATTTCATTGTCGGTAATCGGTTTATTGCTATCCTTACGCTTATATCGTACGGTTCGTGTATTACCCTTAATCAATTCTCCAGCAATTCCTACTACACAAGTTTTTGAAACCACTCCAGCCATTTCTTCAGCTCGAGACAAGGCTTTTTCACAAGTCGAAACCACCGCCTGAATATCCGCTATAGCTCCAGCGTACATATTACCCATATTCTGGTGTTCTTTTCCTACACCAATAATATTTAAATTATCATCATTGGTCTTTTCGGCAATTACCGCTTTTACGAATTCTGTGCCAATATCAAGGGCCAATAAAATATTCTCTGGCTTAATTTTATGCGCTGTTGTCATTGCTTGTTTAGTCTCGTGCATAATTCATCTTCTTTAATTTAAGCCTATTATACCATAAGTAGAATATTTTCTATTTGCTATTCTCGGAAAGCTTTGTTATAATAAAAACATACTTGAATATTATCCGGCCGAAAGGTCGGATATTTTAGACTCAAGCCTTAATTTCAATAAATAATATTAAAATAGAAAGGATTAAATGGAGGGTTTAGATCTTAAACAAATGTCTTCGATGGTCAAGGTGATCTCTGAAGAGAAAGGCTTACCTGAAGAGGTGGTCTTAAATATTATTGAAACTGCCATTGCAGCTGCTTGGCGTAAGGAAGAGGGTGATAAGGATATGAATGTTCGTGCTGTCCTTAATCTTGATAATGGCGAAGCTGAGGTTTATGTTTCAAAGGAAGTTATCGAAGATGGTCTTGCATATAATCCAGCCACCGAAATTCCAGCTGATCTTGCTGGTGGTAAAGAGGTCGGTGAAATTGTCGAAGAATCGCATAAAGTTACCACCTTTGGCCGCGTCGCTTCTATGACCGCCAAGCAAGTGATTGTTCAGCGTCTTCGTGAGGCTGAACATGAAGCTATTCTTACCGCCTACGAAGATAAGATCAATACCTTGATTAACGGTACTATTTCACGTGTTGAGCCACGTCTTGTTCGTGTTGATTTAGGTAAGGCTACTGGTTTAATGTTTAAACAGGATCAGATTGAAGGCGAATATTATAAAGTTGGTTCACGTATTAAAGTCCTCATCAAGGCTATTGAACGCAATGAACGTGGTGCGGAGCTTTTAGTTACGCGTGGCTCCTCTGAGTTTATTAAACAACTCTTTATTCAAGAAGTTCCAGAAATAGAGAATGGCACCGTTGAGATTCATGCTATTGCTCGTGAGCCAGGCCGTCGCACTAAGATAGCTGTCTCTTCATCAGTTCCTGGTGTTGATCCGGTTGGCACCTTTGTTGGTGGTCGCGGTGTTCGTGTGCAGGCAGTTATGAACGAGATCGGTGACCGTGAAAAAATCGATATTGTTAACTGGAGTGATAATATGTCTGAGTATATCCGTGAGGCTCTTAGTCCAGCAGAGATTATTAAGGTTGATCTTGATGGTAAACACGCTAAGGTCTATGTCTCCGAAGACCAGCAATCAGTAGCAATTGGTCGTCAAGGGCAAAATGTTCGTTTAGCCTCCAAATTAACTGGTGTTGAGCTTGATATTGAACTTGCTGAAACTCCAAAGAAGAAGAAACGTGGCAACGCTGAGGATTCTTTGCTTTCTGCGCTTGAAGGTAGTACTGAAGAGTAAAACCAAAAATAGGCCGAAAGGCCTATTTTTATTATTTATTTTTCAACTTCAATATATTCGCCAGGCTTTAAATTACCAAGCAGAAATTTACCAAATTCAATCCTGTGCAATTTTACTACCTCATATCCTAGAGCTGCAAAGGTGCGACGAATTTGGCGGTTGCGCCCTTCGCTCATCTCGACTTGGAATCTTTTTCCGGAAAATTTACCATCCGTCTCGGGCAGTTTAGTTAAAAATAATTTACTTAGTCCATCAGGTAATGTAATACCAATATCGGAAATCATCTGTTGGTGTAATGGAATAAGTTCGTGGTCAAGTTCAACTATGTAAGTTTTGATTTTGAAGAATTTTGGATGTGTCATTTGAAAAGCAAAATCACCGTCATCGGTTAATAAGATTAATCCCGAGCTATCTTTATCAAGTCGTCCCACCGTCTTCAGAGATTGCCATTTTGTTGGCAATAGATCATAAAGAGTAGGAGTTTTACCTTGTTGTTTTCGTGAAGAAACGTAGCCACGTGGTTTATTTAATATCAAATATGTATATTGGTGTTTGTAGCTAATTTGACGACCATCTACAAAAATCAGTTGTCCATCTGTAACCTGCATCCCAAGTTCCGCAAGTTTATTATTAACTCTAACTCTGCTGTTAAGGATCAAAACATCTGCTTCTCTTCTGGATATTCCTAATCTTTCCGCCAAAAACTTATTTAAACGCATATTATAAATATATCATATATGTGATATTTAAACGGAACCCATTCCACCTAAAATCTGATCCATTTGATCCTTAATATTCATTCCGGAGTCATCCGTCACTGAATTAATCGAATACGAATCGTTCTGAGGTGATATTCCATGACTTTGATTTGAGAATGCCAAGTCCCCAAAAGTTTGTTGAGGTGTTTGCTCAGCACCAGCTGGTTGTAAAAAAGTGCCATCTGTAGTCTGAGTTACTGGTTGCGTTGTGGATTGGAGTGTCGATTGTACAACAGGCTGAGTTATTTGTGGCGTCACAGACTGTTGTATCGTTTGCTGTGCGCCTGTCTGTATTGGTGTCTCAATTGTAAACTGTGTAGCTGTTTGTGATGTTGTCTCGCTAGCTGGTTGTTGAATTTGAAAAACATTGCTTTGAATATTGGGTGTATTAAAAGCCGTAGCATCATTTTCTGGCAAAGTGGTATTCTGTTTGGTATTGTTTTGATCTAGTACTTCATGGACTGCATTCACTACGTCTTCAATCCCAACCTGTGACTTTACCAAGAAACGATCGGCGCCAAGTGCCTCGCCACGTTCTCTTTGATCTTCGGATGAAAGAGCAGTCATCATAATTACCTTAATATTTTTAGTCTCTGGTGTTGATCTTAAGATATCAAGCATGTCAAAACCAGAAATTTTTGGCATCATTACGTCGGAAATAATTAAATCAGGTTTTTCACGTACTGCAGCCGCTAAGGCTTCTTCACCGTCACCAGCTGGTACAATCTCATATCCCTCAGCCGTTAAGCGTATACCATAAATCTCCCTTAAGCTTTGGTCGTCTTCGACAAGTAATATTTTTGCCATATATTTCCTTTAGTTATTAATTGGTAATTTTTGATTATTGTTTACAGATTGTTGTAAGACGGTTGGCTGAGCTGATTGAGGTTGCATGGTCTGTGGTTGTATTGTCTGAGGCTGTACTATCGGTATTTGTCCCGGCTGTGGTTGTGCATCATGTGGTTGCATCATAGGTGCTTGGACCGCTTGTGGTTGTCCCGTCTGTACTGCCTGCGTCGCATATATTGGTTGCGCCATTGGCTGATATTGCTGTTGTATTACAGGTTGCGAAGTTATTAGATTTATTGGGGCGGTCGACGATATCGAGCTTTCTGGGGCTACCTGAGTTGTCTTAATTTCCGGAGCCGTTGGAGCTAATTGAGCTGTCTGAACTCCTGGAACTGCCTGATTTGCTTGAGTATCTTGGGTGGTTGGAGTTTCAGAACTAGTAGGTGTTACATCATTTGGCTGATTTAAAGTATTATTGTTTACGCTATTGATATTCATCGCTTCAATATTTGAGGCAATTTGCTTACGACGTTGGTATTCTTCGGCAGTGATACGAGGGAAGGAAAGATAAAAGGTCGATCCCTCACCAAAAGAACTTTCCGCCCAAACTTTACCACCCATAGCTTCAACACGTTGTTTGACTAAATAAAGACCTAATCCTGTTCCACCGACTGTCCGCGTCTGTGAATTATCGGCACGATAAAATTTCTGGAAGATATGTTTTAAGTCATCAGGTGAAATACCGATGCCAGTATCAGTCACATTAATCAATACACGATCGCCATCTCCACGCACATTTATCCAAATCCCGCCGCCTGAAGCAGTATATTTAATTGCATTTTCAACCAAATTGCTTACTACTTCACGTAAGAAATCGATATCTACGCTGGCATAGACTTCCTGATTGATTGTTCGAGCTGTATTATCGGACCTCGCGGAGCTTGCGCCAAAGGTATAATGTATGCCTTTTTCGTTCATCATCGGTACTTGGCCGTTCGCGATCGAACGCACCGTTGATGACATCTCTACAGGAGAAAGTTGAACCCGAATCTTTTTGTCATCCAATTTTGTAACATCAAGAAGGTCTTTAAATAAGCGTCCTAAGTGTTTTGAAGAAGCGTGTGCCTCCTCTAAATATTTACGGGCGCGATCGTCAATCGTGGCTGTTTTTGGATTTAAGGCAAGACCTAAATATCCTTCAATTGAGGCTACTGGTGTACGCATCTCGTGTGACGCTGTAGAAATAAATTCCGCTTGCTCACCTTCTTCTTCCAGCTCCCTTGCAATGTCGCGTAACGTAATAATTCGCTCATTTTGTCCAGCTGTCGTACAAACTACAGAAATCGCAACTGGCTTTCTCTGCTCTTGAATACTTACAAGCACTAAATCACGAGTGTTGTAATTCTCTCCATTCATTACTGCGCGGAGTACTGGATTAACATTGTCATCAATCTTCAATCCTTCGCCATTCTCAAGCTTAAGAATAGACGCGAGCTGAAGGTTCTCGACCGTATTAGGATCACTCGTACCAAGTAGTCGCATTGCTGCTGGATTTATTAAAACTACGATCCCAGAAGAGTGTACAATCATTACGCCTTCGTCAATCGAATTCAGGACTAAATTAGCAAGGTTGGCTGAACGAGTTGTTGGGGCAGTCTGGCTTAAAGGAGTCTGCATGAGACTATTGTTTGTCTCTTTTTTCTTAATAAAGCTAAAAATACTCATTGCCTAAATTTTAACATAAAAAGTATGTAATGTGATAAAATCGGAATATGAATAAGGACATCTACTATATAGAGCCAGAGGATGACATAACTGATATCATTAATCATCTTAAATCGTCAAAACAAAAAGTTGTTGCTCTCGTTCCACCTAAAAAACTTAGCGTTATGCGTAGTGCAATTAATCTAAAGCTAATTGCAAAAACCGCTAAAAATCTTGATAAGGCAGTGGTTATTGTCACTATTGATCCGATCTTGATGAAGTTGGCTGCTACTTCCGGACTGCCTTTTTCGAAAAATCTTCAGACTCGGCCGATCTTGCCTAGTGAATATAAAGATGCTCCCGTCATCACTAAAACTCCAGTTAAGGCATCTCCAATTAGTGAGATTGATGACTCTGAGAGCTCGGATCAAACGGAAGAGCTAGGATCAAAGCAGACTAATCTTACTAATTCAAAAAAGACAGAAAAAACAGCATTTATAAATAATCCTACAGATTCAAAAAATCCTCAAAAGTCGCAAAAAGAAGTGGTCGAGAATTTAGATTCTACTGAGCTAGACCAAGACTCCGAAGATCTTGAAGAAGACAAAAAAAAGAAAACCAAAAAAATCCCAAGTTTCGATTCTATGCGCAAGTGGATTATTTTAGGCATTGCACTATTTATTGTTCTAGTGGTTGGTGGTGTATGGGCTTTTGTTTTTGCGCCAGCCGCCAAAATTATGGTTAAAATAAAAACCACACCAGATAACTTTTCAGAAAATATCTCTCTAGTTAATGTCGCCGATCAGGCTAGCAACAAGGATGGTAAGATTTTGCTAGAATCTGAAACTCTTGAAAAAGAGAGTACTATTGATTTTGAAGCTACGGGGGAACGTAACGATGGTGAGAAAGCAAGTGGTAAATTAACCCTTACTGCCAACTTTAGTTTTTCAACTTCCAGTGCCTCTCCAAGCAATCCGGATCGTATTTCAGTCCCAATCGGTAGTGCGTTCGCTAAAGGCAATCTTAACTATCTTACAATCGCAAATACTGATTTTAGCTGGGATGGTTCTACGACTAGCTGTACTGTTCGTACTACAAATACCTGCCAAATCAGAAAAACTGTTGATGTGATAGCTTTCGAGGGGGGTACTAGGTTTAATATTGATCCTGCTGCTTCAGGCTGGCAGTCATCTGTTGAAAAAGTTGATGCTTTTAATCCCAATGCCTTTACTGGTGGAACTGACAAAATAGTCAAAATTGTCACCGCAAGTGACGTCGAGAAGGCTAAAGCTCAGGCGAATCAAGTAGACGAAGGCAAAGATGAACTGTTTGCTAAAGTTAAAGAAACTGAGCTAAGAATTGACGCAAGTTACAAGAAAAACCTTGGTAGTGCCACTCCAAGCCCAGCAATTGGTGAAGTTGCCGCGGAAGGCAAGGCCAAACTCTTAGCTAAGATTACATATAAGGTGAACGTTTTAGATAAGACTGCTATTGAGGAGTATATTCGTAACCTGGTTAGTAGTCGATTAGGTGAAGATCAGAAAATTTATGAAATTGGTTCACTTTTTATTGAACGTTTTCAGGAAAATAATAATAGCGCCAAACTAAAAGCTATTGTAAAAACTGGTCCTGAAGTTACAGAAAAAACTGTACTCGACAAGTCGTTAGGTAAAAAGATTGGCGAGGTAACTACCCTTATTAAGTCGATTAACGGCGTAAGCGAAGTTAAGGTAGACACATCATTTCCATGGGTTCGCAGTATCCCTGATGATGTTAATAAAGTCAGTGTTACAATTACAATTGAAGAAAATTAAGGTACGAGTATGAAGATAATCGGTCTAGATGTTGGAACCGTACGTATTGGTGTGGCTCATGTAGATACAACAACTAAAATTGCTATTCCAGACGGTTATATCAATGTTAACGGTCAGGAAATTTCCGAAATCCAGAGAAAGCTCGACTTTTATAGTACAAAGGTATTAGTTATTGGGATGCCACGTAGTAATAATGGCAACCAAACTGCGCAATCAGATTTTGTTAAGGCTTTTGCTGAGCGTATTGCAGCTATAATTCCAGGCCTAAAGATCTATTTTCAAGATGAGTCGTTAACCTCGGTAGAGGCAGAAAATCGTCTTAAGCACCGAAAAAGAAATTACCAGAAAGGTGAAATTGATTCTGAATCAGCTGCGATCATTCTACAAGATTTTGTTGAACGATTACAATCTGCTCTCAGTAACCAGCAGGTGCTTACGCCGGTGGATCTTACTAAATCTGGTGATATTCAAATTGGCGATCAAAAAACCAATAAAATAGAAAGAAAAGAACAATTACCAGCTAAAAAGAAACCACTTATGAAGAAAGTCATTATTTTATTTATCGTTCTGTTATTATTAATTGGTCTTGGCGGTGGCGGGGCGTATTTTTGGTATCAGAAGCAATTAGCCGCTTTAAATAATCATAGTTGTCGTTTCAAAAGCCCATCTGAGGCTGCTGCAACTAACGAAAGAGAGCAGGAGGAAGGTTGTCACTATGTTGAGTTTGAAATTAAAACCAATGAGACTATTAGTGATATCGCCAAACGATTACAGTTGCGGGGGTTAATTCGCTCTGATTTTGCTTTTAAAATTTATTTAAAAATACATCAGAAAGCATCGAAAATTAAGTCTGGAACCTATTTTCTTCGTCCTAATCAATCTGCACAGCAGATTGCTGATCTGTTAGAAGAAGGTGTAGTTTCAGCTAATGTTTTTAATTTGACCGTCTTACCGGGAGAAACTATTAAGGATATACGTCAGAAATTAATTAAAATTGGTTATACTGAGGAACAAATTAATACTGCTCTGGCTAAACAATATAATAGCCCCGTTTTAAAAGGTTTGTATAGTAGTGAGGGACGATTAGAAAATCAATTACAGCCAGCTAGTGTCGCTCTTGAGGGGTATCTTTATGGTGAAACTTACCAGTTTTATCAGGGTGAAACTGTAGAGAAGATTTTTCAAACTATGATTGATCAGCTTAATAATGTAGTTTCCCTTAATAAGATTGAGGAAAAATTTGCAAAACGTGGTCTTAGTTTAAGGGAGGGATTAATCCTTGCTTCAATTATTCAAAAAGAGGCTCACACTGAAGATATGCCAGGCGTATCTATGGTTTTTCAAAACCGTTTACGAAGAGGCTGGAATTTAGGTTCTGATGTTACAGCAACTTATGCTGCTGATCTTGTCAATCCGAATCGCGATAAAAATGACTCGAATAACAATTTTACCGTGCTTGAAACGGATAGTCTGTATAATACAAGAAAACACACTGGCCTTCCTCCCGGTCCGATTTGTAGCCCTTCAATTTCTGCTCTTCTTGCCGTAGCTGAACCTGATGAGAATATGAAGTCTATGTATTATTTCTTGACAGGAGATGATGGAAAGATGTATTATAGTGTAACCGATACTGAGCACGAGCAGAAAAAGCGTGACTTTTGTCAAAAACTCTGTAACGTAGGTCTTTAGGTGGAATATCGGCAAGTTATGACAACAAAAAGACATAATAAACGAATTAGATTAAAAAATAAGCTGAAGGTCCTTCCGTATATCTTTGTATTCCTCGCCACTATGGGTTTGATAAACTATGGTTCAAGGAATAAACATGTCGATGAGGCAACCAATAATCTTAATTTGCAGTCAATCTCAAAAAAAGATTATACCGTTTCTACCGATCAGTTATCTGAATTCTACGTTGTTTCTGAGCTTGCTAGTAATCTTAGCCTTGCTTCTTCCGAAGTAGTTAATGTCAATTATAACTCTCTCACTACTCTTCGCGATTCTGGACAAGTCTCTACTGAAAAAATGGAGAAACCTATTGCACCTCTTGCTACCAACTGTCTCAAAGTTGGCGCCATTACATATACAGTTCTCCAGGGTGATACTATTGCGTCTATCGCTGAAAAATATGCTACCTGTGGCGTAACTGAAACTATGGTTCGTTGGTCGAATAATTTCAAGAATACCTATGAGCCAAAAGTTGGCGATGTAATTTATCTCCCATCCCGTGCTGGTTTTGTATATAAAATTAAAAATGGTGACACTGTTGAGTCTATTGCTAATAAATATGGCGCAAAAAGTGATGAAATTATCGCTGCTAACAATCTTGAGCTGAACCAGAGCTTAGCCGTTGGTACTTCCATTTTACTTCCAGATGGTAATCTTCCAGAAGCTGAACGTCCTGATTACGTTGCTCCACGTCTTACTAATTCACAGTCTCAAAGCTATACTCAGTCTGTCTATTATCGTACTTATTGGACCTCTGCAAATCAGATGCCCTGGGGTTGGTGTACCTGGTATGCCTGGCAGCGTCGTTATGAGCTTGGCGGTGGTTATGTGCTCCCTGGTGGACTTGGTAATGCTAATACCTGGGATAATGCGCTTGTCAATAGCTTCCCAAGTAGTCGTGGAACCAATCCACAGGCCGGTGATATCTTCCAAACTGACTCTGGGTGGTATGGTCACGTCGGTATTGTTGACTCAGTTAATGACGATGGCACTATTACTATTTCCGATATGAATGGTATTGCCGGTTGGGGCCATGTTGGTCGTAAAACTGTTCCACAGAGTGTCTGGTCAAGCTACCTCTTTATTCACAGCCGCTAAAATGGTAAAATAAGAGTAATATGTTTTGTGATACTGCGAAAGTTAGTCTAAAAGCCGGCAAAGGCGGTGATGGTGCTGTTTCTTTTCGTCACGAAATTTATATCAATAAAGGCGGCCCAGATGGCGGTAACGGCGGTAGGGGTGGTTCAATTATTTTTATTGCCGACAAAGATACTAATACTCTGATTGATTTTCGTTTTAATCCTATTCTCACAGCTGAAAATGGTGGCAACGGTTCAGGTACTCGTAGCGCTGGCCGTGCTGGTAAAGATCTCCTTGTTGAGGTGCCTATTGGCACCGTTGTAAAACGCGACGGTAAGATTATTGCCGACCTAACACATGATGGTGAAAAGGCTATAATTGCAAAGGGTGGAGATGGTGGCTTCGGCAATGCTCATTTTAAATCCAGTGTTCGTCAAACTCCAGTTATTGCTGAGGTAGGCGAGCCTGGCGATGAATTTGAGGCGGAACTTGAGCTTCGTTTATTAGCTGATGTCGGTTTAGTTGGTTTACCAAATGCTGGTAAGTCAACTTTTCTCTCTGTTGTTAGTAATGCTAAACCAGAAATTGCCGACTATCCATTCACTACTTTAACGCCAAATCTTGGTGTTGCTACAATTGATCGACATGATATCTTAATTGCTGATATCCCGGGTCTCATTGAGGGCGCGGCAGAGGGAAAAGGGCTAGGTCACGATTTCTTGCGTCACGTCGATCGCACCGCTGTACTCTTACACCTTGTTGATGTCTATAATAATGATGCTGGAGAAGCTTATCAAATTATTCGTAATGAACTTGATAAGTATTCTGATTTAAAAGATCGCCCAGAGGTAGTTGCCCTTACTAAATGCGAAGGGGTAGACCAAGATATTATCGGTATGCAGATACAATCAATTCATCAGCATAATCCAAATGCATATATTCTTCCGATCTCAGCAACTTCGCATCAGGGAATTGATGATCTACTACGTACTCTTTGGCAGAAGATTCAAAAAGTCAAAGAAGATAAAACTAATGTCAAAAAAACATCGGACATTAGCTTAGCTTCTAATCGGGACTTAAATCATGATGAATATTCAAAATCGCAGCAAGACAGGGTTGAGCTCCCCGTGATTTCCTTAAGTACTCAGCAGCTCCAGAATACTTGGACTGTCTCGATTGATAATGACGGAGTATATCATGTTACTGGCGAAAAAATTGAAAAATTCGCTCGTCGCACAGACCTTGCTAATTACGCTTCTGTTAATCGCTTGCGCGATATTCTGAAAAAACTCGGTATTCGTGCAGAACTAACTAACCAGGGCGCTGGTCCAGACTCTCTTATTGAGATTTCTGGTAAAATTTTTACTCTTGTTGAACAGTATTAGTATGACCAAGTCAATAAAAAATTAACTAGTCTACTATTTCTTAAATATTGTAAGTTAATATATCTATTTTAGATATAACCATGCTAGCCAAATAAAAATACTCCACCCGGAGTATTTTTCACTGATGCGCGCCCACCCTGGGGCACATTGTTTTGTTTTAATTCGCTTTTTGTTTTTAATGAAATCTCCACACTCCACTATTTTTTTGAAGCGGAACCCCGTGAAGCGTATCAGCTTATGCTTACTATATCGGAAATCATCTACACTGTCAATAATTTTTCATAATTTGGTCATAACAAAAATAATTATTTCCATCATCAAAACATCAAAAGTTGATTATGATATAATTAAGACAATATGTCAAAAGTTAAATTCACTATTGTCACACTCTTTGAGGATGCACTTGCGCCGTATTTATCGACTTCGATGATGTGGAAGGCTACTAAGAATAAAGTTGCTGAGTTTACTTTTGTAGATCTTCGCGATTTTGGTTTAGGACCACACAAGTCCGTGGACGATACTCCGTATGGCGGTGGAGATGGAATGCTCCTTCGTTGCGAACCAGTCTTCGCGGCTATTGAAAAAATTAAACAAGAAGATTCTTCTGCTAAGGTGATTTTGCCCACTCCTGCCGGTCAAATTTGGCAGCAATCACTTGTTCGACGGTTTGCCGAAAAAATTGAATCAGATATTGAAAAACATTTTATTATTCTCTGCCCACATTATGAAGGCTACGACGAACGGATATTGGCTCTTGTCGATTATCAAATTAGTCTTGGGCACTTTGTCCTTACTGGTGGTGAGTTACCGGCTTTGATTATGATTGATAGTATTGTTCGACTCTTGCCGGGGGTTTTAGGCGGAGAGAACTCGGCAATTATAGAAAGTTTTTCCGACGGTGATATTATCGAGTATCCTCAATATACCAAGCCGGCCGATTTTCGTGGTATGAAAGTCCCCGAGGTTTTATTATCTGGACACCACGGCAAAATTAGAGAATGGCGCGAGGTGCATCAGCGTCCATCAAGTCTTTAGATTGTCTAAGTTCTAGAGTCTGATAGCGTCTTTAGTTCTAATCCTGCATGCTATAATTACTCTAATGATTCTATCAGCAGGATTGGAGGAAATTAAGGGAATAGGTCCTAAAACCGCCGAAGCTCTAAAAAAGCGTGGGTTTCACACAATTAAGGATCTACTTTATTATTTCCCACGCAGCTACGAAGATTATCAATCTCAAACCGACATTGTCGATATCAAACCAGGTCGGGTTATCCTTCGTGGTAAGATCCGTAACCTGAGAAATCTACACACCAGACGTCGTAATTTTGTAATTACTCAGGGTGAAATATATGACAACACTGGAGCGGTACGTGTGGTCTGGTATAATCAGCCATACCGTCTCAAGAATTTTGATGAACAAACTACATATTATTTTATTGGCCAATATGATTTTAAATATAATCGTTATCAAATTACTGCTCCGTCCGTTGTCACGGCTCATGAAATTGAACAGAAAGTTGAAGGTTTTCAGCCAATTTATCCCACTAAAGGTAGTTTTAATTCCACTTGGTTCAAAAAACTTTTCGAGAAGCTAAAGATAGCTACTTTAAAAGTGCCAGACTTACTTCCTCTTTCGTCTGCCCCAAGTTACCTTTTTAAGGGGGCGCGTAGTCAAGCATTATATAAGATTCATTTTCCAAAAAATTCTAAAGACGTTGAGCAGGCAAAAAAATACCTAGGTTATGAAGAGCTATTCGAATTAATCTTAGCTAGTCAACTTAATCGACAGGAAAACCAAAAATTAAAAGCAGATCCTCTGTCGTTTAACTTGGAACTTATAAGACAATTTTTATCAACTCTTCCTTTTGAACTTACTGATGCTCAGAGGAGTACTTCTTGGGAAATACTCCAAGATCTTGCGAAAACGACACCAATGAATCGTCTCTTACAAGGCGACGTTGGCTCTGGGAAGACTATTGTGGCTGCTATTGCTATCTTGCAGGCTATTAAAAATGGCACTCAAGTTGCGTTGCTTGCCCCAACTGCCATTTTAGCTACCCAACATGCCGAAAATCTCCAAAAACTTCTCGCTCCTTTTAATGTCCGCACTGCACTTTTAATTGGCGCAACAAAACAAAAAGACTTGCTTAAACAACAGATAAAAAATGGTGATATTGATCTGATCGTGGGCACTCATGCTATCTTGACCGATGATACGATTTTTCATCGACTCTCTTTCTGTATTATTGATGAGCAACATCGTTTTGGCGTAGCCCAGCGTCAAAAACTTTTGGAAAAAGTTGCGCTTAATACTTCTCAGAATCCGAATTTTAAGAAGTCTACAGCCCCACATTTTCTCGCTATGACCGCCACACCAATTCCGCGTTCGCTACAATTAACAATTTTTGGTGATCTGGATGTATCACTTATTCAGCAGATGCCAAAAGGTCGTCAACCGATCATTACCAAAATTATTAGTGAAACCAGTATGCGGGAGATGCTATATCCAGAGATTAAACAGCACCTCGAACTAGGTGAGCAAATTTATTGGATTTGTCGTTTAATTGAACATGACGAAGATGACCCGCAGGAAAAAGACCAGCATACAGTAAAAGAGGAAGCGAAGCGTCTTGTAAAAATTTTTCCGAAATACAAAATTGGTATCCTGCATGGCAAAATGAAATCACAAGAAAAAGATCAAGTGATGACCGATTTTAAGAAACATCATATAGATATTTTAGTATCTACCACAGTAGTTGAAGTGGGTGTCGACGTGCCGAATGCTACTCAGATCGTTATTATGAATGCTGATCGTTTTGGTTTAGCGCAAGCTCATCAGCTAAGAGGGCGTGTTGGACGTGGCCAAAAGGCTAGTCAGTGCTTTTTAGTCACCACTGGGGATAATCCTCCAACCACCAGGCTCCGAGAACTTGAAAAATCGAATAATGGCTTTTATTTAGCTGAAGTAGATCTTAAACTCCGGGGTCCAGGTGAGATTTATGGTTCTCTGCAACATGGTGAATTGGATCTCCAGATTGCCAATCTCGCAGACATCGAGATGATCAAAGAGGCGAAGAGACAGGCTTTAAATTTCGCAGCTAACCCCCAAAATATGCTAAAATATGAAGAGCTTAGTCGGTCTATCCAGAAATATCAGCAACTGACTACTCTAAACTAATTTAGCTAACATCATCAGAAAGTAATTATGTATTCAACTCTTGCCCTTAATAACAGCAAAAGATCTGGTAATATTGTCGGCACACACCAAAAGCTCGATAAAATTGCCCGTAAAATTCTCCAAAAAGCACTACCCGCTCGGGTTTATTTTCCAGATATTAAAGAAATCTTACTTTTTGAAGGTATGGGCGGTCCAGACGGTTTAAAACGAAAAAGTCCTGGCGTGGATGAACCGATGCACTTTATCATTCCCGGGCATGATGATGGTAAGTTGATTCAGATGATTCTCGATCATCAATATAATCTGAAAAAGGCTCTTGCGTCTGATAATAAGGTACGCGCTGCTTTTGAGGCTGGTTGGATGGCACACGCCGTCACTGATGGCCTGACTCCAGCTCACCATTTTCCCCTCACTGAAGCTCAAGATCAATTAATGACCGAAAAAGAATTTATCAAGATCTTTGGTATTCCGGTGAAGGGAATTATGCGCGGTAAAAATTCTCTTGAGACTCTTCGGAATAACTGGTTATATTGGGGGGCAAATGGCTATATGAGCAAACATATTGCTTTTGAATATGGTGTTGCTATCACTATGACTGCACTCCCAGAAAGAGTAGTTACGCCAAAACTAGAAAAAAAAGAACTAAAAAATGTTGATATAAAACAAGCCTTTTATCGATCGCTCGACCGTATTGCTTCTTTAAATATGTACACCAGATTTTTAGAACAAGGCTGGAATACTGATCTTGCCTTTGAAACTAAAAATATTCTTTTACCAGAAATTTCAAAAGCCATCGCCCTCTGTTGGGCTTCTTCAATTCCAGAACTAACAGAACCTCGCAAATAGTTGTATATGTTAGAATAAGAATATGAAAAGTGCACGCGAAATCTTCCATCACGGTAAATTTACAAATGTTAAAATCACTTCAGGCCTCTTCCGTGGCCGCGAGTTAAAGTCCCCCCAAAACGGCATTACTCATCCGATGGGCTCACGCGAGAAGCTAGCTCTCTTCAATTCTTTAAGCGATAAAATTGAGGGTAAGATTATCCTCGATGTTTTTGCCGGAACCGGCGCTCTTGGTCTTGAAGCCCTCTCTCGTGGTGCCGCCCATGTCACTTTTATTGAGGCTGACAAAAAAGCGGTGGAAATTCTTAAACAGAACTCTATTCTACTTGGTGTCTACGAGCAGGTACGTATTTATAATACAAAAGTTGAAAAAATTGATTTTGATAGTCCATTTGACATAGTGATCGCCGATCCTCCGTACGAATATTTTCATGATTTGCCACTCTCCGTTCTCGATCGTCTTGCTCAGACCGCCAGCGAATACTTTGTCCTTTCTCATCCGTCCGACTTTGACCCCCACGCCATTAATGCCGAACTTTTATCAACTAAAGCCTACGCTGGTTCACGTATTACCATCTTTAAATCTTACGAGTCATAGTTTTCTTTACATTACTTGATAAATATCGTATAATATCAGCTAATAAAGAGTTAATAATCTCGAGGTGGTGTCGAGGATTTGTGGAGAATTATCATGAGAAATCAGGACGCCAACCGCCCTCAGCGTATTAAAATTATTATCATTGCTGTGATTGTCGCTATTCTTGTCTTCATTTTTGGTGCATGGCTCATCACTTCTGCAATTAAAAGTGTAGAAAAGAAAAATCAGAGTACCCAGACAGTTGAAACCGGCAAAACTGCCAAGAAAGATGAAAAAAACATCACAGATGACAAAAAACAAGAGCAAAGCACCCAGAACACTTCAAAAAACAATAGTTCAGGCTCCAATACGAATAATAGCGCTGCTAATTCTCCTGCTACGCAATATTCAGTTGAACAACACAACAGCACTACTGTCGTCCAAAATACTGGTCTTCCTACTACTGGTCCTGAAGACCTTCTTCCTACTGCACTTTTGATAGGTATTGCTAGCTTCTTATTCTTTAAGAACCGAGAAATCAGGGAGAAATTATCCCTTCAGAAATCATAAGATCGTGTTATAATAAACACAGGCCCGAGTGGTGAAATTGGTATACACGTATGCCTTAGGAGCATATGCTTCGTGCGTGCTGGTTCGAGTCCAGTCTCGGGCACCAATTTCGGATTTGAAATCGTGTGAAAGCACGATTTTTTGTTCTATAATTAAACCATGACAATACATCACATGAACCTCCAGCCCCGTTATTTTAACTACATCAAAAATGGTACCAAACGCATCGAGCTTCGTCTCTATGATGAAAAACGTAGCAAAATCCGACTTGGTGATACTATTATTTTTTCAAACCCAGAAGGAGAATCCCTTTCCACACAGGTTATCGGTCTTTTACGTTATACAGACTTTGAATCGTTATTTCAGGATTTTTCGATCGATCTTCTAGCCGATAAGGCAATGTCAAAATCTGAACTTATACAAGTTTTATCAGATTTTTACCCAGCGGAGATACAACAAAAGCAGGGAGTTCTTGGTATTCGCATCAAGCCTCTATAATCTGGTAGTTTCAATTAATGCTATAATAAGAATATATGTCAGCATTTGAGTTACAGAGTAAATATGCCCCCACGGGTGATCAGCCGACTGCAATCCGGCAGCTTACTGATGGTCTTAAAAAAGGTATTCGCGAGCAAACTTTGCTTGGCGTCACGGGCTCTGGTAAAACCTTTACCATGGCAAACATCATTCAAAATGTTCAAAAGCCAACTTTAATTTTGGCGCACAATAAAACTCTAGCTGCTCAGCTCTACTCCGAATTTCGGGAATTTTTTCCTAAAAACGAGGTACATTACTTTGTTTCTTATTTCGATTATTATCAACCCGAGGCCTATATTGCTAGTACCGATACTTATATTGAAAAAGACTCTGCCATTAACGACGAAATAGATCGTCTTCGCCACGCCGCTACCGTTGCTCTTTTAACTAGGCCAGACACCATTATTGTTGCTTCAGTTTCTTGTATTTATGGTATTGGTTCTCCCGATCATTACGTTGAGATGTCGCTTCCATTGATCAAAGAGCAGGGTATTTGGCAAATCATGTCGCTCAGTGAGCTAGCACAAAAATCTCTCGGTCGCCTTCATTCTCCTTCGCTCGTTAATACTACCACTCAAAATTCTACTTCTCTTAACCAAACCAATTTCATCATCTATCTCATCGCTATGCAATATCATCGGAATGACCTTGCTTTCGAGAGAGGAAATTTTCGTGTCAAAGGTGACACTATCGATCTTTTTCCAGCCTCTGGCGAAGTTGCTTATCGATTTGAGTTTGCTTTCGATACCTTAGAATCAGTTAAGATTATCGAGCCACTCACCGCAGAGGTCTTAGAAAAACCTGAACAAGTTCATATTTTTCCAAACACTCATTATGCTACGCCAAAAGATCAATTATCTCGCGCAATTGAGACAATTCAAGCAGAATTTGATAGCAGACTAAAATATTTTGAGACAGAGCATAAATATCTCGAAGCGCAACGTCTTTCTCAGCGTACCAAATATGATCTAGAAATGCTCAAGGAAACTGGCTTCGTTAAAGGTATCGAGAATTACTCAAGACACCTAGATGGTCGCAAAGCTGGCGAGCCACCTGCCACTCTGCTTGATTTTTTCCCAGATGATTTTCTCCTTCTTGTTGACGAGTCCCATATGACTTTGCCTCAAGTGCGCGGTATGTATAATGGTGACCACGCCAGAAAAACTACATTAGTTGATTACGGTTTTCGCTTGCCCAGCGCGCTTGATAATCGCCCACTTACTTTTGATGAATTTGAGAAACATATTCGCCGTGCCGTTTACGTTTCTGCTACTCCAGGAAAATATGAACTTGAGGTTTCTCCAACTCCTGTCGAACAAGTAATTCGCCCAACCGGCTTGCTCGATCCTGAAATTGAAGTAAGAAAAACAGATGGCCAGATTGATGACCTCATGCAAGAGATTGAAATTCGTATCGCAAAAAACCAACGTGTTATCGTCACAACCTTGACCAAACGTATGGCCGAGGATCTTTCAGACCATCTTAAGGACCATGGCATTAAAACCGCCTATATTCACTCTGAAATCGACACCTTAGAACGCGGTGATATCCTAAGAGATCTTCGGACGGGGGTTTACGACGTGCTCGTTGGTATAAATCTTCTTCGTGAAGGTCTTGATCTGCCAGAAGTCTCTCTTGTGGCTATTTTGGACGCTGATAAGGAAGGTTTTTTACGCTCCGAGTCAGCCTTAATCCAGACCATCGGACGTGCCGCTCGTCACGAAGAAGGCCATGTGATTATGTATGCTGATAATATTACGGAAAGCATGGAGCGTGCCATTACCGAAACCGATCGTCGTCGTGATATCCAGATGGCCTACAATAAAGAACATAATATTACTCCTCATAGTATTAAAAAAGAAATTTCCCTAGGTCTTCGTGCGATTATTCCAGAAAAAGAAAAAGAAAATAAGCTTGATCTTAAGAAAGTACCAAAATCTGAATTTAAGATTCTTGTTAAAGAATTAACTGAACAAATGCAACTTGCTGCAGCTAATTTAGAGTATGAAAAAGCTGCTGAAATTCGTGATATGATAGAAAAAATCCGAGACGAAGAAGAAAAAAGGAAGAACTAATGTTTAAAATCTTAATTATTGAGGATGATAAAGGTATCAGGGAAGGACTCTCGGAGCTTTTGCTAACCTCAAATTACTTGCCTTTAGTTTTGGATATGAACAATATCTCGGTGGAAAAGATTCAAGAACTCTCGCCAGACCTCATTCTGCTGGATATTAATTTGCCAGGCATCAACGGTCGTGATTTTGTGCGTGAAATTAGAAAAAGCCTTAATACTCCAGTTATCATGGTTACTAGTCATAATACCGAGATGGATGAGGCACTCGCCATTAGTTATGGCGCGGATGACTTCATTACTAAACCGTATAATCCTACAATTTTATTACTCCGTATTGCGGCAATCTTGAGACGTTCTAATCTTGCTTCAGAAATTAAAACTTACCGAAATTTACAAATTGATCTCAAAAAGGGCACCATTACTTCAATAAAAAAACATAAAAAAACCATCGAACTCACTAAAAATGAGCTTCTAATTTTCCGAACCCTGTTATATAACCAGGATCGGATTGTTTCGCGTAATGAACTGATGACTGAACTCTGGGACAACTGTGAATATATTAATGATAATGCTCTTACCGTTAATATCAGTCGTCTGCGTGATAAATTAGGGAAGCTGGGTGAAATGTCAACTATTGAAACCAGAAAGGGTTTGGGTTACCTCCTCGCCAAATAGGTATGAAATTTAAAGATTATATCACTGATCATCTCGTTATTCTCTTAGTTAATCTTGTCGCTTTTCTTTTAATTCAATATCTCTTTTTGATGTTTTCAATTTCACCAGAATTGAATATCTTCATTACTTTTATTCATCTTATTGTTTTTACTACATGTTTTCTTTATCCATATTTTAAAAAAGTTCGTTTCCATCAAGTAATTTATGAACAGTTAGATATGATAGATCAAAAAACCTTGGTGCACGAATTGATTAGCCCTAAAACCAATGAAGAAAGACTTTTTCATCAAGAAATCTCCGAGTTGAATCGCTATATGATTGATCAAATCAACCAATATAAAATCAAATTTGAAGATTTTAAGGAATATCTTGAACTCTGGGTTCACGAAGTGAAATTACCTATTTCCGCTCTCCGCTTAAGTCTCGCGCAAGCCAAATTCCAAAACAAGCAATCACTTTTTTTGGAACTAGACCGGCTCGATGATTATGTTAACCAGATTCTTTACCTAGTCAGGTCGGAACATGTGGAAAAAGACTATCAGATCTCTGAGTCCAATCTCTCGGAAATTATTAAGCGTGTTGCTCTTAAAAATCAAAGTATTATTATCGATAGCCACATTGATTTTGAGGTTAAAAATGTTGACAAAATTGTCGAAACCGACCCTAAGTGGTTAGAGTTTATTCTTAATCAAATTCTCGCTAATAGTATCAAATATCGTAAAAAGAAGTTTCCCAAAATTCAGATTTACACTGAGGAGACTCCAAAATCAATTGTTTTGCATATTTTTGATAATGGAATCGGTATTCCTTCTTCAGACCAATCTCGTATTTTCCAGAAAGCTTTCACTGGTCATAATGGACGTCTTTTTGATTTTGATCAGAAAAAAATAAATCTCATGGCAGAAACTAGCAATAAAAGTACTGGCATGGGTCTCTATATCGTTAAAAAATTAATCGAGAAACTTGGACATCGTATCTCCGTCTGTTCAATTGAATGTCAATACACAGATATCATGATTGCATTTGCGAAAAATGATTATTACAAAAATGTAAGAAATCGTAATATTAAAAGCGCGACAGAATAATCGATATTCTATAAACTTGAGGTAACAAGAAAATCTTGTTGGAAAGGAAAAAATGAAAGAATTACTAAAAATTGAGAAAATTGAGAAGTATTACGGGAACCGCTCGAGTATTACGAAGGCGGTTGATAATATTTCTTTTGAGGTGGATAGTGGTGAATTCGTGGCTATTATGGGCGCAAGTGGCTCAGGTAAGACCACACTTTTAAATCTTATCTCTACCATTGACAAGGTCACCTCTGGACATATTTATGTAGCTGGTACGGATATTACTAAACTAAAAGGTAACGACCTTAATCGTTTTCGTCGTGAAGAACTAGGATTTATTTTTCAGGATTTTAATCTGCTCGATAATCTGACCGCCTACGAAAATATTGCACTTGCTCTTTCTATTCAAAACATTAAATCAGTTGATATTGAACCACGTGTCAAAAAAGTTGCCACCGATTTGGATATTCAAAACATCTTACAAAAATATCCATACCAACTCTCTGGTGGACAGAAACAGCGTGTAGCATCCGCCCGTGCTATCATTACTGATCCAAAACTAATTCTCGCTGATGAGCCAACTGGTGCACTTGATTCAAAATCTTCTAGAATGTTACTTGAACGTTTTGACTACTTAAATCAAGAGCTCGGCGCCACCATCCTTATGGTTACCCATGATGCTTTTACTGCCAGCTATTCTTCCAGAGTGATTTTCATCAAAGACGGCCAAATTTTTAACGAGATTCATCGTGGTAAGAATTCGCGAAAAGAATTTTTCGATCAAATTATCGATGTCATGACTCTACTAGGTGGAGATCTTAGCGATGCTCTTTAAACTCTCTTTTCGTAATATTATTCGTAGTATGAAAGACTACGCCATCTATTTCTTTACCCTCATTCTCGGTGTTGTTATCTTCTACGTTTTTAATGCTATTGGTACACAAACTTCTATGATGAAGTTAAGTAATTCCACTCATGATGTTGTTAAACTTCTTGTTAATGTCTTATCAGGTGTCAGTGTGGTGGTTGCCGGCATTCTTGGCTATCTGATAATTTACGCCTCTAGATTTTTGATTAAACGTCGCAATAAAGAATTTTCTATCTACCTTACTCTTGGTATGAGTAAGCGTAAGATCTCTCTCTTACTTTTCTTCGAGACCCTCTTTATTGGTCTACTTTCTCTAGTGGCTGGTCTCGCCATCGGTGTTGTCTTATCACAGTTAATGAGTGTGTTTGTTGCCAATCTATTTGAAGCTGATATGTCGAAATTTCAATTCGTCTTTTCCAGTGAAGCTTGTCTAAAAACCATCGCCTATTTTGGGATAATCTATCTTTTGGTGATCGCTTTTAATACCATCATGATCAATAAGCTCAAGATTATTGATCTGATTCAGGCTAGTCGAAAATCCGAAAAAGTACGTTTAAAGAATCCTGTTGTTTGTATTATCATTTTCTTCCTTGCTGCTACAATTTTAGGCTTCGCTTATTATCAAGTTACCGTTAATTACCTTACTTTTCTCTCTAACCCTTCGATGTTTACGCAGGTCATGGGTGCTGGAATTCTCGCAACTTTCTTGCTTTATTGGTCATTTTCTGGTCTTATCATGAAATTGATTACTGCACGCAAAAAGCTTTATTATAGAGGTCTGAACAGCTTCACATTTAGACAGATTAGTAGTAAGGTTAATACTACTGTTGCTTCCATGAGTGTCATTTGTCTCATGCTCCTCTTTACTATCTGTACCCTTTCTAGTTGTTTATCTATCCGTGAAACTTCCAAAAAACAACTTGAATATGCCACTCCTGTCGATGCTGTTGTCTCATACCGGAATAACGATAATTCAAAATGGGAAGAATCCAATTCTGAAGAAGATAAAGATGATCCTGCTCTCAAGGCTTGGAAGCAAAAAATGGCAGTCAAGTACGAAAATGACTCTAAGGCGAGTATCGAGGATATTATCAAGACTAATCCAAGTCTATGGAATAGCCTCAAAGACCAAACTTCATTTAATACCTATAGCCTCTCCAAAAAGATAGAAAGTGGTGGGCTTGATCTTAATGCCGTGTTGAATCAAAAATCTCTTCAAAAGATGGCTGAAATGACTAACGGTCACGCTAATGGAATGTATGTCTTAAGGATTATCTCAGTTTCAGATTACAATAAGATCGCCAAGTTATATCACTTCGATCAATACAAATTAAACCCTGATCAGTATTTTATTTTATCTGACTTCAAGAAAATGGAAGAAATTTACAATATTTCCCTGAAAGATGGACATAAAATCAGGATAAACGGAAAAACCTTATCACCAAAATTTGACCATAACAAGCAAGGTTTTATCGAGCCATCCAATACAAATGGCAATATGGGAATTCTCGTTGTTTCTGACGAAGTCACCAAGACTTTAGTAAAATATGAGAACTTCATGGCCGCAAACTATAAGACTAATGATAAAAATAAAAATGAACAGTTGGATAAAGATTTGCGTCGCGTCATTACTGGTAACGAAAATGATTATATAAAAATTACTTCCCCGCGTTTTTATAGTATTCAGACCAAAAATCAGATAATCGCCATGTCGGTAGGTCTTCAGGCTATTGCTACCTTCCTTGGCTTGTATCTTGGCATCATCTTTCTTATCTCCAGTGCTGCAATCCTTTCACTCAAGGAATTATCTGAGTCTTCTGATAATCGCGATAAGTATATGGTCCTAAGACGTCTAGGTGCGGATGAGAAAATGATTAACCGTGCACTCTTTCGTCAGATTGCTATTTTCTTCGCTGCTCCGCTCTTTCTAGCAATCATTCATTCGATCTTTGGCTTAACTTTCGCTATCAAGGTTCTCAGCTTCATCGGCACTGAAGGACTAGCTTTGTCAATCATCATGACCGTTATCTTTCTTGTTGCTATCTATGGCGGTTACTTCCTCTTAACTTTCTTAAGTAGCAAGCGTATCATTTCTGAAAAGCAATTACGTCGAAGTTAAATAGGTAGTCAAGGCTAAATAAAAGTACTCCACTCATCGGAGTACTTTTTTGTTGCTATATTAGTATTATTAATCATCAGGTAATTATGTTATGCAGAAGCTCGGTCATATCTCCGATTTTTTGATATAATTACCTTATGAAAAATACACGCGAGGATATCTTACATCTAGCAAAACTTTCTAATTTATCACTTGAAGAGTCCGAAATAGAAGGCTTGCAGCAAGATCTGGATAATATTGTAAATTACATTTCGCAACTTGACGAGTTAAATACTGATGGAATTGAGCCTACATATCAAGTTTTTGAAATGGAAAACGTCTGGCGCGAGGACAAAATCAAACCTCAAGATGCCACTCGTGAAGAACTCTTAAATCTAGCTCCTGCCACAAGGCAAGATATGATTCAAGTGCCAAAAGTTCTATAAGTCCGATAAATTATTTAAGATGTAAAAAACTAATTCGTCAAAATATTGAAATTATTAAAGGAAGACCGAAATGAAGATTGCAAACAAGGAGATTTCTGCCGTCAGTCTAGTGAAAGAGGCATTTGAAAAAGCCCGTCAATTCGCCAAATATAATATTTTTGTATCACTGGCTGATGAAGAAAAAGCCCTAAAGAAAGCAGAGGAAATTGATAAAAAGATTGCTTCTGGTGAAGAAGTCGGACCACTCGCCGGCGTCCCATATGCATTGAAAGATAATTTTTTGAGTAAAGAGGGAAATACGACAGCTTCAGCAAAGATACTTGAACCATTCCATTCCCCCATCGATTCTACCGCAGCCAAGAAGCTTGAAGAGGCTGGTGCTATTATGATCGGTCGCACCAATCTTGATGCCTTTGCGCACGGCTCATCCACTGAGAACTCCTATTTCGGTCCTACCCATAATGCCAAAGATTTTGAACGTGTACCAGGAGGTTCTTCCGGTGGTTCCGCGGCGGCGGTAGCGCTGGATATTGTTGAATTCGCCACTGGTACTGATACTGGCGGCTCAATCCGCCAACCTGCCTCCTTTAACGGTGTTTACGGCTTTAAACCAACTTATGGTACTATCTCCCGCTACGGTGTAGTGGCTATGGCCTCTAGTACAGACTGTGTCGGTTTCTTTGCTAAAAATGCTGAGGATATGGATCTTCTGATGTCTATTTGTGCTGGCCAGGACGAAAAAGACCCCACAACTTTACCTAGTTATTACAAACATGAGGAACAGAAATATTTTATTCCGCAAATCAATCCAAGAACCGCCAAAATTGGTGTTATTCGAGACTTCAAAAATAATTCCATTGATCCCGAAGTTCAACGCGTGCTCGATTTTGAAATAGAAAAACTTAAAGCTGCTGGACATAAAATCATCGAGCTTGATATGCCAATCTTAAAATATGCTCTCGCCGTATACTACATTGTGGTACCGGCCGAGGTCGCTTCAAATCTTTCCCGTTATGATGGTGTACGTTATGGTTTTCGTTCTGAACGTGCGAAAAATCTTGGTGAAGTCTTCGGTCTTTCTCGCAATGAAGGTTTTATGCCAGAGAATAAGCGTCGTATTATGATTGGTAACTTCGTTCTGAGTTCCGGCTTCTATGATGCTTATTTCAAAAAAGCCGAACAGGTTCGTACCTTGATTATTCAAGAATATCAGAAAGCTTTCGAACAGTGTGATTACTTACTAACACCAGTCTCTCCATCCCCAGCTTTTAAACTTGGTGAAAAAGTTAGTGATCCAGTTGCCATGTATTTTGAAGATGTTATGAGCGTTCCAATTAATCTTGCAGGTTTACCAAGTTTAGCCTTCCCAGCCGGCGAAACTAAAGAAAATGGGCTTCCTGTCGGTTTACAGATCATCGGCCCAAGACGTAGCGATAAAAGTATTTTAAGTTTTGCCAAGCATCTTGCTGAGGAGAAAAAATAATGCCATATTCAACTTTTATTTTATTGATAGCAATACTAATCGTTGGTGTTTTTGTTTTTATTGCCATTTCTTCGACCGGGCGTCACAATCATCATTTCGATGTCGAAGATTATCAAACAAGATTCTTGAAAATTGAGAATTCCCTCAGTCGTGAGAATAAACTTTCTTATAACGCCGCGGTGATAGAAGCCGATAAATTACTTGATCGCGCTCTCATGGAATTAGGTATCCCCGGTAAAACCATGGGAGAGCGGCTCAAAGCCTCTAGCGGGCGATTCTCTCAGCTTAATTCTGTTTGGTATGCTCATAAGCAGCGTAATCAGATCGCACATGAACAGGATTTTAATCTAGAATATAGTCAAGCGAAGCATGCTTTGGCTAGTTTTCGTCAGGCTTTAAAGGATCTAGGTGCAATTTAATGGGAGAAACTATGACTGAACAAAAATATGAAATCACCGTCGGTATCGAGTGTCATGTACAACTCGCTACCAAAACCAAACTCTTCTCTGAGGTAGATAATGATGCTCGTGGTAAAGAGCCAAACTCTTGTGTTTCACCAGTTGAATATGCTTTGCCGGGTATGTTGCCACGCTTAAATCGTGAAGCTGTTAATATGGCAGTACGTGCCGGACTTGCGCTTAATTCCGAAATTAATCTATTATCTCGTTTTGATCGTAAACATTACTTTTACCCAGACTCTCCTAAGGGTTACCAGATCACTCAAATGTATCAACCAATTATTGGCGCTGGCTTTGTTGAATTACCAAGTGGTAAAAAAATCCGCATCGAGCACGCACATCTTGAAGGTGATGCCGGTAAGCTAACTCACTTTGATCATTATTCATTAGTTGATCTCAATCGTGCTGATACTCCACTCATCGAAATTGTCTCTATGCCCGATATTTACTCCGCTCGTGATGCTCATGATTACTGTAAGGAGCTTTGGCGCCTGATGACCTTCTCTGGTGTCTGTTTTGGTGATCTATATAATGGCAATATGCGCTTCGATGTTAATATTTCACTAGCCGAAAAAGGTAGTAAGGTACTCGGCAAACGTGCTGAGATTAAGAACTTGAACTCTTTCCGCTCTGTTGAGCGCGCTATTGAATATGAATACGAACGTCAAAGCAAAATGCTTGATGCTGGCGAGGTTATCGTTCAAGAAACTCGTGGTTGGAACGACGCCACTGGTAAAACCACCTCTCAGCGTAGTAAGGAAGAGGCTCAAGATTACCGCTACATGCCTGAACCTGATCTTCCTCCGATTAGACTGACCAGTCAACAGATTGAAAAAGAGCAGGAAAATATGCCTCTACTTCCAGCCGATTACCGTGCCACCCTCGGTGTGATTATTTCTCAAGATATTCTTGAAATTCTTCTAGATTACAAGGCTCTTGTTGATAAGTTAGCTGAGCTGAAGACTGAATATGATATCCAAGGTATTGATAAGAAAACTAGTAAAACTGCTATCCTCAAGATTGCTAACCTCTTTACTTCGGTCCTTCTAGCTGAGGAGAATAGCAGTCTCTTGAATGACCCAATGCCAAGCGTGAAACAACTTATTGATCTAAATGCAATGATTGCAAAAAATGAACTGTCAAGTACTAGTGCGAAAGAGGTTTTTCTACACTTCTTTATTTCCGAAATGCACTTTAAAGAGACCAGGGTAATTGCTAAGGAATTAAATCTCATCCAGGAAAATGATCTTGGTACCGTAGAAAAAATCGTTGAGGAAGTCATTAATAATCCAAACAATGCTCAGGCCGTTGCTGACTTTAAGGCTGGCTCTGAGAAGGTTCTTGGTTTTTTGGTTGGGCAAGTTATGAAAGCTTCTCGTGGCAAGGCTAACCCAAGCATGGCGCAAGAAATTCTTCGTAAAAAGCTACAGTGAAAACCTTTAGATATTTTAAAAAGATTCAAGGTGTATCTGCTTAGTTACAGTATTTTAAGTATTCTAACCTTAAGCTTTCTGTGTTAAAATTAAAGTGTAAAATTAGGGACCACAAGAAAGCATTGTATGAAACTATATACTAATGAAACTGTTTTTCGTGGTCATCCTGATAAGGTTTGTGATCAAATTAGTGACGCTCTCCTCGATGCCTTTTTACAAGATGATAAGCATTCTCGCTGTGGTATTGAAGTGATGGGTGGTAAAGGCAAAATTTTCATTACTGGCGAAGTCACCTCAAATAGCGAAGTTGGTGTTGAAAAAATAGTCAGGCGCGTGCTTAAAGATGTTGGTTATATCGATCAAGACGGGCGTGCGATCAACGTTGTCGAGTCTGGTGATCCAGCAGAAATTGAAGTCGTCAATAATTTAGGGAAACAAAGTCATGATATTGCACTGGGTACTAATGATGAAATTGGTGGTGCCGGTGATCAAGGTATGATGTTTGGTTTTGCCTGCAATGATACTCCAGAATATAAACCAGTCGCCATGCACTTGCTTCAGGAATTTTCTAGATTTTATGATAATCTTCGACAGAAAGACCAGAGATTTTTGCCAGACGGAAAAACTCAAATCACTGGCGTATATGATCGAAAGATGCATCTCAAGAAGATTAAAGATTGGACTATCAGCTATCAGAATACTGAAGAAGACCGAGCTACAACAGATAAGATTTTAATTGATCAAGCCAAAACTTTGGCTGAAAAATATGGACTAAAAGTTCAAAAATTTCTTATCAATCCAACTGGCAAATTTCTGATCGGCGGCTTTCAGGGAGACGCCGGTCTTACTGGCCGCAAAATAGTCGTCGATAGCTATCAATCATTCGCACCTGTTGGCGGCGGTGCCTTTTCCGGTAAAGATCCTTCTAAGGTAGATCGTTCTGGCGCCTACAAAGCTCGCGAAATTGCCATTCGCTATCTTAAAGAACGAAATCTAGCTCGTTGCGAAGTTCAACTTTCGTACGCCATTGGTATTGCTAAACCGCTTGCGATCTATATTTTAGGTGATGGTAAAAATATTGAACCGGAAAAATCTCTGTACGCTGAATGTACTCCGAAGCAAATGATCAAAGATTTAGGTTTATTAGATAAATGTTTCGAAGATACCGCCAAGTTTGGTCATTTCTAAAATACAACTTTATTTTTAACAGATAGCATGTTAAAATAGCACCAACGTCTTTTTGTCGTATTATATCCGGCAAAACACCGTAAGGAGACAATAATTATTAACTAAATAAGGAAATTCATGGCTACTGACAATCATGATTTATCAAAGCTTCGCAATATTGGTATCATTGCCCATATTGATGCAGGTAAGACTACTACCTCTGAGGCGATTCTTTACCGAACTGGGTTAAAACACAAAATCGACCTCGTTAAAGGTGATACTGGTGGTGCAACAACTGACTGGATGGAGCAGGAGAAGGAACGTGGTATTACTATTACTTCTGCCGCTGTTACTGCAACTTGGAAGGGTTATAAGATTAATATTATCGATACCCCTGGTCACATTGACTTTACTGCTGAAGTAGAGCGTTCACTTCGCGTCCTTGATGGCGCTATTACCGTTTTTGACGGCAAGATGGGTGTCGAGGCTCAGTCGGAGACTGTATGGCGACAAGCCACTAAATATGGTGTCCCTCGTATCTGTTTTATCAATAAAATTAATCAAATTGGTGGTGATTTTTATAAGTCTCTTGAATCTATTCATAAGCGTCTCTCAAAGAATGCGGTAGCTATTCATTTGCCAATTGGTTTTGAGAAGGACATTTGTGGCGTAGTTGATCTTATTGATATGAAGGCCTACACTTACAAAGAATATGCTGACCATTCTTTGACTGTTGGTGAAATTCCAGCTGATATGCTAGATAAGGCCAAAAAAGCACGTGCCATTCTTGTTGAGGAAGCCGTTTCTGCTGACGAAGATTTGATGAATAAGTATTTCACTCAGGGTGAAGAAGCTATTACTGAGGCTGAGCTTAAGGCTGCTCTTCGTAAGCGTGTACTTGATGGTGATTTCTTCCTTGTCACCGGCGGTGATGGTCGTGGTGTCATCGTTGAAAAAGTTCTTGACCTTTGCGTTGATTATCTCCCGTCTCCACTTGATCGTGATCTTGGTCAAACCGTCGGTACTGATCCAAAAACTGGTGATCATGTCGTCCGCAAAGCTGATGTCTCTCAGCCACTTACTGCTCTCGCCTTTAAGATCGCCTCTGATCCATTTGTCGGTAAATTAGTCTTCGTACGTGTCTATTCGGGCGTACTTAAGTCCGGATCTTATATCCTTAACGCCACCACTGGCAATAAGGAACGTGTTGGTCGTCTTGTTCGTATGTTTGCTGATAAGCGTGAAGAAATTACCGAAGTAGCCGCTGGTGATATCGCTGCTATTGTCGGCCTCAAAGAGACTACTACCGGTACTACTCTTTGTGATCCGGCTCATCCGATTCTCCTTGAGTCAATCGAATTCCCAGAGCCTCCAGTTTCTATCGCCGTTGAGCCAAAAACCAAGGCCGATCAGGAAAAAATGGGTCTTGGTCTCGCTAAGCTTGCGGAAGAAGATCCAACTTTCCGCGTTCATACTGATGAGGAAACCGGCCAAACCATTATCTCTGGCATGGGTGAGTTACATCTTGAGATCATTATCGATCGTTTAAAGCGTGAACATAACGTTGAGGCCAATACCGGTGCTCCTCAGGTTGCCTATCGTGAAACTATTCGTGGCACTAGTGAAGCTCAGGGTAAGCACATCAAGCAGTCTGGTGGTCGTGGCCAGTATGGTGATGTTTGGATTAAGTTTGAGCCAAATGAGCCAGGTAAGGGTTTTGAGTTTATTGATATGATCAAGGGTGGTGTGGTTCCTCAGGAATACCGCAAACCAGTCCAGCAGGGTGTCGAAGAAACCTTGAACGGCGGTGTTATTGCCGGTTATCCAGTTGTCGATATTAAAGCTACCCTTTATGATGGTTCTTATCACGATGTTGACTCTTCAGAGCTTGCTTTTAAGCTCGCTGGAAGCTTAGCAACCCGTGAAGGTATTAAGAAGGCAAAGCCTGTGCTTCTTGAGCCAGTAATGAAACTTGAGGTGACAACTCCAGAGGAATTCATGGGTGATGTGATCGGTGATATCAACTCTCGCCGTGGTCGCATTGACTCAATGGAAGATCTCCAAGGTGGTGCTAAATTAATCATTGCTTTTGCTCCTCTTGCCAACCTCTTTGGTTATACTTCAGATCTTCGTTCAATGAGTCAGGGTCGTGCCGCTTCCTCAATGGAGCTTGCTCAATATGAAGAAGTCCCACCTAACGTTGCACAAGAGATTATCGAAAAACGTAACAGTTCTAAATAACCTGAAAGTAAAAAAGAGACTAGTTCCGCTAGTTTCTTTTTTTCTAGAAAAGAAAGGAGTATAATAATACTAAGCATAATCAAGGAGTAGTTGTATGCAAACCACCTTTCTTTGGTTTAGGTCAAATGCTACAGGTCTATATTTTGATATCCTTGACAATATTGAGTTAATTATTTGCACCATGATAATTTTAACTACAATTATAACTTGTTTCCTATTACTGTTAGCCAATGAATTAAAGAAATTAATAAAAGAATTTCTACTAGGAGCCTCATCAATTGTATTACCGATAGCTTTGATCTATGACGTTCGTTATGTATTAATATCTCCAATGCGTGATGTAATTTGGTATCATATCACCCATGGGGCAGCAATAATAATTATTCCATGTCTTATCCCTACGATTGTCTTTTTTCCATATAGTATAGTCATGATAGTAATGGCCGTAAGAAAAATAATAAAAAAACACAAACATAACAAAGCCTAGGGTATCATTTTACTCTTTACTTTAGCCAAGGTTTCGTCTAAAATATAAGATATAGACTTTTGGGCTGGTTAATATTAGTGCCTAAAAGAAATTAATATTAAAGGAGAAAAATTTAGAATGGCAAATTTCGACCGTTCCAAGCCACACATCAACGTTGGTACCATGGGTCACGTTGATCATGGTAAAACAACTCTTACTGCTGCTATTACAACAGTTCTAGCAAAGCGTCTTCCATCAGACGTAAACAAATCTGTCGCTTATGATCAGATTGATAACGCACCAGAAGAGAAAGCACGTGGTATCACTATCGCTACTTCTCACCAGGAGTATGAATCAGAGAAGCGTCACTATGCTCACGTTGATATGCCAGGCCACGCCGACTATATTAAAAACATGATCACCGGTGCAGCTCAGATTGATGGTGCTATCCTCGTAGTGGCTGCTAACGATGGTCCACTTCCACAGACTCGTGAACACGTTCTTCTTGCTCACCAGGTGAACGTACCAAAAATCATCGTCTTCCTCAACAAGATGGATCTTGCTGATCCTGAACTCGTTGAACTAGTTGAGATGGACGTTCGTGAACTTCTTAACAAATATGGTTTCGATGGTGATAATGCTCCAATTATCAAAGGTTCTGCTCTTAAGGCTCTCGAAGGTGACACTGAAATGGAAGATCGTATCATGGATCTTGTTCACGCTATGGATGAATACTTTGATATTCCTGAGCATGATCTTGACAAACCATTCCTTATGCCAATTGAGGACGTCTTCTCTATTAAGGGTCGTGGTACCGTCGCTACCGGTCGTATTGAACAGGGTGTCGTCAAGATTAACGACGAAGTTGAAATCGTTGGTCTCCGTGCCACCCAGAAATCAGTTGTTACTGGTATTGAAGCTTTCCATAAAACCCTTAACGAAGGTGAAGCTGGTGATAATGCAGGTCTCTTGCTTCGTGGTATTGAGCGTGATCAAATCGAACGTGGTCAAGTTATTGCTAAACCAGGTTCAATTACCCCACACACTGAATTTGAGGCCCAGGTTTATATCCTTAAGAAAGAAGAAGGTGGACGCCACACTCCATTCTCAAAGGGTTACAAGCCACAGTTCTACTTCCGTACTACCGATGTTACTGGTGAAGTTGAACTTCCAGCTGACAAAGAAATCGTTATGCCTGGTGACACCATCACCTTTACTGTTAAGCTCTTAGCTCCAATTGCTATGAATAACAATGACCGTTTCGCTATCCGTGAAGGTGGTCGTACTGTCGGTTCTGGTGTTGTTACCAAGATCGTAAAATAATTAGGTAATCCTAGTTTGAAGATTGGACTGTCTTAGCAGTCCAATTTTTCTCTCTTGACTCATTAAGAAAATTATATTATTATACAAACACATAATTTAATTGAGCTCTAAAAACTCATCGACATACTGTCTAGGTATATCTGAAGTTATAGGGCTAGAAGGAATAACATGGTTGAAACCAAAAATGAAGGTCTCAAGATCCGTATTCGTCTTAAGGCCTATGATCATCGTGTGATCGATCAAAGCGCAAAACAAATTGTCGATACTGCTATCCGTACCGGCGCTAATGTTTCAGGTCCAGTACCTCTACCAACCAAACGTAGCACTTTTACTGTTGTCAAATCTCCACACGTCTACAAGACTGGTGGTGAAGCTTTTGAGATGAAGGTCCACAAGCGCTTAATCGATATCACAAGCGCTACTCCAAAAACTATTGATGCTTTGCAGAATTTGTCTCTGCCGGCTGGTGTTGATGCAGAAATCAAAATGTAGCAGTAAATCGTAAAAAGTAGCACCAAGGGTGCTATTTTTTATCAAAAAATCAAAAAATCTAGTATACTATAACTATGAAAAGTGGTGGAGCTAAAAATAAAAAAATCCTTAGTCTACTACTTATTGGCGCCTATCTTATTCTAAATATTTGGATGTTTCAGGATATTATGCATCGTGAAACTATTGTGTCAAAAAATGCCAATGTCCTAGTTATGGGCACTAATGCCACTTTTAAGCCCTTTGAGTACAAAGACGGAGATAAGGTGGTTGGGTTTGATGTTGATCTTGCTGAAGAAATTGCGAAGAGTCTAGGTGCTGAACTTAAAATCGAGGATATGTCGTTCGATGGGCTATTGCCAGCCCTTGAAAGTGGTCAAATTGATCTTGCGGTGGCTGGAATGTCTGTCACTGAGGATCGTGCCAAAAACGCCTTCTTTTCTGATTCCTATTATGTTGCTTCTCAGCAAATTGTATTGCGATCCGATAGCAGTATTCGTAATAAATATGAATTAGTAAATAAAACCATTGGCGTTCAGCTAGGAACGACTGGTGATCTCATGGCAAGACAGATTAAAGGTGCAAAAGTGGTTCAATTTCCCGCTGCCCCAAATGTCTTACAAGAGCTTACTACCGGACGTATCGATGCCGCAATTCTTGATAATGCTCCGGCCGCTCAGTATGTTGCTGCCTTTTCTAATTTAAAAATTCTTGACTTACCACTCAGCCGCGAGTCCTACGCAATTGCTATAAAAAAAGGAAATCAGAAACTCTTAGATCAGGTCAATCAGGTGATCTCAGAGATGAAAGAAGATGGTAGAATGCGTAAAATTCTCATGAAACATTTTGGCACAGAAAAGGGGCAACTGTAATGAACTTTTTTGAAGTAATTTTTGGTAATGGACGTTGGATCTATCTATGGCATGGTTTTGAGGTGACCATCGTTTTGACGACCATCTCCGTATTAGCCGGGCTTATCCTCGGTCTCGTTTTGGCTCTCATGCGTACTTCAATTGCGATGCCATTCAAATTTCTCAGTAAAGTGTCGTTTTTACGTAAAACTAAAATAATTCAATATTTAAGCAGTTTTAATCCATTGCAGACTTTTGCTAGATTATATATTAGTCTCATTCGAGGTACTCCGGTTCTGGTACAATTACTGATTATGTATTATGTAATATTCGGATCAATGCGCACTATGCCAAAATTGATAATCGCAGCAATTGCTTTTGCTATGAATAGTGCCGCATATATTGCTGAAAACATCCGAGGTGGTATTGAAAGTGTTGATAAAGGACAACTTGAAGCGGCGCGTTCACTTGGCTTTTCTCATACTAAATCAATGGTTTATGTTGTTTTGCCTCAAGCTTTGAAAAGTTCCATGCCAGGTTTAATTGGCGAAGGTATTGCAATGTTTAAGGAAACTTCAATTGTGGGATGGATTGGACTCAGCGATATTATGCGCGGAGCTGACGACATAAGATCCTTGACTGCTACTGCCTTTCAGTCTCTTGTGGCTGCCGCAATCATCTACCTAGCAATAACCGCCATCTTTTCTAAAGTTATGTTTACTCTAGAGAAGAAAATAAATAATCAAGAGGAGCAGTAATGTCTATTGTTGCTAAAAATATTCATAAAACATTTGATGATGTAAAAGTTCTAAAAGGCATTAATCTTACGATAGAGGATGGAGAAGTTGTAGTCTTGGTCGGCTCAAGTGGGTCTGGTAAATCAACTTTTTTAAGATGTTTAAATCTCCTTACACGGCCGACTTCGGGCCAAGTCTTCATTGATGGACTCGACATCACTGAGCCCGGTGTAAATCTTAATCAAATTCGTCAAAAAGTTGGTATGGTTTTTCAAAACTTCAATTTATTCGATAATTTCTCAGTCATCGAGAATATTAAATTGGGGCCTAAAAAAATACTTCACCAAAAGGAAAATGAGGCTGATAAGGAAGCGAGAAGACTTTTGAAAATGGTTGGACTTTTGAACAAGGCTGATGCCTCTCCACATAATTTATCTGGTGGGCAAAAACAGCGTATTGCAATTGCGCGTGCACTTGCTATGCATCCAGAGGTCATTCTTTTTGATGAGCCGACTTCTGCTCTTGATCCCGAAATGATTGGTGAAGTGCTTGATGTAATACGAAATCTAGCTAAAGAAGGCTTAACTATGGTTATTGTAACTCATGAAATGAGTTTTGCTAGAGAAGTTGGCACTAGAATGATTTTTCTTGATCACGGTAAGATTATCGAAGATGGCACTCCAAAACAGGTTATGGATCATCCAAAAACTGAGCGTGCGGCAAGATTCTTCTCTTCAATTCGTAAATAAAACCTCCTAGTTTTTGCCAAGATTATCCTCTTTATGTTAAAATTACGATATGACTCCAGTGATGAAATTTAAGAAAAAGTTCTATTTTCTCGTTGCTTCTTACTTCCGATTCTTCGCTAACATTTCTTTTCGTCGTTGGCAACCTCGAGTGATCGCTATCACTGGTTCAGTTGGTAAAACTACGATGCTTAATCTGGTTGAATGTGTTCTTAAAGAACGTGCTCATTATTCTCATGATGCTAATTCTGCTTATGGTATTGCTTTTGACATTCTAAATTTACGTGGAGTGACAGGTTCAAAACTAAAATGGTTGTATCTTTTTCTGGCCGCGCCGATTAAATCTGTATTTTATACTCATAAAGAAGAGTTTTATGTAGTAGAGATCGATGGTGAAAGACCTCACGAAACTGAATTCCTTGCTTCTTGGCTTAGACCAGAAGTGACACTCTGGATTTCACTTGGTTTATCCCATGCCGTACAATTTGAACAGCAAGTGAAAGACGGTCTCTTTGAAAATCTCGATAAGGCCATCACCCATGAATTTGCCATGCTCCCAGAATATACACAAAAACTTGTCATTATCGATGGCGATGTTGAACTTATGGTGCGAGCTCTTGAAAGTATTAAACAAAAAGGCCTAACCGACGCCAACGTGGTTAAATGCTCAAAACAAGCTCTTACCGCTTACCAAGTCATGCCCGACCAAACCAATTTTAAGATTAAACTCTCTGAGGACACATCTCCACGCGAATATATTTTTAATCGTCCTCTTTCAAAAGACCTCACTATCCAACTAGTGATGTTAGAAAATCTGGCAAAATACTTAAAAATCAAGCCCTGTTCCGATCTCTCTGACTTTAGACTTGCTCCGGGTCGCAACTCATATTTTGATGGTCAAAACGGTATCAAAATTATCGATAGTAGCTATAATGCACATTTAATCTCTGTCAAGTCAATTCTTGAAATGTTTAAGTCTATGAAAGTTGACCATAAATGGCTAGTGATTGGTGATATCGTCGATCAGGGAAGCATTGAAGGCCAAGAGCATGCGAAATTAGCCGATGAAATTGTTAAGGTAAAACCCGAGAAAGTTATTTTAATTGGCCGCCGTACAAAAAAATATACTGCACCTCTCCTAAAAAAGGCTAAAATTGATGCTTACACAACTACCGATCCGCGTGAAGCACTGAAATACTTAGAAAAGCATCTCATAGGCTCCGAGACAATCCTTTTTAAGGGTTCTCAGTATTTAGAGTGGATTATTGAGAAACTTCTTAAAAATCCTGATGATGTCAAGAAGTTGCCAAGACGCGAGAAAGCAGCAATTAAGCGGCGACAGAAACGAGGTTTATATTAATGAAAACTCTTTATATTATTCATGGCTGGACCTACACCGTAGAGCCTTGGAATAGAACTATTAAAATTCTCAACGATAAATACCAAATTAAGGTGGAAATGCTACATGTTCCGGGCCTCACTGACCCAAGTAAGAAAGTCTGGACAATTGATGAGTATGTCAAATGGGCTGATTCGTTGCTTCCGGAAGATGCGATCGTCTTAGGCCATAGCAACGGTGGCCGAATCCTTCTGAATTTACTTTCGAGACAACCAGATCGAGTCTCTCATCTCATTCTTCTGGATGCTGCCGGGGTATATGAACCATCAAAAAAACGAGACATTCTAAGAAAACTTAGCCAAATTCTTGCTCCACTCAGGCGGGTAAAAATTCTGCGTAAAATAATTCATAAAATGATTGGTGCCGGAGATTATGATAAAGCTCCAGAAAATATGAAGAAGACTTTAACTAATATGCTAGACTCTGATCGTAATCTTGATATTTCAAAAGTTAAAGTAAAAACGGACATTTTATGGGGGGAAATGGACAAAATTACTCCCCCACGTCAGGCAAAGAAGATGCATCAATTAATCAAGAAAAGCCGGCTTAAACTGTTTCCAAATTGGACACATGCACCATATATCGTTGATCCTGAAGGACTAGCTAAGACTATAAGCATTATTATGGGGATAAAATAATGAAACACTTTTTTCTAGGACGAGCGGCTAGATTTAAGATTAAACAAACTTTTCGTTTCTTGTTTACTTTTGGTAGTAAAAAAGATTTTAACAATCTAAAACAATACTTAGCCGATCAGTATCAAGTAGCAAATAATAACGTCTATCTTTTTCACTCTGGTCGCACCGCACTT
The DNA here is from genome assembly GCA_938046735.1 of uncultured Candidatus Saccharibacteria bacterium. GTDB lineage: Bacteria > Patescibacteriota > Saccharimonadia > Saccharimonadales > Saccharimonadaceae > Nanosyncoccus. Next base: position 247,882 of record CALIXF010000009.1, on the reverse strand, counting down.
TCATTATGTTTATTATCTCAAATTCCAGCTGAAGAAAAACAAATAGTAAACAATAATCTAAAATTGACATCAAAAACTGACAATCGTCCTGCTGTTGCTATTACGGCATTAACATGCTATGCCGTAGTTCAGGCAGTTAAAACTGCTGGCTATCAGCCAATATATCTAGATATTGATCCTACTACCTTACATTTTAATGCAGAAAAATTAGAGTCTGCGATTAAAAACAACCCAAATATTAAAGCTGTGATTGTTCAGAATAATCTTGGCTTAGCTTCTGATCTATCTAATATTGAAATAGTAGCAAGAAAACATAAACTTTTTCTAATTGAAGATCTTGCACATTCTTATGGCATTAAATATCCGGATGGTCGCACTGCTGGTAATGTTGGCGATGCAGTTGTGCTTTCATTCGGTAAGGGTAAGTCAATTGATGCAAGTTCTGGTGGCGCATTAATTATGCGCAGTGAATCCAAAAATCGACTACTCAAAGATATTCATATCGCGGCTCGTGCTCCAAAAATAAGTGATTCTTTACGTGACCGCCTTTATCCATTGTTTGGACTTTTATCTCGTGGTCTTTCATACCTATCCTTTGGACGTATTAATCTTGGGCAGTGTTTTTTAGCACTTCTTCTTAAACTAAAGTTTATCCAACGATCTGCAGATGCTGAACTTGATTTTGAGAGACGACTTAGTTATTGGCAGTCCAAATATGTTCTAGGTTTGATCCAGCATAATCAACAAGAATATTCTGTTTTGCGCTATCCAATATTAGTCGAAAAACGCACAAAGGTCTTACATGAGTTTAAAAAGATAGGCTGTTTCTTTGATGAAATATGGTATGACACACCAGTTGCTCCCCGTCGATATTATTCGCAATCAGGCTTTAATGAAAAGTCTTGTCCGGTTGCCGTTTTGGTTGCAAAACATCTTGTCAATTTACCCACGCATTATTCGTTCTTAGAGTTATCACGTGCCTGGCAAATCGCCTCATCAAACCAGGTAGAAATTAGATTTAATAAAAATGGTATGCCTGAAGTATCTGAAATATTATCTAAATCTAATCTGAAATTGAAAACACAGTATTTAAAAAATAGGAAACCCCTATCGGCCAAGGAGTGGGCTGAGCAGGTACGAACTTATGAACTGTCAAATTTCCTTCAATCTCCAAGATGGCAAAAATATAACGAAATTCTTGGACGCCGTGTTATTTTACGTCAATTTGAAAAAAATATTATTGTACTTATGGTTATTAAAGATGCTAAACGTGGTCGCTTTTTAGAGATTCCAAATGGCCCTCTAATCGATTGGCAGAATCCTGCAATTATCTCTCAGGTATTCTCAGAAATTTATAAAATAGCTAAACAAAATAAATGTGCTTTTATTCGTTTTCGACCTGCACTTGCAGATTCGTGTCAAAACCGTACCGTCCTCAAGCATCTCGGTTCGATTAAAGCCTCGTTCCATCTTGGTGCAGAACATACAGTTATGATAGATCTCTCTAAAACAGAGGATGAGTTGTTGTCTAGTTTTCGTCGTCAAACGCGCTATGAAGTGAGGCGCGCAGATAAGCTAAAAATTACAGTCGAAGATTGCTCAAATAATCCAAATATTCTTGAAGAATTTCACCAAATACAATTAGATACAGCAAGACGCCAAAACTTTATCCCACCCTCAAAAAAAGAGCTGGAAGCATTGAAGCAAAGTTTTGGTGATGATTTGAAAATTTACGTTGCTTTTGATGAGTCGCATCAACCAATCGCTTATGGGCTGATATTAATTGATGGCATTGAAGCAGAGTACTATGAAGCAGCTAGTACACCGCTCAATCGCAAATTACCTGGTGCCTATGCCCTGCAGTGGAAAATTATGCGCGATCTCAAAAAACTGGGGATAAAACGATATAATCTTTGGGGTATTGCGCCAGAAGGTCAAACTCACCATCGCTACTCCGGTGTAACCACCTTTAAGACGGGTTTTTCGGAAAAAAGGTTCACCTATGTTGAAGCACAAGATATTCCTGTTAGTCGATTACGCTACCCGCTAAATCGCTTAGTTGAAACCATTCGTAAAAAACGTCGTCATTTATAGAAGGAATGTAGAATAAAATGAAAAATACATTAAAAGAAAAAAATTTTCAAATCGAAGAATGTCAATCAAAAGAGGAATGGGATGATTTTATCACCAGTTTTAAGCAAGCAAATTTTCTTCAGTCTTGGGATTTTTATGAATTTTACAAAAATATAAAACATCAAGTAGTCCGACGCGTCATTAAAAGCAATGGAAAAATCGTTGCTGCTTACGCTGGCGAAGTCGAACCAGCTAAACGTGGTCGCCATCTTGCTATTGCCGGTGGTCCCATTCTAGATTGGACTAATGACATTCTCATTGGAACAGTTTTTAAGGATATGATAAGTGTCGCAAAAAAAATGCAATGTATTTTTGTTCGAGTTCGTCCGCAAATAGAGAATACTTCAGAGTCAGCAAAAATTTTCCAAAAATATCATTTCAAACGAGCGCCAATGTACCTTTCTGTCGAATTTGCTGGCGTGCTTGATTTGACAAAAACAGAAGATGAAATCCTAGCTGGCATGCGTCAACGCTTAAGACGAGCTCTAAGAAAGGCTGAAAAAAATCAAATTAAAATTGAAACCACCACCGACCCTGCTGCAATTAAGGAATTTTATCAGATAGAATTACAGACCGCGAAGCGCCATGACTTTTATGCTTTTTCTGAAAACTTTCTCACTAAGCAATTTGAAGCTTTTGCTAAAAACCAAGAGGCTGTACTCTATATCGCCAAAAAAGATGGTAAAATTCTGGCCGAAAACTTTATGATTTTCTACGGCAGTGAAGCATCCTATCATTATGGAGTATCTTCTGAACTAGGCACTAAATATTCAGGAGCGCCTTTACTTCATATGCAAGCGATGCGAGATGCAAGACAGCGTGGTATTACTCGCTATAATTTCTGGGGCATTGTTGATGAAAATGATACTAAACACCGTTTTTATGGCGTATCAGTTTTTAAACGTGGTTTTGGTGTTGAAGAATTAAAATATTTACCAGCCCATGATCTTATTCTTAATAAAGTTGAATATTATTTAAAAACCTATCCTATAGAGACTATTCGTCGTAAAATTCGCCACGTCTAAACTTATTATCACTAGTTCTAAAGACTCAGCGACCAGTCCTATTAATTTACAGAAAATTGTAGTATAATCATAAGTAATATGGCAGAAAATATTGGTCGACCCGATGAGAATACTTTTGGTAACCAGTCATTTTCTGATAACTCAAACAATAACCTAAAAGCATCTCGAGATAACAGTAATGATGCCTGGGGAAATAATCAAGCCAAAAAAATAGCTGATCAAAAATCTGCCCAAGATATAGCTAGAAATGCAGAGGAATCTGCTGTTGAAAATTCTAATAATTCTCAAGATGCAAGGCTTGCTGAAAGCTCCCCAGAACAAGTAAGCGAAGATGGATCTTTTTATAAAAAAAATGATAAAAAAAGTAAAAAAGCAAAGATAGATCGAGCTAAAAAATTTGCTCCACTCGGCGCCATCCTAGGTATTCTTATCGCAATGATGGCGACATTTTCTGGTGCCACTGGTCTTTCATCTTTTGCTCTTGTTGCCAATGGTTTGGAGCAATTTAATGTACTTCGTGATAGTATGAATACTCGTTCGTCCTATCTTATGCCGAGAATGATTCGTGGTGGACTGAATTCAAAAATCACCACAAAAGGCATTTTTAGCGGTGGAGCGGAAAAATTCAAGATCTCAAGTTCGATGTCAAAAAAGCTTGCCAGTAATGGTATTAAGTATCTTGAAACAACTGGCACTGACGGTAAACCCCTCAACGTTTTGGTTTATAATGACGGTCCGGATGGTAAGCCAATGGCTGTAGCTGCCTACAAAGAAGACGCCGCCAGAATCCCAGACACGCTAGAGTTTTCAACCAATAAAATTGATGCTGATGGAGTTTCAACTCCTGTAACGACAAAGGTTGAAGTTGATTCAAATAATAAAATGGGCTTTAAGCAGGCATTAGATGTAAGCGATAGTTTCTTTAAAGCTGAAGAAAAATCCACTCGCACCTTGAAAGGACATGTTGCAGGTTGGTTCGATTCGATTGCAGATAAGGTTGATACAATGCTTAATAACGGTGGTCGAAATCGTCAAGCTAATACTAAAAAAGATGCCTCTGATGAAGAGATTCAACAAAATGCTGAAAAAGATGGCTTAAAAGAAGAAGCAGAAGATTCTAAAGGAAATATTGACGTTGATGATTCAGATGCAGACGCTGAAGAGCCCAATCGTGTTTCTGCCGATGATGGTTCTAGTGCACTTACTAAAGGTATGGATACACCTGAAGTTGAAAGCGCTCTAAAGACTCGCGCTAAAAAAGCTGCCGCAACTATTGGTAGTGCTGCAGCCATTACTGCCGGTATTGGCTATACTTGCACTGTTCTAAAAGTAATCAATACAATCTCTCAGACTGTCGGTGCGCTTATGCGATCAAGGATCTTGAATTATGTCACTGGTTACACTGAGGCTGTTCATAAAACTAAGGCTGGTGATGGTTCGAATGAATTACATTTTTACAATAAAGGATTAAATACTGACGGCCCCACAAGGGATATGAGTGGTAAAATTATCCCTGGAAAAGAATCCAGCTCCGCTATGAAAAGTACTGCTATTAGTCAATTTTTCAGTAACGGTCAAGTTAAAGTAAAATCTTCTGATCCGGTGGCCAGAAAGTTTAATTCCGAAAGTGCAATGCAACAAGCAATCTTCCATAGTGATGAGATTCAATCTAGCGACATCAATCAAGTACCAATGACACTAGGAAAAATGCTTGGTGAAGCCGCAGGTAGTTTAAATACATATAAAGGTTGTATTTCTATGCAAATGACTGGCAATGTGCTGGGAGTTTTTTCTGAGATCGCCGAAATTGTTGCAGCTGTACCTAGCTTTGGTATCTCATTTATTATTGGCGAAATGGGGAAAATGCTGATGAAGAAAGCTCTTATGGTTGCCGTTGTTGCTTCGGTTGGTGTGCTCATTTCCATGGTTGCTCCCGTTATCGCTAGGTCTTTAGGTAAAAGTCTAGTTAGTAATATGGTAGGCGAGGACGCTGGCTATGCAATCAATAGTGGTTTTAATATGTATACTGGTATGCAACAGAGAATTAGTTCTGGCTTACCGGCCACAAAGAAAACCTTAATTGCTCAGTATCACGAAAAACAGAATATTATCGCCTCAGAGGCTCGCTATGCTAGGCAGACAAAGAGTCCTCTGGATCCATCTTCTCCGCACACTTTCATGGGTAGTTTAATGAATTCTATAATCCCAATCGCTAATACTATGTCCTCGCCGATGTTAACCTTTTCCAAGATTAATAGCGTTGTTGGATCTTCTATTTCAAAATTATTGCCAACCGCTGCCGCTGACGACATCAATCAAATCAAAACTTCAATTAATGATAACTGTCCTTCAGGTAGAGCATTTGATGATCCTCTAGCCATGGATGCCTTTTGCAATAATTATATTACCACCGATTATTCCACTATTAAAACTCCACCAGATGAGGTATTTGATCAGGTTGGGGCTGAGAATTTTAATCTAGATAAGATAGACGAAAATGTTAATAATGGTAATCCAGAGATCAAAGATAAGTCTGAACTTGCTAAATGGACATTATCCTGCGCCGTTCGCGAATCACATTACGGCGTGGCCGATAGTAATATCTCAGAAGCAATTAGTGGCTCCGCTGGTGTTGGTGCAGGCGTGATAAAGGCGTATACGGGAGCTGCTATTGGAGCTGTTCCAGTAATCGGGGGTGTTATTCAGGGTATATATGACGGGAAAGAGGCTTCTAATATTGGTTGGACCACCGGTGAAAATTGTGTTAAGGAAAAATATAAATATTTCTCACGTTATTCTGAGGATCAGCGCGTCTTAGAGTCCGCCGGACTTATCGAACAATCGGCTATTACAAGCTTCTTAGATCGATATTACGCCAAAAACCCACTTGATCATTCGGATTCCGGGATTGTTGCTCGCTATACTGGCATAACTAAAGATCAGGCAGAAATTGCGCTTGGACTTATTGAATATAATGCCTATCTCGCTACCTATCATCCAAAAGAGAAGGGTCCAGAAAAGCCAGTAAGAAGTGAAAATTATCAGTATGAAAATACAACCGTGATTGCCGAAATTATCCCAAACGCTCTCATTCATCTCACGAAAAGTTTCGATAGTCAGAGATTAGCTGTAGCTACAGCGTAATGTAATACATAAAAATCACCACAAAGTGTGCTAAAATAACCGTAAGAATTATAATCAAGGAGTATTATGTCTACAAAACTTAAATATATTGATAGCCACTGGGGCATCTTCGCCCTGCAGGGCATAGTGGCACTGTTATTTGGTTGGTTTGCTTTATTTACTGGTTCTAGTGATGTCCAAACTCTCGTTATTGTTGTAGGCAGTGTCCTTTTATCTCTAGGTATTATCGAATTACTTAATCTTCTAGCGAGAACTCGCACTAAAAATACTTGGGGAGTCTCTCTATTCATGGCTATCCTCGAAGTTACGGCTGGCCTTTCGCTCCTCTTTACCTATGAGCAGAATGTCGCTTGGCATCTGATTGTCATTGCGTCTTATACTATTACGCGTGGTATTTTTGAAATTATTCTAGGTTTAAAAGCAGTCGACGATCTAACCGACAAATTTATCTGGATTTTAGCTGGTGCTTGTGGTTGTATTATGGGAGCAGTAATTCTCAATACTGGGCATCTTGGCACCACTCCGTTTATTAAGTATTTTGGTTCATATATGATGATTTTTGGTATTGTTAATTTGATTTATGCTGTGCATAATAAGGAACAGGCTAAAGACTATCGCTCTGAGAAACTTGCTATAAAAAAGCAGTCTGTAAAAGCGCAATCTAGTAACAAAAATACCGAACTTAAAAATAAAGCAAAAATTACCAAAAAAGTATCAACAAAAAAATAGCAAAAAGTCTGCAAAATAGACTTAAGGCAGTTATTTATAGATACATTAATATTTTTCCAGAACTAGTGTAACTAATAAAAATATGTTATAATTAAGCCTCAAGGAGAAAATATGAAGTACAAAATGCCAACCAAGGCTATCATTACTGATGCTGGTTTTGCTAGCCGCTTTTTGCCAATCACCAAGACTATTCCAAAAGCTATGTTGCCATTAGGTAATCGCCCAATTATGCAATTTGTAGTGGATGAATGTGTCGAAGCTGGTATCACAGAGATTATTATTGTTGCTACTCCCGAGGGAAAGCCGATTTATGAAGATTATTTTAATAACGCAGTTAATCACATTCGTAAACAGCTTATCTCCCAGGGAAAAATAGATCGTTATACTCCGATTCAAAAGATTTTAGATTATCCTAAAATCACGGTTATTGAACAAGATCAGTCATACCCTTACGGAAACGGTTCTCCAATTGCTTCTGCTCGTAAATTTATTCGAGATGATGAAGCTTTCATTGTTGCTTATTCTGATGATGTAGTTTTTGGTACCTCAGATATTAAAACACTTAAGGAATCTTTTGAAAGGCATCAAGACGCACAGGCAATTGTTATTGCTCAGGAAATGCCAAAGGAAGTCTTGAATAAATATGGCATTATTCGCATGCAGGATGAGGTTAAAATGACCCTCCACGATATTGTCGAAAAGCCAAAAATCGAGGATGCTCCTTCAAACCTTACTTCCTACGGTCGTTATTTGTTGACTCCAGATGTTTTTCAATATCTTGATCCAAAAAATACCGGTCTTGACGGCGAGCTTTGGACGGTTGATGCAATCACTAAGATGGTTGACGATGGAAATGTCTATGTAGAAAAAACTCAAGGTTGCTGGATGACTACCGGTGATCCGAAGAATTATAGTCTAGCAAGTCTTTACTATGCTATCAAATATGAAAAATATGGTCAGGATCTAGTTGATTTCCTCAAATAATTCATGAAAAATACTAGCAAAAAGACATCACATGGTGTCTTTTTTGTTGTGAAGTTTGGCTAAATGTAATACAATATAAGCGTAAAGGTTATGTGAAATGGAGTCATAATGAATCTAGCTGAATGGATCTTAGTAATGTTTTTATCAATTGCTCTATTGATTTTTTTGATTGTTGGTATTATTTTCCTAGTGAAGTTTACTAGTTTATTGTCTGAAATCGAAATTATGGTGCAAACCGGCCAGTCTATTTTTGACAAGGCTGATGATGTCGCTGATAATATCAAAGATTTAACCTCCGTTGGACCTCTCGCAAAGGGTTTTGTCAAAGAGTATATCGGAAGAAAGCTATTTGGTCTTTTACGAGTTGATCGTAAACCTAAAAAATCAGTTTTTGATGAATTTGAAGAAGAGGAAGAGTTAAAACGACCAGCAAGATCTACTAAGGCTTCGATAAAAAAGACCAGAACTAAATCAAGAACTTAGCCTCTATACTGTTTGTTAAAAATCATCTATAATTAATCTACTAAACAGGAGTACAAATATGAAAAAAGATAATAATAAATTCTTCTTAGGTGTAGTCCTAGGTGCTGCCGTTGGTGTTCTTGCAGGAATTCTAACTGCTCCAAAATCAGGTAAAGAAACCCGTCAGGATCTAAAAGAGCAGGGTAAAAAAGCTTTTAACGAAACCAAAAAAACAGGTCAAAAACTTTATCAAGATACTAAAACTAGTGGACAGAAGTTAATTGATAAGTTCTTCAACAAAAAAGGAGAAACTGAGGAGAAAGATCTAGGTGTAGTTGAAGAAGTTACTGAAACGATTGAAGACCAAATAAACGAATAAAAACTAAATAAATTTTAGAAACTTTTTGTTGGTAATTACTAACAGTAATTTTAATGGGTAAAATGGATAATTAGTATATGTCAAGTGAGGTAGATACAAAAAAGGAGAAAAAAAGTCAGGAGGAATCATACCATGATTTTTGCTGTAAGCTTGACGACCCAAGCCACAAGATTGAACCTAGTGATTTTGTTCATCTCCATAATCATACCCACTATAGTTTACTAGACGGTCTCACCAAGGTGCCAGATTTGATCGGTTATGTCAAAGAGCAGGGTATGCAAGCTGTTGCTGTTACCGATCATGGAACGATGTCGAGTTTAATTGAGCTCTATAAGGAAGCTAAGGCTGCTGACATCAAGCCAATTCTTGGTCTTGAAGCCTATGTAGCGGCTCGCTCTCGTCTTGACCGTGATCCAGCTTACGATAAAGTACGATATCATATTACACTTCTTTCCATGAATGATCAGGGGTTCGAGAATCTCTGCCGGCTTGCTACGGAGGCTGAAGTTAACGGAAAATACTATAAGCCGCGTATTGACCATGAAATCATGGAAAAATATAATGAGGGAATTATCTGTCTCTCAGGTTGTGCCAGCTCCGAAATTTCAGTTAGACTAAAGAATGGCGATATGGAGGGTGCCGAAAAATTAGTTGAGTGGTACAGCAAAGTATATAAAGATCGCTTTTATCTTGAGATGCAGGATCATGGCCATCCAGATTCCCCGACCCATTGGGATGTCCAAAATCGGATAAACCAAGGCTTACAGGAAATTGCAAAGAAGACTGGTTTGCCACTTGTTGTGACTTGCGACGGTCATTATCTAAAGCATGAAGACCAGGATGCTCACGAAATTCTCCTCTGTATTGGTACAGCAGCTAATCTATCTGACCCTAATCGTATGACCTTGAAAGACTTTCAGCTACACGTTATCCCTCCGCAGGAAATTATTGATCGTTGGAGTAAAGATTTTCCTGACGCCATTAAAAACACTAGAAAAATTGCCGAACGTTGTAATACCGAAATTCAATTAGGTCGCATTTTGATCCCAAAATTTCCCGTTCCAGACGGTGATTCTGAAAAAAGCTACCTCGATAAATTAGTTTTTCGAGGGCTCGCCTTTCGTTATGGTGGAGTCACGCAAAAAGAAGCGGAGAAACTTTCAATTGAAGAGTGTCGTCATCTTCTCTCTGAGAAAATCCTTGAACGTATCGACTATGAGTTATCTGTTGTTGATAAAATGGGATACAACGGCTATTTCTTGATCGTTCAAGACTTTATCATGTGGGGTAAGACTCGCCGTATTATTTACGGGCCCGGTCGTGGTTCCGCTGCCGGTTCCATTCTTGCTTACGCTCTCCGTATTACTGAGCTTGATCCAATGAAATACGATCTACTTTTTGAGCGTTTCTTAAATCCAGACCGTATCTCCATGCCGGATATTGATACTGATATCCAAGATACTCGTCGCGATGAAGTAATTGACTACTGTACTGACAAGTATGGCAAAGCCCGTGTTGCCAATATTGTTACTTTTGGTAAGATGATGGCAAAAAACGCCGTTCGTGATGTGGCCCGGGTCTTGGAAGTACCTTATACTGAAGCCGATCGTATCGCTAAACTTGTTCCTGATCCCATCCAGGGCCATCACGTCAAGCTTACTGATGCTATTGTTAATACCCCAGACCTCAAGCATGAATATGAACATAATCCCGTAGCGAAACAGGTTATTGATTATGCTTCTAAACTTGAAGGGACGATCCGTTCGCACGGTGTTCATGCCTGTGGTATCGTGATCGCGCCTGATGATTTAGTTAAGTTCCTTCCTCTTGAGGTCTCTGCCAAAGGTCCACTCGCCACTCAGTATCCTTCCACCCAGGTTGAGGAATTAGGGCTTCTTAAAATGGACTTTTTGGGTCTTTCTAACCTTTCAGTGATTAACAACGCTTTACGTATGATCCGCAAAGTCTATCATGACGATATTGACCTTTATAATGTTCCGCTTGATGATCCGCTAGCTTATCAACTTCTTCAAAATGCCGAAACTACTGGTGTCTTCCAGCTTGAATCTGCAGGTATGAAACGTTATTTAAAAGACCTTAAGGCTTCTAGCTTCGAAGATATCATCGCTATGGTTGCTTTGTATCGTCCAGGTCCAATGCAGTTTATTGATTCATTTATTCGTCGTAAGCATGGTGAGGAGCCTATTACATATCTCCACCCAGGCCTAGAAAATGCCCTAAAATCCACCTATGGCATTTTGATTTACCAAGAGCAGTTCATGCAGATCTCTAAGGAGTGGTGTGGATTCACCGGTGGTCAGGCGGATACTTTGCGTAAGGCTGTTGGTAAAAAGAAAGTAGCTTTGATGAATAAGGTTAAGCCAGAATTTATCAAGGGTGCTCAGGAGGTCGGTGGCGCAACAGAAGAACAAGCTGAAACTTTCTGGAATCAGCTTCTTGAATTCGCAAATTACTGTTTCAATAAGTCTCACGCCGCGTGCTATGGTCTAGTCGCTTATTGGACCGCCTATCTCAAAGCTCATTACCCAGATGCTTTTATGGCTGCTCTCATGACTTCGGATATGCGTTGGACGGATCGTCTCGCTATCGAAATTGCCGAATGTAAAAGATTAGGAATCAAAGTACTTGGGCCTGACATTAATCAGTCTTATGCTGACTTTGGTATTGTGGGTGGAGAAAAAACTATTCGTTTTGGTCTTGCAGCCATTAAAAGTATGGGAAAAGCCTTAATTGAAGAAATTGTAATTCCAGAACGCGACAAAAATGGCCCCTTTAAATCCGTTTGTGATTTTGCTTCACGTGTTGATAATACTAAATTCAATAAAAAATCATGGGAATCTGCAATTAAAACTGGTGCTTTTGATCGTTTTGCGTCGCGTACCGACCTACTCTTCAATCTAGAAGAAATCCAAGCTTATGGTAGTAAAGTCCAGAAAGATCGTGCTTCTGGTCAAACCGATCTCTTCGGTTTAATGGGTGATGCTGGGGCAATCCCTGAACCAGCTATTCAAGAGTCGCCAACAAAAGTTTCGGATAAAGAACAACTGCTTTGGGAGCGTGATCTTATGGGACTCTACCTCTCTGCTCATCCACTTGATAAATATGATCTGTATTTTGAAGAAAACACCCACCCTTTTTCTGTGGTTTCAGCCGAAAACGATGGTAAGCAAGTAATCGTTGGTGGAATTATAACCGATATCCGCACTATTCTTACAAAATCTAATACCAAAATGGCCTTTGTAAAGATTGAAAGCAAAACCGCCGAAACTGAATTTATTGTTTTTCCATCTCTCTATGAACAAGAAGGTTCCAAACTAGTCGTTGATAATATTATTAAGGTTACCGGCCGCGTAAATGCTAGAGACAAAGATGGTAATATGACTTCCGATGTAAAAATTATCGCAGACTCTTTCTCTGTCGTCTCAGATGATAAATTGGAGAATTATCAATCCACTGGTATTAAGCTTGAAGATCCTAAAGAAGCGCCCAAAAAAGAATTTAAGAGAAGAAAAACTTCAGTACCAGAGAATATAGCTTCAAGGCTATCAGGTGACGCCAAAACAACAAAAGAAAAGACTACTAATTCCAGAGTAGAAAAAAATACTAAAACTAAAACTAAGCCTGAATCTGTGTCTGAATCAACCGCGGAAGCTGTACGACGAATCGTTACTCCACCTGTTGATCCAAGATCACAGAAATTATTCGTTCTCATTGAAAACCCTGAAGATACTGAAAAATTAACTCGCATCCGTAAACTTTGCGATGATAATCCAGGTTTTCAAGAAATTATTCTCGTTTTAAAAGATGAAACAGGTAAAAAACCACTTCGTATGCCTTTTCGGATTGATGCTTCTTCAGAACTTATTGAGCCACTCAAGAGTTTGGTTGGCGAATCAGGAGTTGTCTTGAAATAATTTTAAAATTTCAAAAATATTTTTTTGAAAAAATATGGGTTAAAAATAGTTTTTTCAAACTGATTATGCTAAAATAAACCAAAAGAAGGTGGGAAGTGGATAAAATAACAAATTTTCTGAACGCAAAAATTTCTGGTTTAGTCACAAATAAGCCAGAAATTTTAGCTGATTATGCAAGAGATGCTAGTATTCTTGAAATTATGCCAAAACTTCTTTGTCTTCCTCACTCCGTTGAGGATATACAATATCTTGTTCGTTTTGCTAATGAACTTGCTAAAAAAGGGTATCAATTACCAGTAGTGGTTCGTGGGTCTGGCTTAGATCAAAGTGGTGCCGATCTAACGGAAGGAATGCTGATTTCTACGGAAAGACTTAATCGAATTCAAGAGATAGATGATCGAGCCAGACTCGTACGGGTGCAATCTGGTGTAACCTTGGGTCAATTAAACTCTGCTCTTGCTCTTTTTGGTCTTCGTCTTCCTATTGAGGCCGATCCCCGAGAAACTATTGGTGGGTTAGTCTCTAATTTTTATACTGATCGGATCGCCAAAAAATATGGTAGTATTTATTATTATGTAGATCGCCTCGAAGTAGTACTGTCAAACGGCGATCTCTTTCAATCTCAAACTCTCAATACTCATGGATTAAAAAACGCTAAGAAACAGGATAATTTTATTGGACACTTATATCAATCGGTCGAGGATATAATTCTTAAACATAAAGACCAGATTGACGAATTAAAAAAGCATAATCACTCACGTACCGGTTTTCATATGGTCACTGAAGTTTATCCTGCTTCACACGAGTTTGATCTGTCGCCACTTTTTTTTGGTGCACAAGGCAGCCTTGGTATAATTACCGAGCTAATCTTGAAAGTTGTTCCACTATCTCGTCCCACAAAGCAAGCTATATTCGGTTTTAGTGATTTAAAAACTTCATTTGAGTTCATGACTGAGTTAAAAAAAATGCACCCTCTTCGCATTGATTTTTATGATCAACGGCTTATTTCATTTCTAGATATACCCCTCTCAATGGGAAAAACGTATCAGTTTTCAAAATCAAAATTCCTTGTTCATACTGAATTTGATGATCATTATTTTAAAAACCAAAGTAATTTAAGAAAACTAAAAAATATTAGTATAAATAGACAGCTATCTATCATTGATCAACCAGAAATAGAAAGTCTTACAAGCCAAATAAAAAAGAGTTTGGAAGTTTATAGGAATGATAGTTCCGTTGTTGAACGTATAATTATTGCTGATCGCTCCTATATACCAGAATCTGAGTTCTGCTCCTTTATTGATAGTATATCTACTCTCGAAAAAATTTTTGATCAAAAATTGCCAATTTTTGGTTCATTTATGACAAATCTATATTCAGTCCGTCCGAGCTTTGACCTCTCACAAGTTTGCGATCGGAAACAGCTTTTACGCTTTTTACAACAATACGGTAGGTTGGTTATTGACTCAAATGGTAATCTCTGTGGCGGCTCTGCCGAAGGTCAAGTTCAGGCGCTTATAATTAATCAGGCAACTCCGGCAAAAACCCTTGATCTATATCATCATCTAAAAACGCTTTTCGATTCCGAAAATATTCTAAACCCTAAAATTAAACAAGCAGCAAACCTTGCAAACCTAGCTCGTTTTATGCGTACCTCTCCTCAAATCGGCTTAATTCGACCGGACTAATGAAAATACCTAGTAGCTCCTATCTGTTATCTAAAAATAAATCTGCATGTTATAATAGTAGCATGAAAGTTACTACAAAGAATTTATCTGAAACCAAGGTCGAGGTTACCGTTACGCTTGATCAAAATGATCTCAAGGTCGCTGAAGAACAGGCCGTTCTTCGCCTCTCTAAAGAAATCCATGTTCAAGGTTTCCGCCCAGGCAAAGTTCCTGCTGAAATTGCCAAGAAAAATATCAATCCAAACGATCTCGCCAGTACTACTGCCGATATTGCTGTTAGAAGAACTGTACCAAAAGCCTTCGACGAAGCTAAAAATATTCCATTAGTTATTCCTAATGTGGATATAGTCAAGTTTGTTCCAGGCGAAGTTCTTGAATATAAAGCCGTTGCTGAAATCGTTCCAGAAATTAAACTTGGTGACTATAAGAATCTCAAAGTTAAACGTGAAGAATTTAAGGCCCAAAAAGAGGACATCGAAGATGTTATTGCTCGCGTCCGTAGCGCTTATGCCGAAAAACAAGTTGTTAAACGTGAAGCAGAAATGGATGATGAAGTGGTCATTGATTTTGAAGGTAGCCTAAATGGTGAAAAATTTGACGGTGGTGCCGCTAAAGACTTCCGCTTGAAACTAGGCTCACATCAATTCATTCCAGGTTTTGAAGAAGGGATCGTGGGACATCAGTCTGGCGATCGTTTTGATCTTGAACTAACTTTTCCTAAAGATTATCATGCTGAAAAACTCGCCGGTCAAAAAACCGTTTTCAATGTACTTTTAAAACAAGTTAATGAATTCATTCTTCCCGAATTAAATGACGATTTTGCTAAAAAATGTGGTCCATTCCAGACTATGGATGATCTTAAGAAAGATATTGAAGCTAATTTAACTGAGCAAAATAAGGTAAAATCTGATGAGAAATTTAAAGATGATCTTGTTAAGGAATTAGTTAAGAAGAGTAAAATTGCTGCACCTGAAGTACTTATTGAGGATCAGATCCGTTTCATTAAACAAGATATTGAAGCAAATGCTAAGGCTCAAGGATTATCTTTTGAAGATTATCTCAATCAGACTGGTCAAACCGAAGAAAGCTGGAAAAAACAAATTAGAGAGTTAGCCGAAGCTCGTGTCAAGGCCTCTCTAGCCCTCCAGATGGTTGCTCGTGAAGAAAAAATTGACGTTGAAGATGAGATTGTCGATGCGAAAATTAATGAACTTCGCGAGGTTTATAAGAAATCCAAGGAAGCTTTAAATAATCTTAAAGATAATAACGTTCGTCAAGATATCAAAAACCGTATGGTTATCGAGAAAACCTTAAACTACCTAGTTGAAGTAAATTCCAAGGCTGACAAAGAAGTGAAATCCGAAAAAGCTGACAAGAAAGTCTAAATCTAAATAACTGTATAGATTCGTCAAAAACTAGAGTTCCGTAACTGGTACTCTAGTTTGCTATTTATAGAAAAATATGTTAAAATATAAACATGTCACAATCAAAGTTTCTCACATATTTTAAGCAGTTGTATAAAGATAAACACGAGCTAACTATTCTTGAAATTACTTACCTAATCATTGCGATTACCTCATTCTTAGTTGCAGCTGTCATTGCATTACTAAATCAATCACTTGGAATTGCACTTTTAATCATCCCATTCGTAGCTTTTCTTGCGCTCTCTGCTAATATAATTGTTTGGGCTCTTGTACGTATGCTACTTGATGAATCTGTTAAAAATGACCATAAAAAAATAGAAGTCTCCAAAGATGAAAGCGAGAAAACAGTAAAATCTGTTAGAAATAAACGCTCCAAAGTAACATTAAAAAAATAATTAAAACTGACAAAAATTCATCTGTCAGTTTTAATAAATTGACGAAAAACTATTAAAGGAGTATAATATTGCAAGAGTTTCAAGCGGAATCCCATTGCTGTAACGGAGGAAGCTATGAAGTTGAGAGACTTCAAACCGAAAAAGGTAAACTATAAATCGATTTAATATAAGAGGATAAAATGCCAACAATCAATCAATTGATTAGGAAACCACGTAAAGTGGCTGCAAGAAAGTCTAAGTCACCAGCTCTTGGTAGTATTGTCAATACTCTTAAGACTCGTTACTACGATCAGCCAGCCCCATTAAAACGTGGTGTTTGTATCAAAGTCACCACCAAGACCCCAAAGAAACCAAACTCAGCTCTTCGTAAAGTAGCTCGTGTTCGCCTCACTAACGGCCAAGAAGTTTGGGCCTACATCGGTGGTGAAGGTCACAACCTACAGGAGCACGCAGTTGTTCTCGTTCGTGGTGGTCGTGTACCTGATCTTCCAGGTGTCCGCTATCACATCGTCCGTGGTACTCTCGATCTTCAGGGTGTTAACGGTCGCAAACAGGGTCGCTCAAAGTATGGCGCCAAGAAGGAGGGTAAGTAATTATGCCACGCAAAACTACTAAATCACTTGAACGTAAAGTTAATCCGGACCGCCGCTACCAGTCTATTCTTGTACAGCGTTTGATTAACAAATCCATGCTTAATGGTAAGAAACAAGTTGCCGAACGTGCAGTTTATTCAGCAATTGAGGGTGCAGCTAAGAAGCTTGGTTCTGAAAATCCAGTTGAAGTTCTTGAAAAAGCTATCGCTAATGTTTCTCCGGATTTTGAAGTTAAATCACGTCGTGTTGGTGGAGCTAACTACCAAATCCCATTCCCAATTTCCGGCCACCGTCAAATGCATTTTGCTTTCTCATGGCTAGTCGTATCTGCACGCGCTCGCAAAGGTATGCCATACGAACGTCGTCTTGAAGCTGAAATCGTTGATGCTTATAATTCAACCGGTGCAGCTTTCAAGAAGAAAGAAGATACCCACCGCATGGCTGAAGCCAACCGCGCATTCGCACATTTTGCTCGCGGTTAACTTCTTGTATAATGTATTAAAAAACACCATCAAAAGTGGTGTTTTTTGTTTCTTTAGCTAAAAAAGTTCTAATTTAAAATTAAGATTAAAAAATACCTTAAGCAATGTCTTCTATGCTATAATTATCTAAAATAAGGAGGTAAAATGATAAAACTTGCAATTAACGGCTTCGGTCGCATCGGTCGTAATGCCTTCAAAATTGCTTTTGAACGTCGGGATGTCAAAGTTGTCGCAATTAATGATTTAACTGATACTAAAACTCTTGCTCATCTTTTAAAGCACGACTCAAGTTATGGTACTTACGATCGTGATGTTAAGTTTGACGAAGAAAACTTAATCGTAGACGGTGATAAAATTCGTGTATATGCTGAAAAAGACCCAAAGAATCTACCATGGAAAGAGCACGGCATTAATGTAGTGATTGAATCTACCGGCTTTTTTACTGATCCTGCCAAGGCTGCTGATCATCTTACTGCTGGTGCAGAAAAAGTTGTTATCTCTGCTCCAGCCAAGGGGGAAGGAGCTAAAACTATCGTGATTGGTGTTAATGAAGATGCTGTAACAGAGGAAGATAAGATTTTATCTAATGCCTCTTGTACTACAAACTGTATTGCTCCAGTTATGAAAGTTCTCGAAGATAATTTTGGTATCGAAAAAGCTCTCATGACCACCGTCCATTCTTATACTGCCTCACAACGTATTCTTGACGCTCCCGCCAAAGATCTTCGCGAGGCGCGTGCTGCAGCGGAGAATATCGTACCAACTTCAACTGGCGCCTCTAAAGCAGCAGCTCTTACTATCCCAACCCTTAAAGGGAAGTTTGACGGTCTCTCTATCCGCGTTCCAACACCCGTAGTTTCTCTAGCAGATATTACAGCCGTTCTTAAAAAGGATACTACCATCAAAGAGCTTCAAGAAGTCTTTAAGATGGCTGCTAAAGAGCCATTCTATGAGGGGATTCTTGCTGTATCAGAGGAGCCACTTGTTTCGATTGATTATCGTGGTAATTCACATTCTAGTATCGTCGACCTCCCTCTTATTAACGTCGTCGACAAAAATCTGGTTAAGGTCGTAGCCTGGTATGATAATGAATGGGGGTATTCTAATCGTCTAGTTGAATTAGCTGCTGATTTTGGGAAAAACTAAGATGCCGAGAATTTTTATTGGTTCTGATCATCGTGGCTTTGTTGCTAAACAACATATTATAGCTACTCTCGCCAATTCTGAATGGAAAAATAATTACGAGATTGTAGACCTTGGCCCCGAAACGATTCGTCCGGATGATGATTTTAATGACTACGCTATCGCCGTTGCACGTGCAGTTCGTGAAACTGCTAATTCTCGTGGTATTTTAATCTGTGGATCTGCTCATGGTATTGCTATTCAGGCTAATCGTTTTAAGGGTATTCGTGCGATTTGTGGCTATACTCCTGAATTGGTTAGGTTAGGTCGTCTACATAATGACGCTAATATACTCTGTTTATCTTCAGATTTTATGGATGACACGAATATAGATCAATCGGTCGACATGTTCTTAAGAGGTAATTTTCTTCCGGAAGAAAGATATATTAGGCGTAATCAGCGTCTAGATGAGGAATCAATTTATTAAAGAGGAAAACTATGGGTGAGGATGTATATATAGTACCGACAATTCTAACTGATGATCCACAAGTCTTTACAGCACAGCTCCAGTCTTTTCCGCAATTCGCAAAAAGAATTCAAATTGACCTAATGGACGGAACTTTTACTGCTAATAAAAGCTTATCTGAAGCCACTATTGCTAGCTTACCACAAGGCGTCGCTTTTGATTTACATTTAATGTCCGCAAGGCCAAGTGATCACCTTTCGCATATTCTCCGTCTTAAGCCTTCTCTTTGTATTCTTCATGCCGAAGCAAATGAGAATTTACAAACCTTCTTTAATGAATTTAAAAAAGCAGGCATTAAAACCGGGCTCGCTTTACTTCCAGGAACCTTTCCTGGTCTAGTAGAAAACTACATCGAAACTGTTGACCACGTTTTAATATTTGCTGGTTCTCTTGGCAAACAGGGTGGTCAAGCAGACCTCCTGCAGATGGAAAAAATCAAACTGATTCGTGAAATTAACCCTGCAGTTGAAATTGGCTGGGACGGCGGAGCTAATCTTACTAACGTACGTGCTCTAGCCCATGCTGATCTAAATGTTATTAATGTCGGTTCGGCTATTTCAAAGACACAAGATCCTGCCTCCTCTTATCATCAGCTGATTGAAGAATCAAAAAAACGAGGGGTTATCTAATGCCTAACTCACGTTTATTACTTAAAACATATCAAAAGATCCAACCAATTAGTCGTGTTCTCGTTGTTGGCGCAGCGCTCCAACAAATTATTTTAGTTGACCATGACGATTTTATAATTAATAAACATAAGGTTTCTATCGGCGAGAAAGTCACTATTGACCATATTTATTATCAACTTGGCGGTAGTGGTGTTAATACTGCAGTCACTTTTGCGCGTCACGGTCATCAATCCATTCTGATTAGTAATCTAGGAAAGGATCGTTCTGCAGAAGCAGTGAAGGACTTTTTAATCGACGAAAATGTTGACACTAGTTATCTAAATCAGTTGGATAATCAAACTGGTACTTCCGTGGTTCTACTTGACTCAACGACGGCAAGCTCAACGACAATGAATTGTCTAAATGCTGCTAAAGTCTCCAAAAACCTTGAGGCCAGTGATCTCAATTTAGCTAATCCTGATTGGTTGTATTTAACAACCCTGAATGGTGACCTAGATAAGACTTTAGAATTTATTGAACAAGCTAAGAGAAATCAAATCAAAATCTTCTGGAATCCAGGCGAGTTAGAATTAAAACAAAAAAAGAAAGTATTAGGACTCTTATCTGATATTGATGTTTTATTATTAAATCAAACCGAAGCAAAATTATTAGTTCAGGGTGAAATTCTGGAAGAGTTAATATCTAGGCTCTCATCCTATACTAAAACCGTGATTATCACTGCTGGAAATCAAGGTAGTATCGCCACAGATGGAGAGGAGATATATCGCCTCGCGGAATATGAGCAAAAAATACCAGTTGATTCTACAGGGGCTGGGGACGCTTTTGGTTCTGGTTTCCTCGCAGCTAGTCTTGATGGACTAGACTTTAAACACAGTCTCATTGCCGCTGCTGCTAATGCGACCTCGGTGATCTCTGAAATTGGTTCTACTAAAGGCATTCTCTCTGCTAATGAAAAATATCATCCCATGCCAATACAGAGGTTGTATCTATAATTTATATCATAAAAAAATATGAGGTTTGACCTCATATTTTTTATTTTACTAAACTGCTTTTATGCGATTATAAATATTATCATTAATATTGATATGTCCAATCTTGTTAGCTGCCATTACTACTTCAGTAATATCGTCTGTCAAAACAAAAATGTCAAGATCTTCCTCCTTAATCATCTTATTCTTTAACATTGATGTTTTAAAGAATTTTACAAGTGGTCGCCAATATGATTTACCAATAAAAAAACATGGCATCTTTGGCATCTTACCAGTCTGAATTAAGATTAGAACCTCTGAAAGCTCGTCAAGTGTACCAAGTCCACCAGGGAAAAAGGCATAAGCTTTACTGGACATCACCAGCATAACCTTACGTGCAAAGAAATAATTGAATTCCATTGTGTCTGTAAGATAAGGATTTTCATGTTGTTCAAAAGGTAATTTGATATTTAATCCAACACTACGACCGCCATATTCAAAAGCTCCACGGTTTGCTGCTTCCATAATACCAGGGCCACCACCAGTAATTACTGGGTGTCCATTTTCTGCCAAAAGTTGACCCAGTTCACGTGCTTTGATGTAATATTTATCTGTTTCGGCTGTCCTAGCTGAACCAAAAATAGTAACACCTTGCGAGAACCGACGTATTGTAGAAAGACCCTTCAGTAAATCTTTAGCATATGCTAAAGATCGGCCAACATCAGGCCCCGAAATTTTATTGGCCGACAATTGATTTAGCCATTCTTCTGTGATTTTATCCATGAGCATATTATAACAAAATAACCTCTGAATAGACATGATAAAATAGATATATGGAAATTGTTCTGATTCTACATAATATCCGTTCGACTTACAATGTTGGTTCGATCCTTCGCACTGCAGACGGATTTTCTGTGAATCGAATTATATATTCTGGCTATACGCCAGCACCATCTCCATATTCAGATCTTTTACCGCATTTAGCCAACAAGGTCACGAACCAAATTCATAAGACTGCGCTAGGGGCTGAGCAAACTCTCCCTTCGGTTTCAACACATGATATTAAAAGTTTTCTTCAAGAGCTTAAAGCTGGCGGATATCAGATCATTGGTCTTGAGAACAATATTAAAGATGAGAGACTATATCAGATTATCGATCCTCATCTCCCAAATCTTTTATCTTCTAAGGTGGTGATTTTACTTGGAGAAGAAGTGGATGGTATTTCACCTGATTTATACGAAGAAGTGGATCTTTTCCTAGAAATACCCATGTCGGGGCAGAAAGAATCATTCAATGTCTCTATTGCTACTGCTATTCTACTCTTTTATTTACGTTTCGGCATAAATTTAAATCGATCTTAAACTTTGGTATAATACAAAAGATAGGGAGTTATTATGGAAAGATATAATCCAACAAAAATAGAAGAAAAATGGCAGAAAATATGGGAATCAAACCAATCTTTTCGTGCTAATGAAAATGATAAAGAAAAAATGTATCTTGCAGAGATGTTTCCATACCCGTCAGGAGCTGGTCTTCATGTTGGTCATGTGCGCAATTTTTCCATAGTTGATGTTTTGGCTAGATTTTATGCTCAAAATGGTAAAAATGTTCTTCGCCCTTTTGGCTATGATACTTTTGGCTTGCCTGCCGAAAACTATGCTATTAAAACTGGAATTTCCCCAGCCGAAGCTACTAGAACAAATATCAATAACTTCAGAAAACAAGCTAAACGTCTCGGTTTTTATATCGACTGGGATCGTGAAGTCAATACTTCTGATCCAGAATACTACAAATGGACGCAGTGGTGTTTTCTACAGCTTTATAAAAAAGGCCTCGCTTATCAAAAAGAGAGCTACCAGTGGTGGTGCCCGAAAGATCAAACCGTCCTAGCTAATGAACAAGTCGAAAATGGCCACTGCTGGCGTTGTGGTTCTGAAGTTGAGAAGAAAAAGATGAAGCAGTGGTTCTTTAAGATCACTGCCTATGCCGATGAACTATTAGAAGAAATTGATCAACTAGATTGGCCAGAAAAGATTAAGACCATGCAAAAAAACTGGATTGGTCGTTCAGAAGGGGCTAATGTTAAGTTTAAGATCAAAACACTACAGGACTCAATTGATATTTTCACCACACGTCTTGATACTATCTGTGGTGCCACTTTTCTCGTTCTAGCACCTGAACATCCGAAAATCCCTCAACTAGTAACCGATAAAACTAGGCAACAAGTTGATCAATATTGTGCGACTGCAATTAAGAAATCCGAAATTGAACGTCAAGAGAATAAAGAAAAAACTGGAGTCTTTAGTGGTAGTTATGCCATAAATCCTGTCACGGGTCAAGAAATGCCAATTTGGATTTCAGACTATGTTTTGATTAACTATGGTGATGGTGCAGTTATGGCTGTTCCAGGACACGATGAACGAGATTTTGCCTTTGCCTCCAAATATCAATTAGAGATTAAGACCGTTATTCGGCCAGTCGGGACTGATGACAATGGAAAAGATTCAGTACAAGAAAACGAATATTATGAGGGTATTTGTTTCCATGATCGTGGTATTTTAATGAATTCCGGAAACTATAATAATCTAACATCTGAACAAGCTGAACAGCAAATTTTAGCTGACTTGGGTACAGATATTGCAAAAAAGAAGGTGACTTATCGTATGCGCGATTGGCTAATTTCTCGTCAACGCTATTGGGGCTGTCCAATACCAATCGCTTATGATAAAAATGGTAGTCCACATGCTATTCCGGAGGATCAATTACCCGTAATCTTACCAGAAATTTCAGATTATCGACCTGACAAAACAGGACGCTCCGCACTCGCAAAAGCTGAGGATTGGCTAAAAGTTACGATCGACGGCGAAGAAATGACTCGTGAGACCGATACTTTGGATGGTTACGCTTGTTCATCCTGGTATCTCTGGCGCTATGCCTCTCCACACTCTAACGCCGTCGCCTGGGAACAAGATGCTATTAAATATTGGGAACCACTCGATATCTACTGTGGAGCTGATCATGCGGTTGCACACTTACTCTATATCCGCTTCTGGTGTAAGTTTTTTGCTGATGAGGGCTACCTTCCATTTCGTGAACCAGTCAAAAAACTGCTCTACAATGGCTATATCAATGCTCCAGATGGCAAAAAAATGTCAAAATCAAAAGGCAACGTAATTGACCCCCTTGATGTGATTGATTCTGGTTACGGTGCTGACACTTTGAGAACTTACGAGCTATTCATTGGTCCTTATAATGAAGATGCAGCTTGGAGTACTACAGCTATTGGCGGTGTGTATCGTTTTCTGAATCGTTGTTTTAATCTTGCGATTAATCAGATTGAAGATCGTTTGCCATCGTCTGAAACTACACAACTTATTCGTCATAAAACAATTAAAAAAGTTACCGAAGATATTACAAACACTAACTTTAATACCGCTGTTGCCGCACTTATGGAATATGTTAATGAACTTTATAAGATCGGTGCCTCTAAAGAAGATGTTGTAGTTCTTGCTAAAATGCTAAAACCTTTTGCTCCACATCTCGCGTCTGAGATTCTTGAAAAGGAGGAGTCTAACGATACATGGCCAATTTATGAAGAAAAATATCTTACATCCGACATCGTGCAATTAATTATTCAAGTCAATGGTAAAGTCCGTGCAAAATTAGAGATTAGTCAGCAAGATCTCTTAGACCAACAAAAGCTTAAAGAACTTGCTATGTTACAGGAAAATGTTCAAAAATACCTCAATGGTGAACCAAAAAAGATTATTATTCCAAACGGTGCAAAACTGATTAATATCGTGGTTTAACTCCTCAAAATCCTGGAAGAACCCTTGAAAAATCACGGTTTTTTGTATATAATAGCCTAAATTATTGTCAATATACTAATAAGGAGCATTTAATGCCTGAACCTAAAAAACAAAGCAGCCCAAGAAAGACCGGTCTTCGTCGAAGCCATCTACGTCTTGTTTTGGCTCGTGCTGTTAATAAAAAATCACCAGTTAAGGCTTTTGAGACAGCCAAAAAGACCCCGAATCTCAAAGTAAAAACCCCAAGAACTGCTAAAAATGTAAATAATACAAAGAAAAGCGAAAAATAATGGCAAGTAATCGGCACCTCGGTAGAATCATTGCATTACAAAGCTTGTATGAATACGAGTTTAGAGCAAAGGCGGGCGATGCTACAGCCGAAATCAAGTCTATCATCGCAAAAAATATTGAACCATATTCCAAGGCACTTGGAGACACTGAGTTTGTCTTCGGTCTTGCCAGTGGTGTTGTTAAAAATCAAGCAAAGCTTGATCGTGAATTACAACCCTTGGCTCCTGAATGGCCTCTAGAAACTATCACAGCTATTGACCGTAATATTTTACGTATCGGTCTTTATGAACTTGAAATTGGAGTTGTTCCACCAAAAGTTGTCATCAACGAAGCAGTTGAACTTGCAAAAGCTTTTGGCTCCGATAATTCGTCCAAGTTTATAAATGGCGTATTAGGTACAGCCTTCAAACAGCTTGGATTGAATAATGAAGAGGGAGAACATGAAGGATCAAAATCGCAAGTTGAGTCCCAAGCTAACACTTCCGAACAATAAATTAAATAAGTCTAAAGATTCCTCAAATCGTAACTTTGCTCGATCACGTTCACGTGTTCGTTCATTAAAAACAGAACGTAATCAAATTCTTGACCAAAAAGCTTTCAAAAAGAAACCAGCTATTAAAGAAATCGTACGCGAGCCAACCTCTGGTGGTATTGTTTTTCGCTTTAATGAAAAGAAAAATGATATTGAAATTCTTCTCATTCAAGACTCGAAGAATCGTTGGACAATACCAAAAGGGCATATTGAAGCTGGTGAAACAGCTAAGCAAACCGCTATTCGTGAAATTGGCGAAGAAGCAGGACTAAATCATATCAAGGTTTTATCCTGGCTTGGAAAAATCCATTTTAAGTATCGTCGTATTGATAAGCTTGTCCTTATGACTACGCAGATTTATCTAGTACGTGCTCTTGATAATAAAGAACGCCCAACTAAGGAAAAGTGGATGAATGGCATCAAATGGTTTAGTTTTCGTGATGCTTTAAATGCAATTGAGTATGATGATATTGAAAAACTTATGCTTATTGCTAAAAAATGTATTCGCGCCGGAGACTTATAATAATTAATATTCGGGATTTCATCAGGTACTAGACTAACTCTAGTGCCAAAGTGAGTTCCAGAAAGGAAAAAATGGAAAATTATCTTCAAAAATACAATATTAACCTCGCAGAGATTAAAAAACACATTAATCAAGCATCAGTAAAAAAGAAAGTTCTTGATAATCGACCAGTCGAAACCTACACACCAGACGTTATCGATATATATAGCCAATTTGCCGAAAAACGAATGGGGATTAAATTTAATGATATTTCACTCTTCATCACTGCTCTCACTCACCGTAGTTTTGTCAATGAGCATAAAAAATCTATCGTAGAACATAACGAACGTCTTGAATTTCTTGGTGATGCAATCCTAGAACTTGTCGTCTCAGATTTTCTATATCAAAACTTTAATGAACCGGAAGGTATTATGACTGCTTGGAGATCTGCCCTAGTTCGCACTGAGTCGATTGGGGCTGCTTCAGAAGAAATTGGCTATGTCTCTCTTATTCGTCTTTCAAAAGGCGAAAAACTTGGTAGTAGTCGTACTCACGCCTCGATTATTGCCGACTGTTTTGAAGCGGTCACCGGCGCAATCTATCTTGATCAAGGTTTTGATGCTGCTAAAGACTTTATCTATCAGCACATTATCTGTAAGATGGATGAGGTTATCCTTTCTGAGTCTTGGCGAGATGCTAAAAGTTATCTTCAGGAACTTGCTCAAAAATTCGAGGGAAGCACTCCTCAATATCATGTAATTAAAGAAGAAGGCCCTGACCACGATCGTCTCTTCACTATTAATGTTGTTGTAGCAGGACATAATCGTGGTACCGGTATCGGGCATAGTAAACAGGAAGCACAATCGGCTGCTGCAGCAGAGGGGATTAAATATTATAAAAAACAAGCCACTGATCAAAATCTGGTAACTGGCAAACTTTCACTTGTTAAATAGCTAATCCAAATCTAATCCGATTACAATAGTATACTGTTTTGAACGGTACGTTTTTATTCCTCTTATGTTTTGGAATATTTTAAAATTATGTTAAAATATCTCAAACTTTGTACATTAAAAAGGAGGGGTAAATGGACGGGACAAAAATAAATTTAAAATATATTAGCGACGTAATTAGGTATTACGTCATAATGGCACGTTGGCTATACGAACTAGGGGACTATGCAAGAACAAAATACTTACAGATGAATCTTGAGCGTAAGTCGAACATGCGTCCATATGATGAATATGAAAGGCTATTTTATAAATACTACAATGGCGATTTAAATAACCTAAAAAATGCTGTTTTTATCAAGTCTGAGAGCAGTCAGAGTCTTTTAAAAGAGCTTCTCGATTTGTCAAGAAGTATTGGTGTGGAACAATATATTGATAAGATTAATCCCCGTACGGGGAGAAGAGAGATTGTCTTGGGGCGGGATGATGAGATGATTATTCAAAACTTCTGCACTATTTATACTAAAACGGCGATGGGCTCAAAACTCAGGCGCAAGAACACTCGGGATATTATAAAAAATATCCTAATTGAATTCATCAAAGTCGAAGAAGAAAATGTTATTTCCATAGATCAGTCATATGTGGAGAATTTTTTCACAGACGACATGATCAAGGTGATCTCGAAAGAGATTTATCAAGGTTTGAACGGAGGTGAACATAGTTCCGTTAAAAGTATTATAGCGGCAGATAGAGTTTTACCTTATTTACTAAGAGTAAAAACTATATACTCCCTCGAGAATAACTTTCAGGCTTTTATTAAATCACTGAGAGTTTCATAAAACTTAAAGATCCTCGCTATGGGGGTCTTTTTATTGTTATAGCTAAATAAATATATCTTCATCTTGATAAAATCCTTAAAATAGTTTAAAATAACAAATATTAAATTAACTAAGGAGCAAACATGCTTGCGATTCGTATGCAACGTAATGGTCGAACTCACTATCCAACTTTTCGACTAGTCGTCCAAGAATCCCAGCGTCATCCACTTTCTGGACGCGTTGTGGCTGAGGTCGGCAACTATAACCCAGAAACTAAGAAGACAACCTTAGATAAAGAGAAAATCGAATTTTATCTCAAGAATGGTGCCCAACCATCTTCACGCGTTGCCTTTATTCTCAAAAAGGAAGGCATCACTCTTCCATCATGGTATAAAGAAGCAAATCCAAAAACTAAAAAACCAAAACATGCTGACAAACTTCGTAAAAATCAGCCAAAAGAAGAAGTAGAATCCGCTGAGTAAAAAACAGAAAATAGGGCAAAAGTACCCTATTTTTTATTTATCAAAACACAATCATTATGTTATAATGCTAATAATAAAATAACTTGGAGAACCTATGTCAACCATTGACCAACAATTCGTAGAATATATCGTAAAAACTCTCGTAAACAATCCCGACAAAGTAAATATTGATCGCGCTATTGATGAAAAAGGTGTTCTCCTTTCTCTCAGTGTAGATCCAGAAGATGTCGGTCGTGTCATCGGTCGTCGTGGCGCCACTGCGCAATCAATTCGCACACTTCTTCGTGCTCTTGGTACCAAAAACGACGCTCGTTACAATCTTAAAATCGTTAACACAGACGATAATACTAGTCTCGAAATAACTGGCGAGCCAACAACCGCTCGTACTGTCGAAGACTATGATGATAGTTCAGAAGATTCAGACCTCACTAAAAATACTCGTGCTGAGCTCGCCGACCTTGACGATCTTGATATTTAATTTATCTATCGATTTAAAAATAGCCTGTGGAGGCTATTTTTTATGCAAAAATTATAAAATAAATATATTTGTAAAAATATCTTGACTATTCGACATAAAACACTTATACTTAGGATAGTTCAAGTTGAACCAAGCTAACTGCGAGTCAGCTTACATAAAGTTGAGAGCTTATATGTTCAAAAATCCCACCATTAGGTGGTTTTTTGGTTCAAAAACACCCCCATTTCTGGAGGTGAATCACTTAAAGATCAAAGATTATCTTGGTTTTTGCGAATCTGGTTGCAATATCCTCAAGCTCGTTGGCTCTTATGAGTTTATTAAGCCAACGTTTTGGAATTGCTTGTATCCCATAATAAACACCAGCCATCGCCCCTGTAACCGCTCCAACCGTATCAGTATCATTACCGAGATTTACGGCACGAATTACTGCCTGCTCAAAGTTGCGTGTCGTTGCTAAACTCCATATCGCGGCCTCAAGGGTATCAATTACCATACTGGTGGAGCGAATCTCATCTTCAGGTATTTCTGCTAAGTTACCAATCAAGATGCGATCAAAAGCCTCCACACAAGCATTAGAGAAAAAGTTGTAACATTCCTGCTGTATTTTCTGCAATGCTATTATTGGGTAATAGCCACCCATCAAATAACAAACATAGTTCACAAAAACTAGGTTCGCCATTATACATTTTTCGGTGGCATGAGTAAGCTTCGTTACTTTGGACACTAGATCATATCTCTTCTTGCCATTAATATCATATTCATGGCATAATAGCGCAATCGGCATAATCCTTGCCAGCGCTCCGTTATCGCCAATAAAATCAAAGTTATCACCGCAATCTTGCGGGTCAACACCCCTCTTAAACTTTTTGACTGCAAAGTTAACCGTAGTATTAACATTTACGATCTCACGATTAGCGGTATATTCTGCAAAATACAACCACTTCGATAATTTATGCATAATATCCGAAGTGATAATTGTTTTACATTCTTGCACCGATTCCATTAATGCGATACTCATCGACGTATTCATCGACCAGGTACCAGCTATAGCTAAATACGAGCCAAATCCCTGCATCTCAAGTACTGGATTCACTTTTAGGTCTTTTCTCTTAGAGAAATCAATAGGCAACCCCAAAGCATCACCAATCGCATTTCCAATCAAAGCACCTATAACTTGATCTTGATAGTTGAATTTTCTAAGTTCCTCCATAGGAAACCCCCTTTTTCTTATATTTTAAATATACTATGGACTACAATATTATAACATGATATCTTGTATTGTCAAAACATCAAATTACTCTTGAAAAATCTAGCAAAATATCGTAAAATGAACCACAAGAAGTAGTGTGTCTTCTAATAGCGAGGGTGTCTTAGTCTGGCGAGCTGAGGTGTCATTAGTAGACAGTAATCTTCGGCGCTAAAGATTATTAACACTAATATAGAGGAAAACGTGAGTACTAAAAATATCAGTACAGGTGATAAGCGTGTCTTTTTTACCGACGGCGATCATCTTGAAATCCCTGATCTTACTGCACATCAGAAAGACTCCTGGGAAGAATTTATAAAATCCGGTCTTCGCGAAGTCTTCACGGAGTTGAATCCAATCGATGACTACACTGGCCAGAAATTATCCCTAAGATTCAAAGATTATGAGTTTAAGGCTCCAAAACGTACTGTTGAAGAAGCTAAATATAATCTTGAGACCTACGAAGCCCCACTTCATGTTAAAGCCGAACTTACTAATAAAGTTACCGGCGAAATCAAAGAACAGAACATCTATTTTGGTGACTATCCATGGATGACTGATCGCGCAACTTTTATTATTAATGGCACTGAACGCGTCATCGTCTCTCAGCTAATCCGCTCAGCCGGTGTCTTTTTTACTGCTGATAGCTACAACGGTAAAAAATTCTACGGTGCTAAGGTTATCCCAGGCCGTGGTGCATGGCTTGAGTTTGAAACCGCCACTAATGGTTCAATCAATGTCAAGATTGATCGTCGACGCAAAATTCCAGTAACTACTTTCTTGCGTGCGCTTGGTGTGACAAAAAACTCTGAACTAAAAGAATTATTTGCTGACGTCGATAATGGCCCAATTAACTACATTGATAGTACCATTGATAAAGATCCGACCACTAGTCAGGCTGCAGCTCTTCTTGAAGTCTACCGTCGTCTACGTCCAGGTGATCTCGCAACTGTTGAAAATGCTCGCTCTATGGTTGAGCGTACATTCTTTGACTACAAACGTTACGATTACTCTCGTGTTGGTCGTTTTAAAATCAACCAACGTCTGGGTTTTGATACGCCAAACGATAGTACTCATCGTACCCTCCAAATGGAAGACGTTATCGCCATTATTCGTGAAATAATTCGTCTCAACAATACTCAAGAACCAGCTGACGACATCGATTCTCTTGCTAATCGTCGCGTAAAAATGGTTGGTGAATTAATTCAACGTCAATTCCGCCTCGGTATGCTTCGCTTACAGCGTAATATTCTAGACCGTATGTCAATGGCAAACCCCGAAGAAGTTACTCCTTCCCAACTTCTAAATTCACGTCCAGTTGTGGCTGCAGTTAAAGAATTTTTCAGCAGTTCTCAGTTATCACAACTTATGGACTCATACAATCCATTTTCTGAGCTTTCACATAAACGTCGTCTAAGTTCAATGGGGCCTGGTGGTCTTACTCGTGAACGCGCAGGCTTTGACGTACGTGATACTCACCCTACCCATTATGGTCGTATCTGTACTGTTGAAACCCCAGAAGGTGCCAACGTCGGTCTCGTACTTAACCTCGCAACTTACGCCCGTATTAATGAATATGGCTTCATTGAAGCTCCATATCGTGTCGTCAAAGACGGCAAGGTTACCGACGAAGTGGTCTATGTTGATGCCAGTCTTGAAAAGGACATGGTTATTGCTGATACTTCCGCAAAACTAAATCCTGATGGTAGCTTTGTTGATGAGCGCGTTTCTGCTCGTATTAATGGCCAACCAGCCCAGGTCGAATCTTCTCGAGTAACTCACGTCGATGCTGCTCACAAGGAAATTCTTGGTGCTTCTGCTTCACTTATTCCGTTTGTTGAGAAAAACCGTGTTGACCGTGCACTTATGGGTTGTGCTATGCAGAAACAAGCAGTCCCACTTCTTAAAAATACCGCTCCGACCGTCGGTACCGGTGTCGAAGCCGATATTGCAAAATACACTTCACAGCTTATCACCGCCGAGATGGATGGTGTAGTGAAGAAAGCTGATGGTGTTTCAATTATCGTTGATTACAATAACGGTACCTCAAAAGAATATAAAATTGCTCACTTTGAACAAACTAACTCCGACCAGTGTTATAACCAACGCTGTATGGTAACTCGTGGACAAAAGATTAAAGCCGGCGACATCCTTATTGAAGGAGCCTCAATCGAAGACGGAGAAATTGCCCTAGGTAGAAATCTTCTAGTCGCCTTCATGCCATGGCGTGGTTACAATATGGATGACGCTATTGTTATTTCCCGCAAACTTGTTGAGGATGATACTCTAACTTCAATCAATATTAAAGACTTCGATGTTGAAGTCCGTGAAACTAAGCTAGGCCCAGAGCAAGTCACTCGTGATATTCCAAACGTTTCTGAACACGCTCTTCGTCATCTGGGCGAAGACGGTATCGTTACCATTGGTTCAGAGGTTTCTACTGGCGACATCCTGGTTGGCAAGATTACACCAAAAGGAGAACAAGAACTAAGTTCAGAAGAGCGCTTACTTCGCGCTATCTTTGGTGAAAAAGCTAAAGACGTTCGCGACACTTCAGTTCGTATGACTGGTGGCACTTCCGGTAAAGTTATTGGTGTTCGCATCTACACTCGTGAACAAGGGCATGAACTAAAAGCCGGTGTTTTAATGCAAATCAAGATCTTTGTGGCTGAAATGCGCAAAATCCAGATCGGTGATAAAATGGCCGGACGTTATGGCAATAAAGGTGTAGTTTCTCGCGTTCTTCCAGTGGAAGATATGCCTTTCATGGCCGATGGTACTCCAGTTGACGTTGTACTTTCTCCGATGGGTGTGCCTTCCCGTATGAATCTTGGTCAGCTTTACGAGATCCACATTGGTATGGCTGCTCGTATTCTTGGTTATAAAGTCGCAACTCCTTCTTTCAATGGTATTCCTGATGAAGTAATCTCAGAAGAACTAGAAAAAGCAGGCATTGATCACAACGGTCGCGTCCAACTCTTTGATGGTCTTACCGGTGAACCATTCAACGAAAAGACTTCTGTTGGCGTCATGCATATGATCAAGCTTCATCACATGGTTGAAGATAAAATTCATGCTCGTTCTACCGGTCCTTACACTATGGTTACTCAACAGCCACTTGGTGGTAAGGCCCAAAATGGTGGACAACGTTTTGGAGAAATGGAGGTCTGGGCCCTTGAAGCTTATGGTGCATCCAGTATTTTACAAGAAATGCTTACCATTAAATCTGATGATGTTTATGGTCGTGCTAAAGCCTATGAATCTATTATTAAACACGAACCGATTCAAGGGCCAAAACTTCCTGAAGGCTTCAATGTTTTAGTTAAGGAACTTCAAGGCCTTGGTCTTAAAGTTGACCTTCTAGATAATGGTGAGGCAAGAGATGCCGATAGTGTGATTGAAGACGCTTCAAGAGAAATTGAAAAATCTCAAGATGATCGTCTAATCTACGCTAAGCACAATGTACATATTAATGATGATGAAAATGACATAATCGACCTAACCGACGAAGAGATTGAAGAATCTCTTGATGGTCAAGGAATTACAATTAAAGACGGAGACAGTGATGATAGCATTGATCTCGGAGAGGAGCTCTAATGGCTTGGATGGACAACTACATTTCAGCCAGTGACTTTGACTCAATTCGTCTCAGTATTGCAAGTGCTGAAGATATCTTGAGTTGGAGTTATGGCGAAGTATTGAAGCCAGAAACAATTAATTACCGTACTCAAAAACCTGAGCGTGACGGTTTATTCTGTGAACGTATTTTCGGTCCAGTAAAAGATATTAATCCACACGACAGTAAACTTAAAGGTGTTCGTTCTCGCGAAGCCGCTGTTGATAAAGAAGGAAATTTAGTTACCAAATCAATCGCTCGCCGTGAGCGCATGGGACACATCAAGCTTGCAGCTCCAGTTGCCCATATTTGGTTTATGCGTGGTACGCCATCGGCTCTTAGTCTTCTCCTTGACCTGACCGTCAAGAATATTGAGAAAGTGGTTTACTTTGCGTCTTATCTCATTATCAATGCCAAGGAAGCAGAAATTGAGCAGACCTTAAATGACCTTAAGGCACAACACGACGCCAGTCTTCAAGCTATTAAAATTCGTTATACTGAAGCTGCCAAAGAAACTGGTGCCAATCCCGAAAAATTAGCTAACGAACAAGCTAAAGAGATCGAAGAAGTCGACAAGGATTTTGTCACTCGCAAAAATATTCTTGAAGGTCTTAAGAAAGGTGCTGTTATTTCCGAAATCGATTACCGTAACCTTCCTGAAGAATACGAAGATCTCATTGAGGCTGAAATGGGTGCTGGCGCAATCAAGAAAATTCTCGATGAAATTGATATCAATCAGATGATCGATAATCTTTCTGCCGAGGCTGCTGAAGCAAAAGGACAAAAGGAGCGTAAATTAATCAAACGCATTAAAGTACTTGAAGGCATGAAAAATGCTGGTATTAAGCCAACCGACCTCATCCTTACTGTGATTCCAGTTATTCCACCAGATCTTCGTCCAATGATCTCTCTCCCTGGTGGTCGTTTCGCAACTTCCGACCTCAACGATCTTTATCGTCGCGTAATCAACCGTAATAACCGACTTAAAAAGTTACTTGATCTAAACGCACCTGAAGTTATCGTTCACAACGAAATGCGCATGTTACAAGAAGCCATCGATTCTCTTATCGACAATAACGCTTCTCACGGACGTCTTGCTAGTTCACAAAATGGTCGTCGCAAGCTCAAATCTCTTTCAGATCTCTTAAAAGGTAAACAGGGTCGTTTTCGTCAGAATCTTCTCGGTAAACGTGTTGACTATTCTGGACGTTCAGTCATTGTAGTTGGTCCAGATCTAAAACTTAACGAGTGTGGTCTGCCAAAACTTATGGCGCTAGAACTCTTTAAACCATTTGTCATTTCTTGGCTTTTACTTAATGAGTATGCACCAAATACTCGTGCCGCCTCTCGTATGATCGAAGCCCACGAATCCATCGTTTGGGATGCACTTGATGAAGTTATTAAGGGTCGTTATGTTCTCTTAAACCGCGCTCCATCTCTTCACCGTCTCTCCATCCAGGCCTTCCAGCCAAAACTTATTGATGGTATGGCTATTCAACTTCACCCACTAGTTGCATCCGGCTTTAATGCCGACTACGATGGTGATCAGATGGCAATTCATTTACCTCTCTCTGATGAAGCACAAAAAGAAGCCCAAGAATTGATGACCGCACAGAATAACCTCTTAAAACCTGCTGATGGATCTCCAGTCCTTGCTATTTATCAGGATGTTGTGCTTGGTAGTTATTATCTTACCTACGATAAACCAGGCACTGAAGCCGATAAACCTCTTGCCTTCAGTTCAGTTTACGAAGCCGAAATGGCTTATGATCGTGGCGATATTGCTCTTCAAACTCCAATTCGCGTCTTCGCAAAGAAGGAGATCCGCGATACAACACTTGGTCGTGTAATTTTTAATGAAATCCTTCCTAAAGACTATCCATACGATAACGGAGTTCAGACTTCAAAACATCTAAAGAAAGTAATGGCTAACATTTTTAACGATTATGGCTCTAAGGTAACCGTCGAGGTAGCCGATAAACTAAAGGATCTAGCTTTCGAATATGAAACTATTGCCTCTATTTCAACCTGTAAGGACGATTATCCAACCTATCCTGAAATTGCTGACTTCATCGCTAAAGGGGATGCTAAAACTGCTCTCATTCAAGATCAATTCGAGCAAGGTCTTCTTACCGATACTGAGCGTTATAATCTTACCATTGCTAACTGGCGTGAAATTGATGGTGAAATTTCCAGTTTCCTTAAACAAAAACTATCATCAATGGATACAGATATTGCCGTTATGACCAACTCAGGCGCTCGTGGTTCTGTTTCTGGTATCAAACTTGCTTCTGCAGCTATCGGTATCATGGTCGATATTAATAACCGCGAAATTGAGCTTCCAGTCAAATCAAGTTATAAAGATGGTCTTAACACACTTGAGTCCTTCATTGCTACTCGAGGTGCACGTCAGGGTCAGGTTTCTACTGCTCTACGTACTGCCGACTCCGGCTATCTTACTCGTCGTCTTGTTGATGTTGCTCAAGATGTCTTTACTACCGAGGAAGAAGCGGAAGATCCAGGCTTTGAAGTCTTTAAAGCAGAAACTACACAAACTGGTATTGAATTTGTCCAACGTATTACTGGTCGCTACACCGCAGCACCAATCCCAGGTTATTTAGAAAATGACCAGTTAATTACTCGCGATGTCGCTGAACAAATTGCTGCTGACGATAGTATTGATTCAGTACGCATTCAATCAGTTCTTACGACTAAGTCCGTTAATGGCATTCCACAAAAAGCCTACGGTGTTGACATGGCCACCAGGAAGCTAGTAGAACCAAATCAGCCTGTTGGTGTCATTGCAGCTCAATCACTTGGTGAACTAGGTACTCAGCTTACTCTCGATACTAAACACTCTTCTGGCGTTGCCGGTTCTGGTGCTATCTCTCGTGGCCTTCCTCGTGTAGAAGAGCTTCTTGAGGCAAGGAATCCAAAAGGTCAAGCTTGGATCGCACCAATTGCTGGTCTCTGCGAAGTCTGGGAAGACGGTAACCATTTCATCGTTCAAATTACTCCATCCTCTGGCAAGACTGAGCGTATCGAGATCAGTGAAGATCGTAAAATCATGATCAAAGATGGGGCTTCTGTCAAAACTGGAGATGTAATTGCAGCCAAGGCAAAGGGAATGGAGCCAATCATTGCGCCATTTGATGGTAATGCTCAAATTGTTGATCACGCCGTACTTATTACCGAAGGTGCCAGTGGTCCTGTTCGCGTTGAAATTCCAAACGAAGCTGAAATGCTTGTTAAAAGCAACGACACCGTTCAGGCTGGTGATCGCCTCACTACTGGCTCATTAAATCTCCAAGATCAATTGAAATATAAGGGCATTGAAGCAACTGCTCGTTATATCATGAATGATATTATGGCAGTTTATGCTGCAAATGGTAACGATGTTTCTGCAAAACATCTTGAAGTTATTGTCCGTCAAATGTTTAGCCGTGTCATGATTGAAGAATCAGGTGATACCAACTTTGTCGCTGGCGATATCACATCAGTCAATGCAGTCGAAGAAGCTAACCGTGAATGTTTAGCCACTGGACGTACTCCAGCTGAATACACTCAACTCTTACTTGGTATTACTAAGGTTTCTATCTGGTCAGATTCTTTCCTCTCAGCAGCATCCTTCCAGGATACAACCCGCGTACTTATTAATGCTGCAATTAATGGTCGCGTCGACAAGTTACATGGTCTTAAAGAGAATGTAATTATTGGTCGCAAGATTCCGGTTGGTACTGGTGTTCGTAAATTACAAGACATTAAGTCCGTAACGGAAGAAAGTTTTGGTGATTTTAAAATTGTTCAAGACGAAGACTTCTAGACGACACTAATAATAAAAATAGCCTCATCTTGGGGCTATTTTTTTGTTAAAATATAAATATATGCATACTTATCTCGAAACAATTAAACAAGCTGCCGTCCTTTTTCCAGTTATTGCCATAGTCTTCACTATACCCTATCTAATCTATAACTATAAAAAATATGGCTCTATTATGAGTCTAAGACTTTGGATTATTTATTCATTTGTCTTATATCTGCTTATCACCTATTGTCTTGTCATTTTACCACTTCCGTCCACCGAAAAAGCACGAACTTTGACCGGTCATCATTTACAATTAAACCCTTTTAGTTTTGTTTTTGATATTATTAAAAACACAAAAATCGATCCATCTAATCCAAAGTCTTTCCTAACAATCTTTAATAACTGGGGATTCCTTACTACAGTTTTTAATATCTTTATGACCTTACCATTTGGATTTTATCTCCGCTATTATTTCCAAAATAGTCTCAGACAAGTCTTAGTAAAAACATTCCTACTTTCTCTCTTTTTTGAGCTAACTCAGCTCAGTGGATTATATTTTATTTATGCGGGAAATTATCGTCTATTTGACGTCGATGATCTAATCACTAACACCCTAGGGGGCTTCTTTGGCTACTTATTAGCCAATCTACTTGCCAACTTTTTACCTACCCGTACTGATATCGACCAAAAGAGCTTTGACCGTAGCAAGAAGATTTCTCTTCTACGCAGAATAGTCGCAATGGCATTTGATATCATCGCCTCGATTATTTTTATGTTATTTATTGGCACACCATTCATGCGAATTTTAGGTTTTGACAATATTATACCAATTAGTTTATTTACAACCATTCTCCTCCTTACCGTAGTGTCAACAATTACAAAAGGTCGTACTCTTGGTTTCTTTATGACTAACCTTAAAGTAAAAATTGATGGAGTGACAGAGCAGCCACAGCTTTTTAAACGCATTCTCCATTATTTTATTCGCTATTCAGTTTTTATTTTACAGTTTATTCTTGCACCATATCTTTTATTTCACTTTATTCAATATCTTGTCTATCAAGAAACGATTACTGGTGACGCCATAGCTATTATTTCAATTTCCTTCATTTTTGCTTACCTTCTATATCTTTTTATCTCATCGATTATTGTTGTAATTAAAAAACCTCTACTATATGAAAGCTTATCGAAGACAAGTCTAGAAAATACTACAATTAATAAAAGTCAGAAGACTTAACCACTCTTGTCGTTATCCTTATTTTGTGATAAAATACCTACGTAAGTTTATCAAGGTGACATTTGACTAACTAGACCAAAGAAAAAGCCGATCTTTTCCGACTGCAATAATTTTTTAGAGAAAATTATAGGCCAAGCAGAGAAACGATCCGGAACTCTTCTTAGTCTAGCTATTAGAGTGTCGCTATTAAAGGAAAGGAAAAGATGAAAGTCATCCTCGGCACCAAAATTGGTATGACCCAGATCATCGGCGAAGATGGATTAGTGACGCCAGTTACTATCCTTCAAGCTGGACCAGCCACAGTGACTCAGATAAAGACCGTCGACACCGATGGTTATAACGCTGTGCAGCTTGGATACGGTCAGGGTAAGAATCTGAGCAAGTCGGTATCAGCTCACGTCAAAAAAGCTGACGAAACATTAAGTCCTAAAATCTTGAAGGAATTTCGTACGGATTCCGCTCCAGAGCTCAAACTCGGTGATACTCTCACTGTAGAAAATTTTGAACTCGGAGACAAGGTGGCAGTTACTGGTATTTCGAAAGGCAAAGGATTCGCTGGTACTGTCAAGCGTTGGAACTTCCAAGAATCGCGCAACACTCATGGCTTCAAAGGAAATATCAGAAGAGTCGGTTCAATCGGTTCGATGTATCCTCAGAAAGTTTTCAAGGGTAAGCGTATGCCAGGTCGAATGGGACATGATCAAGTTACCGTTAAGAATTTGGTCGTTGCTTATATCGACAAAGAAAATAACATCTTAGGCGTCAAGGGCGCAGTCCCAGGTCCTAAGAAAGGAATTGTAACCGTGGAGGGAAAGGAGTAATATGGCAGATTTAAATCCAGAAATCTTCAATCTCGAAGTTACAAATCATGAGTTAGTTAAGCTAGCCTATGATGCTTATCTAGCAAATTCACGTAGTTCACACGCAAAAACTTTAAAGCGTGGCGAAGTCCGTGGTGGTGGTAAGAAACCTTGGAAACAAAAGGGGACTGGACGTGCAAGGTTTGGTTCAACTCGTAACCCTATCTGGCGTCACGGTGGTGTGGCTGGTGGTCGCACCGGTGAAGAAAACTTCACCAAGAAGCTAAGCAAGAATGCAAAAAGAATCGCAGTCATGCAAGCTCTTTCCATGAAGAATACAAAAAAAGCAATTCAGGTTATTGATAATCTTGGTATCAAAGATGGGAAGGTTAAAGAAGTAATTAAAACTTTAACTGATCTCAAAGTTACTCCAAAGAATATTTTAATTGTCGTTCCAGAAAAAGATGAACTCACTTTACGCGCAACCAACAACATTACTTTCGCTAAAGTCGTTCGTCCGACCTTTCTTAATGTCTTCGATATCATGAATGCAGACACTATCGTTATCGTAAAAAGCGCCATTTCGGCTCTAGATAACTGGCTAATCGGAAAGGAGAATGTCTAATGTTAGTTATTCCACGCGCAACCGAAAAAGCCTACACAGAACAAACTAAAAACACTTATATCTTTTATGTTCCGGCTAATGCGACTAAACAAGAAGTTGCAAAGTCCATCGCCGAACAATACAATGTCACCGTTAAAGATATTCGTATCTTAATCAGAAAAGGTAAAGCAACCCGTTTTTCAAAAGGCAAACATGCCTATCCAGGTAAAACATTTCGTCGCGACCGCAAAGTAGCTTATGTTACTTTAAACGCTGGCGATAAAATTCGTATTTTCGACGAAGAAAAAGTTGAGGAAGGAGATAAAAAATAATGAGCATTAAAGCTTATCGTCCTACCACTCCTGCTCAGCGCCAGAAGACTACTCAGGATTTCGATCAAATCACCACAAGAAAACCCCTTAAGTCTCTTCTTAAAGCTAAAAAGCAGAATGCTGGTAAGAACAGTCAGGGACGCATCACTGTTCGCCATCGTGGTGGTGGTGTCAAGCGTCATTACCGCTTAGTTACCCATAACCTTCCAAAGAATATGACTTTTGAAGTTATGGAAATTGAGTATGATCCAAATCGTAGTGCCCGTATTGCTCGTATTAAAGACACTAATAATACTTTCTACTACGTAGTTGCAGATTCAAAAATGTTTAAAGGTAAAACCTTCCAAACTGGTACAGAAGCTCCAATCGAAGAATCAAACCGCTTACCACTTAGTAACATTCCTGTCGGTACTATGGTTTACTCCATCGAATTAACTCCAGGCCGTGGTGCTCAAATGGTTCGTTCCGCAGGGAACTCAGCTCAGCTCATGGCTAAGGAAGGTACTTATGCTACTCTCCGTATGCCATCTGGTGAAGTTCGCAAGGTTCTCGCAAGCTGCGAAGCTTCAATTGGTACAGTCGGTAATATGCAACACCAAAATATTAAAATCGGCTCCGCTGGCCGTGTTCGCCGTAAGGGTATTCGCCCAACCGTCCGCGGTGTCGTAATGAATGCTACAGACCACCCACACGGTGGTGGTGACGGTGGTCGCCACGGTACCGGTAAAGCACCTCGTACACCATGGGGTCAGCTCACTCTTGGTTTCCGCACCCGTCACAATAAGAAAACTAATAAAATGATCGTGCGTAGTCGTCACGAAGGAAAGAGGAAATAGTCTATGGGAAGAAGCCTCAAAAAAGGTCCTTTCGTGGATTTTAAATTAGAAAAGAAAATCAAAGCTCTTTCTGCCGAAGATCGCACCGTAATAAAAACTTGGGCACGCTACTCAACAATCTTCCCAGAGATGGTTGGTCGTACTGTCGCCGTCCATAACGGTAAAGTTCACGTCCCAGTTTTTGTATCAGAAAATATGGTCGGTCACAAGCTTGGTGAATTTGCACCAACCCGCAAATTTAAACGCCATGGTGGCAAGAAAGCCGCTGAAGCCGCAAAGCGAGGAGGTAAATAATGTCGACTCATTTTGCACATGCATATATTAAAGGTATTGACTCAATGCCACGCAAAACCAATATCGTCGCTAGCTTAGTTCGCGATCGTTACGTTGCTGACGCAATCGTAATTCTCGAAAACACTCCACGTCGCGCTGCTCGTCCAGTTCTTAAAGCAATTGATTCTGCCAAAGCCAATCTTTTAAACTCTGGTGTATCAATTGACCCTAAAACTATTCGTATTGCTCGCATTTCAGTCACCGCAGGTACTCGTATTCGTCGTTTTGTACCTGCATCTCGTGGTCGTGCTCTTCCATTTGAGAAGATTTCCAGTAATATTTTTGTCGAAGTAGCTGGTGAGGAAAAAGCTAAAAAAGTAGAGACCACTAAGAAGGAGGACAAGTAATGGGACAAAAAGTTAACCCTGTTTCTTATCGTCTACAAGTCAGTAAAGACTGGTCATCAAAATGGTTCACCAGAAACACTGATTTCAAAAAATGGTTGATTGAAGATGTTAAGATTCGCGAGGCTATCGAAAATCGTTTTAAGTCTCGTCCAACAATTGCTCGTATTGACATTGAGCGTACTGATAACCTTACAACCATCACCATCCGCACTGCCAAGGCTGGTGCTGTGATTGGAAAACAAGGTGCAGGTATTAATGAAATCAAAAAAGAGCTTGAAAAAATCACTTCACAGCCAATTCGTATTAATGTTGAAGAAGTTAAAAAACCAGAACTTTCTGCCAAATTGGTAGCTGAGAACATTGGCTTTCAGCTTGGTAAACGTATGAACTTCCGTCGTGCCGTCAAGATGGCTAGCCAGTCAACCATGGCTGCAGGAGCTAAGGGCGTACGTATTGAAGTCTCCGGTCGTCTCAATGGCGCCGAGATGTCTCGCCGTGAAAAGTTTATTGAGGGTTCAGTTCCTCTACACACTCTCCGTGCTGATATCGACTTCT
This sequence comes from uncultured Candidatus Saccharibacteria bacterium, assembly GCA_938046735.1. Taxonomy (GTDB): domain Bacteria; phylum Patescibacteriota; class Saccharimonadia; order Saccharimonadales; family Saccharimonadaceae; genus Nanosyncoccus. The sequence goes on along the minus strand of CALIXF010000009.1, from coordinate 205,697 downwards.
ACATTCATCACGCTCCAACCATTGCTGGTATCGTCGGTGTTAAGGTCTGGATTTATAAGGGAGAGAAATAATTATGGCTATTTTACTTCCAAGTCGCGTCGCACATCGTAAGGTCCGTAAGGGTAAGAATAACGGTGTAGCCACACGTTGTAACACAGTTGCCTTTGGCGAGTTCGGTCTCATGTCTCTCGATAATGAACGCATTAATTCACGCCAAATCGAAGCAGCACGCCAGGCTATCACTCGCTACATCAAGCGTGGTGGTAAAGTCTGGATTCGTATCTTTCCACACACTCCAGTCACCAAAAAACCTCTTGATGTTAAAATGGGATCTGGTAAAGGTGAACCGCAGTTCTATGTGGCTAAAGTAAAAACTGGTACAGTAATGTTTGAAATGGGTGAAGTTACTGAAGAGCAGGCAAAAGAGGCTCTTCGACTTGCCTCCCATAAACTTCCTGTTCGCTGTAAATTTGTCAAGAAAGGGGATCAGTAATTATGGCTGAAAAACAAGCTAAAAAAGCTGAAAAAGTTCTAAAACCTTTAGCTGATCTTCAAAAAGAATTACTTGAAGCTCGTCGTGGACTAATCGAAGGTACACTTCAAAACCCACATAAGATTAAAGCTTTAAGAAAAGAAATCGCAAGATCAAAAACGTTAATTAATCAAGGAAAGGGAGCCTAAGTATGGCACAAACACTTCAAGGAGTAGTTACTTCTGACAAACGTGAAAAGACCATTACTGTCTCCATTACTAACCGCGAGACTCATCCTCTCTATCGCAAGCAATATTCGCATACTCGTAAGTATACTGCCCACGATGAGAACAATGAGGCCAGGTTAGGAGACAAGGTTGAAATCACCGCTTGCCGTCCTTATTCAAAAACCTGCACCTATAAACTCGTCAAGATTCTTGAGCGATCACATGGTACAGTTGAACTTAAAGACAATGTCAAAAATGTACTACCTGAAGATGAAACCACAGGGGAGGAAAAATAATTATGATTCAACAGGAAACTAGATTGCACGTAGCCGATAATAGTGGCGCCAAGGAACTTGGAGTAATCCGTGTCCTTGGTGGTACTCGTGCTCGCTACGCTCGTGTCGGTGATATTGTCACCGCTAGCGTCAAAGATGCTTCGCCTACTGGCAATATTAAGAAAAAAGCCGTTGTTCGTGCTGTTATCGTACGCACTCGCGGTCAGATTCGCCGTCCAGACGGTTCAACCATCCGCTTTGACGACAATGCTGCCGTCATTATTAATGATGATAAAAATCCTAAAGGCACCCGTGTCTTTGGTCCAGTTCCACGCGAGCTTCGTGAACTTGGTTTTAATAAAATTATCAGCTTAGCTCCGGAGGTACTATAACATGGCCCAGAATCTCAAATCAGGTGATGTAGTAACCATTATCGCCGGTGACAACAAAGGAAAATCTGGCAAAATCGTCAAAATGGATCGTAAAAACCATAAAGCCATGATTGAGGGTATCAGAATTCGTGAGCGCCATATGCGCGCCACCCAGTTCAACCCAAAAGGCGGTAAGAAAGACATTCACGTCGGCATCGATCTCTCAAATCTTAAGAAAGAAGGGAAATAATTATGTCAGAAAAATATATTCCTCGTCTTAAAGCCCTTTATAGTAACGAAATCGTTAAAAATCTTGAAAAAGAATTAAACATCGACAACGTCAACAAACTGCCAAGGCTTGAGAAAGTTATCATTTCTTGTGGTGTTGGTAAAAAACGCGAAGACAAGCACTTCACTGAAACCGTTGCTCTTACCCTAGAAAAAATCACAGGTCAGGCTCCAATTTCACGTCTTGCAAAAAAATCTATCGCATCTTTCAAGATTCGTAAAGGCATGGGTGCTCCAGTTGGCTATCTTGTTACATTACGTAATGATAAAATGTACGAGTTCGTCGATCGTTTAATTAGTATTGCTTTACCACATGTCCGTGACTTTCATGGTGTACCAGCTAACTCATTTGACATGCAGGGAAACTATTCGATCGGTCTTAAAGAACAAACCGTTTTCCCAGAAATTACCTTTGAAGATGCATCTGTTCTTCATGGTCTCGAAGTTACTTTTATTATCAAAAATGGCTCCAAAGAAAGCAGTCGTAAGTTATTAGAGGCATTTGGCATGCCTTTTGAAAAGAAGGAGAGCAAATAATATGGCAAAAAAATCAGCAGTCCTTCGTGACCTCAAACGCCAGAAAATGTTTGACAAATACAAAGCCAAACGCGCTGAACTGAAAGCAGCTGGCGATCTAGAAGGTCTTCAAAAATTACCTAAGAATTCAAGCCCAACTCGACTTAAAAACCGTGATTTGCTTGACGGTCGTCCACGCGGTTATATGCGTCGCTTCGGATTAAGTCGTATTAGCTTCCGCGAAAAAGCTAGTAAGGGTGAGATTCCAGGTGTAACTAAGAGTAGTTGGTAAGGAAAGGAGTAAGTTATGTCATTACAATCAACAGATCAGATCGCAGACCTTATCACCCGCATCCGTAACGCTATTATGGTTAACAAAAATGAAATCAGCGTTCCAGCTTCCAGGCTCAAGCTTGCCGTTCTTGAAGGTCTTAAGCGCACCAATTTTATCGCAGACTACAATGTTATTGAAGCTATTCCACGTAACTCCATTCACGTAGTCATCAACGAAAACAATGAAGCCCCACGTATCAACGAGATTACCAAGGTTTCCAAACCGGGTCGTCGTGTTTATGCTGGAGTTAATGAATTACCAAAAGTCAAGTCAGGTCGTGGTATTATCCTCATCTCGACTTCCAAAGGGGTCATGACTGGCGACGAAGCCAAAAAAGCTCGTCTCGGTGGTGAAATCCTCGTCAAAGTTTGGTAATTAAACTAACAATAAAAATAGAGCCCACACGGCTCTATTTTTTAACCTAAATTGTTTCAAAACATTGATTACTTATTTGACACCTAACCCATTACTATAAAATAAGCTAAATACAGAGGTAAAAGGTTGCTTAAAAATTCAAAATATGATATTATCGCGAAGATAATATTAATTGAAAGGAAGATATGAGTCGTATCGGAAAACAACCTGTACAGATTCCTGCAGGAGTGACAATCACGGTCGGCGAACAGACTATCACTGTCGCTGGACCTAAAGGTTCACTCGAGGTTCCTGTTCAGAAAAACGTTGTAACTAAGATTGAGGATGGGAAAGCCGTCATTACTCGCAAAGATGATGAACCAAAATCTCGCTCTTGGCACGGTCTACAACGTGCACTTCTAAACAACGCTGTCATTGGCGTCACTCAAGGCTTCGAGAAGAAGCTTGAAATTACTGGTGTTGGCTTTCGTCTATCAGGCGGACCAAAGGAAATTGAAATGTCCCTTGGTTTCTCTCATCCAGTTAAATACTCTGCCCCAGATGGCGTAGAGCTTAAAACTAATAAGATGGAGATTATTGTCTCCGGCATTGACAAACAAAAAGTTGGTCAAACAGCCGCAGAAATTCGCGCCTTCAAGAAACCAGAACCATACAAAGGTAAAGGTATTAAGTATGCTGATGAGGTTATTCTTCGCAAAGCAGGAAAGGCAGGAAAGAAATAATGAATAAGGTTTTTCGAGCAAATCGAACCCGTGCTAAAATTCACGGTACCAATGAGCGTCCTCGCCTCGCTGTACACATTAGCAACTTAAATGTTACTGCTCAAATTATTAATGACGACACCCAGACTACCCTTGCCTACGCCACTACCGTTGGTAAAAAAATGACTGGCACAATGTCCGAAAAAGCAGCTAAAATTGGTACTGAAATTGCCAAGTTAGCTAAAAAAGCAAATATCAGCAAGGTTGTTTTCGACCGAGGTTCAAGGTTATACGCAGGACGTATGTCTTCACTCGCCGACGCAGCCCGTAAGGAAGGATTGGAGTTCTAATATGTCCGACACAAATACAACTGCTCCAAAGCAACCAAAAGTTATTAACAAGTCTGGTACTCTCAAAATGACCGACGAAATCGCCGCTACTAAGCAGACTCGTGATATGTCTGGTCGACCAATACGAAAAAATACACGTCGTGATCGTGTAAAGGCCGATAATACACCAAAAGAATTTGATGAGATCACTATCAATATCGATCGTGTCTCCCGCACTGTAAAAGGTGGCCGTCGTATGCGCTTTAAGGCACTTGTTGCCGTTGGCAATAAGAAAAATAAAGTTGGTGTTGGTGTAGCTAAAGGCGGTGATGTCACTACTGCTGTCCAGAAAGCCGTACGTGTTGCCAAGAAAAACATGATCGCTTTTAATATGGACGAAGAGACCATTTGTCACGAAGTTGAAACCAAAACCACTGGTGCACGCGTTTTAATGAAACCTGCAGCTCCTGGTACTGGAATTATCGCTGGCGGTATCGTACGTTCTATTATCGGCTTAACAGGTGTTAAGAATCTGATCTCAAAATCACTCGGTTCTACTAACAAAGTAAACATTGCTTACGCTGTTATTGAAGGTCTCAGACAGCAAGTTCCTCGTGCAAAATGGAATACTACTATCGAAAAAAATAAAGCCTCCAAAAAGGAGAATAAATAATGAAGTACAATGATTTAATCGTTGAGCGAAATACTCGTCCAACTCGCGCTGGTCGTGGCATTGCTGCTGGGCGAGGTAAAACTGCTGGCCGTGGCACTAAGGGACAGAAAGCTCGTACTGGTCATCGTAAGATGTCTGCAACCTTTATGGGTGGTCAACGCGCGCTCATGCAAGCTATTCCAAAACTTAAAGGTTTTAAGTCACTTCACAAGAAGGCTGAGCTTGTCTATACCGACAACCTTAATGGTTTGACTGGTATTATTGACAACTTTATTCTTGCAGAAGCAAATCTCATCACCAATCCATATGTTAAAGTTAAGATAATTACTCGTGGTGAGTTGGAAGCGAAAATTGATCTTAAAACTCAATTTGCAAGCAAAACCGCAATCGATATGATCAAGAAAGCTGGTGGCAACTTTACAAAAACCAAAGTCCCAGCACGACCAAAAGCTGAAAATAATATTTCAGAATAGATTCAAAACAAAAAATAACCTCTACATGGGGTTATTTTTTGTTTACTTTATGATACTATATATAGGTAAATACAAGAGAGGTCCTAATGCATTTCAAGACAATATTCAAATCCCTAAAAAATAAAGACATGTTAAAACGTATCTGCATCGTATTTGGTATAATTGTTGCATACCGTTTACTCGCTCATATTCCAGTTCCAATGGGAGATGCTAAGACCTTTAAGGATGCTGTTTCCAATCTTATTTCAAAATCTGATTTTTCTGGATTCCTAAACCTTATTTCTGGCGGTGGACTCGCTTCTTTTTCGATTATTCTAGTTGGTCTTTCGCCATACATTACAGCCTCCATCATCTTCCAACTTCTTACCAAAGCAATTCCAAGCCTCGAAGAGCTATCTGAAGACGGCGAGACCGGACGTCGCAAAATCAATCAATGGACTCGTATGCTAACTGTACCTCTCGCTATTGTCCAGTCTGTCGCTTATATTTACATTCTTTATCAATCGGTCGCCGCCACAAATACTGTCTCCTTTGTGCCAAGTACCCGTGACTGGATTCTCTCAATCACCACAATGACCGCCGGATCTATCATCCTTATGTGGCTCGGAGAATTAATCACAGAACAGGGTGTTGGTAATGGTATCTCAATGATAATTTTCGCCAGTATTATTTCGCAATTCCCGACCACTACCGCCTCTCTTTCTCGTAGCTTGTTTGAAACAAAATATGGTACACTTAGTCTTTTTGGGTGGCTCAATCTCCCAGTTAATCCGACCGTCTTTTGGACCCTGATCGTTATGGGACTCGCTATCGTTGTTGTCCTCTATTGGCTCGTAAAACTTAACGAGGCTCAACGCATAATTACTGTTAATTATGCAAAACGTATTCATGGGAACAGTTCTTATGGCGGCATTAAATCTATTTTACCAATCAAATTAATTGCTGCTGGCGTTGTTCCTGTCATTTTCGCAACGGCTTTTCTTTCTCTTCCTTCACTCGTAGGACAACTATTTACTACTATCGACCACAATAACAGTTTTGGTACTACACTTACCACTCTCTTTACTGCACCAAATGCACAAAACTTTTCCAGGCTCTATCCAAAAGGTATTACACCACAATGGTTTATTTATCCAACACTTTATTTTATTTTGGTCGTACTCTTTACTTACTTCTACACATCTATTATCTTCAATACCAATGAAATTGCTGATAATTTACAAAAACAAGGCGGCTTTATTGAAGGAGTTAGACCAGGCAAAACTACCGCCAAGTATCTTGATAATGTCGTGAATAGGCTAAATCTTTTCGGGTCAATTTCACTTGGTCTTATTGCCATGCTTCCATTTATTACCGACTATATCTTTATTATTATCACCGGATCACCTATGGGCCTTTCACTTTCAGGAACTGGACTACTCATCGTAGTTACTGTAGCACTAGAAAATCTTAGACAAGTCGATTCTCGCGCACTCATGGTCACTTATGACGATTTTAAATAAAACATAAAGGGTGGAAATATGGCATTGTCAACTCCGAATACAAAACCTCGTATAAGTACAATCATTAAGATAATCTTTCTGATCTGTCTAGCAGGTATCATAGCGAGACTCGCTTTTTGGGAAAGCCATTACTATAAAAGCCAAGAGGGCAAAGAGCGCATCGAGCCACGCACCACTGGCGACGTTTCAGCCGATAGTGCCAACGTAGATGAGACAATCATCACTGACGATCAAAAACAAAGCTATATAGTTGCCACAGATCAACCACGTTTTTTGAATATTGAAAAAATAGGCATACATAATGCCAGGATTCTCCCTGTTAAAGAAACCAGCTCTGGTGCCATTGCTGTACCTATTAGTATTTTTGACGTTGGATGGTATACGGAGTCAAGCATACCTGGCAAAACTGGCACCACCATCCTCGATGGACACAACGGCGGCCCAACCATGCAAGGCGTCTTTAAAAATCTTGTCCTTCTTGAAAAAGGTGATCGTATAGAAATTGAGATGGGTGATGGCACAAAATATACCTATCAAGTCTACGATAATAACACATACACTCTTAAAGAGGCTAATCAAAAAATGCACAGTATGCAAGTCTCTCCAGTTGACGGCGTAGAATCGATCAGTATTATTACCTGCACAGGAGAGTGGTCCAATCTACAAAGAACCTATCTCTCACGCCAATTCTTAAGAGCAGTTCGAATATAATGGAGCAAAGTGGAATATGGATGATATTTACATAAGGCCAATGTTAATCGAGGATTATGATGATATCCATAAGCTCTGGACTTTAACCAAAGGAATGAGTTTAAATAATTTAGATGATACAAAAACTGGGATTAATATCTTCTTGCAACGCAACCCAAATACATGTTTTGTAGCTATTTCGCATAATGAAATTATTGGAACGATTATTTCGGGACATGATGGAAGACGAGGCTATATTTATCACACTGCAGTTTCCGAAAAATTTAGAAAGAAAGGAGTCGGGCAAAAACTCGTAACATCGTCACTGACTGCCTTAAAAAACGAAGGCATTAATAAAGTCGCCTTGGTTGTCTTCTCCAATAATAATCTCGGTAACCTTTTTTGGGAAAAACTTGGATTCAAAAAACGAGAAGATCTTATTTACCGAGACAAAGTTATAAACGAAATGGAAAAAATCACTATTTAATCACAAGCTTCAAACGATTAATCAAAGTCTACTGGTCAATGCAAAAACCAACATTTACATTTTAACTATCTTTTGTTATAATTAACGAGTAATTTATGGTTAGTCAAAAGGAAGTAATCAAACTCGGTGGCACCATCGTTGATGCATTACCAAACACTCAATTTCGAGTGGAACTTGAGAATGGCCATATTATTATTGCGCACATGAGCGGAAAAATGCGCAAAAACTTTATCCGTCTTGTGCCAGGTGACAAGGTTGAAGTCGAACTTACCCCTTACGATCTTACTAAGGGGCGTATCAGCTTCCGCCTCAAATAATATCAACCGCTATCTTGGCGAAACTCATAGTCACTTTCCGCTAGTGAAACTAGAGGAATACCTAAGAATAGTTTAAATAAGGAAAGGATTTTTACACACAATGAAAGTACGTGCAAGTGTAAAGAAAATCTCCCCTGATGACATTTATGTACGCCGCAAAGGTGTTCTTCGTGTTATCAATAAGAAAAAACCTAAGAATAAGCAAAGGCAGGGTTAAGAATGGCAAGAATTGCTAGTGTTGTCATCCCTTCCGAAAAACAAGTTTGGATTGCTCTAACTTACGTTTTCGGTATCGGACGCACAACCTCAAAAGCCATCCTTGCGGAGGCTAAAATAGAGCCTACCACTCGGGTGAAAGATCTCACCGAGGCTGAAGAACAGAAAATCAACGACATTATTTCTAGTAAATATCAGGTCGAAGGTGATCTGCGTCGCCTCGTTACAAACAATATTAAACGAATCAAGGACATCAATTCTTACAAAGGTGTCCGCCACAAGGCTGGACTTCCAGTCAACGGCCAGCGTACTCGAACGAATGCACGTACTCGTAAGGGTAAGGCGATCGCGGTCGGTGGAACACAACCAAAAGCAGCAAGTAAGACTTAGAGGTAATTAAAATGACAGAAGAAGCAAAACAAGCTGAAGTAGCTGAAGTCAAAGCTACCAAAGTTAAAGGTAAAAAAGGTAAACGTGTCGTGACTTCCGGTCAAGTACATATTAAAGCTACCTTCAACAACACTATTATTAGCGTTTCCGATAAAAAGGGCCAAGTCCTCTCTCAGTCATCCGCTGGAGCTAATGGCTTCCGTGGCTCTAAGAAGGGCACTGCCTATGCAGCCCAAATCGCTGCCGAAAAAGCTGGTGAAATTGCCAAAAAAGATCATGGACTCAATTCAGTTGATGTTTACGTCAAAGGTATTGGGCTTGGTCGCGATAGCGCAATCCGTGCTTTCTCCGGCCTTGGCATTAAAATCGATAGTATAACCGACCAAACACCTATCGCTCATGGTGGTGTTCGTCCAAAGGGAGAGAGGAAACCGTAATGGCACGAGATAAATCTCCAATCGTCAAACAAAGTCGTCGCGAAGGTTTTGCCCTCGCACCAAAAGCCCATAAAATTATGGCAAGAAAATCTGGTATTCCAGGTCAACATAGTGACATGCGTATCCGTGGAGGTAGCCTCTACCTTACTCAGTTACGTGAAAAGCAAAAAGTTCGCCGTCTCTATGGTCTACTTGAAAAACAATTTGCTAAACTCATGAAAGAGGCTTTGAAAACTGAAGGTCTTTCCGGTCAAAATCTTCTTGAGTTCCTCGAGCGTCGCGCAGATAACGTTGTCTTTCGCGCAGGCTTTGCGACCACTCGTCGTCAAGCACGTCAGCTCGTTTCTCACGGCCACTTCTTACTTAACGGTCGCCGCATTGATATTCCATCAATTCGCCTTAAAGCCGGAGACGTCTTAGAAGTTCGTACAAAATCAGCTAAGTCAGAATACTTCAAAAACCTTGAGAATACTGTTGCTGCATCTGGCGTCCAGCCGCTCAGTTGGCTAAAAGCCGATGCTAAAAAAATGAGGATTGAAATCACCGGTACGCCAAAACGCGAAGAAGTAGAAGCCGGAATTAATGAACAATTAATCGTTGAGTATTACTCACGCTAAGGAGAACAATGACAACAAAAGTAATTCACGAAGCAAATCTTGCAGAAGTCAACGAATTGTCTGCCACTAGCGCCTCATTTGTTATCAAACCGCTTTATCATGGTTATGGTCACACTTTAGGAAATTCGCTACGCCGTGTTCTACTCTCAAGCATTAAGGGTGCTGCCATCACCTCTTTCAGTATTGAAGGTACCACTCACGAGTTTACTGCCATTGAGGGTGTGCGTGAAGATGTTATCGACATCATGCTAAACCTCAAAAATATTCGCTTTAAGTGTCACACTGACGCTCCAGTTGAACTTAGTCTTGAAGTTAAGGGTAGTAATCAAACTGAAAAAGATGGTGATGCGCGTGTTATCGCTGGTGACATCAAACTCACCGGTGACGTCGAAATCGCTAACCCAAATCAGGTTATCTGCCATATCGACGATCCAAACTACACACTTAAAATGCATTTCATCGTTGAGTCAGGACGTGGTTATCTTCCAATCGAAGCTGCTAGCGAAGAACGTATTCATAGCGACATGATCGCACTTGATGCTGTCTTCACTCCAGTTTTACGTGTTCGTTTTGATGTAGATAAGACTCGTGTTGGACAGGACACAAACTTGGACCAATTAACTCTTACTATTGAAACCGATGGTACCATCACCCCAAGAGAAGCTTTCGAGGAAGCCGCAGCCATTCTACTTAATCAATATAAAGCTTTTGCTGGAAGCACCGTTGTTGAATCAGCACCTGCTCCAGGTTCAAAAGAAGAAGCGGAAGATGCAGGTCTTATGCTCCCAATTGAAGAGCTCGGACTTTCCGCCCGCACCGCCAACGCACTTGTTAATAACGAAATCCGTACCATTCGCGATCTCGTGGTTTTATCGGACACCGATCTCAAAGAACTAAAGGGTTTTGGACAAAAAGCGCTTGACGAAGTTAAACAAAAGTTAACGGAGTTAAATATTTAAATGCACCGCCACGGATACAAAGGTCGTAAATTCGGCCGTGAAACCGACCAGAGAAGGGCTCTACTACGTGGGCTGATGTGTTCTCTGATCAAATATCAAACAATTACCGTTACGCTTGCCCGCGCTAAAGAAATGCGTCGTGGCACCGAGAAGCTAGTTACTATCGCTAAGAAAGGTGGCCTCGCAAATCGTCGTCTCCTTATCTCCCGCCTCGACAATCTCGAAGCCGCAGATCTCTTAATGGACGTAATCGCTCCTCAGATCAAGCGTAATTCAGGTTATTTAAGAATCGAACGCACTGGTTTTAGAAAAGGTGATCACGCCGAAATGGCAACTATCTCTTTTGTTGATCCCATCAATCTCGATCTCAAAAAGGAGGCTAAGTAATGAAAACTTTTAGCCAAAAAACCGCAGAAATTAAACGCGAGTGGTTTATCATTGATGCCAGTACACTTCCACTTGGTAAGCTAGCCGTCGTTATCGCTGATAAACTTATGGGTAAATCAAAAGTTACCTACACACCACATATTGATAATGGTGATTACGTTATCGTCATTAACGCTAAGAATATTCAAGTTACTGGCAACAAAATGATTGATAAAAAATATTACCGCCACAGTGGTTTTCCAGGTGGACTAAAAGAGCTAAGGCTTGAAGAGGTTATTGAAAAAGATCCTTCCTACGTTCTAAAAGAAGCTGTTAAAGGCATGATACCAAAAAATAAGCTTGCAGCAGATCGCTTAGCTCGTCTTCGCGTCTTTAATGGCGCTGAGCATACTCATGCTGCTCAAAATCCAAAGGAGATCAAATAATGGCTACAACCAAATATTCCTACGGTCTTGGTCGTCGCAAAGCCGCAACTGCACGCGCACGTCTATACAAAGGTAAAGGTGAAGTCACCATCAATAACAAAGTTGCTCTTGACTATCTTTCTGGCAATAAATCATTACTTGCCGAAGTTACTGATCCATTAGCCATAGCCGGCAAACAAAAAGAGTTTGATATCACCATTCTTGTCTCGGGCGGTGGTCTCGCTGGTCAGGTTGATGCTATTAAATTAGCTATTTCTAAGGCTCTCACTTTAGAATTTCCTGATCTACGCCCAGTACTTAAAAAAGCTGGCCTAATCAAGCGCGATCCACGCGAAAAAGAACGCAAAAAATACGGTCTTCGCTCGGCAAGGAAACGCGAACAATTCTCCAAGCGTTAATTCTGGACGCAATATGGATAAAAAATACTCCGCTTGGGGTATTTTTTATCTAATGATATAATCAACTTATGTTCAATGACTTATTAAATGCTTTTACTTCAATAAAAAATTTCAAAAGCTTTCTTAAAAAATATGAACACCTGATCGCCTATCTTTTCTTTGGTATTCTTACAACCCTCATTAATTTAGTATCTTTTTGGCTGATTTCCAAATTTACTAACATTGAAACTATCCCAGCCACTGTAATTTCTTGGTTTATTGCCGTAGCCTTTGCTTTTATTACCAATAAAATCTGGGTTTTTAAAAGCACCAACAAAACCAAAAAAGAGACCACAAAAGAAATTATCAACTTCCTTATTGCTCGTCTCGTCACCCTCCTCTCTGAGGTTTTAATTATGTGGTTTATGGTCGATTTTTTACATCAAGATAAAATAATCTGGAAATTACTTTGTAATATTGTCACCGTAATACTGAATTATGTTTTCTCAAAACTTTTTGTTTTTAAGATGAAACAACACGAGTAATTATTCTAATTTTATACTTTACAAAATATTTATCTTAGCAAAACAAAAACTCACAACTAAGGTGAGTTTCAAATACAATTTGGTGGAGTATAGGAGATTCAAACTCCTGACCTCTTCGCTGCCAGCGAAGCGCTCTAATCAGCTGAGCTAATACCCCGATACTGCTATTATAACATAATATACTCAAATATTATCATTAAAAAGGGGAGACTTTCCGCGTCTCCCTCATTCTCCAAGAATCTTCGACCACTCATCGTCGTTAGGTTCCTGATCAGGGATCTTAAATTGATATGCCTTGGAGTAAAAATGAATTGCTCCACGGAAGATATCCCTTAACCCACTAATCTGGTTAGCAAACTCCGGCCACAACTCCTTTGCATTTTTCAGCAATGGCATCAGAAAAAAATGCGTCTCAAAGACATTTTTGATAATTGATTCCCGAGACAGGTCACAAAGTGTCCAGATATTATTCATTCTGTCATACCCCTTACATAGTAAGGCATATTTGCTGTCAATCAAGCCATTATAATATCTCCGTTTAGCTACCAACTTTGACTCGCCATCACAACGCCGAAAAGTCATTAACTCCACGGCATGTTTTACCTCATCATTGCACGGCAATGTCTGCACTGGCGTCATCGTATCTTCTGGTACATCATGTAAGATAATTGCCGCCAGTAGAATGTCATCCGTAATCCCATTCGAGATCGCAAAGGTTGCAGCCTTTAGCGGATGTAAGATAAACGGCTCACCGGTCTTCCTAAACTGCCCCGCGTGTTTACGTCTTGCATATCCAAGCGCCGTTAAAGTCTGCACATGAGAGCCTGTACTTGCAAACCCTCTCAAAAAAGTGCTAATAGTCTTCACAGTTTCATCTTCAGGTAACACAATTTTCTTTTCCATAGATCAAACCTCCTTTTAATGTACAATAAGTTAGTAGATATCCTAATACCAAAATGCAGTTTATGCAAGCACAACCAATACTAGTCTACCTAGGATTTTAATACTCTTATAGTTGTCAAAACAAGTAATCGGTTTTATAATATACAACATATTGTAGTCGGAAAATTACAAGTTATAACTTGAAAAATATTTTCCATGTTCAAAGCACCTTAATAGGAGGTATTTTATGTACTATTTTATCGATTTAAATAATGACGACAAAATTTTTGGCCGTCCAATGGATGCTGAAAGCGTTTCGCAGTCAGACAAGAGTAATTTGGAAAAAAACACACACCAATTAGCTCATCAAAACAATGAACCACAAACCTACTTAAAAAAGTTGGCCTATGGAGTCTGGAAGAGCTACCAGGCAATGAGAAGAGAAGATGGCTTCCTTCGAATCGGCAATATTAATTACGGCGTTGTTTATGATGTTTACGATGACGTCAATCGTCGCCCGGAATCTGTTGCAGAACATAGCTTTAGCACAATAAATCTTCTTGAATTAGTAGGAGAAAAATGCGGTAGTTTTATCGAAAAAAAGCTCATTAAACGCGCTAAGAGATTTATGCAGTATCATGATTTGGGTGAGACTGAACACGGAGACATTCCGGACAATCAATTTCGCAATAAAGAAGAAGCCGATCAGTCCGAATACGAATGCTTAAAGGAGAGACTAAAATACAGAGATTCAAAAATCTGTAAAAAAATTTTGCGTGATTTTAAGATCTATAATCAGGATCCCACAAAACTTACAGAAAAAGATAGAAGATTTCGAGACATCTGTAAACTCACCGATAAACTGGATGCTATCCTGCGCGGTCTCATCTACGAATCTTACGGATATAAAGGAAACCTCTATAGCCAGAGTAACCCAAAAATCTCCGAAAATGAGAAAAAATATGCCGAAATTATGCAGGAAAGTTCGCTGGTAGCAATTTTTACAGCCAGCTTTGTTGCTAACGAACACAACTGCTATTTTTATCCATTTTTCCGTGAGATATTAAAAGCAGCAGTCTTTGATATTCGCGGACATTGGTTTGACAATTGGGATAAAAAAAGTTTAGAGCTCCATCGACTTGGATGGGGAAAATAGTTATAAAACTTCTTTAGCCTCAGCTTCGCTGGGGCTTTTTTATTTTTTTGGTGAATGCTATACTATCTAAAAATGGAGGTCTAGGTCTATGAGTAAGTTTGATGAACAATATCTAGAATTATGTCAAAAAATTCTAGAAACTGGTGAACGTGTTACTACCAACCCTAAAATTCTTAATCAAAAAACCAATCCGAATATTCAGTCCAATTTCCCAAATCATCTAGCTCAAACTATTACCCCCACCACCACCATCCGTCTACCTCATCAGATTCTACAATTTGATCTTTCCGAAGAGTTTCCCATCCTCACTACCAAGTTTGTTGCTTTTAAATCAGCTGTTCTTGAAATGCTCTGGTTTTACCAGGCTCAAAGCAATGATATAAGATGGCTACAGGAGCGCGGCGTTAAAATTTGGGATCAATGGGAAATCGATGAACAAGGCAATTACCAAGGAAAATATTTTGGCAAAGAATTTGCTCATACCATAGGTACTGCTTACGGTTGGATCGTCAACCGCTATCAGCTAACTCAAGGCCTCATCGAAACCATTAAACACGATCCTACTAACCGTCGCATGATTATGTCACTCTGGCAAAATGAATGGATAAAAACCGCTGCTCTCCCTTCTTGTGTTTGGAATACACAATGGAGCGTCTCAGATGGTAATCAAAAACTAAATCTTATTGTTACCGTCAGGTCAAATGACGTACCTCTCGGTATGCCCTTTAATGTCACACAATATGCCGTACTCTGCCATCTGATCGCCAAAGTCTGTGGATTAAAACCCGGTCTGATGACTTATGTTATTAATGACGCTCATATCTATGAAAACCAAATTCCTGGCATAGAAGAACAACTTCGTCGCCGAGATGAGAAAATCCAGAAAGATGGCGAGCTTTTCAAGGCCCCATCACTTTACATTAATCCCGAAATCAACGACTTCTTTAAATTCGACAATTCAAAAGAACTGAAAGATATTCAACTAATCGGCTACAAGCACCAAGGTCGCATCGTCATGCCAGTCACGGAATAAATATTCTAACTAATTTTAATAAAGGAGAGTTGATGAGTTTTAGTATTATTGCAGCAATCGGTAAAAATCGTGAATTAGGTAAAAAAGGCGGGCTAGTATTTAATATCCCTGGAGATTTAAAATTTTTTAAACAAACCACGATGGGTTTTCCGGTTGTCATGGGACGTACCACCTTTTTAAGCCTTCCAAAACTACTCCAAGGACGAAAACATTTTGTTTTATCACCAGACGAAGAGCCCACTTTTCCAAAAGAGGTAATCGTCCTGCATAATCTCAATAAATTTATCGAAGATCACCAAAAAGATAAACAAGAGTATTTCATTATTGGTGGCGGCTCCATCTATCAACAATTTTTACCCTACTGTGACAAAATATATCTCACTGAGGTAGACGGAGAGGATCCTGAGGCGGATGTATTTTTTCCAGAATTTGACAAGAGCAAATATAGCATTACTAAACTTGGCCAGAATAGTGATATAATCAAGACAAAGGAAGGCGATCATGATCTAAATTACACTCATAACTTATATCAAAAAATCTAATCAACTTAAAAAGAATAAAGTTATGTCAACAAATTTACATCATACATTACAAGATCCAATCTTCGACCTTATTAAACAAGAAGAGACTCGTCAAACCGAAGGACTAGAGCTAATTCCTAGTGAAAACTATGTCTCAAGTAACGTCCTAAAAGCCATGGGCTCTATCCTTACCAATAAATATTCTGAAGGATATCCATCTTTTGAAGGTTTAAACTGGCAAGAGGAAGACGCTAAAAATCGTGATCATAAGACCAACTTTAATTGGAATGAAGATCAAATTTCTAAACAGCTTCTTCCGAACTATCGATATTATGGCGGTCAAACCAATATTGACCGTATCGAGCGCCTCGCAATCGAGCGCGCCATGAAACTTTTTCATGCTGATCACGCCAATGTGCAACCTCATTCTGGCGCCAATGCTAACGAAGCTGTCTATTTTGCCTGGTGTCAACCAGGTGACAAAATCCTCGCTATGAATCTTGGTCATGGCGGTCATTTAACACACGGATCTCCAGTCACCAGATCTGCAAAAATTTATAATTTTATCTCCTATGGTACCACCGAAGACGGCGATCTTGACTACAAAGAAATTGAACGCTTAGCCGAAGCGGAACAACCAAAAATTATTCTTATTGGCTATTCTGCCTTTATGAAAATCCCTGATTTTGAACGCATCGCCAAAATTGGTCAAAAAATCGGCGCCCTTCTTATGGCTGATATGGCTCATGTTGCCGGCCTCATCGCTGGCGGCGTTCACCCTAATCCTCTTGATTATGGTTTTCACGTTATGACTACTACAACACACAAAACTTTACGTGGCCCACGTGGTGGACTTATCCTTTCAAATGGTAATGTTGCCTCTCCGCTCAAAAAACCCGAGCATACGCTTGAGAATATTCCTATCCTCATCGATCGTGCGGTTTTTCCAGGCACCCAAGGTGGTCCGTTAGAACACATTATCGCCGCTAAAGCCATCTCGTTTCTTGAAGCTCTCCAGCCAAGTTTTCAAAACTATGCAAAACAAATTATACTAAATGCTAAAGCTCTAGCTAATAACCTCACTAATTTAGGCTTTACCCTGCAGGGCGGGGGTACTGACAATCATCTCATCTTAATCAATGTCAAAAAGAGTTTCGATATTGACGGTAAGTTTTATGAACGAGCTCTCGATCTTGTTGGCCTCACCCTCAATGCTAATGCCGTCCCCGGCGACAAAGGTGGTGCTTTCCGTCCTTCCGGTGTTAGGCTTGGCACCCCAGCAATCACTACCCGTGGTATGAAAGAGCCTGAAATGAAACAAATCGCAAATTGGATGAAACAAGTCATGGATCTTTGTTTAAAGGCCGGTTCCGAAGATAACTTAACCAATCCAGAAATTAAACAAGAATTAAAAAAGATTCATCAAGAAGTGATCACCCTCTCAAAACAGTTTAATGTTCCTGGACTAGAGAGGTAGCTATGTAAAACGCAAAGACTAGAATCACTCAATTTCTCTATTTAATATTTAAAATTAACACCGCGTTCAGTAAAAGGAATCTATGAAACTAGAATTCAAAAACATCAAGAAAGTTTTTGGTAAAAAGACAGTCTTAAATAATATCAGTTTCACTGCAAAAAGTGGTCGTGCCTTTGGCCTACTTGGTCGTAATGGTGCAGGCAAGACCACAACCATTCGCATTCTTATGAATGTTTTTAAGGCAACTAGTGGCGAAATTCTTCTTGATGGTAAACCACTTGATTACAAATCCGTAAGCTTCGGCTATCTTCCCGAAGAGCGCGGTTTATATCCAAAAGAAAAAATCTTTGATCAGCTTGTTTATCTCGCCAACCTCAAAGGTATGAATAAAAAAGATGCCGAAAAATCTATTAATTATTGGCTTGACTTTCTCAATATGTCAGAATACAAAAATAAGCAACTAGATACCTTATCAAAAGGTAATCAACAAAAAATCCAATTAATTTCCAGTATTGCACACGATCCAGACATAGTAGTTTTTGACGAGCCATTTTCTGGACTTGATCCAGTCAACGCCAAACTCCTCGAGAGCGTCGTAAAAGAGCAAGTCAAACAAAATAAAGTTGTCATCTTCTCCAGTCACCAAATGAACTACATCGAAGAATTTTGTGATGACATTTTGATTATGAAAAACGGCGAAATTATGATTTCTGGTAATATTAAGCAGATTAAACAAAGTTACGAACGTGATAAATTAAAGATCGAATCCAGAGAAGTAAAGAAAATCAAAGCCGATTACAACTCAGAGAGTGAGATAATCAGTAGCTCAAATTTAATCTTTAAGATGAAAACAGCCGAACAAAAGCAAAAAACTATGCAAAAACTTATCGGAAAATATGATATTGACAGCATTGGTATCCTGGAGCCAACTCTAAATGATATTTTTGTCGAATACGCTGGAGACGAAAAAGAAATCGCTGAAATTGAAAAGTTAAAAGAGGAAGAGAAGATCTAATATGAAACAATTTTTTACAATTTTTAAGCATGAGCTTGCTCAATATTTCAAAAACAAAGTCTTCGTTATTACAACCATCGTCCTCGTTTTAGCAGTTTCTGGCTTGC
The DNA here is from genome assembly GCA_938046735.1 of uncultured Candidatus Saccharibacteria bacterium. Taxonomy (GTDB): domain Bacteria; phylum Patescibacteriota; class Saccharimonadia; order Saccharimonadales; family Saccharimonadaceae; genus Nanosyncoccus. The sequence continues at coordinate 187,123 of CALIXF010000009.1, read as the reverse complement.
TTTTTGCTCCACGCATCGGTGAAGTTATTAAAAAATCACAAAACGCCGATTCTTCAGAAACGAAAAAAACCGAAGTACTTATCAAATCTAATAGTTCAGAGATCAACAAAGTTCTTCCGACTATCGTTACAAGTTTTCCACAAGCTAATGTTAAAATTACAAACGATTCAATTGAGCAAATTAAGTCAAAAATCAAAGATCAATCAGTTAATTTTGCCTTTATCCTGTCATCTGATCTTAAATCCTACACTTACCTCACGAACGTCTCTATATTACAAGATCCAAACCTTCAAACTATGGATACTCTCTTAAAAACAATCTACTCCAATCTTTATCTTAAAAAGCACGGCCTTTCCGACACTCAAATTACTGAAGTCCAAAATCCCAATATTACTCACACTATCGAAAGTATCAGCGAAGATGGATCAAAGAACTTTTGGTACGCCTACGTCATGGTTTTTGTTCTATATATGGTCATCATTATATTTGGACAAAAGGTTGCTATGAGCGTTGTCACCGAAAAAACCTCTCGCGCTATGGAAGTTTTAATCACTAGCGCCAGCCCAGTCGCTCTCATGTTTGGTAAAATCATAGCCTCTAGCGTTGCTGGCATAATACAGATCGCTGCAATTTTTGGCTCTGCCTTTATCTCTTACGGCGTCAACAAACCCTACTTTGAAAATAATGCCATAATAACCACACTCTTCAATTTTCCAGCTTCCTTAGTTGGCTATCTTCTGATCTTCTTCTTGCTCGGTTTTCTTGTTTACTCCTTTCTCTTTGGAGCTATGGCTTCCACTGTTTCAAAAATTGAAGATCTCTCATCAGCTCTAATGCTTATTCAAATCGTCTTTGTTATTGGTTTTGTAGCATCGACCAGCGCCATGAGTAGTGGCGAAGTCAATTCAGCGTTTATGAAATTCCTTTCACTCTTCCCACTCACGTCGCCAATGGCCATGTTTACCCGTATTGCCATGAGTGAAGTTCCAGGATTAGAAATATTACTCTCTGTCGTCTTTCTAATTTTCGCAACAATTCTCATTGGTTATATCGCCGCTAAGATTTATCGCGTTGGCGTTTTGATGTATGGCACCAAACCAACTCTCAGAAAAATCATCAAAGCTATCCGCGAAAATTAAAATATAGTATACTAGAAACAAGTGGGGCATTAGCTCAGCTGATAGAGCGCATCATTCGCATTGATGAGGTCAAGGGTTTAAGTCCCTTATGCTCCACCAAAGATAAGACTTCCTGAACGGAGTCTATTTTTGTATCTATTCTTTTAAGCTCTCCATTCAGGAGAGTTTTTCTTTTTATTGGGGAGCTAATAGTTAAAAATCACTCTTAACTCTCCATAGAACAAAAAACAACTATGGCACGCCTAGTTTTAGAATCTTAAAAACTTGGAATATTAAATTAAATTAAATTAAATTAACTTAAATAACTTCAGGTGAGTTTGGGGTTCTCAACCCTCAGACAGAACGGGCAGTTTTTGTAGTTCCTCACACTTTTCGATTTTTAATACGCAAGAAAATCCTAACAAATTTCTACTATCGTAGATACTATTGTTGAAAATGAGAGCCTCAAACCCATCTGAAGTTAGTAAAGGAGAAAAAAATGAGGATCGAAATTAAACAATTGGGGATATCTAAAGTAGTAAGAGTTAGGGTTTTGAGGAGCAAAGAATGCTGAATTCCGTCAAAGTATCTAAAATTGAAAAAGTCTTTAAAGATAAGTCAACAAACGAAAATAAAAAGATTTGTATAGATTATGCAAAAGTAACAGATAGGTTAGAGGCTTTTAGGGTTAACCATCCAAACTCTAAGATCTTAACAAGCTATAAGAACGAGAATAACAAGACAGTCTTTAAGGCTTTCCTATGGAGGGATAAAACTGAGCTTGTTCAATCATTAGTCAATGGAGTTTCAAAAGAACTAATCTATTTAACTGCAGACGCAGAGGCTACAGCCCAAAAGACAATAACTAATGATAAAGACTTTGAAAAACTCGAAACTATGGCTATAGGCAGAGCCTTATCTAATCTTGGATATTCATCTACTGGCACGATAGCTGAAAGCATGGTAAGTGAGCTAGATAAATATAAAGATGAACTATATCAGGACTCAGTTGATAGTACTATTGATGGTTTACAGAATTGTAAGACACTGGATGAACTTAAATCGAACTATCAAGCATTAAATCCAGTGCTTAGGATAGATAAAACAATTAAAGTCATCACAGAAGAAATTAAGAAAAAGCTTAACGTAAAAGCCGTAAATATTTCCAAAGATAAACAGATTGATTATCCAGATTGGTGGAATGCAGAAATCAACAAAACGATTAATCAAGGAGAAAGATGAGTAAATTAACACTACTAAAAACAGAACTTAACGGGTATATGGTTAAGCTAATTAAGCTTAATGAGGAATATAAGAAAAAATAAGCATGTGGTGCTGGCGTAATACCCCCTTAAGTAATAACCAGTTAAATGTCAACACAGACGCAGCCATAGTCTCTATTATCAGGATCAAGTCGTAGATTTCAGGATAGATTAAAAAAGTTGAGTACCTTTATGCCTATCCGAGTAGCTCATACCCACCCTAGCTGCTTTTGAGTCAAGGTCCTGATAGTAGATCTAGAAAAATAATTATGAATAAAGAAATGACACTAGTTCTTCCAGCTAATAAAGTAAAGTTCAAGATTGATAAAATCGACAATAAGATTACAGCAGTGGTAATCAAAATTAAGCCATTTGACGTTCTTATTCAAATTAGCGACAAAAAGATAAATGAGTACATGAGAAATGAAGAAAAATCAAACTAAACCGCCACTCCCAACTAGCTACATAATTCGTTACGTTGGGCTAGATGGCATAAAGCACGAAAAGCAGCATAAGAATCTTGGCGAGATATTAAAAACAAAGAGATATCTTATGAAGCAAGGTGTTACAGATTTAGACGTGTCTGTAACATTACCACAAAAGTCAAAGGGATCGGAAATGTTTCCAGCTAATTATTAAGGAGAATTATATGGATAATAAAAATAATAATCAAGTCAAATATATAGTTGTGCATGAATCGACCATAAGCTCAATACTTAAGGATATTTTTACGTTCTCAATGTTCGCTGGATTGCTCTATTTTAATCATCAGTTATTAAGTGGTTCAACAGTCATAGATATTCTATTTATTATTTTAGTCTTACTATTTTTGGCAGTAAAAAAGAATAAGAATTATTTTACTGGAACTAAAGAGGAAGCAATTAATTTTTTAAATAAGGAGAGATAAAAATGAAACGTTATAGGCTCAAACGAGATTTGCCAACATTCAAAGCTGGTGATGAGTTCTATCTAGATAGAAATAATGACCTTCGACTTAAAGGGTCAGATATTATGGCTTATAATCATAAGACGCTTGAGAAGTTCCCAAACGTTCTCACAGACTGGTTTGAGGAAGTCTATGAAACATACAAGAGGTGGAGGGCAGAGTTGATGGACAATTCTTATTATATTAGTCGTGGTGTGGTTGACGTGGATAATGATACTTGCTCTTACTGGGATAATGTAAACTATAAAATTGGCAACTATTTCAAGACTGAAGAAGAAGTCAAAGCCTATATGGAGTATCTCCTCGCTCGTCAAGTACTCTTAGATGACGCTGGAGGATGGAAATTTACGCTAAAGGAAAAGAACTATTTTACGAATTATAGCGTTATCGACAACTGCTGGCATCTCAGTTGGAGCTATCATTATGCCCCAGGGGGAATCTACTTTAAGGACATAGAATCTCTCGAAAAATCCCTCGAAGAACACAAAGCGCAATGGGAAACCGTGCGTAAATATGAGATGGGGGAGATGTGATCAGAAGAGGTATATTAAAACCAAAATCTGCCTATAACAAGTTCTCAAAAGCAGAAGAACATGCAAGATGGGCGATTAGAAAAAGAATATTATTAAAGATTAAATCTTTTATAAAAGCGAGAGTAGAAAATGAAGATTGTATCACTTGGTGAAGATAGTTTATATCATTGCGACTTAGGAAGAGTCAAAGTTCAAAGCAAAAGACTTAGGTATGATATCAAAGAATTTATCTATTGGTATGCGACAAGACTTTATCGTGGATATGGAGTTGCCGTATTCCTTGATGGTAATAATAAATGGCATATCATCGATTTAGGTCATTGCTCTTGTTTTGGTCCAGTAGAAGATTTGAAATCAGTTCCGATGGAAAAAGGACAAATTCTTGAATTGTTAAAAACGGAGACTATACATATTATGACAATAATGGTGATGAAGTAACTTATATTGATTTAATTGACTATTTGGAGAAATGTAAAATGACTAAAATGTTAAAAATTACACAAGATTTAGATTATGTCCACGGATATTTGAGGAGTGGTCATAAAGAATTAGAAATTGAGCAAGAAAAATGGGATAAGATGTCCGAAGAAGAACGTCGTGAATACTTTAACGATTGGGCCTCTATAATTGCTGATAATTATGAAGTTGAGGATTACGATATGGACGAGGCAGGACCACTTGTAATTGAGGAATTATAACAATGGAAGAGTACAAAACTTTAGACAAAGAAACAGTTCTAGCTGAATTAAGGTTCGCAATAGAACACAAGATTGAATTCAGTAAAAAAGAGTTAAAAGAGATACTTTCTTTTGGAGATGTTCAAGATATCTGCAATGAGTTAAATATTAACGCTAAAATAAAACCAATTTTTGCAAATGTTCCAATAAGGGGCGCATATCATACCCTAGAGTTTTATCATTTTTATGGCAGTGTTACTCAAACTATCGGTAAATACACTGAACATGTTTTAGTTTCTTTTAATGATGAAGAGCATTTTCAACCAATAGATAATGCCAAACATGACGTAAAAATTTCTACCGACGAAGAAGAGGTGCAACATAATGTGTGAATTAAAGTTCAGAGTTTGGAGTAGAAAACAAAAAACCTATGATTACAAACACCCATTTAATATATCAGGTAGCTTCTATATCGCTCAGAATGGTGTTTTGCTCTCGGATTATGGTAATGTCATAACTCCAGAGGTTGAGCAAGATGATTTTATTATCGAGCAAGCAACCGGTATTAAAGATAAAAACGGTAAGATGATATATGTTGACGACATAGTCAAAATGAGATACCCCTACGACAAACGATGTGTCGGTAAATTCGTTGTAGTTAAAGATCCTAACAGTCCACGAATTGGGTTATTAGACAAAACAAAAACCGATGAAATATTTGATTTGTATAATCATATGTCGAATCATTACGAAGTCATCGGTAATATTCATGAATCGAGTATGGGGGAAATATGCCCAAAGGGATAAAAGGTTTTCAAAAAGGTCATTCAACTAGTATAGAAACCAGAAGAAAAATATCAGAAGCTCTCAAGCGGAGAATTATAGTGAAATGTGATTATTGTGGCATTAAGTTTGAAACGAGACCATCATCCTATGCACGAAGAAAAAGGCACTTCTGCTCTATAAAATGCTATGCAAAGTACAGAGAGGAATTACTGCCAAAAGAAGAACAGCCTGCATACGGGACTGGTTATTCAGAGAACGAAAGAGCTAAACGCAGAAAAGCTCGTTCCACGTTTAGCCATTACCTACGAAACAAGCATATAGAACGAAAGCCCTGTGAGGTGTGTGGGGAAAAAGCTGAAGCTCACCACGATGACTATAACAAACCATTAGAAGTCAGGTGGCTATGCTTTAAACATCACCGAGAGTGGCATAAAATTCATGAGAATCCTGAACTTTTGGAGAAGTAAAATGAAGAAGAATGAATTTAATGTGCCAGTAGATTGGGGGAAACTTAGTTCCCATAAACCTGCCATGCATTCTAAGAGCGACAAACAAATCTACTGGGCAAAAATCCGTATGGCAAGCAAAAAGAAGAAGTTCAATATTGATAAAGAGCTAAACGAAATGAAAGACAATAAACAAATAAGTCTCTGCACCCACTGTTAGAATATGCCTCTGAGTATGATTATTCAGAGCTATTAAAACCTGATGAGGTTACTAAGTTCCTTCCAACAATTTCAAGTATCGGTAGGTTCTTTAGAGACGCACCGCAAGAAGTGTTAGATGAATATGTAATGGAACATGGAGATGATTAATGAGACGATTTCCAAAATATAATTCCGAGCATAATCTTTATGAGCAGATCGCTCGATATCTACAATTACAATATCCAAATGTAATCTATCGCTTTGATATCGCAGCAGATCTTAAATTGACACCTGGTCAAGCAGCGAAACATAAGAGATTGCATCCAGAAAGAGGTTATCCGGATTTATTTATAGCTGAACCAAGAGAAGTAAAAGTAAAGACAGCATTAGGTGGCGACTATAGTTTAGTTGAGATTAAAACATTAGGTGGACTCTATATTGAGATTAAGAGGGATGACACCAAATTAAAGCGCGACAAAGATGCTAAAAAGCTTTTGAAAGGCGAAACTAAAATTCGCAAAAAAGGAGATTGGTGGGACAAACACATTGAAGAACAAGCAGGAATGCTTGAAAACCTGCGTGCGAGGGGTTATAGAGCCGAATTTGGGGTGGGTCTTGATAGGTGCAAGAAAATTATTGAAGAGTACCTAAGAGGTACGCGATGGTAAACGCTAAAATGCACACTGGATGCTCTTGTTATCACTGCAGAAAAGGCAGAGATAAGAGAGTTCGTAAGATTTATCATCATAGACTTCGGAAGAAGCAAAAGAGGCAGCTTAAAAAGCTAGGCGATATTAAGGATGTGATTATAAGTATAGGTTATACAGATTAGGAAAAGCAATGAAAACTATCAATTCTCGTAAAGTATTATCATTAGTGGACTCTTATCAAGAATATCCAATACTACGAATTTTTGGTGATGATCATTATTACACGTTTATGCATGGTAGTCTTTATGGGCTTTTCTGTCTGTCAGACAAGAAGACGGTCAATCTGCTAGCTATTAATAATAGTAAAATGCATAACGGTCAGTTTCTAAAATTCATTGAACTACTTGAGAAGTTTACAAGAGAGAATGGTCTCAAGTTCATGATAGGTGAATTATTCAACCGTAGATTAGATGATTGGTTTGCTCGTAGAGGATATCAGAAAGATCGTGATAATCGAATCTATAATCCTGACTCTAGTATTGCTAATGTGCTAAAATAGCATTAGAAAACAAAAAATCTTTTTCATATTTTTTCTAAACTCGAAATAGTCCCAAGTTGAGAGGGGACTATTTTTATTGTGGTTATTTTAAGTGTTTAGCTTTATACTTAATTCAAGTGGGAGAACATTCATAAGGAGGTGATTTTATGCGTTTACATTTTATTGTTGATATCGCGATTCCTCAAGAAAGGATTGGTGAGTTTAAGTACTGTTTAGCTGGATTTAATTGCAGGTTTAAAGACGTTCAAGATAACACCGTGTTCAATTACAATCTCGAAGTCGAGTTTGACGGTGATCATGAAATTGGGTTGAATGCGATGGATCTGATAGATAAGAATCAGCACGAATATCTATTGGCTTACGCTAAAGACGGTGCAAAAGTAATTCCATTGATTGATAAGTTCTTAACAATTGCATAATTTCTCCCCTTAGCCCCTGTTTAGGGGCTTTTTCTTGTTATTGTAGATAAAAAATAAAGACCTATTTCTAGGTCTTTATAAAATCTCTCAACAATAACTTAGTAGTTCTTGCTCCTAATCATAGTTTACCTTGTTCTTTATATTTGTCAATTTTTCTATGGACATATGAATTGCCACCAAGGTTGTCATATTTCGTATAGATGTCGTTAAAACGTTCAAGCTCAATTTCTGTTAGTTCAGTATCTCGTTCAATATCAGCAAGATATCTAGTCAAAAAGTTCTTGTATTGTTCAAGTTGCATTTGTTTAAGTTCTTCAGCGTTCGCATCGAGTCTAGCCATTATAATTCTGTTAGACTCGTCTATTCTATCGTTCACTGGCTTGAGTAGACTGTCTACCCATTTTTGTACGATAGAGCTTACAAACTTAAAGATAACAAGTCCTCCCGTAATCACACCAGCCACTACAGAGACAAACGCTGTGATGTCTTCCACCGCAATTTTCATTATTGTCTTCGCCTCAACTTAATAGTCGTACCAACTGGAATATTCCCATAAATACCTTGTTCATTAAGTTGCTTTGTGTAAAAAGCTACATCACCATCATTCTTGTCCCATAAACCATGATTAGTTTGAAGACCCAGTTTAAGAATTACAGCACCAAATGTATCACCATCTTGATAAGTATAGCTAACTTCATCGTTTGGAGTTATCTGTGGTGCAGGGCTAGGAATTGTAGGGGCTGGAACTGGTTTAGGATTTTCAGTCTCTAACATAGATTTATGACAAGCATAAACAGCTCCCACAGCATCAAGATTAAGATAATGAGTAGAAACGCGAAGTGGTGTCCAGTTGGCATCATTTACGATATTATTTGCTGCATCTACAACATTACCAGTATGGCCATAAGCACCTGCAGAATATGCAAAAATAGCACCATTACGCTTGCCGCATCGTACCCAACCAAGCTTATTAACGAGATAATTTACCATATCTTGACCATCACATGGGCCATAATCCGGATGTGGAGCATAATTCATTCGAATACCTGAAGCTAGATACCATGAATATTTAGTGCATTGCCATCCCTTACCATAATCGTTATCACCATCAGGCAGTCTCCTAGATAAAGGGTTATCTCCTCCTTGCCCAACCTCTACAATTTCTTCTTCTGTAGGTTTAGCTTTTTCATCTGTCTGAATATTATTGACAGTATGTTTAGGAGTGATGAGTTCTGCAATTTCTTTAGCCGTCTTTATAACATCAGAAGTTAATCCTGTGTAATCCGCCTTAGATTCGTCTAGCTTAACCTCGGTCTTCTTGTTGATGAAAGCAACAATGTTTTTGATCGTATTGGTCAAATACCAGCCAACCCCACCTAAAATGCCAGCAATTAAAATCGGGAATGAAGCGTCCTGCAAAAATGACATGTCTGCTCCAACTTTTTTGGCGTACCAGTTTGTAATTTCGAGTAAAGCTACTGTTCCTATAACACCAACAGCCCAAATAATAGCCTTAACTAGGTCTTGAAACATCTTTTTCCATGACCATTTCAAATCGGGAGTAAAAATTACTTTTACTATTCCAATAAGAAGATCTAGCAGATATGCAGACCCTAAAATACCTGCTCCTACCGCTGCTGCAATAATTTTATCTAACATTGTTTTTCCTTTACATAAAAAACGACTACGCTTGGGTAACGTAGTCGTAGATTTGCTTTGATTATAGCATAACCAGAGCAGAGAAAAATGAGTTTGCTACTTCTCGCCCAGAAAGTTGCAAACTGGAGTAGCTATAAGCATTATAGTATGAATTACTAATCTATACAATAATCGATAATCATATGCCACCAATAGGCTTTTCTTAATTCATTGCCAATCTGCATAATGATCTTATGTTGGTTCTCTTGGATATAAAATCCACCAGCCCAATTACCGTCGTAAAAATTGAATACCCATGGGACAGAACGCCATGCTTCACCTGGATTATTTTTAATCATCATTCGCACGTCAACAATCGTCTTGAACGGATCAATCACAAGATTCTCAGGTACATTACCTGTGCCAGTATAGACTTTACGATAGATTTTTCGTCCGTCAATCCAAGTCCCTATTAAGATCCTATCCGTGGAATATTTAATTTTTGGTTGCCCTACAATGTTTTCTGCTGGGATAGCATCCTTCTCAGTCAATACTCTCTCTTCGTTATTATAGAGCTTCTTAGTTTTCGTAGATATTCTAAAGATAGGGATACCAACATCAATCTCAAAATAAACCTTAACACTAGATAGCTTATCTATAACTTCAAATTCAAGTGTGTGCTTTAAAGTATTGTCTAAAGCAATATGAAAATCTGGCACCCTTAATATCATATCTGAACCAATGGTAAATGGTACGTTTTGTGCGGGACCAAAATTAGAATCCATACTAGACCTAGTTCGGCACTTTAGGCTTAATACGCCGTTCTTTTCAGCATTACCAATTTTTAAAGAAGCAATATTGCCGCTAATTTTTGCAATAGTCTCATTTTCGAAATTACCCTTACGACCAGCAGAAACGTTTATAGTTGGTCTTGAGTAGGGGATTACGGTGATATTTTTAGTCTTAGTAGTAGAAAACTCACGAGAATCTATCGCTGACACGCTCACAACCTGGTTGGTATTAGCATTAACCGCTCCAATATCAATTTGTACATCATTGGTTGCCGAATAGTTTTTTGTAATAGAAACACCAAACGCAGAAGCTAGATATTTAGTCATCGTTGCATATTTTTTAGCTTCAGCTTTCTTCTCTTTGGCAATTTTTACAGATAGCCTCGATTGACCTTGGATAAATATTTGGTCATTGCCGGTAATAACCTTTGTCGTAGCGTTCGAGTCAAAATAAGTGAAATCCGTAAAAGTTGGTTCAACATCGATTAAATGTGCATTATAGTGGCAAGTTTTACTTCCAGTTAAATTACCATTTAAAAACGTATCAACCTTAATTTGACCAGAGTAGGCCTTTTTAGAAGTAGTAATCTTATAAATCTCTTCAGCTACTAGGTTCGTATTGAATTGGCAGTTAGCGCCTATATTCTCAGCGATCTTATAGCTTTTGTCGCCATACAAGAAATAGACAGTGTGCTTAAAAGCACCGTTTACAGCATTCATGTGAATAGTGATCGTCTCACCTAGATTAAAGTCAGGCGTATTATTCGGGAACGTTTTAATAGATGGTTGTGATGCTCTAGGAATAGTAGGTAAGTTCCAGCCTCTTTTGCCGAACGAGTTATATCCTGCTCCATAAATAGCACCGTCTGCATAAGCTTCAAACCAGCCAGTGCCATCAGCGTTATGTCCGATCCATTTATCACCTTGGACTAAAACAGTTCCATTATGGAGATTATGTGCGCCGGTACTCCAAGTCTGACCTGCCACATTAGCATAAGCTTTAAATAGCTTAACCCAAGCTCCTGTAGTAGTTCCGCCGGTACCAAAGAGTTTAAACCCCACTCTAGAGCGATTACCGGCAATATCTTGCCCGATCAGCCACCACTCGAATCTAAGACGGTTAGGATATCCAGATCCGCCTGTGTTTCTTGTTTCGAAGTTGCCGTTATTCATTTTTTGCCTCCTATCCTACAAAATTCCATCCTGCCATATCGCCGTCTTTTACAGGTACTATTTTGATCGGGTCCATAGTGATCTCTTTTCTAGCACTAAGTTTTGATGTCTCTGTGACATCACGGTTCAACTTAAAAACTTCTTCATCAGAACCAGTGATGTTTGAGTGGCCACTCATCCCTAGAGGAGTAATTTGAACGTAATCTCCAGAATAAACGCTTGAAGAAACCATCATACCTTGATCATTAACTGCCACCTGTGTGTTTAGAATTTCGCCGTTCGCCTGGACCCAAGGCACTGATTGGTCACCCATGTTCACCATAAGGTCAGTAATTAAGAATTGTTCGCAGTTATTGCTGGTCGATACGGTAATATCTAGGTAGTTCATGCTTGGATCAAGTTTTGTAAGGTCGTAATTCTGCCATACAATCTCTTTACCCTCCGGGATTGTAACAATAAAGCCGTCGATAGTATTACTTAATTTAACCGTAGCGGTGCCAACGGATCCCTTTTTACACTTAAAAGATAGTGAATATGGTATTTTACCGCTAGACGCCACATTAAGCCTCTGTGTGATACTAGCGCCCTTTTTTAGTTCAATCGCATTACCGGAAATCGCACCATAAGATTTGGATTCTGGGCTAGTATAGCTTTTAATTTCACCAGTGTTATTCTTAGTCCATTCTACTAACGTTCCATCTTGATTCTTGGCATAACCTACTGAGTTCTTGATAAGGTTACCACCACCCGTAGTTTGAATTGTAGTGACAACGTTCTTAATATTTTGTGTAATCTTCGAAAACTCTTCAGTAATCTGTTGGTCTACTTGTGTCTGTTTAGAAACGATAGACTCAATCTCTTGCTTCTGCTTATCAACCTTGATCTCGGTGTTATAAATGGTCTTGGTGATCCCACCAGCTCTTGCGTAATCTGTTTGAGTGGCGGTGGGAGCGATACCTTTAATAGTTTCCTTAATGCCGTTGCCAAGTTCTAGGTGAGTATCTGTAATATAAACCTGATTGAGATTAGTTCTGCCAAGGTCAGTGATTTGAGGCTCCTTCAATTCGTAGTAAACCGTGACTGGCGTGCCTTTGGCTTTTTCGGCTTTTAGCCAGTTCTTGAATGAGGCGACATCTGTGATGTTAAGATTCAGTTGGTCTGGAACAGTAAACCAAAAACCAATAGTACTAGAATATTTTGGAAAATTATTGTAACCACCATAGATAGCCACACCAGTTCGATTTTCTCGCGTAGTATAGACGGCATCTTCGTTTACCGCAATAAGATGTGAACAGATAATGTTTGCGGTGGGACCCTGTTGCGTAAAAATCATCTCGCCAGATGGATTTTTATATTTAAATCCAATAGTACCAGCTTTTGAAGTATAGTAATAGTTAATACTGTTCTCTTCGCCAGTGAGGATTAGCTTTCCAACTCGTTTTATTAATTTAGCTACGCCGTTCTCTAACTTAATCTCATCATAGACATCGTCTGTAAGTTTATATAAGTTATCATTTTCAGGCAAAGTGAAATTCTGTTCCTCGTAGCTTACTATATCAGTGGCCACATCTCCAGCTTCTAACTGAGCCTTAACCGTATCATTTAATATTGAGCCATTTGCTGCCGCAATATATAAGTATCCAGCAACAATTGGCTGCGTTGTGGTAAAAGTTCTAGAAGTTGAAGTTGTCGTAAGATTGGCGCTAATTTCTGAAGTCAAGCCATTAGCCATCTTATATTTGAAGATAATTCTATGGGATTTAGGATGGTCGATCGATAATGTGTATGTACCAGACGGTAGTGGACAATCAAAATCGATATAGCTAGTGATGTTCGCCCAGCTATTAGTCATTTGTCCAGAGTAGGTGACGGTTCCGTCATCTGCAATTGATGAGATAAGGCCATTTGAAGTATTGCCAGTCCCAATTTTTAACAAGTTTTTATCGGTAACTGCGACTACCGCGCTAATAGCCTTCTTGATACTAAATTTGGCAATATTATTCATCGTACTGCCAGCTCCAGGTAGAAAAGCTAAATAAACGCCAGTTTCTTTCTTCGTGATCTCAAAGATAGTTCTTTCTTGCCCCGATCTCATTGAGGCTAATGTATGATTTCTACCGGTATTAGAGTCAAGAGATACAGACCAATCAGCACCGCTTCTACTAAATTCATAGATTCCAGGCTCTAAAACTAACTGATAATTACCAATTGTAGACCAGCTAATAGTACTTGTTCCTTTAGACTCAATCGTTCCATCCGGCAAGATCGTATGAGTAATACCATTAGAGGTATAATTTTCTTTTGGTCTGTATAAGTTAGTGTCTAAAGTATATTGTTTATATATTATCTCGTTTACCTTTGCGGGTGCAATTGGTCTTGGAGAAACTACCGAAGTAAGATAAGGGGTATATTCAGGCAGGTTATTTTCATTAAAAGTACCATAATATAGTCCGAAGTTACCATATAGAGGTAGTGGGGTGGTATCGTTCTGTTTACCACACATAATTACCATGTTGTAACGGTCATACAGAGTAAAGTTGGCAGTAAAATTATGAGTTCTAGACGTCTTATTGCCAATTACATCATGGCCGCTACCGTCTTTTTTACGAGCAGAAATCTCAACATAAAACTTAGTATTAGGGGTATTATATTGGACAATCGTATACGGTCTGTTATTCATTAAAATACCTGTAATGTCTCGGCTGGCCAGTTGAACCCAGTCTCTATCTGGTGTGCCAGTGAGTTTTAGAACGCCATCTTGATTGAATAGACTTAGCCCATTCTTATTCACAGGAAGGCCAGAGAACTCATCAAACATATTCTTATACCCAGCAGAGGCATCATCACCGATATATGGCTCATCTGTTGGAACATCACCAAGAGATAGCTTAGGAGTAAATGCCCCAAGGTCGATATTCGTACCGACAGGGTCATTAACAACAAGTCGCATTATTTCAAATGGAACTTTGGCGGTAAAAGTCACTTTAGTTTCACCAGCATTCAAATTCGCCCCACCCATAAAACCACCAATACCATTCCCAGCAATAGCGACTCTATGGTTAAGTGGTCTATCTACTGATAAAGTATACTTTCCAGCAGGGAATAATACCTCATCATAAAATTTAGACACTACCGCCCAGCCAGCTGTCATTATGCCTTTGGCTTCAGTAATACGACCATAAGAATTTGTTTTAACTGAGATGCCATTAGATGTGAAATTAGCATTAAATTTTATGAGATTTTTGCCTAAGAACTTCTCCTGACCAATCCACCCAGTAGTTCGTCCGTTCATCAATCCACCACCAGCTTGAGCTGACACTAGATCGCCTGGTTTATGCCAACCAAGACCGGTAGTCTCAGACTCAAATGGATGATAGGATAGCCCCTTAATAGAACTAAAAATCGGATCAATTAAACTTCTTCTGTCATCGTCTAAAATCTCATTATTGGCTAGCTTTACTTCTGTAAGGCCATTAGTCGTAATAGAATCATTGTCAGATACTGCAATATTATCTTCCTGAGGGGTACGAGCTAATACTAGGCTATTCACTGGACCATATTTTGGCTTATATTTAAGTGTTTTAAGATTATCATAAGTCCAGATTTCGTCTTCACCTGGCTTCTTTTTACTATCTCTAAATGATAAAGTTTTACCATTAAATACCGCAATAGTAGCAGTAGTGCCAGCAATCTCGCCTAAAATATCACGATAGGTACAATTCGAGATTTTCGCATATAAGTCTTCGGGTATCTGATAGGTAATATTTGGTAGGTTGTCGAGATTGGTATCGACTGTAAACTCAAAGCGCTCTGCAAGCTGATTAACCAGCTCTTTAATCGTGCAAGGGAATTGAATAGTGCCTGAACTATATGGGGTTTTAGCAAGTTTGCCCATAAGGTCGTAGCCTTTAATCTTGGTGGTCTTTTTCTCAAAGTCAGCAGTAGATTCTTCAACATAAAATAGCCCAAAGTTCGCTTCTTCCCAAGTGTCATTCTCAATATCGACAAGAGTTTTAGCTATTACGCTAAATGTGTGATCAACTAGATTATAATCAGTACCAAACAGCTCAACGTTAATTACAGAAGTAGCAGTACCAAACAAATGACCAGATGAATCAATGGTGATTTTGATAAGTTTATCTTGACCAGTAATTACGGTGTTGTCATCTAAAACTAGCGAAGCTGTAATTGTTTTTACAGGCTTTTTCATAGCATCTTTAAATTTGTCTGATACGTTAATCATTATGCTTTCTCCATTGGTATTAAATTGACCGTAAACGGTTTATAAAGCCCTCTCTGGCGCTCTAAAAGTTCAACTGAATAATCAGAGGCGTAATAAGCACCACTTTTGGTTGTTCCAGTCTTAGGGTCATAATATTCGACATTGAAAAATCCTTGATCTAATAGCCCGCAGAGTTCAGCAACACGCTCTTTGGTTAAAACACCACCAATTTCTAGTTCTAGCTTCGGGAATACCCCGATAAAGGTCGCAGAAAGTCCACCATTGAGGTTTCGACCAGCGTCTGAATACAGTTTGGCACGAGTAATTTTGTAGCTTTTAAGCCCCGCTACTGTTTTGCCGTTTATTTTTAACAAATCCCCTGAAATTATCATAATTGCTCCAATAAAAACGACCCGCAATAACTGCAAGGTCGTAGATTTATCTATATTATATCAGATTTGATACTACCAATATGCAACTTAGATATATGAGTCTGAAATGACAAAAAATAAAGCAATATTAAATTTTTTATTGTTATAATAGAGACATGGATGAAAATCTAAAAAAACGCATCGTAGCAGCAGTCAAGAATAGTTTGTCTGACAGATTTAGGGTTATCGATAATACTAAAACTGGCAAGAAAATCTTCAATGGATTCTTTCCAGAAATTATCTTAATGCAACTCGAGCCGCCAAAGAATGATGATATTGTATTTTTGATGAAATTTGAGTCTGATGTAAATATAGATAAGATCTCTGAATGGAAAGATTATGGTGATTCACCAATTCCACTATATCTTGTAGTTCCAGAAGAAAAGATAGATCAAGCCAAAAAGATAGCCGATGCATTGGATTCCAATATTAGATTCGCTACTTACTCTGTTAACCACGCAGACAAGGTCACTGTTAACTATGAGTAGTAATGCATTAGATATAATCTTAGGTGCTATTATTGCAATTGGCACGTCTATCGTGTCATCTTTAGTATTGGATTCTTTTCACAAGAGACAAGAGCGTAAGGAGATAAAAGTACTACTTTTAGACGAACTGAACGAAATCATAAAAGAACTAGGCTTCTTGGAAGAGTATTGGAAGAATAAAACCAATATTCTACCAAACTACGTACAGTCCATGAAGAATCTTCGGAGTAATTACGAAAATATTTCTAATAGATTATTTTTAATAAAAAATGATGAAACAAGACGTAGAATCAGGTCATTTTATTCTGATTTAAAAACTGCTGCATATAAATATTCTAAAAATGCTGGAACTTTATCTAATTCATCAGAAGCGAAAACTGAACAAGCTAAAATTGCCAATGAGTTTATCGATCTAAAGAATCGAGCTGAAACATTAAAAGATAAACTTAAATAATAAAGTATTACCCCCCTATTTTGTTTCATTTTTAATGAAATAGATAGGCAGGGTAAGAAATTAAAACAAACAGTTGTCTTTGAATCTGAATAGTGATATATTAAAACAAGTTTATTTCATTTACATACTTTTATTAGATAGGTATAGCAATATACCTATCTTTTATTGGTTTATAATAAGTTTGTATAAAATATTTGTACAATTTATCATTTTTTGTTAAAATGTTAATTGACAATGTAAACAAACAAAAACAAACACGTTCTTTAAATAATATATAAATAGAGCTTCACAGCTATATTTTTATTTTAGGTAAGTGTAATAAAGATATATCCGTGCAGCGCTAGTAACTGCACGGATATTGTCAGACTAGATGTTTTTTCGAAGTGTATCTAATCTGATTATTGGTTGATTAAGACTCGGTTTCGACTGAGTCTTTTTCTTCATCAACCCAAATCGGAAATGGGTGTCCCGCTTTTGCGCGATGCACTACTCCGTTCTGGTCGGTGAAGGAATAACGAAAAATAAGCTTCATTATTCTTAATACCTCCTAATTATTAAATTACTCTGGGCTTATCCCAGTAGCCTGGTGCGTTTTCTTTTTATTTTCAAGTTTTTCATATTAAAAGTACTAGCATTTTAATTGATGCCACTCTAGCAATAAAAAAGTCCTGTACCAGCATGAGGCTTAGGCGATTCATTACTGGCCTGACGACCAGGTGGTTGTTTAGAACCTACGCCTCATGTTGACACGGGACTAGTCAAAATTTTTAATGAATACTTTAATCTGCGCCACCACAGCGCGTGTATTATTTACCTCCACGGCTTCATTAAAAGCCTAGACTGAGCTTATTATAGCACATTTTTGCACAAATAAAGGCCCTTCTACGGTTATTTTTTTAAGATTACAAAAAAGCATTACCTCAATAGCTTATGGCATTGATTATTATTATGCTTATTGTCTAGTATATGCTAGGCAAACACGACGTTCTGAGGTAGAATGTAAGTAAGTGTAAGTCGTATACTGAGCTTTAGTTGGTAAGTGTAGTAATTCCTGCACCGACGTATACGCTGCTACAAAGGTACTCTTCGGAGTACCTTTCTTGATCCCTCCCCCTTATGCTTGCAAACTATGGGGATTATTGTAAGGTTATTTTTTTTAATTATTAGTTAAAAGAATTAATTTATCTATCGTATTCTGTATTGGCTGTTTACTTCTTTTCTTTTTCGTCTTTGCCGTTTTGAAAAAGCGAATCAACTCCAGAGCATACAGCAACAGAAATGCCGGAGATAATCAATAAATATAGTCCAAATTCAATCTTTGCAGAAGAAATCACTGCGTTAGAGATATTTTTAGCAATATTCTTGCTATCATTATTTAATCCATAGTTATTCTCGTTAATACTACTATTAGAGACCTGCTTTGCGGTTTCAATCTTATAATTAAATTCTGCAATTTCCACAAAAATACCACAAATTATTACTAAAATACCAACAAGAATAGCGGTTATCTTTACCTTCTTATCTATTTGCTTAGTTTTATCTCCTAAAAGTACTAGTAGCAATGGGATCGCCAATAATACGGCGAAAATAGGACCATCATCAGAAGCTCCATTCACTGTGCCGACAATAGGAAAACTCGCCCAAGGCATAAAACAAGCCAGTATACCAATACCTGCCGAAATTGCTATTGCTATTCTTTGAGGATTAATTTTTGAAGATGTTTTTTGCATAAAAGGCCTTTACTTTTATAGTGCTAATTATGATTAATTATAATACCATTTTAGTAATTTATATATACTGCCTATGTTTGACTTATTTATATGGTAATAGTTTAATAAAAATAATAATTAAAGGTGGAAGAACCATGAAACTAAGCGAATTATCTCAAAAAATTCAAAAAGCAAATAATTCTTTAAAAGAGTTTTCCGATAGTTGCAATGAACTTAGCAAGACGATGCTTCGATCTGCTGGAATTAAAAAGAGAGAAAAAAATAATGTGCGTTGTCCAAAATGTGACAGTCTAAACGTTGCGCCTATTGGGGAATCAAAAAAAGGTTTTTCCGTGGGTAAGGCTATTGGTGGCGGAGTACTTACTGGTGGTATCGGAACTATGGCAGGCTTTATAGGTAAAAAGAGGGGGAATAATTTTTACTGTCAAGATTGTGGAAATATCTACACCGTTAAATATAAGAAATAGTAAATTAAATATGGGAAAGAAATAATGACAACAAAAGAAAAATTGTCTAAGCTAAACAGCAAAATGAAGGAATATCACGAAAAAGCTGTTGAATTATCCAAAATATCCACCCTTGACATGATGAAAAATCTGGCTAACGGCAAATCACCGATAGCAAAAGAGATGGACACTCAAAAGTCAGAAGGTGACACATATAAACCACATGGCAAACTAAATCGCAAATGTCCAAGATGTGGCAGTACTAAGGTACAGCTTTCAAGCGAACGCTCTAAGCATGGGTTCTTTTGGTTAATTTTATTTGGTTTCTTCTATCTAATGTGGGTGATGATTAAAATTTTTATCGCATTTATGGTTTTTATTATGTTCGACTGGTGGATGGCAGCCATAAAGAAGTCTCAAGGGAAGGGTTATTCTTATTATAGTAAAAGGATTATTACCAATAAACCTAAAATCTATTATTGTCATAATTGTGGTAATAATTTTAGAGGTTAGATATCAAAAATTCCTATATTCCTTAAAAACGTCTGAGTATTAGCACGATTGACTACACCCTCAAAGACTTTTTCGCCGTCGATATTTAGAATGAACGGTGCGGACTTCATGTCATCAATATAGCCACCAATAACTGAATTCTTACGATCAATATCAATATCGATATCCGCAGGTTTAGGGATATTTATTTGCATTTTAGAATCAATTTCGTGAGCTAACTCATCTGCACTTTTAATCATAGAATCAAAATTATCTTCAAAACCAATATTGAGACCTTGTCCCATGTAATCACCAATACCCATGAAGAGTTTAGATGGAGAATGGATCCCGAGGAATTTCTTAACATTATCTACCGCACCAGTGAACATATTCTTCATGTTATTAGCGATATTACCTATACCATTTTTAAGACCATTCCAAATATTTTTACCAATATCACTAAATACTTGCCATGCATTACTGAAAGCTTTAGTGATATCATTCCAACGATCACTAGCCCAGCCAGCAACACCAGAGAAAGCCCCGGTTATTCCATTCCAAGCACCTCTAAATTTGTCTCCAAACCAATTCCCAATGCCTGCGAAAATATTAGTGATATCATTCCATCTATCGCCAAACCACTTTCCGATACCACCAATTGCACCGGTGATACCATTCCAAACATCACGGAATCTATCACCGAACCATTTTCCAACACCGGCAAAAATCCCGACAATAATGTTCCAAAGGTTCTCGAAGAATTTGCCAACCTCGCCCACCATATTTGAGACGAATTTTACTATCTCTCCAACAACAAAACCAACGAATTTGCAAATCTGATCCCAGTGTTTAATACATAATACAATAACAGCAATCAATGCAGTAATACCCGCAATTACCCATGTAATGGGCGATGTAAGTGCAATAAACGCTATTTTT
Source organism: uncultured Candidatus Saccharibacteria bacterium (assembly GCA_938046735.1). GTDB lineage: Bacteria > Patescibacteriota > Saccharimonadia > Saccharimonadales > Saccharimonadaceae > Nanosyncoccus. Next base: position 166,722 of record CALIXF010000009.1, on the reverse strand, counting down.
GCAGCTATAATTACTGCTCCGAGAACCGCAGTTAACGTCATCATTCCAGTCAATGCACCTACTATTACACCAATAGCAATTCCAATCCCTTCCAGTATAGTTGCCACGACTGCATTATCTACGATGGTTTTAAATACATCACTAAGTACCTGGAAAAATGTAGTCACGGCGTCAAAAGTAGCACCTAATACTGGACCTAAAAAGTGATCCCAGATAAACGCAAATCCATCACCTACCCCTTTTATCAATGGTTCAATAATCTTAAAAGCACTCGCAATCAGATCAAAGAATATAGGGATAGCTCGTTCAATAGTCCATTTCGTGACTGGCTTTATTACATTATTAAAGAACCACTCAAGCCCTTTTCCAATATCACCTATAAATGGAGCAACGGCTTTCCCTAAACGTTTAAAGCTTTTAATTAACGGATCAAAATTAATGTCTCCAAAAATATTCTTGATGACCTTTTTCATCCCCTCAAATATCGCATTAACCTTATCAACGCCCTTAGAGATACCAGAATCATCAATATCAATTCCGGAAACATCATAACTTGGAGAACCACTACCTCCTCCGCTTCCACCAGAGCCTCCAGAACCGCCCGTATCTTGCTTAGATAACACATTCATCTCATCGAAGCCAGCAAGCTGTTTCTGAAGCTTCTTAGCGGCTTTTGCAGTATTGCCGATGTCTTTTGTAGATCCTTGTGCAGCCCTGCCTACATTCGCCATTGAATTTGAAGCCTGCGCACCACTAGAAGCAACATTTTTAGCCCCAATAGATCCCATACCAAATAATGAACGAATTGCATTCACTGCGGTTAGAACAAGCTTAATAAACGCTGCAACGTAATTAGAAGCAGTTATAATTACATCTTTTACAAAATTAAAGAACCCAGCAATGTTAGATTGTCCAATAGCATCCATACAGGCAGCAATGCCACGCACAATGGCGTTCTTCATATTTGTAAATGAAGTAGCAACGCCACCAGTAGCTCCTGCCGCTTGCTGTTCGAATGAACCTAACCCATTGATACCTTCAGTATTTAACCTCACTACGGCACGCATGAAGTCATCCATTGAAGCTTTACCGTTTTGCAGAGCATTATAAAGCTGAGACGAGTCCATATAGCCCATGGCATTAGCGATCTGTTTGAGTTGGGCAGGCATAGCTTGCATTAAGGTCTTCCAGTCCTGCATTTCAGGCTTACCCTTAGCGTATGTTTGCTGTAATTGCTCCATCGCAGAAGCTTGTAGTTGAGCGTTTGCACCGCCAGCTAAGATAGCATTATTAAGCGCTAAATAGATAGCAGTGGAAGCTCTCAAATTGCCGTTGGTCGCAGTGAAGCGCTGGACAGCAGTAGTTGCCTCATCAAGGGTAGTTGGAATCCCTTCAAGTTTTTTGGAGAGATAATCAATTGAAGCTTGTGAGTCTTGCGCGGAAATACCAAGATTTCCCATCACACGAGGAAAGTTTTTGAGAGTATCAAAGCGTTTGACGGCATCACCAGTACTTGCAGCGATAGCCGCCATAGCCTTTTGAGTAACGGCAGAAGCAACGCCAACGACAGCCCCCATGGCAGCCATTTTAAGACTCATAAGCTTAGCCCCCACAGAAACGCCAGCAGAAGCTTTCGCCGCCGTACTTGAAATAGAATCTAGCTTCTTATTAACCTTATCAATCTCTTTCTGAAATTGTTCGGTCTGCGCCTTAATTAAGACATTAACTTCGTCTACTGTGTGTGCCATGAATCCTCCTAGGCTATATGTGCATCGATATACGCATCTAAATCTTTGGATTTCGTGAATCGTCTGGTGTTTGTGTGTTCTGAGTCCTTAGCTGAGAATGGCTCTTTCAGGTATCTTCTACTATGAAATGCTGACCTAATGTAAAGTCCAAGTCTGTGGTTTATCACATCTTGTTCCTCAAGCTTCATTTTGTGTCCTTCAATACAATCTAGAAACTGACCAATGGTTAATTCCCAGTATTCTTGAGGGTGAATTCCTATCTTGAAAGCTACTGGTTGGCTTGTTCGCCAGAGTTCAATGAATGAGCTGTATCTTCCATCGCTTTCTTCATCTCGGCTTTCATTTTCTTGGTGTCGATCTGTGTTCCTAAAAAACCAGCATCTGAAATACCTTCCATAATCGCCATCATTATTTCAGGAATACCAGTTTTAGCTACTTCGTCGAACTCTTCCTCTGTTCCACCACCGGCTTTAAAAAGGAATAACAGATTAGAAAAAGATGGATTAGTTTGGAGTTCTGATAAAACAGAGAAAAAGTTTAGTTTATTTTCTTTTTCTGCCTTAGCAATATTTGAAGCTTTGTAGTTTAGTTGAACCATTTTTAAATACCTCTGTTAAATAATTTCGTTGTGTGGGATTTTGTCCTCCCACTAGGCTTTAATTAAGCAACCTTGCTAAATACTGGTTTGCCGGAAAGACGAAGAGTCAATTTGAATCCATCAACACCATCGACAGTCTTCTCTCCGTAAGTGAAGTTCTTAACGAATGCTTTGTAAGCAATCTTGCGTTTAGCTGGGGTCAAAATTTCCCAATCACGAACCATACCACTATCGAATAATGCACGTAGTTTCTCGTTTTGAGAATCATCGTCCATGTAGCCTTCGAGGTCCTGTGTACCCCAGTCAGCAGCACCAGAGAGGAATTCTTTAGCGCCGTCTTGGCTGTCGAGAGTAGTTACATCAACTTCCTCTTTTTCACCAGCGATTTCGCCGATAGAAGTCAAACCTTTAATAACGAGGTCATTTAGTTCACTTCCTGCTTTTTTAAGGGTGAGAGAAGTCCCCATTGTTAAACCTTTTGCCATGGTTTATTTTCCTTATTTAAATTTCACTGCGCTAAAACGGCAGTTAGAGTGGAATAAAGTTCCTTCTGGATTTGGAACATCCACTGAATGTGCTAGTCGATAGTTGATCGTTCTCATCTTAGCCTCGACTTCGCTAAGAATGCGGGATAGGTCTGTACTTTTGTTCGTAAAAATATCTATAACAACTTCAATATCTTGCTTAGCAATCTGATTATCTAGGTTATATTCCGGATTATTGCTGCCAACCCAAAAGGTGATTACGGGAACTTTTGTAAATATTGCTTGAGAACCTTGCTGACAAGCGTATCCTAGGCTTTTGAGTGCTTTATAGATTTCTTCCTTTGGCTGATACATTATCTTCTCCCTAGACTTGCCGAAATAGCCTCATCAATCTGTTTTTTGATATCGTCTTCGGACATTTTTAATCCTCTATACATAGAAGCTCTCGCAGGATAACCATTGGTCTTGATAAACTTCAGCCCTTTATCGGTCTCTAATGGATAAACCCAAGGGGTCATACGGTAAGTCATATCTTTACCTTCCGGATGAGTCCCTACCGCTTCTTTACCAACTCCATATTCAACAAACATTGCGTATTCGGTTGGGTTCATGATCCCACCGATGATCTCAGAGTCTTTAAGTTCAGCTGGAATCACGGTAAGAGCGCCTCGCAGTTTGCCGCCGTGCTTGTATCCATTTTCTGGAATCAAAGGTTTAGTTTTCTGCTCCAGAATCGCTGAAGCACGGTTTACGCCCCTAATGAGATTCTTGATTACTATTGATTTATCAAGTTTAGATTTAAGTTCTCGGATACCGGAAACCTTAATCGTTACGCTCGCCATTTCACCCCCGTAATAAGCTTGTGTGAATCAAAGGGAAGGACCTTAGTCACTTGGTAGATCGTTTCTCCCACTTTGATTAAATCGTCTAATTTAATCTCCACAGAAGTACTACAAGTGATACTAATATCAATCTTTTCAACAAGACCCATTTCATTCTGAACTGTTCCTAATTCATTGAATTTAACATTACCGTTAAAACTGCGCCTAATATTTGAACTTGTATCTTCCTGTTTAACAATTCCACCTTCATCATCGATAGATTCGGTCTTATCTAGGATATAGATGTTTTTGTCATAAAAGATATCTGCAATGATATTTTGAGCGACCTTAGGAAAAAACACGAATCCTCCTATAAGGCTTCAAGATATTCGCTACCCCTCCAAACAATTCACTATCTGAAGCAGTTGCAATGTAATTCTTAGCAATATTCGAGAATGTAATGGTTTGACCATTATCTGAGATAGATTGAATCTTAGTCTCGACACTAGAGCCTGAAAGCTTATCTTTAGCTTCTTGAAGTAGGGAAGAAACGACTCTAACTGATATAGAAACTAGCCTCTCGTCATAACGAGGTTTATTGTCGTTAGTGAGATTAAGATACAAAGATAAACGATCAGCCATCTCTAGAGCTAGAAAATCCACTAAAGCGTTGTTTTCTGCATTATTAACAGCAATGTTAATCGCCTTTAGCTTCTCTTTTAACTTCGAGATGAACTGATCTTTATCTAGCATTCTATTTTCCTTCTGTTTTAACTTCAGGTTCAGATTCAGCTTCTTTAGTATCTTTGGTATCAGTTTTGTTCTTTGTAGTCTTAGAAACTTCAAGAATTTCCACTGTATAGCCAGCAGATTCAAAATAATCAAGTTGAGACTCACTAATATCAGCTTCAGCTTTACCATCGGCAAAAGCCACAGAAGCTGAAACTCCCATGTAATCTTTAACTGGTGATTTGATGATTGCTTTCATCTTATTTCCTTTCTAATTAAGCGATTTTAATTTTGCGGAGAACGACAGCAGCCTTTGTAGATTTAAGAACTGCTGCGCCAACGAATTCAACTTCGCCTTTCTTTACAGCTCCAGCAGTAGAGAAGTCTGGAAGGTAGGTTTTAACCAAAGTGTCGCCTTCTGGACTTACGCCATGGAAGCCGTCCTTAGCAAGACGAACAGCGTAAATTGAGGTCTCACCAGCTGGACTCTTAGTTTCGATGATTGGATCATTACCACCTGGCTTTGAACCCATGATAACGAGTTTTGCAGTGCCAAATTTAGCGGTTTCGTTACCAGCTTCATCACGGGTAATTACTAAACCGTGAGCTTCATCGAATACAGATTGAAATGCAGCATACATATCAGCATTCATTAAGATATGAGTTGCATTACCATCTAATTTGCCGAGAGCTTTTCTAAGCATGAATCGGAAAGCAGAACCATTGGCTTTAATTTTGGCAGCATCTGACAAATCAATAGCAGCAGCTGGGCTAATTTCATTAGAAGTACCAGTTAAAATCTTATTTAAGCCATCAAAATCAGTTGGGCGAACACCAGAATCACCGTTGATTACCTGGTTATGAAATTCAGCTACTGTGGCTTTAGATTTTTGCTTAGACTGAAATTCAACCTCTTCAACAACCTGATTTTCGTTAGCAGCTAAGACACGGTCGATTTCGTAAGAACCGCCCATGACTTTAAGTTCAACAGAAACTTTATTTGTCTTTGTCTCTTGGGCTGTGTATTCACCGTTGATTGCACGACCAGCAGCGGTAGGTTGAGTAGTGATGCGATTATATGAATAAGTTAGTGATTTACCACCCTGAGGCTTAACCGTGTTATCAAACTCCATGTCGTTTAAGAGTGGAGAAGTTCTAAATTCATCAATTACTGCATCGGTTAATTTGTCTTGACTGCGATTTTTTGCGTCAGCTAATGTAATTGGCATATTTTATCCTTTCTTTTTGAAGAGAAGATCAAAAGTGCTAGTTTTACCACCATCTCCACCTGGTTTAGGTCTACTTGATGGATCAACTGGCGTCTTGCCAATCAGCTTCCTTTTGACTTCTTCTGCAACAGCCTCGTTCCAAACCTTTTCGAATTTATTGATATTTTCTTTGGTTTTGTCGAGGTCTTCGTCTACGATGTAGTCAACAAAGATGCTAGGCATCGATTTCTCTTGTAATATTTCGCGTGCTTCTGCACGATTTTCGCGGATTAACAGGTCGCGTTCCTTACTTGCAAGTTCACTCTTTAGGCGTTCTTGCTCCTCATGAGCCTTTTCTTCTTCAGAAAGTTTTGCTTTACGTTCATAGTCCGCTAGGGCGTTTTCAATAGCCTTAGCAGTCTTTTCACTATTCTTAGCGTTAATTTCATTAACTCGCTTCGAAATAATTTCATTAACTTCATCCTGAGAGAAAGTTTTTGACTCTTGACCTTGATTTTCTACACCAGTATTTTCAGCTTGGTCATTGCTGTCTGTTTCTTCATTGTTGATAATTGGTTTTGGCACAACAATTCCTTTCGATTTATCGCCTCTCGGCTTATTAGTTCCATCAAAAAACGACCAGCATAAGTGGTCGTGGGACTTTAAAATAAAAAAGACCAACTATGACCTATGCAAGTCGTAGATGATCTGACTACATTATAACATAAAGATTATAGAGATAAACATTAAATTGACAAAAAGTATATTGTGTGCTAGTATCAAAGCATAAAAGCCTCCCCCCCGTTATTGTTACGGGACTAGGGAGGTTTTTACTTGTATCTTATGATTTTCCTTCCTCTGACAACTAAAACTGAATCAATTAGGTCATTATTAGTGATTGGTTTACCTTTTTCATCATATTCACCTTTTCTAATGGTTTCTAGATGTTCTTTTATTTTATTAAATATCCAAGATAGATCTTTATTAAAATAGGTAACATCTAGTACTGCATTTCGCTTACCTTGATCTGTAATTCGCCAAAAGAGATATTTAATAGCACTATCATTTTCGACAATAGGTGTTTTGAGCTCCCAATTCCTGCCAAACATAACGAAGTCATTTCTAGCTTCCCATGTTGCTTCTATAAGCCTATAATTTATGTTTAAGCTATCAAGCCGATTAAAGAAATCTATTTCTGCTCTAGTTAAAATATATTCATGCTGGTTAATACCTTGGTTTGGTTCAATCTTTTCAAATATATTATCTGGAGCTTTTTCTGGGAGGATAGAAGAATAATCTTCGAGTAAATTCGGATTATATAATGATAATCCATCTTGAATCCCCTTACTTTGTCTCGCAATAGAAACACTTGGAATATTTATGTCATTACGTTTTAGCCACTCATTATAAGGCACATTATCCACGTATTCGTTCTCGCCATTCTCGTTTCTAGCGACTCTGACTGCTGACTCGTATTCTTCGCCAAGATATGCCGACACCGTAGAGCGACAGTTAGGATGAAGCGGAGGAAGGTTCTCTCCCGCCTTAGCATCCTCAATATTGTAGACTTTTTTATCATGTTCTCTGCAAATATCTGAGGTTCTTGAGTCTAGCGTCGCAATGAATTTATATTTTTCAATCCCCATTGTCTTCAGAGCTTCAATCTCCGCCTGATTCTGGAAATAACAAGTCTCGGTCTGAACTAATCTTGTAGCCTCATACTGCGTAACGCCAAATCTCTCTCTGATCCCTCTTGCGGTTTTTGAATAACTTTCACCTCTCGCAATAGCAGAGCCGATGGCCTCTTTCAGAGTGTCAGCCAATTTGTCTGTATTTTTCCAAATTCTCTCTGAATAATTACCACCTAGAAACTTAGTATTGAGTACCTGATTAACCGCTCTATTATCTAGTTTAGAGAAAGCAGGGTTGATTTTTAGTCCTACGCCTGTGTCATAGATGGTTTTATAGTAAGCATTATTTATTGTCTCTCTGTGGGCTTTAGTCTCAATTTGCTGATGTTTAAGGCTGGCTTTCTTACTTTCTGCCCAACAATCGGCATAGAGATATTCAAGCCTTGTCATGCGGGCTTTATAGTTATCTGGAAGATATTCAGATAGTCCAGCTTTTCTCATCTCTCGATGGAATCGTTCGAGGTCGCCATTCGGGATAATGACCCTTAACTTCTCTTGGTCAAATCCCCCATCGTCTTTGTAGTAGTTTTTATATAAATTCTTAATGTCCTCAACGATCTTTAATCTTGCATCATCGTAAACTGCGTGAATATCCTCTAGGTAAGGAACAGAGAGTTTTTCAGCCTCTGTTAACCTATCTTCAGCCCGTTCTCGCCAATACTCTTCAGAAGGCAACCCACGACGATTCTTCATGCTTAATCCTCGTCGTTGCTATCTGTTTTATCATTATTTACATTAGGTAACCCAGTTGCATAATTATCGTTAAATTCAGGTTTAGTTTCTTCTTTGGCAAGCTTGACGGTCTCTTCGCCATCTCTCACAAATGATAACTGGCTGACTAGTAAGGCAGAATCAACAATACCACGAAGATTATTAATCATTTGGCTTGCCTCATAGTCATTCTTTGGCAGATTACGGTTAAAGATAGCGTCGACATCTTTAGTGGAAATCTCGCTAGATAATTCACTTTTGAGATGAAGTACGTGAGAATAGAGTTTGAATCTCTCCATAAGCCCTTTTTCAAAGTAGCGCTCTTTCTTCTTTACGTTCTGTTCGAAAGCTAAGAGTTTATAAAGCAAAGCCACGCCTGAAGAATTACCGGCAAAGTTCTCATCGCTAAGATCTGGTGTCATGGAGAATTTATGGATGTCGGCGGCAATAGTTTTACGCAAAACTTCAGCATCAGCCTCGTTGATATTCTTAATAACATACTCAGCCTTAGCATCCTGAGGAAGACCGACGGTACGTTCACTTTTTAGCTTAGCCTTATCTTCTGGTTCAAGATTAACTCCATAAAATACAAGAATTGCATCAATAAGCTTCTCGCGGTCAATCACGCGGTCAGATTGCAAAATATTATATGCGTCAATACCGGTAATTACAGATTCGTAATCTCCAGTGAAGCGACGGTTATTAACATATTCAATTACTGGAACTGACCCCATATTATGTTGCACGGGCTTTTCTTTAATAGAAAAATCTACTCCATTAAACTTAGCTGTTGTTACGTATTTTTCATCCCAAAAAGTCAAATCATAATTATCTGCAATAGGATTACCAGATAAATCTAATACGGGCGTATAAGCAATAGCAAAAAGCTTATTATGTTGAAATGTATTATCGTAAACAATGATCGTATTATAGACATCGAGTTTTGCAGATGAGATATTACCATCATCATCTAGATAAACTAGTTCATAGCCACGCCCAAACATACTACAATCTTCACCAATCTCGGAGTCAAGATCAGAGATAGTTTGGCTTTTATAAACATCGAGAATGGGTGATATATCTACCCCTTTTGAGGCTTGATATTGCACAGGATTGCCTAGCAAATGCCCGACATTAAGCGTTGTTATATATCTAGCAAAATTATGATAGACTACGATATCATTTGGCTTTTTACGATTAATTTTAGGATCATTGTCAAAATATGACTCCAATATTGCATAATCAACAATATATTTCTTGTGCTTCTCAATCAACTTTTTAATTATGTCTCCAATCAACTGAGTCCCTCTTGGTAGTGTAAAAGTTTTTCGTTTCATTTTCTTCCTCCTAGAAACTTATCGCACGATCTAGTCGTGATTCTTCGTTGCTCGACGCCCATGTTGGTCTTCTATCATCTCCACAGACGAATTCGTAGATACTAGCTAGAACATCAAGCGCGTCATCATGTGCATTCTTACCTTTTCTTTGATAGCTCATTACTTGCTTATAGAATTCAGGAAAACGTGTTTTCCAATTCGGTGGCATATAGATGTGATTTTGCACCCATGCAGAGCTTGCTAGAATACGAGACTCTTTATTATGTGTTTGAGGAACACTTTCAATCTGAGTACGATTAGAACCATATCGCTCATTCATGAGTCTTTGAACATTCCTAGCAAATCCTCGCCCACCGTTATTAGATTCAATACGAGAGACGTTTACTGTGTCGCTAAATAAAAGCTCTGCGACCTTTGGCTCTGTTATTTCCATAGATTCATCAGTGAAGACTAAATCACTAATATAGAACTCCTTCTCGGATACAACACCATTGATTGAACAGAGAAAATCAGAACCAGTATCGGCTGTATCAGTGAAGTTTATAACCTTACCAGATGGCAATTTTTCCCATTCCTTAAATTCTGAGTATAATCGTCCTTTTATATCTATCGGTGTCTGATTGTAGTTTGCTTCAACAATATCAGCGTTCATATCTTTGGTTTTTGCTAAGAAATCAGCTTCGCTCAATATCTCAGGGCAAAGCATCGTACCATCATCCTGGCGGGCCTTGAAGCTTATAAACTCAATATCTTCTGGTCGTGAAGCTCGAAGTCGACCAGCTAGATCACCAGTCGCCCAACGAGTCATGATCACAATAATCTTCCAATCCGAACCTTCGAGACGTTGCATAACCGTATTATTAAACCAGTCCCAGTGACTGTCTAAAATACGCTCATTGTAAGCTTCTTCGGCGTTCTTAATAACATCATCAATCACAACCAATTTTGCACCAATGCCAGTCGCCGTACCGCCTGGTGAGGTGGCGAGATAATTTACGACCTTACTTCCATCGAGTGACCACATCGATTGTGCGGCTTCACCATACTTAACTTTGGTCTTAGGAAATATATCAGAATAAACCGTAATAGTTGGATCGGCCTTAATAGTTTGAATTGTGTTGCGAACACCACGAGCGAATATAGTTGATAGCGTCTCGTTATACGAGCCAGTCATAATTGACATATCAGGACCAAATTTACCGAATAACCATTCGGTTAAATTTTGGCCAGTAATACTCTTACCAAAACGAGGAGGAGCTTCAACAAGTAAAATACGCTTTACACTTCTCAAAATGAAGTTTTCTAATCTGTCGGCTAGCTCTTTTAAAAACGTGCGCTCAGGTCTGTAGAAATTAGGCAATTTGAGTTGACAATAGTCATAGAAATGCCGACGGGCTAATTCAATCTTTGCACCTTGGGCAATTGTTGTCATATCAATCATTAGCGCCTCCGGCAAGCTTCCTTAATTCGTCTTCCGTCAAACCAGAGAATGGGTTAATAGGTTCGCTTGGAGTAGCTTCGGTTACGGTTTTATCTACCCAACCGTAGTTATTCTTCAGAGAGAAAATCGCACCAGTTGGCTTACCTCTATAGAGTTGTTGCTCAGTATCTGCATAAATTCTAAGCTTAGCTTTCTTTATGGTGTCAGAAAAGTCCACAATCTGTTCATTTTCAGCCCGTTCAACTTCGGTTAATTCACGATCTTTTCCATCGTGTTTTTTATTCTCGTAATCCAGCAATGTTTCTCTCGTGGTATCTAAAGCTACTGCCAGTCCAGTAATCGTCGCAACCGATGTTTTCCTGAATATTTGTTCGCCAGTCTTTTTATTAACAACAGGATTACCCCACATATCAAAAGCTGGTTCAAATAGGCTCTTAAAATACTCGTCGATAGCGTTCTGCAATTCTTTGACTGACTTAAACTTTAGTGGTCGACCAAAATGGACGGTTTTTTTAGTAGTAGAAACCTTAACGGTCTTTTTCTTTTTTGATACCTTTTTGACAGTCTTTCGAACTGGTTTCTTTGCAACAGAAACCTTAGTGGGTGTTTCTTTTTTGGAAACAACCACATTTTTTGCCAGTTCGTCATCCTGTCTTTTTATAGGCATTTATTATCTAATTCTCACCTTCCTGTGTTTCTGGATTAGATTCAGCTTCTTTAGAGCTTTCCATTACACCTTCTTCCACTGAAGTATTCTCATTACTAGAATCATCTACTGTATGATTTTCCTCTGTATTTCCTGCTGGTTGTTCTGGTTCATGTTGTTCAGTTTCAGCTACTGGAGATTCTTCATGATGGGTTTCTTCTGAGATCTCTTGTTGGTTGTCATTACTAGGTTGAGTTTCTTCAGAAGGTTCAACAGAGCTTTCTGCATTCTCTACTGGTTTATCCGTTTTTTCTTCTTTTCGCTCTTCTAAAATAAACAAGTATCTATCACCAAAGATTGTTTTTCGACATTTGCCGTCAACAAACTCATCAGTGATGTCAAAATCTATTCCATAAAAATTAACGATTACACGACCATTCTGATCTTTCTCAACTTGTACTTCATATTCCATTATTTAATTCCTTGTTTTTTAAATCTATCCATTAGTTGGATTCGTCTTGTAGTATTCTTACTTCTTAATTCATCGATTAATTCTTCAATACTTTTATTGCGTAGCCCCGCTCCTTTCCGTCCGAAGATAATAATTTTAGGTCGCCTTAGCATCTGATTATCTGTAGGTTCTCCTATCACACCTACTTCAGCTAGAATCTTGCCGAGTGATCTATAAACAATAAACGCTTGATCTCTCCTAACAACCGCTCTTAAATCTTGTAAGTTAACTGAGAAGATGAGGGAATTAAGAGTTTGAATAGCTAACGCCAATAGTTCACTATAGCTAAACTCTTCTCGGATTTTTCGTTTATTAAAATCAAAAGTCCGTTCACATAAAAGCTTTGTTGTTACTAGAGATTCAAGTTCGTTAATTCTAGTTTTAAGATCCATATATTGCTCCGCTTAAATAGATTTTCATAAAAAAGACCTCCAAGAAATACTCCTTAGAGGTCGTAGAAATCTACTCAAATTATAACATAACCAGAAAAAAGTATTGACTTATATATAGATTAAGTTATAATCAAAGTGATTTTTAACTATTAGCAGAAAACCCAAGTATTTACTTGGGTTTTTGTGTCCCCAAAATAATAATGGTTTATTTTGGAGGTTGTTCATTATGTTGGACAATAAGAGAATATCAGTAATGAGAGCACGTCTAGGTGTCCGTGCTTCAAGGTTGATAAAAGATGATAAATTTTTACCAATGTTTCGTAACAGGCAGATAAAATATCAGAGAGAATTTGATGAATCTGTAAAAATTGCAGAGAAGAAACGAAACCCTGAACACTTTTTTGCCTCTATCTGGGCATGTAAAAATATCGAGAAAACGCTAAAGCTCATTAGCTCAATTATTTATCAGGCTATTGAAAAAGCTCGTGAACTACAAGAATCAATTAAGAGAGCCAAAAGAGAAGAAGATATCAAGAATAACTATAACTCTTCTGGCAGGGCCAAAATTGTGGAGCTGTTTAAGGCCAGAGGTAAAGATTACAATAGTCTTTTTGGTTTTTAATTAAAAAATAGAACTTCTTCGGGGGATTACTTTTTGATCCCTTTTAAACTACAAAATGTACTTAAAATGTCATTTTTTCACATTTTTTGCAAAAAATGTAGAACAAAAACTAAAAATAGCTATTTAAGGAGCTTTAAGCCCTTGCTAAAACGTAATTTTTATAATTCACATTCAACAGATATTAACAGAGGCAACGAAAATAAATATAAATATCTATATAGATAATAAACTTAGTATTTAATTTAAAAAGATTCTATATAGAAAGATATTAAATATATCTTAATTATCTATATAGAACATAAATAATAATTTAAAGCTGGAGGTAAGAAATGGTATAAATATGAGGTTAAGCGAGGCATTCGACGAATACAGAGATAATTTTATGATTTTGAAAGGTCGTTCAAGGAGCACAATAGACCATCACGAACATAAAAAGAACTCGATCGTGAATTTTCTACATGACAAGGATATTGAACGCCTAACGGCCTCTGATATTAGTTTATGGTATAAGGATCTATCAAAAACAAGATCTCAGAATACTGTTAGGAACTATATTTCGACAATTAGAGAAGTACTAGATTATATGGACTTAAAAGGCATTAAGTGTCTTAAAAAATCGTTAGTTCCAGCGCCGAAAAGATTGGACCGTATTCCTGAATTTTTAACCCCAGAAGAAGTCGCAGATATGATCGAGAACGCTTCAAGTCTTCGCAATAAATGCGTCATATCGCTACTTTATAGCTCAGGAATCCGTTTATCTGAGCTTATTAGTCTTAACCGTGGTCAAATTATCAATAAAAGATTTACAGTAATCGGCAAAGGGTCAAAAGCCAGACTCTGTTTTATCGATGAGCGGACTGAGGAGCTACTTAATGACTACCTCGAAACAAGAAAAGATAACTGCGAAGCATTAATTGTATCGGCGCGCTATAAAATGAGAATGACAGCCACAAACATCCAATTGTTAATCAAGAATAGCGCCAGAAACGCTGGTATATCAAAAAAGGTAACGCCTCACACTTTAAGACATTCCTTTGCGACGAATTTACTTGTCAACAATGTTGATATCAGATATATTGGCAAAATGCTCGGACACGCTTCGATCCAAACTACTATGCAATACACACATGTCGTAGATAATGATTTAGAGGCAAGATACAGAGCCGGACATAGTATTTAATTTCTTTATGTAAATAAAACAACGAAATCATTATTGAATAATTCAACAATTAGGAATAAAATATAAGCAGTTAAAGGGCAAAACCTTGCGTAGATTAATAGATTATAATAAAATCTTATCCAGGTAGAGCGTATTAAAGCAATGCATTCGCATTGATGAGGTCAAGGGTTTAAGTCCCTTATGCTCCACCATGTTTTTTAGATCTGCGTATCAGATCTTTTTTATTTTCATTATCTTTGATATACTACAACTAACATTGGGGCGTGTAGTACATTAAGGAGGTAAATTATGAGACTTCGAATTATAGCAAATTTGGAAGTATCAAAAAAGAATCAAAGTAAGCTTAGGTCAATCCTAAAGGGATATCATTGTAGATTTATAAATCTTCAAGGTGCACCCAATGGCTATACTTTGGTTGTGAAGTTTGATGGTGATCATGAAGACGGTTTATCCATTATGGATGTTATTGACCGCTTCCGTCATCAGTACTTAATAGTAAACATCAAAGATCGCAACAAAACTTTTCCTTTATTCAGGGAACCAACTCATAATTGACTTTATTTTTATTCAAGCCTCTATTATAGAGGCTTTTCGCTTTATTGATACCCCATTATAAAACATAACTATCTAATGAACTTGCCAACCCTAAAAATTACAGTATAATTTTCTATAGTAGTAAAATTAATCACCCATAACTCTATTCAAGATCAACTAATTTCCATAAGGAATACAACATGAAAACAATTCTCACTGGTATCCGCATCAATTCCGAAATTACTCTAGGTAATTTCCTTGGCGCACTTCTTCCTATGGTACGTTTAGCTAATAAATATTCAGAAACCCATCACGTGAATATTTTTATCCCCGACCTACACTCTATTATCAGTAGTGTGGACGGCAATCTTCATCAAAATACCATCCGTGAGATAAAATACTATCTAGCCGCTGGTTTAAAAGTTAATCCAAATGTTCATATCTATCGTCAGTCATACATACCAGCTCATTCTGAGCTTTGCTGGATTCTTGATTGCTATACCTCAATGGGTGAAGCTCTTCGCATGACTCAGTATAAAGAGAAAAGCCAAAATAATGATTCTTCCACCAACGTTGGTATTTTTAATTATCCAATCTTAATGGCTGCTGATATTCTACTTTATGACGCTAATTTTGTACCGGTAGGCGAAGATCAATTCCAGCATCTCGAATTAACACGCAATATTGCCGAACGTTTTAATCGTAAATTTGGTGAAATTTTTACTATTCCAGAAAAAACTGCCGATCAGATCAAATTCATGGAGACCCTTAATAACACTTTCAGTGATCAGGATAAAAATGATCCGTCTGGATTACGAATTCGTGATCTTCAAAATCCTGAGAAGAAAATGAGTAAATCCAGTAATTCTGAAAACAGTAAAATCCTTATGTCTGATACTCCAGCTCAGGCTGCTAAAAAAATCATGTCCGCCACTACCGATTCTCTTGCCTCTATTAATTTTGATCTTCAAAATCAGCCTGGTATTTCCAATCTTCTACAAATTGAAGCCATACTCAGTAACCAGCCACTTCATTCGGTCATTGAACGTTGGTCTGGACAAACCTGTTATGGTGACTTTAAAAAACAAGTTAAAACTACTGTTTCTGAGTTTCTTACCGATTTTCAAAGCAAAGCAGAGAATATTGCTGACCAGACTATCTTAGACCTATTAACCGAAGGTGAGATCTATGCTACCCAAAAAGCTAATCAGACTCTTTTAAAGGCTCAACAAGCAGTTGGGCTAAGATAGCTTAAGCTTGATTTTTAGTATAAATATATTATAATATAGAAAATGTATCGAACCGGAAAAAAATTTAGTAAGCCCTCACTCTCTCGCGTTATCAACGGCGATTTAGTTTTAACGGAAAAAGATTCCAAAAAACCGCGTATTCGTCTTGATCATGTTCTTGTCGAGAAATATCCAAACTACAATCGTAATACCTTACAATCTTTCATTAAACTTGGCTATGTGGAAGTTAATGGTCAAGTAGCTACAAGATCCAATACACCACTAACAGAAGAATCCATCGTTGAATTAAGTCTACCAGATACGCTCACTAACGCTAAACTCAAACAAGAAGAAGCAAACAAAATTCGTCCCGAGACTATCTATGAGGATGATAATGTTCTTGTTTTTAATAAACCAGCCGGCTTACTTAGTATGTCAAAAGGGAATTACTGCCTTGAACCCACCCTGGAAGATTTTGGTTTACTTGTGCATCGTCTCGATCGTGACACTAGCGGTATTGTTATTCTGGCTAAAAATCCAGGCACTCAAACACTTCTCCGTAAGCAATTCCAGGATCGCAAAACCCACAAGACCTATTATGCTATTGTTGAAGGTTGCCCAAAATTAACCACTGCCGTAATTAATCTTCCCATTGCGAGAAATCTAAAACATCCCACCACTTTCATCGTCGAAGCTAGCGGCAAAGAATCTGAAACCTATTATCAAGTTCTTAAAACTAAAAAATTTACACATCAAGACCTTATAAAGTTAAAAAAAATATTCCAAAATTCTGAATTTTCCGGTGCAGAATTTAAGGAAGGCAAAACATATTCACTAGTTGAACTGAAACCCACCACCGGCCGCACTCATCAACTACGTGTTCATCTTAAATATCTCGGAACTCCTATTGTTGGTGATCGTGTTTATGGGTCAGCTAAACCAAATTCCACAGATCGTCTCTATCTTCACGCCAAATCTCTCGAAATCACCATTCCGACCAGTAATCGTCAACTATTTGAGGCTCCACTCCCACCCGAATTTAAACTTTTACGCTAAAATAGATTCAAGATGTTCATCGATTCACTCGACAAAATTCCTCAAATCGCCTTAGCTTTCTCGACCACTATTTTTGCTGTCGACCCTGACATTGATCTAGATCTTAAACCACTTATATCCTTATCTCTCGATATTGATACTGTTTCTCAGATCGAAGATATTCGAGAACTCATACAGCTAACCAAAAATAAACAAACCAAAGAGTTATTCTTAGTAATTCGACATGCTGAGCTACTTTCCGAAAAATCCAGCAACGTTTTACTTAAAACTATTGAAGAGCCAGGAAATCATATTCATATTCTTTTTCTTACAAAAAAGCCCTTACAGCTTCTTCAGACCATTCGTTCACGTTCTATGCTTTTTTATCACAGAATCCCCAACACTTTAACTGCTCCTCCCCGGGTATCTACAGAGGTTCTCGATTATGCCAAAAAGCTCCTCGTCTCCGATAAGTATACTTTAATCCAACTTGCTGAAGATCTCTCTAAAAAGAAACTCAAAAAATCAACTACAGAATCTGATAAAACTTTTATTTTAAATATCATCGAAACCACTATTGAATTAGCCTATAAATCATATTACAAAACCAACAATAAACTCTTTCTTAAAAAAATAATTGGCCTCGATCAGGCATATCAAAATATTTCAAAAAATGGCAACAAAAAACTCCAACTTATCGCAAATTTAATTTAAAAGTACAAATTATTAAAAAACACTATAATATGTTAAAATAAATCAATATGTTAGGCGCATTGCTGATTTTAAGTTTTGCCATCTTTCTCGCATTCTTCGAGCCAATTCTTGCTACCAAAAAGTCTTCAACCAAAGAAAATACCAAATACGACGCAGAGATCAAGAAACTTTGGACTATTGCCAAAGATAGTATGAATAGTCGCAAAACCCTTCGTGCAGAAAAAGCTTTGCTTACCATCCTTAAACTTGATGAAACTAATGCCGCCGCCTACAACCGTCTTGGTATTCTTTACGCAAAAGCTCAAAACTTTGACGAAGCTATTGAGTGTTTTGAGATTGCTCAATCACTCGACAATAACCCAATGTCTCTTCATAACGTTGGTTTAATTTATCTTGAGACAGGCTCATACGAAAAAGCTTCCATGGCCTTTCAGCAAGCCCTTAAACTTGATAGTTCCGTCCCAGCACGTTTTCTCGCTCTAGCAAAAGCCGAGGAGAAACTTGGTCATAAAAAAGCTGCCATCGAAGCTCTTGAATCAGCTTATAATCTCGATAAATCCACCACCACATTGAGACAAATCCTCACCATTTATGAAGAAGCTGGAGACCAAGAAAATATCGACATTACCACAGCTCGCATTGAACAGCAAATTGCTGAAGATGCTTTAAAGAAAGCTGAACTTGAAAAAACTAAGAAAAAAGAAAAGAAGCTTAAAGAAGTTAAATCTCATCCGCGTCCGCGTCCAAAAATTATCTACCCTCGCGCCAGTACACCTATCAATGCCATTAAAAAGGCCGTGATTTCATCTATTCATAAAAATCGTACTTCCAAGACGGCAAGCCATAAAGCACCCACTAATACTAATGAGATCAGTAATACTACCCTGAGACAGAAAAAACTAAGTACAACTTCGAGCATACATCAATCCAACAAACGTCCACGAATTATTCAATAGTTTATTATTCAATAGTTTATCTTTTAATTTCTATAATCATTTTACTAACGCAAACCCCAGTAAATTTTATAATCTTAAATTATCTATCTTGCGGTTATCAAAACACTCTGTTAGAATAACTACATAAGCCGTGTTAGCTCAGTTAGTAGAGCAGCCGCCTTGTAAGCGGCAGGTCGTCGGGGCAGAGCCGACACACGGCTCCATGAGTGAAAACTTATGGAAAAAAATATTTTTCTAGAAGCTTGAACGAATGGAGCAAAGTATACATAGTATACACGGCTCTTTTGCGTAAAAAACAAATAGAACATATGTTCTATTTTTATTTCGACGAAAATTACCAATACGAGTCTTGTATTACACTAATCAAACATTTTATGCTAAAATTAGATAAATAACTGGAGGTGGTCATGGGTAATACAGGTACTCGCAAAGAGCAGACTGAAACAATTTCAGATCTTTCGCTCAAACTTAAGCAGCAAAAGACAAAGCAAAACTCAAAAATACGTGTTCGTCTTACGCAAAAGTTCAAAAAGCCTTCCTATTTTACTGCCCATTTCATGGTATTTCTCGTCGTTTTTATTTCTCTAATCTTCTGTCTTGCTTACCTAAGTAATCGTGGCGAAAATACTGATCTTATTAAACTTGAAAAAAGTCAAATTTCAATGCAAAAAGATTACGAAAAGGACTTCACCTCTACAGGCTACACAATTAAAAACCCTAACATAATTTTAAATCCATATAAAAACTCACCTCTCACAGCTCTAATTATTTTTGAAACTGAAGACGAAGTTTCGCCAACTATAACCGTTCCGGGAAAAGACGCAAAAACTACATTAACTCATACTTTTGTTAAGTCAAAAAAACACTTTCTTCCAATCTACGGTCTTTACCCAGACACGATTAATAAAATCAAAATCTCTTTCGAGGCCCCAGCAAAGACCAGTGAACGAAAAACTGACACCTCAATCGCCAGAAATGGTAATGTCGTTGATGAAAACAGTGCACCTAAAAAACTTGAACGTTATGAGGAGAGAAATATTACTGAAAATGGTGGTCAATTTGCACCAGTTAATTATGAACTAAATCAAGAAATATACTCCAATAATAAAAATAATGTCAAAAATCTTGTAGAAACTATTGAACGAGAATTTGATATAAAAACCGATCCGTTGCCAGCCAATTTTCCTCGCGCCGAAGTCACAAAAGCTGACACAGACAAGCTAAACTCTGATTTTTACTTCCTAAGTCCCGCCACGAAAAATGGTCGGATGGTCGCCTATGATATTAATGGCGATGTTCGCTGGTATCTTATAACTACTGCTCTCTGGGAAAATACCAAACTAAGCAATGGTCATCTCTTAATCAGTACCGAACGTCTAATAAACCCGCCATATTACATGACTGGACTATACGAGATCGACCTTCTTGGTAAAATTTATACCGAATATTCACTTCCTGGCGGTTATCATCATGACTACTTTGAACTAGAAAATGGTAATCTCATTATTGCTTCTAATAACTTCGATAAACAGAATCATACAGTTGAAGATTACATCGTAGAATTTGATCGTAAATCCGGTGCAATTGTTAAAAAAATTGATCTCCAAAAGATCCTCAAAAAAGATGATGGAAAAAACGAAAACTGGACAGAGTACGATTGGTTCCATAATAACTCCGTCTATTACGATAAGAAAACAGATTCTCTTATCCTTTCAGGTCGCCACCAAGACGCAGTCGTTAGCATTAATTACACCACAACGGAAATCAATTGGATTCTTGGCGATTCCACCAATTGGTCACCAATCTATCAAAAATATTTCTTAAAACCAGTTGGTCAAAACTTCGAATATCAATGGAGTCAACACGCTGCAAAAATTACACCCGAAGGATATCTTGCCCTCTTCGACAATGGCAATAATAAAACTAAAGACCCCAATAAATACGTTAATGCCCCCAACTCCTACTCTCGTGCCGTCATTTACAAAATTGATCAAAAAAATAAAACCGTTGAACAGCTTTGGCAGTACGGCAAGGAACGTGGTAGCGATTTCTACTCACCATATATTTCCGACTTCGATTATCTATCCCAAAACCACTACCTTATACATTCCGGCGGCATCGTAAAATCTAATGGAACCCCCTCTAATCAACCAGCCGGGCTAACCCCTGGTAAGCTAGATTTGCTTTCAGACACTATTGAACTTCTAGATAATCAAATTATTTTCGAGTTACGTATTGCAACCAATAACTATCGTGCCGAAAAAATGAACCCCTACGCCGGCGTAAGCTACACGATGCAAAACGCTAAACAATTAGGTTCGTTAAGTTCTACCGACTTTGAAGAGAAAAAACAAGGCTTCATCACCGATACTAATATTGATCAAAACTTCCTCAAAGAACATAACGTTACCCTCCGGAACGAAGAAGATCGCTTAGTAGTCTCTGGACGCTTCAAAAAAGAAGATAATGTCCGTGTCGGATTATACCGTAATTTCTATACTAATTTCTATAAAATTCCTGTAAGTAAACACCCGTATACCGCACTTTGCGTAGATATTTTCACTGAAGATGAAAACCAAAACGGTATTGAAGTCACAAAATACATCAATAAAGAGGGGCTTCGAGGTAATTATTCTGTCTATATCGAGTATAATGGTAAACTATATAATACAGGTAAATACTTCAATGCAAAATAAATCAAAAAAGAAAACTCTTACACTTCTTATTGTCGCCATCATTTTCTTGCTACTCTCCTCTATGTTCTACTTTCTTACCAATTTAAACAAAGAGCCGAACTCAAAGAATGATATCGCAAAATCTAACACCACTACAAAAACATCAGATTTTCCTAAAATGGCCGAGTCCGATATCAAACCATCCAGCGACAAGCTAAATATTTATATTTTCTGGGGTGACGGCTGTCCACATTGTAAACATTTATCCGAGTTTCTTAATTCTCATGAATCTGAGATTAAAGACTACATTAAAATTTACGCTTTTGAAGTCTGGAATAATTCAGAAAACCTTAATTTTATGAAAAATTTTGGCAAGTTTCTTGGCGAAACACCAAAAGGTGTGCCCTATTTCATCATCGGCAGCAAGACTTTTTCGGGTTTCTCAGAATCAGACACTAAAACCAAAAAACAAATTTTAAATACCATCAAAGAAGAGTCACAAAAAAATCAAAAAATTGACAAGTATCAAGACTTCAAGAAAAGAGTAAAATAAGTCAAAAAAGATATCTCAACAGAGGTATCTTTTTTGACTTTATATAATTTCATGTTATAATATATAACATATTTTGTACCTTAATATCAAAATACCTTAGAGGGGAGGTCATCATAATGACAATAAGGACAATGCTACTATTAACGGCATTAATTATTAACATGGTAACAGCGATTATTTATAAGGTTTATCGACTATTATGTCGAAGCGACGTTTTATTTACGCATATCAGGCAATACGTTGATAAGAATAATCAGGAAGATGATAATCTCAGCACTAACTACTTCCTAATTCCAGGCTTTCTCAATCAGTCAATGAGATCATTTACTTTTCTGGATAAGATCTTAAAACATAATTGTGATATCTATTATATGGATTATGATAATTATGGCTACGATCCCGAACTTTATGTAAGTTGCTTATTTCATAAAGTTTCAGAGATTACCAAAAAACAAATGGAGGCAGGAAAAGCTGTTGAGCATATCGCTATCAGCATCTCGATGGGAGACCAGATCACTGCATCAATAGCAGAGGTGTTCGATCAAGTAATCGCAATTAATCCTTGCACCTATAAAACTTTCTTAAATTTCAAATTTAAAAAATTAATTGCTCTCGGCGCGCCCTTTCTTGTTATCACTGAGTTTTTACTTGGCTGGCTTGCGTTTTTGCCGATCGTTCAGGTTGATTATGGATATTTCTCCATCGCTCTAATCGCCGATCAGTTATCAGCAATGAATACTTTAAGGCCGTCAGAAAATAAATCTGTAAGAAACAGACCAAAAAAGATTATTCTCAGTAACCACGATCAATTTCTTGATAATCAAGCTATCGAAGAATATTATCAAAATGCCGATATTGTCTACATTAATTGTAAACACGGCACAATGTCCGATCCAAACGATGGTCAAGTTTACTTGCAAGGATTGCAAAGACTTTGTAATAAGAAGAGTGTCACAGACTATCCATACCCATGGCGAAGAACGAGGATGGAATAAAATTCAAAAAATCTAAGGTACAAATATGCGTCGGATCTTTCCGACGCTTTTTATAGATTGTATATTAATATTATAGATATATATTCAATCCCCCAGAAATAAAATTAAATTAAAAAACTTGAAAAAGACACCCATAATTGCTATAATACGACTATTCAAAGTATGCTTGGCGCGAGCCAAATACTTTGGATGCGCTAGGACGGAGTGCGAACGACAGCCTAGCATTGCTGGAGTAGTCTAGCGGCAATGACAAGAGACTGTAAATCTCTCGGGTTACACCTTCGTAGGTTCGAGTCCTACCTCCAGCACCATTTTAAGACCATCTGGTCTTATTTTTTGTAAAAAAGAAGCCCTTATATGACTTCCTTTTTCAGCTTTTCTTGATATTCGACCCAATTAAATCGTTCCAGAATCCGATCAACTAGATCAAGCTCAGTCAAAATATCAGGATAAGCTTTTTGAAATTCACCAAAGACTTTTGCACGAATATTATCGATATTTTCATTTCCGCAAAGTAAGAATATTGTTTCTGGCGAAATCCTTACATCGCCTTCCTGAAGTAACGCATCCAAAGTTTTTCCCTCTAACGAATACGGAGCGTCAGCATTAAAACCATCGCTTAGGATAACCACAATCAGAACACAATTTCTAATCAATAGTATCCACGTTGCATTGACACTTATTGACACTTATTGATATTTATGATATAATAAACAACGTCAAAAAGACATTCGTACCTTTAAAAAGTTGGATCCTCTTTAAAGATACTTTGAGTAGTATCAAGCTAATCATTTCTGGTTAGTTTCATACTACTCGAAGTAGTGATCAATGTGGGGAAAATCCCCTTAATTCTACAAGAGCATTGACATATCCCCTATAGGGGAAGGAGGTTTTTATGTTATTTTTAAACACAACAGTAGAGGTGATCGCTAGAGAGTTCAAGTTCGGTATCGTAGAAGGTATCTCGCTTGGTGAACACGGCCGTGGCCGCCAGCAGATTTTTTTGCCAACTCCGCAAGGATTGAAAGGAGCTGTTGGCGGATTGAGGACCGATCTCACGATTGGCTTGTCAAAAGCCGGCAAACCGCGCATCAATCACGGCAAGGATAAGGATATGTATCTGGCCTTATCTACCGAGCGTGGTTACACTCGCCGTGGCAATGGAGTTGTCAAGACTCCAGTTGGCCAGACCGTCGAGCTTATCGCTCGCGGCAACGGCGCTGACGGCGACGCCGGCCGCATTGGCTACTGGGACGTTATCCTGGTAAAAGCCAATGAAGGCGACGTTTTCCGTGTCACCTGGGGAGGCTCTGGGTACGGTTATGAACCTACATTCTATGTGGTTCATAACGGCCAGGTCTTCGAGGCCGACCAGCAGGAGGTCGAAGACCTCTATGAGAGTCTTGGTCTCGACATGCCATTTAGTCTTACTTTTGAAGAAAGGCGCATGGTAGTCGACCTCGAGGAATGGAAAACTATCTAGCCCCGCCCCACCCCAAAAAACATTTTCAACTTTTACCCCCGGTTCACTCCGGGGGCTTTCTTTATCTAAATAAATGTAGTCACCACACGTATCTATCGAATATTTATAAGGCTAGGACTTAACTGAAAATCAATCATTAGCAGAATAGAGCAATATCAAAAACCGAACTCTAATGATTTTCCTACTTCCGTAAGATTGTAGTCTATGCTATAATCAAAATACGATAAAATGCCGCCTTAGCTCAGTGGTAGAGCACTTCCATGGTAAGGAAGGGGTCTCGAGTTCAAATCTCGAAGGCGGCTCCATGAGGAGAAAGAACAAATAGAAAATTTATGTTCTATTTTTATTTCGACGAATGAGACGACTGTATCTATATACTAGGCGGCTCCATGAGGAAATAACAAAAAATAGAACATGAAAGGGTTTATTTTTTATTATTAACGAATATTGCCGCGCGAAGCCAGGTGGCTCAATTTAAAATTGAAAAACTCAGAGTTAAATCTCTGAATTTTTTGTTGGTTCAATTATAGTCGTAAGTTATGTATACAGAAGATTAATTGATTACTGGGTAGTAAAATACTTCGAGAGGCGCTTTTTAGCTAGGCGCCTCTCCTTTGATTTTCATCGACCAATTAGACTCGAGTAAAGATTTTGTATTATTTTTTCGTCTATCCCCAAATCCCTTAGGACCGCATAGCCGTGTTCTATATCCATATCGAGAAAACAATTATCATCTTTTAGTTTTTCGCATATTATTGTTAATTTTCTTCTTTCACGCTCGTTATTAGTATTCTGTTCCAACAGTTGCTGAGCTTTTTTTCTCAATAAATTTAATTGTTCCATTTTATTCTCCTTCCTCCTCACCA
Organism: uncultured Candidatus Saccharibacteria bacterium; assembly: GCA_938046735.1. Taxonomy (GTDB): domain Bacteria; phylum Patescibacteriota; class Saccharimonadia; order Saccharimonadales; family Saccharimonadaceae; genus Nanosyncoccus. The sequence goes on along the minus strand of CALIXF010000009.1, from coordinate 141,562 downwards.
ACTTCTACCGTACCCGGTATTTTTGGATCTTCACGTTCAATATATTCAAAAGTTCCATCATTTAATTTTCCTTTAATATCTTGAAGGGTGAGAGAGGTTAATTCGCGATCGCTTGATAAATAGTAATAACTAGTATCTTCATTTCTTCCGTCAAGGCTTGAGCCGTTCATCGCAATTACTGCTCCGGTTTCCAATTTTAACCCATCACCAGCAGTAGCATTATTACGCAACACAACGACCGATACATTATCTTTTCTCTCTTGCTCACTAAAAAGTATTTTTCGAAGCTGCAGAGCATAACCCATCGCGTCAATACCACGCAAACTTGTAGTTTTTAATTTATCAAGCAGTATTGCTTTTTTCTCGTCGAATTCCACTGGATGTAGGTTTTCCGTGAGCAAATCATATTCGTTCCACGGATCATTCTCCCGTTCTTGCGATTGGACTAATTCATACATCGCATTAACCTTATCTTGGAACTCTTTTTGTGTAAATCTATTGTTACTTTCGCATTCAAAACCTGTAAGTGGTAGACCAAGCTTTGCTCTGGCAATGTCTCCACCAAGTATACTTGCTACAGAATCTGCCCGTACCATAAATTTCCCATCCCTAAATTCGAGATTAGCATGCGTATCTCCGTAGTTTTCACCAATCATATTTTTATACTCACTCTTAAAATGAAGACCTTGTTCATCGAGCATTTTTGCGTAAATCATATTGAACTCAAAACAAACCACTTCATTATTTTCTGGCGAAATTTGACTTACATAATCCAAACTTTTATGTTTTTCGGCAGCTTCACCTTTTTGGTTTGCAGCCATGAACTTATTGTCATATGTCAGCATCGTACACATTTTAGCGTAGATATAAGCTGCTTTCTCTAGTCCAGAAACCCCCTCAGGCATTTGTGCAACTATAGCATCATGGAGATCTGGATTAAGCTCTACTTTTTCGTATAGAGTGTCCTCGGTTTTTAGTAGTTTATTCACTGCGCTAAAATCTATATATTGTCCACTCGTCAAGAGACCAATTCTTTTTTCTATATTTTCCGGGAGGACATAATTATTTACAATCCTATTTTCTTTTAAGTACCTACTCGCTACATATGCAAATTCCGTTTTAGATAGTTGTCCTATTCTGCCATCAGGGTCTGTGGTACAAATTCTCTTAAGGTCTTCTGGGGAAAGTCCCAGAAAAGTAACTATGTTGTCTAATGGCAATATCACACTCTTGCCGTCAACTTCAGTTTCATAGGTCGTTCCATGTATTTTTTCCACAAAGGACCGGGGAGAAGTAAGCTCTCTGAATTCATTTAGGCGCTCTCTTTCGGTGTCAGATAATTCACCCAGTCCACCACTTTCTTCTAATATAGTCAATCCTCTTACTAAATCACTTTTACTATAAATACTTGCTCTTGCTCCACCACCAAAATCTATTTTACCGTCTTTAATACCGTCTTCGCTATTATAAAATAACCGTTGAACGTCAATAATGTCTCCACCTGGATTATTTTCATGCATACGTTTCGAAGCTAAGGTATAATAAGCATCCACTGACAAACAACGTTTTAGAAGCTCCACAGAAACCATATTAAGTTTAGATATCTTAATTATTTCGCTATTATTCAAAAAGGATGCGTCTTCTGGTGTAGTAATTATTCTGTCATTGATTGCTCTGGCACCAATTCCTTCGCTTGGCAAAAGGAGTGCTTTTGGATCAAGAATCAAATCACCATTTGGATTTTTCTGAATATCGCTTGATTCATAAAATGAGCGTAGATCCTTTGGACCCCTCTCTAAAAAATCCTCCTGTTCTTTATTATGCTTCATCTGAGCCATATGTTCTTCGAACGACGGCATATTCTCCAGTGAATTCTTTTTGCTCTGCAATCCGATTTTTTCACTATTACCATTCAAGTCCTCAATTGACATACTGGTTCTTTTTACTAAATTCTCAATTGACATACTGAGTCCTTTTACTTAACCTACAATTAATTATACCACCCCGATCGGGGTCAAGATTCCCGAAGGATTTCAGTAACATCAGATTTCACCTATTCGCACAAGTATAGACTCAGATTTAGATAGAATAGAACATACGTCCAAAGTCGCGCCTGGACGACTGTTTTTATATACTAGGTGACTCCATGAGCAATAAAAAAACAAATAGAACGTTTTTGTCCAGTGGCAACAACTATCATACTTTATATTATAGTATGAATTAGTAATACTCTCTGCACAGCGTTAAGGTGAGCAAATAGTTTCTAGCGTCTTGGCTTTATTCGGCTATATTGTCCCACTGATGTTTTCGAATAATTTCATCAATACAATCATCGTACAGCTTATCATCTTCGGATTCATTTTTTTCTTTTACATAAGACGTTTCAGAAAGAATTTTTGGACTCTCAAAAGTATATGCCGGAACCGTATCTTCTCCGTTTTGTCCAACTGACATCACGTTAGTTACCTTTTTGAATCGCCCAGTTTCTTTGTCAAAAGTCATGCAATCTACGTCGCCGTTTTCCGGCAAGACAATATGACAATATTCAACCTCGTCACCATCACGATTTCCGCGAATTGACTCTTCTTGCATAAAAAATCCCACCAAGTCTGGTAGCGAATAGTTACCATACGATTCAGAAACGTTTGGGTGTGTATGTCCAAGACTGACCAGTGGTTTTAGGCCAGAGGCTTTCATTTTATCGATATGGCCGTTAATTGCTTGCCAATATGCCGATAGAAGAACATTGAGATCTGCCGCCGAGTCATCCGCCTCCCATTCTGGGTTTTTGTCATAGATAGCTTTTTTCGTCTCTTCATTAATATCGACGTCGCTAGCTATTGCGTTAAACAAAAAGTTTTCGCCTTGCGTCCAACCTAAAACTAAGAAAGCGTATTCTTTTTTCGTTTCTGAGGTTTTTTCTGCTAGAGATTTCATTTTGTCATATACTGCTCCAGCCATAACCATTGTTTTTTTGGATTCCTCAATGTTCTCATGAAAAATGGAAACCCTTGAGCCTCTACCGGCATCACGATACATCTTCAGATTTTCAATAATTTTTTGGTTGTTTTTGCCGTTCATTAAAGATTCAACGGTGGACACTACCCTGTCGCCTTTTAATATTTCTCCAGGCGTAGAAGATTGATTAATTGTTTCCATGTTTTATATTATACCACCCTATTTCACTCAAACCTCAAACGTTTTACGCCGTTCTGGGTTTTCGTTTTTTACTATTCCCCAGGCCACAAGAAGCTTGTATATCCTTTCTCGCATCCATAGATTGCATTTTCCACTTTTTCATCTAGCGATAGAGGGTGGACCTATTTTTATCAAATCTTCTAGCAACTTGTGCAATACTTCTTTTCTCTAAGATCACTTCTTGCATTGCATTGCCTCTTGATTTTTCTATGTCTTTACCCATATAATATGCCATAAGGTAGTCCTTTCTTATTTATAGTTAGTTCCTAGAAATAGGTTTAAGAGCTATCTTATTTTTATGCAATATTTTGTTGCAAAGGTTGTGAGCTATTACGCCAACTTGACTATTACACATTTTATGTTAGAATATAGCAATGTCGTACATTAGAATAAGGGGGTAGCACATGTATAATAAGATTCATAATATAGGTAGCAACGATGATTTTCTACCGCGCAATGAGAAACCGCTCGTAATTAGAGAGATCGATGATTTTGAAATAAGGTTCTATTTTAATCCTAGCAGGTTTAACGCCGAAGAGATCGATATTAAAACCTTAATAACCCACCTCTCGCTCAGAGTAGGAATTAGTAAACCTGATTTGGACAGAATTAGATATGGCGAAATCGTGATTAGATTAAATCCAGCCATTTCCGACAAAAAAGATATCGAATTTATCAAGAAACTTTTCTTCGATTATTTCGATAACTTATCTCCAGTCACACTTTAGACCCTAGGCTCCACCTTCAAGTGGGGCCTGTTTTTATCCGTGGTATAATTTACGTATGGTAGAAAAAATAAAAAAATCACCATACAGCTGTGAATACTATACCGAAAACGAGAAAAAAGTCATGGCGCTAGAAAATGCTGTAGAGACTGACAGACTTCAACCGATAAACTTTATTGGCAAGCGATATTACACTAAAGAATACATAGATCAGGCCAATAGGGAATTAAGCAAAAAACTTTCAACCGAACGAGGCTCGGGTGACAATGAAGGTAGGCTAGCTGAGTGGGAATTTACATATGCGCTCGGCCACGGAGAAACATTGCCTGGTTGCCGCGCAAGTCTTGCTTCTGAATACGACGATCATATAAATGGTATCGACGTTGTATGTAAACTAAAAAGCGAAGATAGCGACAAACCTCATGTGTTCGGCATAGACATATGTACTGCTACTCTGCCTGATGCTGTCAATAAAAAGTTCACTCGCGGAGATCATTCTAGGGGCGATATTCCGATCGGCTGTTCTTTTATCAAATTTTATGAAGATGATGGCTTTGTAGCCTGTATGAAAGGCATACCTAGATTTATTGTGGGAGCAAGTCCATTATTTATCGGCCATCAAAAATATCTCAATAATTTTCACCTGGAAGAAGACGGTTCGGTTTCGCACACCCCTGACCCTGACCTACAATTTAATATTTTATCCAGTTTATTTGTTCAGTCGTCCACTTTAGTAAAAAAACTGCAGGAGAGTAGCACTGGAGATGAAATCATTCATAAGCGTGCAACAAAGACTTGCAGAGCCGTTCAACTTACATCTGGCCGTGCATTATATAGACTCATCGGAATAAAACAGGGTGAAGATTTTTACAAGAGACTAAACGAAGAGCTAATAAAAGCTCAGCAATTAAAAGTTAATGGCTACAGAGATGTTTGTTATGCAAATATACTAAAGGAAAGTCTAAAACACTAAAACTAGCTTGCATCTCTTCTAGAATATAATCTCCACTTGTTACTTTTTCTGTTTTTGTCTAACTCAAGAATAATACAAAGCTCATCGAAATATCCGAGTTTCATCTTGTATTATTGACAATCTTACACTTTATGCTGTAATATATAAGCACAGATCAATGATCTAAAAAATTACACCATATATGGTGAGCAACTTAAAAAGAGGGTTATCTCTATTTAAGAAATATTTTTCCAAAGGGGGAAGAAAAATGATACAGGATATATATACTGGCAGGGAATATTACAGTCATCCAGCCAAAAAGGCGGCAAATCTACAAAATCTTGATGAGCTTCGTTTATCAAAACCAGTAGAAAGGTACTTAGGCGAGCACTGCAAAACTCTTCCGGAGATCATTTGGCAAGGTCGACTAACTGCCTACCTTGTTGACCGAGACGCATCATATATTAAGAAAACCGCCAAATCACTTCTAAAACTCGCAGCCGCACTCGACAGGGAAGGTTATTTACGCCATGATTTTGTAGCAAACTCCTTTACGCTAAATCTCTTATATATGATTGTATATAACAATCAGCTAAAGGATGCACCGCAGCCAACAGTCTTTGAAGATCTCTGCAAGGTCTATCAGGATAATTTAGATTTTTCCATTGATTATGTGATCGGTAACCAGAACTATGAGACATATAAAAACGCAACCACATCACAGTGTCAAAAAATCCAAGCCGCAACCAGAGGTTGCCTAACCGAAAAAGAGTTTCAAATTATCTCAAAAAGATATGGAATTGAAGGTAAGGTAATGGATGTCTGCGAATTGGCTACGCTCCAAAATGTCACTCCAACCAGAATAAGACAAATTGAAGCTTTAGCGATTCGCAAACTCCATAACACGAGAGCTCTGCCAGCCATCTTAGCTTCATCTATAGCTCAAGATCAAACTGTCGACAGTCTAATTAACAGATTAAAGACATTAAGACAGAATCCCCTCTTTCAAGAAGAGTTTGAGCTAAGACAGAAACTAAGAGAAATTACGCTTACGCCGTATGACTGTGCAATAAAAGCAAAGGAATTCCTTAACAGCGAGATTAAAGACCAGACTGAGATCGAATGCCTAGAACTGACTATGCGAACTTATCAGGCTCTAAAACGCGCTGGAATTCATACACTTTCGGATATTATCGATTATCCAAGTATGGATTGGCTCAGAATTAAAGGTCTAAGCCTCATCGCCATCAGAGAAATAGAGAGAAAAGTTCAAAGATTTGGTTATACAAGTTTTCGAATCAATCCTCGTCTATAACAACAAAATAACCCCGGGAAACCGGGGTTTTCTAATTAATGTACAGACTATACCTAAATGAATCCATCCGACAGCTCTACAATTTCCTGGATTATTTTTCTCCAAAAAATTCTTTACCAATCCACTCAAGCGTACTTACTATAAAGTGTTCACTATAGTTATGATTTGCCGAAGCGACTGCAAATTGTACGATACCCTGACCATAAGCCTCTTCACCAGAAACCACCAGCATCAACCCATGCGATTTTATATCAGTCATAGACTTAAATCTTTCCCAGTCATTCATTGTCTGCAAATCTCTGTATCTAGTCGCCGCATAACGCAGAGCAACGCCGATCGGCCTCGCAATAACCGGCGCCCATTGAATCGTAAAGAAAAAGTTCCTATGGGATCTATTCCAATCGATCACAAACTCATTCAGTCTTTCATTCTTTTCTGCCATAACAGAAACCCCCTTTCTTAAAGACCATTTCATCTGAAACACGATCATTATAATATAATTAATAAAAAATATCAAATCTCACGTATTAGCTCACAACTTTCACAACATGAACTATAAAAAATCCCCTCAAAATTGAGGGGAACTATGAGTCCTTGATCTATCCGAAGCCTTCACTAAGGCCTCGGGAAAAACTACATTACTTCTTTTGCAGAAGAGAACTCGACAAGAATCGGGTTCACATCCTCAGGCAAATGCTTACTGAGCTCCGCCATAGTCAGATTATTGTGTCTGTTGCCAGCCACAATAATGTCTGCCAAGATAAGCTCTGGTAACTCTTCACTAGCATCTGTTTCATAGACAACCTTACCCTGAGATGCTAAAAGCACCCCAAGAGTAGACTTTCCAAGTCCAGACGCCCCGGCAAAGATCCAGACTGGTCTCTTTTCCATCACGCGTGCCGTTTTTTCAAACAACGCACCGTCAAGGAAAGATTCCTGTCCAGAAACCCAGAGGATAGTCTCGTTAGAGCTGTCCCTCGTTACTCTCAGGTAACGATCAGATAACTCCGACCTCTCCTCTATGGCTACTCTCACCGGCCCATTTTTTGGCCTGTATGAGAATGGCCTCTTTCCAACTGACCATTCCCATGATAGATCGCCAGTTCCGTCTGTCTCCTCAAAGACGGTTAAAATTGTACCATCTAAAAAGATCAGCACAATTCTTTCCATCTCCACTGGGTAAGGCCTGAAAGCCGAGACAACTGGGCTTTGTGCCCACCTTTCGATCTCCATTCCTATAAGAATCTTCTTCATTTTTCCTCCTTCTGCAGCTTCAGCTGCCAAACAAAATTTCGCAGGAAGCTGTTTCTCTGCGACTAGCCATACTGGTTAAAAATAGCCAACACAACTAGTCGCAGCGAAGCCAAAAAGAGATTTTTAAAAGTGAATCGAAAACTCATATTTTAATTAATGTTCCTAGATCTACGGTCAAAAACCCAGACTCACGCTTATATTATACAACATATAGTTATTTTTGTCAAAACTTATGCTTATCCTGTATCATAATATCTTTTTCCTACATTAAAATACCCCCGGATTATTCCGAGGGTTAAATATTATTTACCAACAAGAAAATTCGCTAGTTTACGACAGTTCGCTGCACCTTCAATTTTCAGGTGAACTTTTCCGCCACCAGCACGTTCAATTACGCGCCTACTCGCCTCAGTTTTGCTTTTAAAACTACAATTTATCAGCTCATGAAGATCAACTTCATTCTTTGGCGCATAAGAAGCGTTCAAGATGGCTTGCACTTCATCCAAAATCGCAGAGTCAATCGCTTCTGTCCCCTCAAACAAAAACCACAATTTTTGCGGCAAATCAGTTTTTGCTAACAGCCTACGGATTCGCTTAGAATTTACTTCCTTAGTTTTTTCTACAGCTTGCCTATCAGCCTCCGTCACCATGTCATGACGTAAGGCTTTCAATCCTGCCCTTGAATATTCATACGGCAAAACTTTGCATTCATAGCCAAGACAGCCACTTATCTCTTTATTTGGATTCTTTACATAAACCCGATCATCACACAGAATTGTCCAACCAAGCTCCCCGAGTTCAGCTTCCAGCTCCTGAAATTTAGGTGTATATTTCACCCTTGCGTCATATTTCGCCTGTCTTTCTTTTTCAGCATCACGAATATACTCTTCTTTTTTCGCCAAATATCCTTTCACAAAAGATATATTTTCACTAGTATATAAATATTGCATATATCCTAGTGTGAAGAAAAAATCATCTAACTTCAGTTGATCTATTTGATAAGAGCTCCATTTTTGTGGCTTTGCCAGTTTTTTCAACGCACGTTGAATTTTTACCAATTCCTCTTCGTAGAAAAATTTATCTAACCTTGATTTTTCAACTGCCTTTTTTCTATCCTCAATATTTTTATCAGCACGATCCAGGTTTTCCTGTTTTCTACTTGAAATTTTTTGACAATACTCAGGAGTTTCTGTATTTTTAAGCTCTACAGCTTGGATACGACTCGAAGCTCCGTCAAACTCATCATCATGTATTATATAACGAAATCCAACAGGCACAATCCAGAAATCATAGCCTTCACCGCCACCGTTAGAAACAGCATGCCTGAAGTAAAGAACGTCTTTTATTTTATTCACCTCTGATGCTTCGTTGCCCCTGGTACGATTATAGCTCCCACCCCAACTAACCTTAATCAGTATATGTTTTGCCTCCATAGCATCTTTTGGGCGAAAACAGGCCTCACCACATTTAGAGATCCAAAAATCTCCAAACATAAAGCTAGCCGCTCCGTTAAAGTCAATATTCATATTTGCCGTAACCTCGTAATCCCCAAAATATTCCAACGGATTCATCGGACCACCATATTCGTTAAGATCAAATTCTTTGTCGACTACGAAGCAGATATTCGGATTATATTTTCCAAACTCATTAATCAAGAAGCAAGTTTCTGTTTCAAAACATTTCTCGTTCTCAAAAAACTCTTTTACTTCAGCTAGACTCATCAATTTCTTCATAAAAATTCCTTTCTCCTTTCGGACCCAATGCTTTTGTATTTTAAGAGATTTTCCTCACATTGGTAGAACCGCTCCTCTTGAGCAGCACCAAACCGGATCAATTCAAAAGTCCGACTTAGTGCTACCCAAGAAAAAAAGAAAGAATTTGTTGGTAAATTCTTAAATTACTCCGCACATCTTATGATAATTCGGCTTCAAAACTATACAATAAAATATATGCTAAGTCAAGCTCTAATTGATCAGTTCGGTTGACACTTCATTTTATGTTATATTCAAATTATTAATTAATAATAGGATAAAACCATGAAATTACTCTTCACAAAGGACGCTAAAAATTATGACCCAAGTTGGCCCAAATTCTATCGCCCTTCCGTGCGAGGAATCATTATTAATCCAGATCACCGAATTACCCTAATTTATAGTAAAAAATATCATTTTTACAAAATCCCAGGCGGCGGCATTGAGAGTAACGAAGATCACCTAGCTACCCTTATTCGTGAAGTTAATGAAGAAACTGGCCTGACCGTCATTCCAGAATCCGTTCGAGAATTTGGCGAAGTCTTAAGAATTCACAAATCCGGTGAATTCAAGAACACTATTTTCGTCCAACCCAATTTTTATTATTTTTGCCAAACCACTGACAGAATCGGCAAACAACATCTCGATACAGAAGAAAAAAAGGCAGAATTCGTCCTCAAAGAAACTACCATCGACGAAGCTATTCAAACAAATCTCGCTTTCATCTCAGACAATTCCGACTCGCATCATGATGAATTTATCAAAGATATGGTCGACCGAGAATATCGGATTTTAAAATTATTAAAAGAGCATATTGCTTCCTAGATATATCAAAAATTAAAAATGGCCGGATTACTCCAGCCATTAAATTATTGTGAGATTGCCATCTGTGCTAACCTTAATGCCCCATCTAAAGTCTTCGCGATGGCAGCCGTCCCATCAGTTCGACAAAAAAATGCAGTCTCCACCCCAGTCAAATCTGTGAACTGTACCCCGGAAAGACCACGCCATTTTGATGGTAAGGCTTTTCTTTTTTGAGTTAAGTTATCTCTAGACACAGATACCGCCTGCACTTTCCACCCCTCTCCAAGATCAGAATATACACAAGGATATACACAATATAGCAACTTCTTCGCTTTTGGATTAAAAGATTTAAGAACATATTCCTCCCATCCACCAATATACATTGGAAGGTAAAGCAACTCGTTGTCATTGTGTGCAATCATGTTTTCTATTTCACTTTTCGCTCTCACGATTGACACAACTTTTTTTATCTCTTTTTCCAAAATTCTTTGCGCCAAGCTTACAGCTTGCAAAAAAGCTTCATCTGGATCTTGTTCGGGGTCGTCCCAATTAGGATTGAATAAGTCCACTGCATCCGATATAGACATTTCAATACTATTCGATCCATACCCATGATCTTTTGCGTCCACTCCATGTACTAAATCATGACTTACTTCAAGCGTTGCCTCGACAATGAGCGGCAAAGGACAGTCGAATTTTGACAGAATCATCATGCTATAATGACGCCAAATCAGACCCGCAACCGAGAGCTTCATATAATCACTATAATGTTCTTCAAAACTCTCTTGGTGATGATCAAAGATGCGTCTATTTGGGTTAAATTCTTCACCCACATCAACCATAATAAGCCCTTTCGGTCCATCTTTCTTTGCACGTTGAATCAATGATTTGTCATTGGTTCGCAGAACACGTACCCGTTTTAATAATGACAACATTGCTATCGCAAAAACTTCACCTGCATGGTGTGGACTCGCGTGTGTCACTACGTTTGCATTTTCCAATCCCGCTGTTACTGTCGCACGGTTAAACATTTTTCTCATCTTTTTCTCCTTTAAAGAACAATTTTAGAGCTATAACCCCAAGATACTGATATATTATAATATAAATTTATTGATTGTCAAAGTCATGTCATAACTCTTCATTTTATGTTTAAATAAACACGGGGAAACTTACATTATTTTAGGCTAATACACTACTATGACAGTCTCAGAATCCACAGAAAATAGTTCTCGCACTTATCTTGCGATCGATCTCAAATCTTTTTATGCCTCTGTGGAATGCATTGAGCGCGGACTTGATCCCCTCACTACTAAACTTGTCGTGGCCGACGTCACTCGTACCGACAAAACCGTCTGTCTTGCCGTTTCTCCCGCCCTCAAAGCGCTTGGCGTTGGTGGTCGCGACCGACTCTTTCAGGTCTATCAAAAAGTACCCAGAGATTCATTTATTATTGCTCCTCCCAGGATGCAAAAATATATTGACGTTAGTGCTTCAATTTTCTCCATCTACGCCGATTATCTTGCTCCCTCTGATATCCATATCTACTCAATCGACGAAGCTTTTCTTGACGTTACTAGCTATCTTAATAGTTATCAAATGTCTGCCAATCAGCTCGCCCGTACCATTGTTAAAGATGTGCTTGGGCACACTGGAATTACCGCTACTGTAGGTATTGGCGAAAATCTCTACCTTGCCAAAGTCGCTATGGACATTGTTGCCAAGCACCTTTCTCCTGATCCCGACGGCACTCGTATTGCTGAGCTTACCGAACATTCCTATCGTGAAAAACTATGGACACATGTTCCACTCACCGATTTTTGGCGCATCGGCCCAGGCATTGCTAAGCGTTTGCATAATCTAGCGATTTATAATATGGGTGATCTTGCCAAATACTCTCTTACCGCCTCAGATAAACTCTATCAAGTTTTTGGTGTTAACACTGAACTTCTCATCGATCACGCTTGGGGTTATGAACCCACTACAATTTCTGAGATCAAAAGTTATCAAGCGGATCACCACTGTCTCTGCTCTGGACAAGTCTTACATCGTCCATATAGCTACACTGAAACCACCACCATTATTAAAGAAATGGCACATAATCTAGCTCTAGATCTTACCAGTAAACGCCTTGTGACCGATCAAATCATACTTGACCTTGGTTTTTCAAAAACCACCTCTATAACACCGGCTCATGGATCTAAAAATCTACCTGATTATACCAACAGTGCAAAATTAATCACCGAAACCTCACTCTATCTTCTTCAAAAACTCATACCAAAGAACGCCACAGTGCGTCGCATTAATATCACCGCCAATCATGTTTTCTCTCAACTTTTTTCAGTTTCTCCTCATCCAAAACAACTCAGCCTTCTTGACATTTCAGCCGAAACCGAACAACAAACCGAACAAGATCAAAGATTACAACAAGCCACTTTAGCCATTCAGGCTCGTTACGGTAAAAACGCTCTGATGCTTGGTACTAATTTTCGGCCAGAAGCCACAATGCGTGAACGCCATCAACAGATTGGAGGACACCGTGCCAGGTAATTTAACAAAGACTAGAGAGGCTGACAAAGATCCACTTAAACCATATCGCGAGATTATTGACCTTCCGCACTTTCATGCACCAAATCGTCCATATCTCAGTCACATCAAACGTGCTGCTCAATTTATGCCATTCAAATCGCTAGACGTATATGAAGATCAAATTGAACAAAAATTTTATCAACTATATAACCAAAAACTTGAACCCATTATTGATTATGATGGTGACTATGAGATTTCTTGAGTTAGTTTACAAAACCTAGTTTCCATGATAAAATAGCCCTAATTATGTCAAAAAAGAGTAATACAAAACGCAAACTCGTTGGTCTCGTATCTGAAGAGTCCGGTATTCGTGCTTATTACACCAAAAAGAATACCATGAATACCCCTGACAAACTCAGCTTAAGAAAATATGACCCAATTCTAAGGAAGCACGTTGTCTTCGTAGAAACCAAAAAGAACCTGGGTCGCAACGAAGTTAAAGAAAAGAAGCGTTAAAATAGTTTTCAGAAAATCCCCCCGTCTTAGGGGGATTTTTCTATGTTATAATAGGGGAGATGAAAAAGGGAACATCCCCAACTTTGGAGGTTATCGTTGCAACCCACAAACCCTATACGATACCAACTGACTCTCTCTATCGGCCACTTCTAGTCGGCTCAAGTTTTTTTCAGGCTAAATATCCCGACATCAAATTACCTAGTATTTTTTCTTTTGATAATACAGGAAAAAATATCTCAGAAAAAAACCATAATTACTCGGAATTGACAGGTTTATATTGGCTTTGGCAAAATCGAGCCATTAAAGATAAAAACCCTGATTCGTTTTATGGTCTCGTTCATTATCGTCGTTTTTTCTCAGTCAAAGATACCAAAGAAATCCTCACCCAAAAAACACTCAAATCTCTCCTCTACGACTTAGATAAAAATATCAAATATGATATAATCCTACCCAAAAAACGTCATTATTTTATTGAAAATCTTTATAGTCATTACGCCCACACTTTACATATTGAACCACTCAATAAAACTCGCCAAATCATCCAAGACTACCATCCTGAGTATCTTGCCGAATTTGATCGACTCAAAATGCGTCGTTCCGCTCATATGTTTAATATTTTTATTATGCGCAAGAACCTTTTTAATGAATATTGCGAATTTCTATTCGATACTCTCATTAATCTTGAAAAATCCCTCTCTAAAACAGAGCTCAATCAATACGACGATTTTCATGCTAGATTTTTCGGTCGCATTTCCGAACTTCTCCTTGATGTTTTTCTTTATACTAAATATCCAGATCTTGACCAAAAAACAAATGTGTTAGAACTCAAAATTATCGAAACCGAACCAGTCAACTGGTTTACTAAGATCACTAGCTTTCTGCTTGCCAAATTCTTTGGCAAAAAATATCATAAAAGCTATTAAAATCATCCGTCATGAAAATACAAAAAATAAACAAACCACCACTCATTTCCATCATCATCCCAATCTATAATGCAAGTCTTTTTTTGTACAACACTGTCAAATCTGTTCTAATTCAAGATTATCCTAATCTTGAAATCCTTCTCATAAATGACGGTTCAACTGATAACTCGAAACAAGTCTGTAACTCTCTCATCACAAAATATCAGAACACACAACTTAAAAATCCTAAGACCAAAAATCGTCACTTTCGTTTTATCGATCTTCCACATCATGGGGTCAGCAATGCTCGTAATCGCGGGCTCAAAGAGTTTTCTGGCACATATTTTTGCTTCCTTGACGCCGATGACTTGCTTACCCCCACTTTTATCTCCGAACTTTATCATTTTGCAATTAAATATCAACTAAAATACGTTAGCTCCACTTATCAGCGCCACATTTTTTCACCGAATAAACCAGTCTCTTTACTAGATCAATCAAATCATAAAAAATCGCAACAACCCCCTCATAAAATCCTCTCTTCCTCTGGCTATCTCTATCAATTGCTTAATCTTGAGAATGGTTATAATTTCTGCCACATGAAGCTCATTCATCATAGCTTAAAAACTACACTCTTTGATCCTAGCCTCAAAGTTACTGAAGATGCTCTTTATAATTTCACAATCATCAAAAATCTTAATAAAGTTGGTATTCTTCAAAAACCTTTGTACATTTATCAGGTTCACCAAAGCTCCACAGTTCGTTCCTATACTAATGAATATATCGAAAATTATCGCATTGCTCTCCAAAAAATTAGTACCTACTTACATATTCAATACCCAGATCAATTTCCACAACTCGAAAAGCCTCTTCAGGCTTTTATCGCTACACATCTCTTTTTTATCCTCGCAAATTTCTGTTGTCATGAACAAAATCCGCATCCACGAAAATCCATTCGTTCGCTTTATAAAGTTACGCTTTTTTATCGCGCCATTTATCTTGCTCCACTCAGACTCTTCTCATTATCAAAAGCTCTAGTCCTCCTATGTTTTAAACTACGCTTCATCTTACTCCTACAATTAATTGGTAGACTCCGCTTAAAACAAAACCGCTCTACAAATTCTAAACAATAACAAGTCTTTCTCACATAATCTTGCCTCATCATGAATCTTTAAGCTCCATCTTCTCTATATAATGGTCAAACTTTAAAATATCGAGTAAAATAAACCTGTGAAGTTATTTTTGCGTTTTTTAAAACAAGTTTTTCAAAAACTTGCCAGTTTTAACTCTGACTTTCTTTTTTATCTCGCCGCTGCTACGATGCCTTTTGAAAATCTTGTCTTCGCCCCCTCTAGTGGCTGGGCCACTATTACTCCACTCGTTTTCTTTCTCTACGCTTTCCTAAATCTTTATTATCTAAAACCATATTTGTCTAAAATACGTCCCATCCTTCTTTTCTTTGCTGGTTTTTCAATCCTAGGATCTATTACTACTCTGTTTTTTCATGGTCGCCTCGACGACTACTTTTCAGCCTACGTCCCAATTATCTTGGGACTTGCTTGTCTTTCAAGTTTTCTTGAGTTTTATGCAAAACATCAAAAGGCCGACCTAAAAGCAAAGCTCCAAAAACTCGTTTCAGTTATTATTATTGCCTATCTCATCAGTCTCCTCATCGGCCTTCTAGAATATTTTGCCGTAAAATATCATCTCACTCCAGTCACCGATATATTTAATTTGATCTTCAAGCGCAATTATCTCGCAAAAAATCGCGTCCAGTTTTTCTTCACCGAACCGTCTTTTATCGGTATGCATCTTTTTGGAGTTCTTCTACCACTCTTTTGGCTCACCCGTCGCAAAGATCTCCTCTTCTTAATCATTCTCTATGCATATTCTGCTCTCCTTTTTGGCGCCGGCGTTCGCATTATTCTTGATATTCTAATTATCCTAATCATTCTCGCTATCCTCTATCTTCCAAAAACCAAAGAAAAACTTTTTCTACCGCTCACCTTTGTTGCTTTTTTAATCTTTCTCACCAGCGTCTCCGCCGTTAACGGTCGCTTTCATAAGATTTTCTTTGGTTTTTTAAATACTAGCCCCGAAACCACAATTGACTGCACCTTAGAAGAGAATCGAGACACTGAAGAATGTCGTTCGCTTGCCAGACAATCCGGTGTCAACTCTGATGGTTCCTTTGCTAGTCGTGTTTTTCGCGTTAAAGCTAGTCTATTTGGCTACACTAAGTCCCCTCTCGGTTTTCTGACCGGCTTTGGCCTTGGAAATTCTATCTATCCCGTTCGGCTCGGCCACGCGCAGGCCAAAAAAGATTATAAAAGCACCTATCTAAAAGAAGTTAATGATCTAGAAAATCCAAATTATCATGATGACAGTGTCTCATATTGTCTTTATACACGTATCATTAGCGAATTCGGTATCTTCGCCCTTCTCCTTTTTATTTTTTATCTAATTCACCTTGCCAAAAATTCCAAACTTTCCTTCCGTTATCATTATCTTCTCATTATTCTTTATTTATACCTACAGTTCGAGTCACTTAGCTTTTATACTATTTGGCTATTTATTGCCACTATGTTAATCAAACAAAAGCAGAGAAGCGATGGCTGAATTCACTCAAATTAAGAAAAATACTTTTTGGCTTGCTGTTTTTCAATTAGCAAAAATGCTTTTCCCATTCCTTATTCTTCCAATTCTCACGCGCCGGCTTTCCATTGAAATTTACGGAGACCTCACTTTTATTAAAACCGTGATGAATTTCTTGCAAATTTTCCTCGACTTTGGTTTTATGCTTTCTGCTACCAAGGAAATTGCAAAAATCAAAAATAACACTAGTCAAATTCAACAAATTCTCGCCGATACTCTATTGGCTCGCCTACTCCTTGGCAGTCTCGGCTTCTTCCTAATCCTCACCCTTAGCCTCTTTCTCCCCATCCTCAGTCATAATTTTATATTTACCATTCTTTCATATCTAACTATTTTTCTTTCAATCTTTCTCTTTGATTTTCTTTTTCGTGGCCTTGAAATTATTCATGTTATGGCTATTCGCTTTGTCATCATGAAAGTAACATCTTTTCTTTTAACCGTTTTCTTCGTACGACAAGATGATCAAATCATCCTAATTCCACTCTTTGATATTCTTTCTTCAATTATTGCCATTATTCTGGTTATTTTTGAACTTAGAAAAAGAAATTTTCATCTTATTCGTCCGAAATTAAGATCCAGCTTAAAGAGTCTCAAAGTAAGTCTAATTTATTTTCTTTCTGATATCTCCGCCACTACCTTTAATGCCATTAGTACCATTATCATTGGGTTAGTTTTTTCTTCAGTTGAAGTCGCACTTTTTGGTGTTTCTATTCAAATCATTGGTGCCACTCAAGCTCTTCTTGGGCAACTCGCCGGCGGTATTTACCCCAATATGGTTCGTCAAAAAAGTCGAAAGTTTATCCAGCAGATTTTTAAAAAAACTCTCCCCTTTGTCTTTTTGGTTACGATCCTAATCATTATTTTCTTGCCACTCGTTCTCCAAATTCTTGCTGGAAACAAATACACCGCCGCCCATCCCATCATCCAAACTCTCTCCCTTACTATTCTTTTTAGTTTTTGCAATACTCTTCTTGGTTGGCCAACCCTTGGCGTTATTGATCACCAAAACAAGGTTACAATTTCAACCATTATTTCCACTATTTTTAATCTCATCGCACTTATTCTTCTACTTTTCTTAAACAAGCTTACTCTCTATTCTGTCGCTATTACTCGTGTTATCACTGAGATCATTCTTTTCTGTATCCGTTTTTATTACTACCGTAAATATCGCCAAGATTTTAACCCCTAACAACCTTAATCTATAAGAATAATAAACAACAAATTTTCTAAAAAATAAAACATCAAAAAACTCGGCAAAACCGAGTTTTATAAACTATTTGGCAGGGGCGCACGGAATCGAACCATGATCTACGGTTTTGGAGACCGCTATACTAACCGTTGTACTACGCCCCTAGTTTCTACATTATATCATATCAGAACCTAACACCATTTTTTTCTCCTCTCATTCTGCCGTCATCTGATACTAGGTTTTTCTTTCCCAATCAGCTATACTTAAACTATTCCTCTTATGGACAAAAATAAATTTCAAGCTACCCAAGCTCCAATACATAAAGACCAAGATATCAAGTGCCCTCTATTTGTCAGACTCTTTTCAAGTCTTGCTTTCTGGATTACCCTCTGGGCGCTCATGTTTGTTTACTTCTTTACTGTTGATCTTCTCAGCCTTCTTCTTGGCGAACACTTAATTCCGCATTTTCTCCTCGACACAGCCAGCCTTGTCAAAGTCTGCACCATTTTTACTTGTTTTTTCTATGTCTCTTTCTTTGCTCCTAAAGATTATCTTCTACGGTTTGCTCTTTTATTCACTTTTCTCGCTGACATTATCCTACTCTATAACAATATCTCGCCGATCGGCATCACAATCTTCTGTCTCGCTCAATATTTTCATATCGCACGCTATGCCAGCCTCAATCCCAAAATTTTTATTCTATGGTCCATTCTAAATCTCCTCATCCTTTCTCTAACTAAAATTACTGATATCCCTTCTCTTTACGGCGCCGTCTTCATCTATGCAAATACTCTTATTCTAAATCTTATTCTTGCCCATTATTGGATCAAAAGAGAAGCCCCAGAATTCCGTCGCGCTGCGCTCTGTAATTTTCTTGGCTTTACACTCTTTATTTGTTGTGATCTCACAGTGGTTATTTCATATTTTGCTCGTATTAACTTATTGCCTAGTTTTCTTTTTGCTCCAGCCAACTTCGTTTGTTGGCTCTTCTATTTTCCATCTCAAATTCTTCTCACTAATTCCTCTCTAATGACCACACCATACTATGAACCATTCAACACTAAATTAAAAGATCTCGGCAGTAAATCGAAAATAGTCCAAAAATTATAAATTGATGCATCTCTTGCTTCATGATATAATACCCTCAATATGGAAAGTAAAAAGAAGACTAAACCACGTGCAATTCTGGTTTTCGGTGCTCCATGTAGTGGAAAAACTACCTTTTGTGAAAAATTTTCTCAGAGATTCAAGGCTCCTTATTACAATCTACAATCTTTACGTGAAGAAGCTGACTTTACCGAAAAACAGATTCATGTTGTACTAGAAGCAATTTCAAAAACTGGCCAAAATATCGTAATCGAAGGCGGTCTCGATACCGAAAACGAGCGTAACGCCGTTCGCAAACTTCTCAAAATCTGTGGCTACAATCCCACCCTCGTTTGGATTCAAACCGACATTAATACAATCAAAGCTCGCCTCAAACTCAAATTCCGTTCTGTTTCCCGCGCAAAAGAGGAATATGACTCTCGTATTCGTGCCATGGAAGCCCCAGCCGAGACGGAAAAGCCCATCATTCTTTCTGGTAAACACACTTTTGACACACAGCTCTCTCACGTCCTCTCCCAACTTTCCTAATCTAACTCCATTAATGTCATCTAGTCTCTTATTTTCGGAGTTTTAGAACCATGTATATTGATCCTGAATTTGGTGAAGTTATAATTCGCAAGAACCCCCGTTCACGCTCGGTTAGTTTCTCTATATCCACTTCTGGACGCTTGCAGGCGACCATCCCAAATTTTGTTTCTGAATCGATCATTAAGAAAACTATAGAAAAAATGCGCGCTCAAATTCGTCAAAAACTTCGCGTCAAAGATCCCAGTACCCAACGCGCTCGTGATCTTAAAAAGAAACTTCTTACTAAGCAAGCCAAAGAATACTTACCATATCGTCTTGAATATCTTGCCAAACGCTTTGGCTATCACTACGATAAAGTTGTTTTGTCTCATGCCAGTAGCCGTTGGGGTTCCTGCACTCACCACAAGACCTCGTTTCTTTCTCCAACCACCATCACTATTTCACTCAATATCGGTCTCATGCAAGTACCGGAGGCCCAACGTGATTATGTAATTATTCATGAACTTGCGCATATTAATCATCCCGATCACTCAAAAGCCTTTTGGGCCGAGGTCGAATCCCATGACCCAAATTATCGTGCCCACCGTGAGCTTCTAAACACTCACACTCCCGGAGTTTAGTCCACAATATTACCGCTTCCTCTTTTTATCTCTCATGAGTTATATTCTATGATATAATATAACCTATGAAAGAGAATCAAGATTTTCTCAAAATCCTTGACTTAAACAAAGTACACACCAGTGTGTTTGACCGCAAGTTCATGTATCTTTCTGATATAATTGATCCGATCTATCGTGAATATGTTATCCGCCTTGAACGCGCCGGCTACACCCTTGATCTCGACGTTTTACGTCCAAAACATCAAGTGGAAAATTTTCTTGCTCTCACTAAAATCATTGTCTCATATCTCAATCACGTCCTAAAAACTCCACAAAATGGGAACATCATTATCTCCATGAATACCGCAGGAGATACTCTTGCCGATATTCGACCAATTTCCAACTTTATTACAATAAAAGATGATTCTACTATTATCACTGTTGAACAACGCGAACAATACGCTATTCTCGGTGCAAAAGTTAAATCACGATTAGGTTTTGGAACCACTATACAAATCCCCATCACCGAACCGTATGATAAGTTGTAATTTTCAGTAAATATTGTATAATACAGACCATAGGTAAACTAAATGACCTATGGTTTTTTGTTTATTTCGTACTTTAGAAAAGGAGGATAAAAGTATGAAGAAATTTTTGTTAGTAACCCTGATCGCATGTATTTGTGTGTCTATTACACCAACAGCCTTTGCTGCTACGAAGAAACAAGCTAAGCAAACCGAGGAGACCGTTGAAGCCTTAGTTCCGCCACCACCTTACAATCAAAAGCCAGAATCAAAAGTAGAGATCGCCTCTCAAAGCAAGAAGCCTAAAGAAACAAAAGTAACCTTATCCCCAAACAGTATTGAATACGATGTCACTACTTTCATCAAACCGACGACCTTATCGCTCACAGATTTTATGAATCAGTTTACAGCATATAATCCAGAATATGTCGTAAGTTTGGATAAGGAAGAACATTGCCTTAGAGTAGGCCGAAAGACTTTTAAGCCAAAAGTAGAAGGTATTCAATCAGTTGTAATTTCATTTGCGGCTGATAAAGATCTTCTCGGAGAAGAACATCCAGTCGCAATCACCATCATCGGTGTAAGATCTGGTAATGATCCTCATAAAAAATACAAGAGGACATTCAAGATGCCTGAAGAATGGGGTAGCCAGATTAAGATCGAAGGCTATGATGAGTATATCTATATGGCTCAATTCAACGTCCTTCATCAACTTCTCGAAGCGATGGTGAAGGATCCGACTGGCAATAATTTTGAAGAAGATCAGAAGCTATTTTGTGATTTTACTTACGAAAAATATCAAAATTAATTTTGTAAAAAATAGCCTAAGTTAAAAGATTCTCCAAAAATCCATTCAACTTTTTCTCCAAAACGCCCCACTCGGGGCGTTTTTCTTTTATTAACCCACTACAAAATTTTATCCATTTTTCATCTACATATTCAGCTTATGTTATAATAAAGCCATTAAGGTTGTTGGGAGAAAAAATGCGATTCAAAAAGCATTATTCACGTATAATTTTTATCGGCATTTATCTTTTTCTATTTGCCATCTTTGGATATTTTGGTTTACAGCCACATAATGTTGAAGCAAATTCTAATCTTATTTTGGAAGCACCAAAAATCAACCTTAAATCAGCAATTAAGGTTTTAAAATTAAATAACGACTACACCCTCACCTCACCCGATCACATCGCAGGGCTATATTACGCCGCCAAAAATAATACTTTCATTATTGGTCATTCTTCCACGATTTTCGGCAATCTTCATAATCTCAAATTAAATGACCAGATTAAATTTGATAGTCACACCTATAAAATCACAAATCTCTATATTCAAAACAAAAACAGCATCAGCATGTCAAAAGTTTTGGAGCCAAAATCCACTCCAATTCTGACTCTGATGACCTGTCATGGCGAAAAAATTGCTGAGAACGATTATACCGAAAGATTAATTATCACCGCCGAGCTAACTAGCTAAATTAGTTAATTAACGGTCCCATAATTATACTCTGAAAATCCTCAAATTATTTTACGTTTTTTAATCCGAGAATTCTTGCTAAGACCTAATACCCTTTGACTAATCTCACTGCAAATCCACCCCCAGCAGCCAGCCAAATATCCAAAAAATCATCCTTCTCAATAACTCTTTTTTCCACTTCAATATCTAATGGATTCTCGCGATAGTCACTTGCCTCAGCATCACGATATATGTAAGCAGTATATTTTATCCCCTCCTCTAAAAATTCCATATTTAAGTTAACCCGTCTCGAGTCTTCGTTAGTTACTCCTGCCACATACCAATCTGACGAATTTCGGTCTTGTCTTGCCACGACATAGTACTCACCAATTTTTCCAAGTAGTGGGATTGTCGTCTGCCAATTCACTGGCACCTTCTGTAAAAATTCAAATACCGTTGGCTGTTTTTCATACATTTCCGGTCGATCTGCCAACATCTGCATACCAGAATAAAAAACCACATAATACGCTAGTTGTCTCGCTAATGTTGTATATACACGTTTAGCTGGATTTTTTAAGTCAAAAATTCCCGGTGTATAATCAAACGCCCCGCAGAGCATCCTAGTGAATGGTAAAATCGTCGCATGATTTAGTTTAATCTTACCGCCTTCATACTCCTGCCCCTTCGCTCCTTCCCGTGTCAGAATATTCGGATATGTTCGTTCTATGCCAGTCCCTTTGATCGGCTCATGAATATCCAACATAATCTGATATCTCGCCGCCAGTTCCACCGTCTTTTGGTAATGTATTACACCCGTCTGTGAATGATGATATTCTTGTTTTCCATGAATTAACATTTTTGAACCAGTGTAGCCAGTTTTAACATAATGAATTCCGTTACTTACAAGATAAGAGAAAGCGCTCTCAAGTTGTCTTTCATAATTATCAATTTGACCAACTGTTTCATGTTGTGCAATCAATTCAATGTTATATTCTCGACTTTTTTCGGAGACTTCTTCCATATTAAAATCAGCCACTGGGTGGAGATAATCTGTAAATTTTCCGTTCATCGACCACTCACCACTCCAACCATTATTCCACCCCTCAATCAGAAGTCCCGAAATACCAAGTTTTAAACACCAATCCAAGTATTGTTTTGCATGCCCCGTAGAAGCACCGTGTTTTTTACCCTCCGCCCAAGTCCATTCCCCCACGTACATCGCCCACCAAATTCCCAAAAATTTCAGTGGTTTCACCCAGCTAAAATCATCCTTTGGTGGATTATTTAGGTTCAAAATCATTCGGTTGACCGTCAACTCTATCGCCGAATCCGCGATCATAATTACTCGCCATGGTGAATCGAAGGGAAGATCAATGTAAGCCTTCATTCCATCCGACAATGGTGTAATGTCCGTCTGCAAATGTTTATCCATATTTAGTTTTAACGTCATAGATCCATAGTTATAAAGTGCCGCTTCATGGATTACGACGTATTTATTGCTATTTGTTTCAACCGTGAGCGGCGTATGTACTGAATCCCTCAATTCATAAACCGGCCATTTTTCATAATTTAATTCGTATTTTGTTGCTTGATAAGCAGGAATTCTCCAAGCTTGACCATTTAAATCCAAATTAAACTCCGTTAGTTCATCCGTAACAATAATACGCTGAAAACTGGGCTGCGGCGGTATTTCATAACGAAAAGCCACACCGTCATTAAACACCCGAAAACGCAATGAAAATAATCTCTGCTTTTCCGTTGTTTCCGTTAGATAAAATATCGTCTCGTTATATTCATTACGAATTTGTTTCTCCTCACCCACTATCGATTCCCAAACCGTATTTTCGCTCTTGTTTTGTGCACGCACGAGAGCTAAATTCTGCCCCAAATCATTTTCACCATATAGTTTAAAACCAAGTCGTGACTCTCGTACTAAGATGTCATTATTTTTACTTACTTCATAATAAATACGGCCGCTAGCTATTTTTACTCGACAATTAATATTCTTATTTGGTGATTCAATCTCGAAATGTTTTTCTTTAGACTTCCGACTAAAGAGTTTAATCTTAAAACTCATGCTTAAATTATACCGCAAGTTAAACTTATGTTAAAATAAAAATAAAAATAACATTAAAATGTTAACTTGGATGATTAATCATGACTTCCAGCAATTCACCTTATAACCAAATAAAAACCAGAAAAACTAAACAATCTCTTGAAACAAAAACCCGCTACCGTATACCTTTTTTGGCTCTTGTTTTTGGTTTTATCTTTATAGTACTTAGCACAATCACAATATTTAAAAATTTTCATCATAAAGATAGCATATATAATCTCGACGAAACTACTTGCCTATCTAATTTAAATCTGAAGTTTCTCGATCAAAATGTGATCTGTAATCAACTTGTAGGTAAACTTAATTTTTCTGACTTCAAACTCCAAGACACTCAAACTTTTGAGCTTACCTCAACTTCAAAAGATCATCTAGTTGCCAAAATCGAATTACCAGTTACGGATTTCTACAGTTCTTTAACTAATCTCACCACCGATCAATTTACCGACCAAAATTTTCTTAAAGAGAATCAAATCACCCTCATTCAGCCCGATCAGCTTACGCCAACACAAAAGCTCCTCAGTTATCAAGATAACTATTACCTCGACAATCAAACATCAGGTGCTCGTTTTACAATTCTTGATATCAAAAAAGCTGATTCTTCTACATCCGAAGATCAGACCAAGATACAGACTATCTACGATCTTCTTGCTCCGCTTTTCTCCCAAAACCAGCCGAAACATCTTGTTTCCTTTGCTGAAACTGGCGTCACTGCGCTTTCTCGTCGTCTGACATTAAAACTAAACCAAGTAAATAATGGGTCTTATTTTGCAGATTATCTCTCCGATTTTTTAAAAACCAAAACTTTTACTCATATTAGCAACGAAGTTAGCTTCAAAGAAAATTGTCCAGGCGGATATCAAACAATGGTACTTTGTGCCGATTGGCGTACTCTTGACACAATTAACACAATTGGTACAGATATCGTAGAACTCACTGGTAACCATAACAATGATGCTGGCACGGATAATAACCTCAAAACTATTGCAAAATATCATGAATTGGGACTAAAAACCGTCGGTGGTGGCGAAAATCTTGAAAAGGCCAAGCAGCCACTCGATCTCAACCAGTCTATCCGCCTTCTTGCTTATAACCATTCCACAAGTAGCGTCGCCAACGGCCAAATTGCCACCGCAACTACACCTGGCGCCAATCCCTATAGTGAAGATCAAGTAAAGTTAGATCTAGCTGCCGCTAAATCCGAAGGCAAGTTTACCATTGTTAATATTCAATATTTTGAGTGCTCTGCCTATCCAGATCAGCCAGTTGCTTACCCAACTTGTGATCAACCTATTCAAAATCAAAAAGAATTCTTCCGTCATCTCATCGATCTCGGCGCCGACATGGTTGTGGGAACTTCCGCACATCAGCCCCAAACCTATGAATTATATAACCAAAAACCAATCTATTATGGGCTTGGCAATCTTTTCTTTGACCAAATCTACTGGCCAGACACCACACGCAGTCTCATTCTCACCCACTATTTTAAGAATGATAAACTTCTACAAACACGTATTTCACCTACCATTTATGACAATACATTCAAACCTCGCCTTCTCGACTCCACTGAGACTCAAAACTTCTTAGCCCGCTTACTCCTAGCTTCGCCAAAAGGGAATTAATATCAAAAAAATATAATCGTCAAAAGGAATTTCGATGCCACCAAATAATCCAACCTCAGAAAATTTCACCCCAAATGAACTATCAAAACATAGTATGCCAAAATTTGGTAAAATCCTTTTTATCATCATTTTTACGACCATCGGAGTTATCGCTCTTTCTTTTTGTATTGTCTATCTCATGAAATATCTCAACGAACAAACTACAAAGCCTCAGCAAACCGAACAAACAATCAAACATTTTAAGAAAATCGATCTACAACCTACACTCGACCGCTGGCTCACTACTCAGATCAATAAGAAAAATAATAGTATTCTCGTTTACGATCTCAATAATCAAGAAATTATCGCAAGAAATAATGATTTTACACAAAATAATAGTCTTGGCGTCGAAAATCTTTTTCTTGCTTATTTCGCTTATACCAAATTAGAACAGGGAAGCTGGAAGAAAAAAGATATCTTAAACATTAATGGTGAACAAATCGCTCTCGACAATTGTCTTTCCAAAATTCTGCAAGAAAACCACCAAGGCTGTGTTTTAGCCCTGATTTCCGATTTTGGCGAAAACCACCTTAAAGATTTTCTCAAAGATCAATCTTACAATAATACAAATTTCACAAATCACCTTACTAATACAGCAGACCTCTTAAATCTTTCTAAACGGCTCCAAGATCACCCCGATTTTTCCGATCAGCTTTGGCAAGATTTTAAGGCCAAACTCACGCCAACTAATGATACCAAGAATCCTCTGCTTACTGGCTTTTCCAGGCTCAATAGCTACGGTCTCTTTGGAACACAAACCAACGACTCCACCAGTGTAAACCTAAATTACCCAATCTTTAATAATGTCTACTTTCTTGAAACAAAACAAGATGACCCAGCAGAAAGACGTACATTAGTTCTCATTTTTCTAGCTTCCGATATTAATGCCACTTCGTTAATCGACTTAGCTAAAGCACTTGAATCCACCATTTTAGAACAATAAAAGTAATTAAAAATTCTCTGTTTTTACTAACATTTTTATCATCTTAAATCAACAAAAAAATAGACTCATTTAGGAGTCTATTTTAAGTCAAAACTTAGCTATTTAGCATCATTCCAACGCTTAATTGCAGCCTTAATAACTTCTTTGGCAGATTCTACACCATCAAAACTTTTTACGACAGTTGTGCCAGGTTTCTTTAAATCCTTATAGTGATTAAAGTGAAATTCAATCTGCTTAATCAATTGTTTTGGTAGATCTTCAAGTGTTTGATATTTATCACCATTATTGCGGTCATCAGCAGGGACGCAGATTATTTTGTCATCTACTTCATCCGAATCAACAAATTTCATCACACCAAGCACACGAGCCTTAGTATAAATACCGGTAGTAAGTGGCTGATCAGTTATCATTAAAACATCAAGCTCATCACCATCCTCGTCAAGTGTCTGTGGAATAAAACCATAATTACATGGTTTAGCAAAAGCCATTGGCTCTACACGGTCGAGCATAAAACAAGCGTTCTTGCGATCCCACTCAATCTTGTGATTGGAACCAGTAGGGATCTCAATCACCACGTTAATTTCACCGTCTTCAAAATTTCCTGGGGTCAAGATTTTGTTAAAATCTGCCATAGCTAAACTCCTATTTAGTTTTGAACTCATTATAACATGTTATCTCTTTGACGCAAAAAATATTTCTATGATAAAATAGATATATTAACATGATTCTCTAGGCCAAAACTGCCCAAAATCAACACTTTTCAATAAAATCAATAACCAAAAATGAGGCTTTATGACAAAACAACCCAAGAAAAAACCAAAGTATAAATCGACAATTCGACGCACGCTTTATTACTTCTTAAAAGCTAATAGTAAATACAAGTGGCTTGCTCTTGGCGTTCTCATTATTACTCCTATCGTTATTTTTGTACGCACCATTCTTGCTCCACTCGTGGTCGCTAATATTATTGACATTCTCTCCTCTGCCAAACCAGAAGATTTTGTAAATTCTGGCAACATTTTTCAGATTCCACTCGTCCAGAAAGTTCTCCCTCAAGGAATTTTTCTTTTCCTTTGCCAACTCATTGGTTCTGGTATTCTAAGTAATCTCCGTGTCTATCTCGCCTGGAAAATGGAACTTTTAACCATCAATGATCTTTCCATCCAATGTTTTGACACGGTCAACAATCAATCTATGCAATTTCACTCCGACCGTTTCTCCGGTTCTCTCACTGCCCAGGTCGGTCGTTTCACTCGCGCCTACGAACGTTTTGCTGATTCTATTATTTTCAATATTATGCCCCTTATCGTCACTTTTTCATCAATCTTCGTAATTTTAATCAATCGTGCGCCTAGTTTTGCTATTCTTCTTATGATTTTTTCTATAGTCTTCGCCATAGTTTCTTCCAAAAGCTTTAAGAGAATTGGCGAATGTAACGAAAAAGAAGCTGCCGCGCAAAATAAGCAAACCGGTCAACTTACCGATTCGATTACAAACATTCTTTCCGTCAAGTCCTATGCCCAAGAAAATTATGAACGTTCCCGCTATACAAAATTCCAAGCCGAAACCCTGGCTGCCGGCGAAAATTCCATGCGTGCCACCATTCACCGCGATGTCATTTTCGATTCTATATTTCTCTTAATCTACCTCCTCATGATCATCTTCATTGTCATTGGTGCGCCCGTCATGACTCTTCCAATTTCCACAGTCATCTTAATTTTCCAATTCTCTCAGACTATTTTAATGAGCCTTTGGGACGTTAGTAGTATCTTTAAAAATTTCACCCGTGTCTTCGGTGATGCTCATGAAATGACTATTATTCTTGACACCGTTGATACCGTAGTCGACGAAAAAGGCGCTAAAAAACTCATTGTTGATAAAGGCGCAATCAATTTTGACCATATCAACTTCAGACACGCTGATGCCAAAGAAGATATTTTTCATAATTTTGATCTAAAAATCAAGCCTGGCGAGCGCGTTGGTCTTGCCGGCCTTTCCGGTTCTGGCAAAACCACCCTCACCAAACTTCTCTTACGTTTTGCCGATGTTGATCAGGGCGCAATTAAAATCGACGATCAAAACATTAGAAAAGTCACCCAACATAGTCTTAGAAAAAACATCGCTTACGTACCCCAGGAAGCCTCACTTTTCCATCGCAGTATCGCCGACAATATCGCCTATGCTAAGCCCGATGCTACTATGGCAGAAATCCAGCATGCCGCCAAACTTGCTAACGCTGCCGAATTTATCGAAAAACTCCCTAATGGCTATGAAACTATGGTAGGCGAACGTGGCATCAAACTTTCTGGTGGACAACGTCAACGCATCGCTATTGCCAGAGCTATCCTAAAAGATGCTCCGATCCTAGTCCTTGATGAAGCCACCTCCGCCCTTGACTCTGAATCCGAATCTCTCATCCAAGAGGCCTTGCTTCGTCTAATGCATGGTCGCACTTCCATTGTAGTAGCGCATCGTCTTTCTACCATCTCTAGCTTAGATCGTATCATTGTTCTTGATAACGGTCAGATCATCGAACAAGGTTCTCATGATGAACTTCTTAAAATAAAAGGTGGGCAGTATAAGAAACTTTGGAGTCGACAATCTGGTGCTTTTGTCGAAGAAACAAAATAATAAAATATCTCAATACTTTTCAGAATATCAAAAAAATTCACTTCAAAAATTCAGATTCATTGAAGAGTTAAATATTGCGGTACAATAAATCTATGGATGATTCTAATACCAAAAGACGACCCCTTGCCGAACGTATGCGCCCATCTAATTTAGCTGAGGTAATTGGGCAAGATAACATCATTGGTGACAATAAAATCCTCACTGAAATCGTCAAGAAAAAGGAACCCGTTAATTTGATTTTTTGGGGTCCTCCTGGGACTGGCAAAACCACTCTCGCTCGCATTTTAGCCAAAGAATTTGAAGCAGATTTCATTGAACTCTCCGCTGTTACCGCTCATAAAAGCGACGTTGAAGCCGTCGTGGAACGCGCCAAGCAAAACTGGAATCTCAAAATCCGCACTCTCCTTTTCGTAGATGAAATTCACCGTTTTAATAAAGCCCAGCAGGATGCTTTTCTTCCCCACGTTGAATCCGGTCTTATTACTCTAATCGGCGCTACCACCGAAAATCCCAGTTTTGAAATTATCCCTGCTCTCATTTCAAGATCACGCGTCATTGTTCTTAAATCTCTAGATAAAGAAGCGATTTTAAAAATTTTACATCATGCCATTGAGATAGAAAAAGCCGAAACAAGAATCTCAGATCAAGCCATAGAACTTATTGCCGAGTTAGCAAATGGTGATGCCCGCTCCGCGCTCGGCGATCTCGAAATCTCTCTATCTCTCAGTGAAAAAGTCACTCCGGAATTAGTTCTCGAAGCCGTCGGGCAAAAAATTATCAACTATGACAAAGCTGGCGATTGTCACTATGACACTATTTCCGCTTTCATTAAATCCATGCGCGGCAGTGATGTTGACGCCACACTATATTACCTTGCACGCATGCTCGAAGGTGGCGAAGACCCTAAATTCATTGCTCGTCGCATGACAATCTTTGCCTCCGAAGATATTGGACTAGCAGGCAACGGTGCCCTCGGACTCGCATTTTCAGCTTTCCAAGCAGTTGAACGTATTGGCATGCCAGAAAGTGGCATTATCCTCTCTCATGTCGCCATCGCTCTCGCCAAATCAAAAAAAGATCGTAGCAGTTATGACGCCTGGAATCGTGCCAAAGACCTTGCTAAAAATACTCGTAATTTACCAATTCCTCTCGGCATACGCAACGCACCGACCAAACTTATGGAGGACCTCGGCTACGCCAAGGGATATAAGTGGGAGGCAGGCTTCCATCATGATGTTAGTTATCTACCAGATAAAATTAAAGATCAAAAACTCTATTTCCCCAACAAATAAGATTAACCAGGTCAATTAAGCTTAGTTAAGAAATCATAAAATACACCACATTGACGTATTGAACTTAACCAAGAATTTCATGGACTTTCTGCCTTAACATAGGCACTACGTCTTTCTCAAACCAAGGATTCTTCGCCTGCCAACGAAAATTTAACGGACTCGGATGTACTATTGGAAAATATTTTGGCAAATATTCTTGAAAACACCTCACTGTCTCCGTCAAATTCTCTTTTTTTGTATCTTTCAAATAGTATTTAATAGCATATTCACCAATCAAAATCGTCAATTTAATTTTTGGCATCAAAGCTAACATTTTTTCATGATAATCCTCAGCAATAAATTTACGTGGCGGCAAATCACCAGTTTTACCTCTGCCAGGAAAATAAAAATCCATCGGCATAATTGCGATTCTTTTTGAATAAAAAGTCGCCTCATCCACCCCCATCCAATCACGTAATTTTTCACCAGATTTATCCATAAATGGGATTCCATTCTCCTCAACTTTCGCTCCTGGTGCTTGTCCAATAATTAAGATTTTAGCCCCCTCACTTACCTGATAAATTGGTAAAATTCCACGCTTCGAATAATCACTGTTTCGCTCATCCGAAATCAGTGCATCTCTTATTTTCGTAAAATTATTTGTCACATTATTCATATATTTACCTCACATTTATTTTACTACCTCTAGGCTTTTTTGACGATCTTTGATACTATAAGCTCATAAAAAAGGAGTTTCATGGAATTATTTATTATCACTCTCGTGCTTGTTTTTCTCTTGGTGGTCATCCCAGGTGTTCGAGTTATCAACCAATACGAACGCGGTGTCGTCCAGCGTCTTGGTCGCTTCCGTAAAATTCTTGATCCAGGACTTCATGTCATCATCCCTTATATCGACATCATGCGCAATGTCGACGTTCGTACTACGCCAATGGACGTACCGAAACAAGAAGTTATTACCAAGGATAATGTCACCGTTAATGTCGATGCGGTCGTCTATTTCCGCGTGATTGACGCTAAAAAAGCAGTCTTTGAAACTACTAATTACGCCTATGCCACCTCAACTTTTGCTCAAACCGCACTCCGCGACGTAACCGGTAATTTTGATCTCGATGAGCTGCTCTCGAAACGCAATGAAATTTCAAAACAAATCAAAGAAATCGTTGATACGCAAACTGATAAATGGGGAATTGATATTGAAAATGTTAAACTCCAAAATATTGAACTCCCAGCTGACATGAAACGTGCCATGGCAAAACAAGCTGAAGCTGAACGTGAACGTCGTGCTGCAATTATCTCTGCTGAAGGAGAAAAAGCCTCTGCTACTGCTGTTGCTGAAGCTGCTGAGCTCCTTGCCAAAACCCCAGGTGGTCTCAATATCCGTACCCTCCAAACTCTCGAAAAAATCAGCACCGACCCCTCTCAAAAGACGGTCATTTTATTATCTTCGGATCTCACCGGTAGTATCAAGAATATAATCAAATAAATTATAGTTCTATATATTGTTTTTTTTAAAAAAATATCTTATGCAATATTTCTTTAGCTATCAGACTCCCGACCAATTTGATGACATTCTTATGACCAGTGATGGAAGTTATCTCACAGGGCTCTCATTTAGCAATCAAAACAATATTAAAAATCTCGCAACAAAATCTCTGCCAATTTTTCAAGAGACCTGTCATTGGTTAGATATTTATTTCAACGGACAAAAACCTACTTTCAACCCAAGATATAAAACTAATGGGATCACTCCGTTTCGTAAAGAAATACAAGACCTGCTTCTAAAAATCCCTTTCGGTGAAACCACAACTTATGGCAATCTTGCCAAAAAACTTGCTGAAATCCATCATCTAAAAAAGATGTCCGCTCAAGCAGTTGGTGGCGCTGTCGGCTGGAATCCTATCTGTATTATTATCCCATGCCATCGTGTTCTCGGGGCAAACAATAAAATTACTGGTTATGGATGCGGAATCAAAAATAAAATCGCCTTACTTAGACTTGAGCAAAGCTATTTTTTAGATAGAAAAAACTTTATACTAAAAACCCGCACAATCCACGTCGGTAATAAAGTGGTACGCTTCCGCGAAGACACGCCATTCAACCCTGCTCTTTGCGAAATTATGTTTAAGGATCCAACAAAACTTTACGAATTACGCGATTTTCAGACCGTCTGGGATGATTTGTATGACTACATAGGAAATGAACGCCCTTCGGACTGGCACCGCGTCTACGAGGTCTTAAAACGCCTTAACGAACATATTCGCAATATCACCGGAATAGATGATTTATTCGAACTAAATACAAAATCAGTTAGAATTAATAATAGTTTTTTGAATGATAGACAAAGAAAATAAAAAATGCAGACTCTGCGATGCACTTTTAACTGCGAGCAATAAGAGAAGGTCTCATGCTCTTACAAAGGCATCATTTTTTGATCCGCCGACGCTTAAACCTGGCGAACATCTTCTACTATTATCGCCATACTGTCCAAACGAAGTAGATGCAGGACATCATACGTGGGAATACGCATTATGTGCAGACTGCGAGTTAAAACTTGCTAAATGGGAACAAGAAAGAGAACGATTCTTGTCGTCCGCAGACAGGCCGACGAAAACTCCAGAAGAGCAGCCATGTGTTTTTACCGAAGATTTTAATCAAGAATATATCGTCTTAGCCTGCCTTTCGGACTTGTATAGATGTCATATTTTTACAGATTTGGCCTATAGTGGTGTAAATTTAGGCGAAAAACATTCAAGTAAAATAGCATCAATTTTAAATCAAGGAAAAATAGACAATTATAATAACTACCCTATAATTTTCAGGCGTTTTAACAATAAAAATAATATAGCAGATGAGGCTTTCCAGGTGCCTTATAAAGTTCGCTTCGGAAACCGCATTGTATGCTATAAGGTTATAGCGCCTAGAGGCTGGATTTGGATAATAAAAGTTGATAGCCAATCGAGTGAATTATTTGAAAAATACGCTCTTGGATCGTCTTCTAAAATTTATATTTTTAATGCTGGAGACATACAAGAAAATAGGAACCGAAGGATCTTTGGCGGATTTATATCTGCTGCCTTGAGAGGTCTTGGTAAATAGCACAGTATTATCGCAATAATAACGTTGAACTCTCTTTTTGTATCCTTGAAATATGGAATGAAGAGGTAACATAACATATCGAAAAGATAAGAAACTTGAGCAACAAGCGCTCGTAAAGTTTCTAGAAATATTAATCGATATAGACAAGCATGAGTATGTCGTTAATAAGTATGACGACGATAAATAGCTTTATATCAGAAATTGAAATAATACCAGTAAAGCCACGTGGCGGACTGGTAGCCTTCGCAAGTTTGTGCTATAAGGAACGATCTACTGTAGTTCTGTCGGCATCATGATGCGACTAGATGACTCACATAGACTCACCTTTCCGACCAAAAAGGTAGGACTGAATAGCTTTAGAATGTTCTACCCAAATAGACAGATATGTTGGGCAAGAAATAGAAGAAGCAGTAATTAGCAAATACGAAGATGTAATGAGAACTAGTGATGATCGATACTGTGATTCTCCGAGCGAATTACCCCAATTTCAGGATTAGCCCGAGCGTTCATCGTAAGTTCTCTCCTTTTACTCATGACACCTTTGGACCACCATACTATTCTTTTGGATCCGGCAAGGCTATTAAGTGTGTATTGCGTTAAAAGCAAAAGATAAAAAGCTTGGCATATATCAGCCGCGCGTAACGCTCATGAAAGCTGTCTGCGCGGAACTATGTCGCAAAGCTATATAAGCTCGAAATAGAAATTAAAAGAAATCAGATAGAAAGAGCCGAGGTTAAGACGGTTCACTTTGGCAAGAATATAATCTTTGACGATTACCGGACTGCGACTAGCGTAATTGGCGATATCGCGAAAGCGAATGTATCGACAAGGAAACAAGCCAATATGCGCGTTTATCGAAACGATGGCGAGGCTTTACATTTTTACAGTGCTAGCCAAGCCATAGCGATTTATGATAAAAGAAGAGAATTGGCAAAGTCTCGCGTCAGCGAGCGCGGACTACTCGAGAAAGATAACTACTGTCAATTCACGCTATTTGACAATGTCCGTAGTAAGAAACTTTTTGAGGTGGTGCGTATTGAAGTGCGATATAATACCAAACGTGCTTTCAACATTGCGCTGAAACACGCTCTCGAGTACGGCCGCGCGAGCGACAGTGTCGCAAGACTAGCTACAAAGCAGAAGTTTGTCTCAAAAACGCAAGAAACTAGAAGTGAGACAGTAGGAAGCTTACGATATGTTGATGAACAAAAGTATTACCATGGAACTTTATAACCAAAATAACGAGCGATATCGCAACGAACTGGCTGAGATCCAGGCGCAAGAAGCCGCGCTAGATCGTGCCGACGACAACTTCTATACAAATGCCGGCTACAACCTTAAAAGTCTTTAAATATGCCGATAAGTTGTTTGACGTCGCGACGACAGCTGAAAAAAGAGACCTATTGGTCTCGTCACGTGTTCGAACCGAACTTTAGGACCTAGTTGGGCTGATATTACAGGGTTCAGAACCGTTCGCTCGGAACCTTTTGGACTCAAAAACAAAAAATGGCTGGGGATGAGGGATTCGAACCCCCGAATGGTGGGACCAGAACCCACTGCCTTACCACTTGGCGAATCCCCATCGGTATTTTTATCATATCACATTTTTTCAAAAATATATCTATTATTTTCTTAAAATCACTTTACAAAATCAGAAAACCCAGCTATACTCCTATTGACAGTCTGGTATCAGACTATTTTTTATGGAAGGAGCAAATGGCAAATATTACTCGTATCAAAGCCGGTGAATCCAGGGACACTAAGGAAAAAACTTCTCCAAAAAGCCCCACACCGAAAACAACTAATAGCAAATCCGTAACCGAAACTACAAGTCATACTCAACACACTAAAGTTTCAAAAGTCGACAAAAAGCTCACTAAGCTTGAAAAAGCACAACAAAAATACGAGAAGAAGCAAGCAAAAAAGCAGGCTAAATTAGCTAAAAAAGCCAACAAGAAGCCAATGCCAAAAGTGCTCCGCATCTCGACTGCTCCTTTCCGTAAAATTGGTAGCTATTTTCACGCTTCTTGGCAGGAACTTCGCCAAGTTCGTTGGCCAAATCGTAAAATGACCTGGAAACTTGTTTCTGCTGTCATCGTCTACACCGTTATCTTTGCGGCCTTCATTATGCTACTTGACGCAGGATTTACTTTATTGTTTAATAATTTATTGAAATAGGAGAATAAAAAATGGCAGTTAACCGTTATGATGACACCCTCGCATGGTATACGATCAGTACCTATAGTGGTTACGAAGACAAGGTTGCAGAATCAATCAAACAACGTCTTGATCGTCCTGAATTCCAGGATAAGATTCTAGACGCTATCGTCCCAAAAGAAAAACAGATTGAAATTAAAAACGGCAAACGTAAAATTGTCGATCGTAAAATTTTTCAGGGCTATGTATTAGTTCAGATGCGCCTTTCCGACGAAACTTGGTATATTATCAGAAACACTCCAGGTGTGACTGGCTTTGTTGGTACTGGTACTCAACCAACTCCAGTTTCCGAAAAAGAAATTGCTAAGATCAAAAAACGCATGGGTGTTGAGGACCCAAAATATTCCGTCAACTACGCACTCAACGAAGTCGTCTCTATCACTGATGGCCCATTCAAAGGCTTTGAAGGCACCGTTTCCGAAATCGACTCCACTAAAGGTAAACTCAAAGTCATGGTTTCCATGTTCGGCCGCGAAACACCAGTCGAACTTGACGCTCTTCAGGTAAAGAAGATCAGCTGATCTTAGTTTAAATAAAGTGAAGTCTTAACTACTTCACTTTTTTTATTTTTTACATTATTATTGTTTTTCAGTCTATTCTATTTACTTATCCCGCTTATGTTATAATAAAACCATAAAGTCCACAAACATAAACGGAGAACAAAATGGAACCACCAATTCAAGTCAATTCTGAGATCGGGCGCCTCAAGACCGTCCTTCTTCATCGTCCTGGTGAAGAACTTGAGGCTCTCACTCCAGATTACATGGCACGCATGCTTTTTGACGACGTACCTTACTTAAAAGTTGCTCAAGAAGAACATGATGCTTTCGCCAAAGTTTTACGTGACAATGGCGTCGAAGTTCTTTACCTCGACAAGCTCGCCGCCGAATCCCTTTCAACTCAAGAAGTTCGGGATCGCTTCATTGTCGAAATGGTTCGTGCCTCCAAACAAGAAGACACTTATTCCACCTTCGCCATCGTTAATTATCTACAAAGTCTCGATCCACTCGCAATGGTCAGAAAAGTGATGGCCGGCGTCAAAAAGAGTGAAGTCGAGGTTATGGAGCCAAAAAACAAACAGCTTCATCACTATATGATCGACGACTATCCATTCTATCTCGATCCGATGCCAAACCTTTATTTCACCCGCGATCCAGCAGCTTCCATCGGCAATGGTCTTACCATCAACAAAATGCACTGGCCAACTCGTCGTCGTGAATCCCTCTTTATGCAATACATCATAAAGCATCATCCACGCTTCATGAGCAGCAATGTACCAGTTTGGTATAACCGTAATAATCGTTTCTCGGTCGAAGGTGGTGACGAACTAGTACTTAATCGCAATACTCTCGCTATTGGTATCTCGGAGCGTACCGAGGTTGAAGCCATTGAACGCATTGCGTCCAGACTCTTTCACGACTCAGACTTCACTTGTGTTATAGCTATGAAGATCCCAAATAAGCGGGCTTTTATGCATCTTGATACCGTCTTCACTATGATCGATTACGATAAATTCACCGTCCACCCTGAGATTCTTACTGGTGAAGGTGAACTTGATATTTATTTGCTTGAAAAAGCCAACACCCATGTTGGTTACGAAATTAAGCACCGACGTAGTCTCAAAGAGACTTTACAGGAAGTGATTGGACTTCATCACGTTCATCTCATACCATGTGGTAACGGCGATCCAATTGCTGCCGCCAGGGAACAATGGAATGATGGTTCTAATACCTTAGCCATCGCCCCAGGTGTTGTTATTACTTATGATCGTAACTATGTCACTAACAACGCTCTTCGCGAAGCTGGTCTCAAGGTCATTGAAGTCACTGGTGCTGAACTCGGTCGCGGTCGTGGTGGCCCACGCTGTATGTCAATGCCAATTTTTAGAGAGGAGATCTAATGTTAAATCTTAAAGGCCGTTCATTTTTAACCCTCAAAGACTTCACTCCCCGTGAAGTCAGGTTAATGCTTGAAACCGCAAAACAACTTAAAAATAATAAACTAACTGGTGTCTCCAATAAACATCACGAAGGTAAGACCATCGCTATGCTCTTCGAGAAAACTTCTACCCGAACCCGCTGCGCTTTTGTTACCGGTGCTCGCGATCTTGGTATACATGCTGAATTTCTTGGTAAAGATGACATTCAACTTGGTAAAAAGGAATCTGTTCGCGATACTGCTTTAGTTCTTGGACGTATGTTCGACGGTATTGAATTTCGTGGCTTCGCACATCAGACTGTTGAGGAGCTGGCAAAATACGCTGGTATTCCAGTTTGGAACGGTCTCACTGACAAATATCATCCGACACAAGGTCTTGCCGATATGCTTACGATCAAAGAACATATTGGCCATCTCGAAGGCGCGCACCTTACTTACGTAGGCGATGGTCGCAATAATGTAGCTAATACGTTAATGATTGTTTCAAGCTTACTTGGCTTACATTATTCTGTCGGTACACCAAAAGAGCTTTTTCCAGATCCAGCCCTCGTCGAGGAATGTCGTACTCTTGCTGAAAAATATCAAACTGGTGCCACCATTCGGGTCGTTGAAAACCCTTATGAAGCAGTCACCGACGCCGATGCAGTCTATACCGATGTTTGGGTTTCTATGGGCGAAGAAGATAAGTTTGAAGAGCGCATTAACCTTCTCAAAGACTATCAAGTCAATCGAGACCTTATGCTTGCTACTCGCAAGAGTAATACTAAGTTCCTCCATTGCTTACCAGCTTTCCACGACAAAAATACTAAGATTGGAAAAGAAATTCTAGAGAAATATAATCTTGACGCCATGGAAGTTTCCGACGAAGTTTTTTACAGTAAAAATAGCGTCGTCTTCGACCAAGCCGAAAATCGTGTTTATACAATTGAAGCCGTCATGGATCTCACTCTCTAAAATAGAGCTTAACCAGATATAAAATAAATCCCAGACCTGGGATTTATTTTATATGCTATACTTAAACCATAAGTATTATTAAAAGCTAAGACCAAAGAAGGGAAGATTATGGTCGACAAAGTTAAAGCCGAAACGCCGGCTAAAGCTACAAAAACAAAACGCCCAAAACGCAATCGTAAACATATAAAAATGCTTTCTGCCTTCGCCGTGCTTTTCGGCATCATCGCAATAATGGCATGTCTTACTTGGGTTATTCCATCTGGTAAATATAATTTAGTCCCCGATCCAAGCAACCCCTCTGAGACCATTCGTGAAGCTGGTACTTACCGGGAAATCCCTAAAGTCGAAACTACAACCAACGAAGAAACCGGCGAAACTACAACCGTTGATCATCGCCAGGGCCTTTGGGACATCTTTATGGCCCCAATTAAAGGCATGTCAGATCGTCTTGATGTTATTGTCTTCGTTCTCATTCTTGGTGGCTTCCTTGGTATAGTAATGAAGACTGGAGCCCTTGATGCTGCCCTTGGTGGGCTACTCAAAAAGATGAATGGTAAGGAAAAGTGGCTCATTCCAATTTTGATGATTCTTTTCGCTATCGGTGGCACCACCTACGGTATGCAAGAAGAAGCAGTCGCTTTTTATGCCCTCATCATACCAGTTATGATAGCTGCTGGCTACAACGCGATGACCGCCGTCATGATTATCGTTCTTGGTGGTGGTGTTGGTGTGCTTGCTTCCACGGTTAATCCATTCTCAACCGGTATCGCCGCTCGCACCGCCAATGTCCAACTTGGCAGCATTCTTTGGATTCAAGGTATCATCCTTGTCCTCATGCTCATCAGTGCCATCATCTTTACTATGCATTACGCTAAAAAAGTAAAGGCAGGAAAATACAAAGACGATTCCACTGTTGCTTCAACTTTTAAAGCTATTGATCTCAAAGCTGTTCCTGAATATACCGGCAAACGTAAGCTAATCATGGGTGTTTT
This sequence comes from uncultured Candidatus Saccharibacteria bacterium, assembly GCA_938046735.1. GTDB lineage: Bacteria > Patescibacteriota > Saccharimonadia > Saccharimonadales > Saccharimonadaceae > Nanosyncoccus. Next base: position 101,728 of record CALIXF010000009.1, on the reverse strand, counting down.
TGCTTTTACCTTCCTTATCATGATTATCTCTCTTATTCCATGGACCGATTTTGGTATCACTATCTTTAACGACTTTCATACTTGGCTTGCTGGCATTCCAGTTCTTAGTAATATCCTCGGTGTCGGCCATAATGTTGCTCTTGGTTCCTGGTATTTCAATGAGATTTCTGCTCTCTTCCTTATCTCTGCCCTAATCATTGCTTTCATTTATCGTAAAGGTTTTCATGAAAAAGAAATCTCTATCACTGATACTTTCATCGACGGCTCAGAGCAACTCCTCAGTGTAGCCATCATAATCGCCGTAGCGGCCGCTGTTTCCATCGTTATGCGCAGCGGTGGTATTGAAGATACAATTATTCACTGGGGTGAAACTGGACTTAAAAACTCCAACGGTGGCGTTGTTGGTATCCTTGCCTACCTCTTCTATCTTCCACTTTCTTTCATTATTCCATCCTCTTCTGGTCTAGCCGCCGCCTCCATGCCAATCATTGCACCGGTCGCCGATCTCGTAGGCTCTACAAAAGAAACCATGGTTGTCGCCTTTGCTACTGCCAATGGCTTACTTAATATGATTGCTCCGACCATCGCCTCTCTCATGGCTGGTCTCACTATCTCTGGCGTCTCATACAAAACTTGGTTTAAGCGTGTTTTTCCAGTCATGATCCTGTTTATAATTATCAGTCTTATCGCCGTCTTTGTTATGGGGGTTATTTAATGGCTAAAATTGTAGTCGCACTTGGTGGTAATGCCTTATCAAAGGATGGTAAGGCTACCGCCGCTGACCAGTTAGCCGTCGCAAACGAAACTGCCTCGGAATTAGTAAAGCTCATCACCGCCGGACATACTCTTGCCATCGTTCATGGTAACGGCCCGCAAATCGGTAATATCATCCTTCACGAAGAAGCCATCAACACCGATAAAACTCCAACCATGCCAGTTGATGTGGCAGGCGCCATGAGCCAAGGACAGATTGGCTACTGGCTTCAAAACGCCTTAAGAAATCAGCTTGAACAGCTAAAAATTAAGAAACCTATTGCTTCAATCATTACTCAAGTTCTCGTTTCTAAAGATGATCCAGCTTTTAAAAATCCTAGTAAACCAATTGGTCCGTTCTATACCGAAGAAGAAGCCAAAAAGCTTGCCAAGACTCGTGGTATTACTGTCAAAGAAGATGCCGGTCGTGGCTGGCGCAAAGTCGTACCTTCGCCAATGCCGCTCTCTATTATTGAATCCGATTTAATCAAAATAGCCATCGGTAATGGTGCTGTCATTGTTGCTGGCGGTGGCGGTGGAATCCCAGTTTATTACGACCAACACGGTCGCCTCACTGGGCTTGAGGCTGTCATTGATAAAGACTTTGCGGCCGAAAAACTTGCCGAAACTATCGACGCCGACATACTACTCATTCTAACCGCAGTTGATACCGTCAAAATCAACTATCAACAGCCAAACGAAAAAGCGATAACCGAGATCACCGTTGATGATGCCTTTAAATTAATTGCTCAAGGTCAATTTGCCGCCGGCAGCATGTTACCAAAGGTTGAAGCTGGCATTAATTTCGTTTCCGGCGCTAACAAACGTGTTTGTATTATCACTTCCCCAGAAAAAGCCTCAAAAGCAATTGAGGGTAAAACTGGCACCCGCATCATAGCAAACTGATTAGTTTACTTTTTTCTCGAAAAATAGTATAATAACCCCGTTACGCGCTCTAATAAGGAGTAATATATAATATGGCAAAAAAAGTAATTGGTAACTTAAAGTTACGTATTCCTGGCGGTAAAGCCACCGCAGGACCTCCAGTTGGTTCAACTCTTGGTCAGTGGGGTCTCAACATGATGGACTTCATCAATCCATTTAACGAAAAAACCAAAGAATATAACGGTAAAAATGTTATTGTCCACATCCAGGTTTTTGAAGATCGTACTTTCGCATGGACTTGTCTCGGACAACCAGTTGATGATCTTATCCGTGAAGAATTAAAACTTCAAAAAGGTTCTGGTCGTCCAAATACCGAAAAAGTTGGTAAAATCACTCGTGAACAACTTGAAAAAATCGCTAACATCAAGATGAAACAACTCAATGCTATTGATCTTGAAGGTGCTATCAAAGTTGTCGCCGGTACCGCCCGTTCAATGGGTGTTGAAATTGCTGAATAAATTATTTATTCAAATTAACTATTAATATTGGGAGGGCTAAGTCTAAACCTAGTCCGTTAGTACCACAGAAAGGAAAAATATGACTGAAGAAAAAGTCAAAGCTGAAGAAATGATCGTTCCCGAAACTGTTGAGAATTCAGAGACCCCAGCAACTGCTGAAAAATTTGCTAAAGCTGGCAAAAAATCAAAAAAACATCTTGAAGAAGTAAAAGCCGAGGAAGAGCGCAAGGCTCGTGCAACTGAAAATAAATTAGCTGAACTTGAAGTTAAGCCAAAAGGCGAAAAACCAGTTACTCGCCCCGTCTTAGAGCGTCGCGGTAAGAAATATCAAGCTGCCTACAAAGACATCGATCACGCTAAATTTTACAATTTAGCAGAAGCAATCACTCTCGCATTAAAAACCAACCCAGCAAAATTTGCTGCCACTGTCGAGATCCACACCCGTCTTGGAGTTGATCCACGTCAAGCAGATCAAAACATTCGTACCACCCTCGTCTTACCTCATGGTAACGGCAAGGAAGTTCGAGTTGCAGTTTTTGCTCCTGAAGATGAGTGTAAAAAAGCCAAAGCTGCTGGTGCAGACATTGCAGAAGATATTGAATTCATTAAGCAACTTGAAAAGGGAATTATCAATTTTGATATTTTGATTTCTACTCCTGTCTACATGCCAAAACTTGGTAAATTTGCTCGCCTTCTCGGTCCAAAGGGTCTCATGCCAAATCCAAAGGCTGGCACTGTTACTACCGATATCGAAAAAGCAGTTAAAGAATCCAAAGCTGGTAAGATCGAATATCGTGTCGATAAACAAGCTATCGTCCATCTTGGCCTTGGTAAAACCAATTTCACCGAAGCCCAATTATTAGAGAATGCAACCGCTTTCCTTGACTCCTTGAAGTCCATGAAGCCAGCTTCTCTCAAGGGTCAATACATTAAAAGTATTTATATTTCCTCAACTATGGGTCCATCCATTGCTGTTGAAAATATTTACAACTAGTTTGATCATTTTAAAAAATATCACCGCAAGGTGGTATTTTTTTTAGATCCCTATCACCCTTTTCTATTGACTCAAAACCAAAAATACCCCGAAGGGTATTTTTCTAAATTCGTAGACTCGATTTTTTAATTAAGCTAATTCAACAGTAGCGCCGGCTTCTTCAAGAGTTTTCTTAAGAGCTTCAGCTTCGTCTTTCTTAACTTTTTCCTTGACAGTTGCAGGAGCACCATCAACGATAGCTTTTGCTTCACCAAGACCGAGACCAGTAGCCTCTTTGACGGCCTTAATTACAGCAATTTTCTGAGCACCAGCGTCTTTAAGAACGACGTTGAATTCAGATTTGCCTTCTTCTTCAGTAGCAGCGGCAGGAGCAGCAGCAACAGCAACAGCGGCAGCAGCAGGCTCAATACCATATTCATCTTTAAGAGTATTTTTAAGTTCGTTAACTTCAAGAACAGTAAGATTTACAAGTTCTTCAGCTAATTTTTTAATATCAGCCATTTTAGACCTTTCTATCATTAAAATTTTATATTTTGTTCATTAAGAACATTACAACATTGATTGTTTTAATATGATCTGAAGATTCCAGAATATATCAAACTTAAGCCCCCAGTTTTGCTTCCAAACCGGAAACAATTCCAGAAAGTCCACCAGAAAGACCAGAGACAGAATCGTTGACTGGTGAAAGCAATTGTGCGACCACCTGTGCGACCAATTCGTTCTTGGAAGGAAGAGCAGCCAGTGCAGTAATTTCAGCCGTGTTGATCATCTGACCAGCATCACTAAAACCACCAATTAGCTCCAATGCCTTATGTGTCTTTCCAAATTCAGCTAAGACCTTTGCAGGTACCACTTCGTCAGAATCAGAAATTGCATAAACCAACTGGCCAGTTAGATGAGTAGTATCAGTGTCTTTATAGACAGCGATTTCATTCATCGCAACCCGCACTAAGCGGTTTTTTACAATCTTGATCTTTACACCTTGTTCACGAGCAGACTTACGCAATTCTTCTAGCTCAGCAACGGAAAGTCCCTGATAATTTGCGTAAGCAGTTAGCTTTGCACTCGAAAGTAACTTAGTTAAATCAGCAACCAATGTATTCTTTTTATCTTTTGAAATTGCCATAAAAAGTTTTTCCTTGATTGTTAAGAGTCTACGAATTTTTAAAATCCGTTACCAATTTATAAGATTTTTCCTCGGTGACATTATTAAGATTTGGCTAAACCACTGCTATATCTGCATAAAACCCAACCAAGATCCGTCACTGTCTATGGTAACTGCTCCCATTATATCAAAATTTTCTCAAAAAAACAATCTGAACACACCAATTCGAGGCTCGCACGACAAGTAAAACTCATTAGATCAAAACAAAAATTACGGCTTCTGAGTAAAATAGCCTGGTGTGCCTGGCGCATCAATACGAGCATAGTCTTTAAAAGTATGCATGATGCTATATTGTGTACCATTACCGCCTTGAAGATTATTGTTTCGCAAAAATAACTTTGTATTAGAAGGCAAAAGTGTGGTGACAAAACTTGGTGAAGCATAAATAGTTTTAATCATACTATTACCAAACATAAAGTTAGCTTCCTTCAAACTACGGGTGTCAAAGCTAGAAATGTCCAATATACCATTTACAGGATCTACCATCGATTTATTAAACATTAGGTTCATATTAACAACTTTTTTAGTATCGAAAGAGTTAAGGTTAAGACTAGTTAATTTTTCTGTACCTCTAAACATACCCGCCATATTAGTAACATTTCTCGTATCAAAATTGGAAAGATCAAGGCTAACGAGGTTTTTTACATCAGCAAACATACCTACCATATTAGTAACCCTACTAGTATTAAAACTTGTAATATTTAATCCAGTGAGATTAATCATATTATAGAACATATTATGCATAGTTGTAACCTGGCTAGTATCAAAATTGGAAAGATCTAAATTAGTTAAAGGCTGAACCGAGCTAAACATACTTGACATATCGACAACACTACTTGTATTAAAACTTGATAGATTAAGATTGGTCAGCTGCGCACCAGCGAACATAAAAGACATATCTGTAACGTGACTAGTGTCAAACATAGTTAAATCCAGATTAAGCGGAGAGTACATTCCGCTACCATTAAGATAATTAAACATGCTATGCATATTTGTAACATTAGCAGTATTAAAATTTGTCAAATTAATACTTGACGCTAACATAGCATTAAACATATCTGACATATCTGTAACGTGACTAGTATCAAGATGGCTAAGGTCTAGGGCCATATGTATTGTATCAGAAAACATCCCCGACATGTTAGTAACATTGTTAGACTTAAAACCTTTAAGATTTAGTCCACTTGCATTAGCCGTGTAATTATTACCAGCAAACATTCGGTACATATTCTCCGCACTCTCAGTAGAAAAATCGTCAAGATTGAGTATTTCTATATGATTATAAGGCTTAATATAGGCAAACATCTGTGACATATTTTTTGTGCGCGAGGTGTCAATCCCTCTCATATCGACACCAATAACAGATGACGGATCATTAATTATCGCACCAAACATATCTGAGCTATCCTCGTTTGTATAAACAACATCAGCATCACTCCACCAAAAAATATCATGGTTCTCCGTCCAAAGATAGATAGGGGCATTTGAATCGGTAGTTGATACAACCGCAGCATTTACTTGCATTAGATTCGGGGCGGCACTAGCTTTTTTAAACGTACTACCCTTTGAATAAACATTGCCATTTGTAACATCTCTAGCTTTTTTAGCAAACTCTGGGCCTGGCAAAAAAGTAGCTATTTTTTGTGTAGTATTAGTCATTGTGGTAAAGAGAATCTGCTTAGAATAGGTGCCTGGAACGAGACCTGGAGCAGCTTTAACTCCAAATTCGACGACATACTTAGAGTGATCTGGAATATTATGTATATAAGCCTTCTCCGGACTTGAGCGTTTAGGAATAGGATGAAAACGGCTATCTGGAACAGAAAGACCATAACTTTTATAGCCCCAAGACTTAGGTGTAAAAGCCGTCTCAGATAATGGGGCGGCCAGAGAATCAAATTTCTCAGTAATTGAAGGATTTGTGTGATTAAGGTGCGTATCCTCGTCAATGCTAGAGATATAAGACGAAGTACCCGTGGGATTATTAGTTTCTACATAAACAAACATCTGTTTATTTTTAAAAGTCGAAGAACTCACTTCTGCTGAAGTGAAAAGAAAATCTACACTAGGATCAGAGACTGAAGTAGCAAGAGTGATCGGAGTTGGCGGTGTAGACGGAGCTGCAAAAGTAGTATGCTGAGAGATTAACAAAAGAAATACAGAAAACATCGCCGAAACAATAATAAAAAGAATAACTGGTAAGGCATAAAGGCGTGATTTAAGAGATAATGAACGCGCCCCTTTAATCATTTTCTCCAACTCCTCTCAAGTATTCTAAGTCATTCATATCTAGATTAGATTATAGCACAAGAATTATCTCATCATACATTTCATAATTATTATTTACATATGGTGATATTTGCCACCATTCCAAATCTCCTGTGCACGGTACACCTGCTCCGCTAATATCGCTCGTACTAACTGATGAGGAAAGACTAGCCTCGAAAGGCTCCAAACCAAATTTGATTTTTGACGAATCTCCTCACTTACCCCAAAAGCTCCACCAATAATTATCACTACTTCTCTACTATTTACAAACTGCTGCGATAAGATCCCCGACAACTCCGGTGAAGACAAATTTTTACCACGTTCATCCAGCAGAATTACATACTGCTGTCCCGAAAATGGCCATTTCGCAAGATATTGGTTTAATTTCTCTTCTTCAATCAACCCCCATTCAATATTAAATGGCTTCTTCAATCTTTTTTGATATTCAGACACCGCTATATTCACCCAATCCAAATGTTTTTTACCGCCAGCAATTATATGGATCATATCTTTTATTAGCCTCATTTTAATTAGTATTATTATATCAAAGACATTTTTATTGTAACAAATACAACACTAATCTATAAACAATTTCATTATTTATTACAACATTTATCAAGTTACCACTGTTAATATTGTGGAAATCTCCATGATAATTATTTGTTGACTTTTTTACAAGTCTGACATAATATAATATCAATATTATATTAAACAGACAGGATGCGAGGTGATGTCTGAATTACCAGAAAAACAAATAAAACGACTCCGCTCGCTTATTCAAGAAGCGGAAACTAATTTAGCCGCAGCTAAAGAACTACTTATTTCGATAGTTGGCGATGGTGATGTAATTACTGCCCCACGAGAAGTCGTGGTTTCTGGACCCGAAGGTAAAATCATCGAAGGTGTTTTTGACGGTCAAATTATGATCGATCAAGACGGCAAAAACTATCCAGTTCCAGCTAACTATGCTAGTAAATCAAAACTCGTCGAGGGTGACATTATGAAACTAACCATCACTCCTGAGGGTAAGTTTCTTTACAAGCAAATCGGCCCAGTGGAACGTAAAACCGTTATCGGTACCTTAACCCATCACGATGACAAATATTTTGTTGAGGTAAACGGTCGCGAATACGAAATTCTCTATGCTTCAGTTACTTATTTTCGTCTTCGAGAAGGCGCACAGGTCTCCGTTGTTATCCCTGCTAATAACGACCAAGCCAATTGGGCAGCCGTCGAAGCCTCGCTCTAGTCTTTATGTTATAATAATCTCCAATGAAGGCTTTATATCGAAAATATCGTCCACTTAAGCTCGCTGATGTTGTTGGCCAAGATAAAACCATTAAGCAACTTCAAGGTGCAATCTCTCAAAATAAAATCTCTCACGCCTATTTATTTATCGGCCCTAGAGGGTGTGGCAAAACTTCCGTTGCTCGCATCTTTGCTCACGAAATTAATCAATTTGAATATCAATTAGAAGATTCTTATGTTGATATTATCGAAATTGATGCAGCAACTTTTACCGGGGTTGATAACATTCGCGAACTCCGCGAAAAAGCGATGATCGTTCCAACTACTGGTAAATATAAGGTATATATCATCGACGAGGTTCACATGCTCTCGACCAGCGCTTTCAATGCTTTATTAAAAATCCTTGAAGAACCGCCAGCTCATGTCGTCTTTATCATGGCTACTACCAATCCTGAAAAAATTCCAGCCACTATTACTTCTCGTACACAGATCTATCGTTTCAATCTTGCAGAGCCCGCCGTCATGCAAAAATTTTTAAGAGATATTTCCGATCAAGAGGGAATTAATATTTCTAACCCTGCGCTTCAAATCATTAGTGAAAGAGGTGGTGGTTCTTTCCGCGATTCTTTATCCATTCTTGACCAATTAAGTACTATTTCTGAACCTATTAAAGAGATTGACGAAACAACTGTTTCCGAAGCTCTTGGTATTCCCAGTCAACAGGGAATTTATGAGCTACTTCAGGCCTATCAAGCCTCTGACACTCAAAAAATCACCAAACTTCTTTCCGAACTTTTCAATGCTGGTTTCACCGCCGATTCGATCACAACAGAATTAATTCAGCAAATCATTAAAACCCCAACGAAGGAAACCTTACCACTCATCAAACAATTATTTACTGTCACTGGAAGTTTTTTAGAGGCTAAACTCACTGTTGCTCTCGTCGCATCGCCACACCACGACACAGCAAATTTAACATCCATAAAAAAGACTGCTGAATCCTCCGAAGCTTTTATCAACATTCGAAACCAATTGGTGAAAAATGCTAAAAATCACAAAGCTGAACACGCTCCCCCTTCTATTGATCCAGAAGATCATACTCAAGCAGCACCTCCGACTTTACCCGAAGCCGTCGTTGATTCTGCCGGTAGCTTTAATTTCAATGGCTTTGTCACTAATGTCACCAATGTTAATCCAACCTTGCTTACTGCCCTTAAAAAATCTTTCTTCTTAATTAGTGGGAAAAATTTTGATATCTATCCAGAAAAACCCGTTTATTGGCGTATTCTCAGTCAAAAAAATAATCTTGACGTTCTCCGAGATGCCACTAGCTCCATTAATCTCACTATTAAAAACCCCGACACTGATATTATGCCTAAAACCGTCGTCTCCTTTGACCAAGCTACAGCAGGCCAAACCATCAAAACTAACTCTTCCTCTCAGAATCTAAGTTCACTATCTGCTATAATGGGAGACATCCAGGAGGTCACCGATAATCCTTTTTAAGGGTCAGTGGTTATGAATATGCCAGATTCAAAAAACACTACAGAGAAAAAATCTAGAAAAAAGACCATTTCACAAAATGATCCAGAACTTTTTGGTGGCCGTATTCCGCCTCAAAATATTGACGCCGAACGTTCTCTCCTTGGTGCTATTCTTCTTGATGACTCTGCTTTTCCAGAAATTCTAGAAAAAATTAAACCCATAGATTTTTATGAAAAAAAACATGGCACAATCTATCGCGCCATGGTGTCACTTTATGAGCATAGTCAACCAATTGACCTTCTTACTTTAAGATCAGAATTAAATAATCAAAAACTTATTAAAGAAGTTGGTGGTGCGCCCTATCTAACCGATCTTACCAATGTCGTTCCGACAGCTTCCAATGTTTTATCGTATGCCAAATTGGTTGAACAGGATTCAATCCGTCGACGTCTAATTCGTGCTGGCACAGAAATTACTAATCAGGCCTATGATGGTTCTACCGACGTCTCTGTCATGCTTGGTGCTGCCGAAAAAGAACTATTTGCCGTTTCCGATCAAACCACCAAAACTGAATATGCTGCTCTTGAAGATCTTTTGGTTGATGCTTTTGATCGCATGGAAGCGCTACATACTAATAAAGGCGCACTTCGTGGATTAAAAACCGGCTTCCGCGATCTTGATAATAAAACCGCTGGCTTTCAAAAAGGCGATCTTATTATCATCGGTGCTCGCCCAGCCATGGGTAAGACCACCTTTGCGCAAAATCTTGCCTACAACATTGCTGGTATCAATAAGCGCGGCGTTCTCTTCTTCTCAATGGAAATGGCTAAAAACGAAATTGTTGATCGTATGATTGCGAGTACCTCTGGTGTAGACTCTTGGCACATCCGCACCGGCAATATTTCTGCTGATGACTTTGCAAAAATTGGCGACGCCCTCGGTGAAATGAGTGAGATTCCACTCTACCTTGACGACACTAGTTCTATGACTGTTCTTGAGTTGCGCAATAAAGCACGTCGTGCCGCTCACGACCATGACATTGGTCTCATTATCGTCGACTATCTTCAGCTAATCTCCGGTTCCGATCGTTACGCCGGAAACCGTGTCCAAGAAGTAACTGAAATTTCTCGTGGCCTCAAAACTCTCGCTCGTGAACTTGAAATACCAGTCATTGCTCTCGCTCAGCTCTCACGTGGTGTCACCGGACGTGATGACCCTCGGCCAGTTCTTTCTGACCTTCGCGAATCCGGCTCTATCGAACAAGATGCTGATCTCGTCATGTTCCTACATCGTCCTGACTACTATCACCAAGAAGATGGATACGAACCAACCAACATTACAGAACTTCTAATGGCCAAACATCGTCATGGGCCTATCGGTAAAATTGAACTCTACTTCCATCCCGAACTTTTGCGTTTTATGTCACTCGATAAAACCAGGGAATAGCACGAAAAAAATTTTCATGCTAAAATATCTACGTGGGTAAATTAAATCCAAACAAATATTTTCTTTACAAAAATCGCTTTATCATCGGCTACATTCTTCTCGCCGCCAGTTTTCTTACCCTTATTCTTCTTGTCCCCAAAATCGCCCTCACTGGTCTCTCCTCCAGTGAAATATCCTCCGCCACTACTAGCCAAAATCTTAGTCTCCATACTGTTTTTAACGGCAGCCTCACAGATCTTCCGTATCATCTCTTACAAAAAATCATCTTTAAATTGTTCGGTATCACCACTTACACTATAATTCTTCCAAGTATTATTATTGGTGGTTTTCTTGGCTTTTTTCTTATTCTCCTTCTTAATCGTTGGTTTAAAAATAATACAGCTATCATCGCCAGTATCATCACCGTTCTCTCCTCAAGTTTTCTTTTTCTGGTTAGCAATGGTACACCTCTAATTATGGTGGTTTTTTGGCCGACTCTATTACTTTGGCTTGGCTCCAAGGTTCAGGGTAAAGAACGTCCTGCCCCCATCTGGTCCTTCATTTTTGCCATCACTCTCTTTTTCTCCAGCTTCACACCCTACATGATTTATCTAATCACTCTCATTCTCGTCTATACCGTTATTCATCCTCATCTACGTTTTACAGTCAAGAATCTTCCAAAACTACCATTTGTTCTCGTTGCTTTATTCATTCTAGTCGGCTTTGGCCTTATGGGCTATATTTTTATGCAACACCCTGAAGCTATCAAACCACTTCTTTACTCTGGTAATTTCAAATTCTCTACTTATCTTCATAATCTTAAACAAGCCTTCTTACCATTCTTCACCTGGCACGGTATTATTGAAAGTATTTTCTTAGCTCCCCAAATAAGCTTACCTGCCACCCTCATTGCCGTCATTGGACTCGTCTCTACTTTCAAAGGTTTCTTCGCCAGTCGCAATTCCATTGCTATCTTTCTGATTATCTTCACCATTCTTATTTCAGGTTTTCATACTGATTATGCCGCTCTTCTTATTTTACCTTTTGCAATCCTAATCGCTCATGGTCTTCGTTATATTATCTACAAATGGTACAATCTTTTTCCAGAAAACCCATACGCCAAACTCTTCGGAGTTATTCCAATCGCCATTTTCCTTTTTACTATGATCACCTCAGATCTCTCTCACTTTATTTCTGGCTATCGCTATGCAGCACCTGTTGCTAATCAATTCAATAGCGACCTTACGCTTGTCCTTAATCATATCAAGTCCGGCGACCATCTCTTGCTAGATGAAAACGATGATTTTTCAAAACTACTTATTGCAGCAAATTACATCAAACCGATTTTAAAAAATCCACTTAATTTTCACATCACCACTGACGCTAATAATCTGCCCAAAGATCTACAAATTTTCACGATCGGTAAACATCATAACGAAAAGCTTGATCTCCAAAAAATCTACACTTCATCAAAGTCTCAAAACTCTGACCGTCTTTATTTATACTCAGTTAAGTAATCTGATATAATATAAAAATAATAAATATAAGGAGATGTTTTATGGGTGCTACTTTTGACCAGATGAAAATGATCAATACATTAAGAAAAGCTCAAAAAGATTTAAAAAATGAAATTGTTGAAGTTGAAGCTGGTGATGGTGCTGTTGTAGTCCAAATCACTGGTGAACTCAAAGTAAAAAAAGTTTCCATCGACCCTTCACGTATTGACCTTGATGATATTTCTGAGCTTGAACGCTGGATCGAAAACTGTTTCCGCGACGGCTATGCAAAAGCACAAGAAATTGCTACCGACAAAATGAAACCTCTCATGGGTCAATTAGGCGGTCTTTCTGGTCTTGGTATGTAACTAAAATGCTACCTCAAGCCCTAGAGAATACTATTGAAGCCCTAGGTAGCTTACCAGGTGTCGGTCCACGCACCGCCGAGCGCTACGCTACCTATCTTTTTCGCGTCGATCCAAAAATTTCGAGCAATATCATCGACGCTCTTACCCATCTCCATTCTGACGTCAAAATTTGTCCTATTACTTTTGCCTTAATTAATTACGACGAAGACATTTCTCCGCTATATAGTAAGGATCGTGATAAAACTACCGTTCTCGTCGTCGAAGAACCACTTGATATTTACGCTATTGAGCAAACCAAACAATATCATGGTACCTACCATGTTCTCGGTGGCGCTATCTCACCTATCGACGGTATTACCCCCGATAAACTTCATATCGAGGAGCTAATTTCACGTGTCGAAAAGGACTCTGTTCAAGAAATCATTATCGCCACCAACCCAAGCGTTGAAGGTGAAAGTACCGCATTACTCTTGCAACGCGTTCTCTCAGACAAATACCCCAACCTCAAAATTACTCGTCTCGCCCGTGGGCTACCTCTTGGCGTTGATCTTTCTTTCGCTGACCAAATCACTCTTGGCGCTGCCCTCACTAACCGCACGCTCCTCTAAATATATCTAGACTCAATCATTATAATATAAACTACTTCATTTACTTCTTCTTAATCCATTTATGTTAAAATCAAATCATCACTAACTTGGAGATTTCATGTTTTCTGACCAAACTTTTTTATTAAATCTATCTATTCTTATCATCATCGGCCTACTTATCTTGGTTTTAATCATTAGCCTAAAAAATCGAACAAAAAATGATCAGACCGATCTATTACAATTACTCGAAACTATGACAAAAAATACTGATCAGGTTGTTGAAGCTTCCAAAAATCTTCATGAACGTATGATCCGTGTTGAAGCCACAGTTGATAAAATCACTAAAGGTGTTGATAATGGTTTCCGTGACAATCGTAAAGAAATTGCTACTAACTTACAGACTATTCAGAAAACTGTCGACCTAAGAGTTAAAGATCTTCAAACGGATAATGCCAAAAAACTCGAAGAGATGCGTCTTACTGTTGACGAAAAACTTCAAGCCTCTGTCGAAAAACGGTTCAATGAAAGTTTTAAAACTATCTCCGAGCAATTAACTAGTGTCTATAAAGGTTTAGGTGAAATGAAGAATCTTGCCACAGGCGTTGGCGATCTAAAAAAAGTAATGGAGGGTGTCAAAACCAGAGGCATCTACGGTGAAGTTCAACTTAGCAGTATCATTTCTGATATTTTAAACCCAAATCAGTATAAAGAAAATATCAGCACCAAACCCGGCTCTGCTGATCGAGTTGAATTTGCAGTAAAAATGCCTGGTAGGGAAGAATCACATGAAACCTATCTTCCAATTGATTCTAAATTTCCAGTTGAAAACTACTCTCGTCTCATTGCGGCTTATGATCAAGGTGATAAAAACGACATCCTCACTTTTCAAAAAGCTCTAGCAACCGATGTTAAAGAGCAAGCTAAAAAAATCTCCACCAAATATATCGAGCCGCCTTTCACAACTGATTTTGGTATGATGTTCGTACCTACTGAATCACTTTATGCCGAGATTCTTCGTATTCCTGGCCTCTCTGACGAGATTCGACAGAAATATAATATCAGCATCACCTCGCCATCCACCTTGCCGGTAACCCTATCTGGTCTTCTTATGGGCTTCCGCACCGTAGCTATCGAAAAACGTAGTAGCGAGGTTTGGCAAGTTCTTGGTGCTATCAAAACTCAATTTAATAAATTCGGCGACCTTCTTGAAGCCACCAAGAAAAAACTTCAAGAATCCGCCAACAAAATTGATGCTGCAGCCACTACTTCTCGTCAAATTGAGCGTCGCCTCAAAGAGGTTGAAAGTCTTCCTACTACCGAAAGCGTCAAATTGATCGGCAAAGTTGATGATAATTTCTAGAGCCACCAAAAAATTTCGTATCTGATATAATAAATCTAATGTACGATAGTTTCACTAATTTTATTGCAAATAAATCTAGACTTTGCATCATTCAAGCAGAAAATCCCGATGGCGATTCTCTTGGCTCCGCCTTAGCTCTTGAAGCACTATTAAAAGATAAACAAATTTCTCAATTTTGTCCGGTTAATATTCCAAAATATCTTCGCTATTACAAAGACTGGTCAAAAATCACAAGTGACATTGACTATCAAGCCGATGGCTATATTATTGTTGATACAGCCGCTGAAATTCTGCTCAGTAAACTTATTGATGATTTAGCTATTAAAAATCTCCTCTATACCAAACCTGTCTTCGTAATTGATCACCACGAAACTCCTGACGGCCTCAATTTTCCGCACCAATCAATCATCGAGCATCTACCTTCTTGTACAAACGTCATCTATAATATTGCCAAACAAATTAATCTTCCCATCGATCAAACTACTGCTGAATATCTTTTTCAAGGTCTCCTTTCTGATACTCTTGGACTCACTTCCGCAGGTGTTACTAGTGAAACTTTTCGTCTTGCTGCCGACCTACAAGATCTTGGTGCCAACATAAGCGACCTCGAAGAAAAACGCAAAGAATTTATGAAAAAATCTCAGCGTATTCTCGCCTATAAAGCAGAGCTGATCCAGCGGATTGATTATTCTTTGGATGGACAACTTTCAACTATTCATATTCCCTGGGAAGAAATTCAGGAATATTCTGATGAATATAATCCGAACGTATTAATTCTTGAGGAAATGAAAATGGTAGAAGGAGTCAAAGTTGCAGTCGCTATTAAAACTTATCCCGACGGCAAACTTACTGGTAAAATTCGCTCCTCTTTACCGATTTCTGACAAAATCGCCAGCTTCTTTGGCGGTGGTGGGCACCCATACGCTGCTGGTTTTCGGACTTACGACACTAACTATCAAGATACTTTACGAGAATTAATCTCTTGTACTCATAAATTAATTGAAACCTGCGATCAGCCTCAATCCACCACAGAAACCACTTTTATTGGAAGTTTTTAAAATGCGTCTATATAATACTCTCACTAAAAAAATTGAAGAATTCGTTCCACAAGACCCTCAAAATGTAAAAATTTATACTTGCGGACCAACTGTCTACAGCTTCGCTCATATTGGTAATTTTGCTGCCTATATTTACTGGGATCTCCTAATTCGCACTATCAAGCTCCATGGTTGGATACCACATCGCGTCATGAACGTCACAGATGTTGGGCATCTCACCTCTGACGGCGATGAAGGCGATGACAAAATGGAAAAAGGAGCAAAAAGGGAAAATAAGACCGTCTGGGAAATTGCCGATTTCTACACTAAAGCCTTTTTGACAGACTTTTACGCACTTGATCTAACAGAACCCACTAAAATTGCTCGTGCCACAGACTATATTAAGCAAGATATGGAACTCGTACAGTCCCTAATTAATAAAGGCTTAACTTATGAAACATCTGACGGCATTTATTTTGACACCAGTAAATTCTCCACGTATGCCGATTTCGCTAAGCTTAACCTTAATCACCTTAAGGCTGGTGCACGCGTAGAGTTTAATCCCGAAAAACGTAATATTTCTGACTTCGCGATTTGGAAATTTATCAAAGATGGAGAAGACCATGCTATGAAATGGGACTTTCAAGGCCGTCCAGGCTACCCAGGCTGGCATCTCGAATGTTCTGCCATTTCACACGCAGAACTTGGAGAACCGCTTGATATTCATACCGGTGGCGTCGACCATATTCCAGTTCATCACACAAACGAAATCGCTCAATCCGAAGTAGCTTTCGATCGTCAGATGTCTCGTTTTTGGCTACACTGTTATCATATCACTAGTGAAGGTCAAAAACTCAGTAAATCTCTCGGTAATACCTATTCTATTGCCGATCTCAAAGAAAATGGTTTTTCGCCACTTGATTACAAAATGTGGGTCTTACAAGGCCATTACCAATCTGAACGTAATTTTACACTTACTGATTTAGGTTCTACTAAAATTCGTCGTCTCAAATGGAAAAATCAAATTGCAGAATTATTACAAACCGACATAACCGACATTAAGCTATCAGACCAAACAGCTCTTTCAGGTTTATTACGTGATTTGTTTAAAAGAAATTCTAAACCTCAAACAGAAATCTCACAAAAAATCTTTACTTACGTAGATAATAACCTCAATTCTGCTGAAGCTTTTTCCTTTATTGACCAACATCAGCTTACACTAGACGATTGGGCTTTGATTGAAAATTTATTTGGCATTGGGCTTTTTAAAGAACAGTGCTTACCAAGCAAAGAAATCCTAGATCTCATCAATAATCGTCAACAGGCTCGTCAACAAAAAGATTATAAAACCGCTGATGAAATTCGCGAAAAAATTGAGCAAACTGGATATTCCGTCAAAGATCGTACTAATCAGCCGATCTGGCAATATCTAAAATAGCTTATTTATTTTTCAAACAAACTCAGCTATACTAAATAAAAACAGAGGAGGAACATGTCACGCACAATTGAGGTCGATACCAAAACCTTTATCCGCTTTTGGCTTGTCATTATTGCTTTTGCAGGTCTCGGTTATCTAATCTTTAAAGCTGCTAGTGGCCTAATTATCATTTTCATTTCAGCATTTTTAGCTCTAGCGCTTCGCCCACTAGCAAAATTAATCGATAAAATTGACCGAAAAAAAGAACGTCCTCAACTTTCCGCCATTATCGCCGTCCTCGTCGTAGTTTTAGGTTTTTCAATCATCGTTGCTGTTGTCGGACCAATGATTATCTCTCAGGTCTCAATTTTCCTCGCCTCTGCACCTCAGAAAATATCTACCGTAATTGGAGGTTTTAATCTTGATCGCGTTGGAGAATATTTTGGTATTCCAGATCTTCAAGCCCAATTATTAACCGCTCTTCGTAATTTTTCCAATACTCTGCTTAACAATCTCAGTGGCATCGCCATCAGTAGTGTAGGTACAATTGGTACTATTCTCACCAATATCATTCTAACTATTGTACTTACCATCCTCTTTATGCTTGAGGGCCCAAAACTAGTTGAAGATTTTTGGCGCACCGTTTCATCTTCTCGTAACGCTCAAGCCACCAGAGTTTGGCATCGTGTTACCTCCAAGCTTAGCACTGTCGTTGCAAAATACGTTTCCGCACAAGTCCTGATCGCCATGTTAGACGGTACGTTAACTACTATTAGTGTCTTTATTATCTGTCTCATCTTTAATGTTCCTGGCGGTATCGCTATTCCCCTCGGACTCATCTCCTTTCTCTTTTATCTAATTCCAATGTTTGGACCCGTCATTGCCTGTATC
The DNA here is from genome assembly GCA_938046735.1 of uncultured Candidatus Saccharibacteria bacterium. Lineage (GTDB taxonomy): Bacteria > Patescibacteriota > Saccharimonadia > Saccharimonadales > Saccharimonadaceae > Nanosyncoccus. The sequence continues at coordinate 83,831 of CALIXF010000009.1, read as the reverse complement.
ATCAATACAATCCTTCTCTTTGTTAATTCTCCATGGGCCGCTCTCAGCTTCTTCCTTTTCTATCTCATATATCAACAAGTCGAAAACAACATTATCGCCCCCCGTATTCAAGGCAAGGGCTTAGGACTCCCTCCAGTAATTATCTTAATTTCAATTATTATTGGCATGTACGCCTTTGGCTTGATCGGCTGTTTAATCGCTATTCCGATCGCCGGTTGTATTAAAGTAATTATTGATGAGTATTCGGCTATTAAAAAAGTTATAGACGACTAATTTATAGACTATTTATTTCGTCTATGACATAATTATTTAGAATTAATTTTAAGGAGTATATTATGGAACAGGTATTACCATTTCTTGAAGGCATCTTTTTAATTGCTACCACTGAACAAGATCAACCGCACGTTCGACCTTTTGATGCTGCTGGTATTCTTGAGGGTAAACTTTATATTGGTACAAAAAACAATAAAAAAGTTTTTGCCCAAATCAAAGTCAATCCTAAGGTTGAGATTTATGCAAAACATGATAGTCTCGGCACACTTCGAATCATCGCCGAAGCCTACCCTGTCGAAGATAAAACTTTAAATCAGGCTGCCTACGAATCCACTAAAAAAGATTATACAGGCCCAGATTGTGCAGCTGTTGAACTCAAAAACGTATGTGGTACCATCCAGAATAAGCTCGGTGAAATCATCAATGTTAAGTTTTAATCATCCCCACGAAACGGTTAGCATTAAGCAAACTACTCTTATCTACCTTACCGCTATTTCTGCCGGTATCTTATTAATTTCCAATCTAGCCGCTACTAAACTTTGGAATATGTTTGGAATCGCCGTAGATGGAGGTATTCTTTGTTTTCCAATCTCTTACATCTTAGGCGATATTATTATTGAGTTTTATGGCAAAAAGATAGCTAAATCCGTTATTCTTTCTAGCCTATTACTAAATATTTTTGCAGCCCTCGTTTTTTGGGCTGTCTGCCTTCTGCCTCCTTTTACGGGTACCGAGGAAATGCAAGCTTCCATTGTTAGTGTTCTAGGTTTTGCGCCACGCATCATTCTTGGTTCACTTACCGCCTATCTCTTTTCTCAATTTTCTAATAACTATATTTTTGAAAAAATTAAGAAAAAAACCGGCTCAAAATTCTTCCTAGTTCGCGCTCTCGGATCATCTGTCGTAGCTCATTTTCTCGATAGCCTCATTTTTGAAACTATCGCTTTCTTTGGCGTTCTAGCTTTTAATGACTTTTTAAACCAAGCACTCTTCGCCTATCTACTTGGCCTAGGTCTTGAATTAATTCTGTCACCAATTGAACTTTTCATAGTCTCAGAAGTGCGCCCATACTTAAAAGAAGAGCAAAATGCATCAGCAACAAAACTAGTGGCTAAATCCTAATTAGGAATAATCTTAGATGTTTAGTTTTCAAATTGAACACAAAATTCCCGGTTTCCTTGGTCGAGCTGGAATAATAAAAACACCACACGGCGAAATTAAGACACCAGCCTTTATGACCGTAGGGACTCAGGGTTATGTACGTTTTCTCCAGCCAGAAGATCTAGTAGCAATTGGCGCACAGGCAATGCTTAGTAACGGTTATCATCTCCGCCGAACTTCATTTGAAATTGCAGAACAAAAAGGCTTGTCAAATTGGTCCGGCTGGCATGGCCCCACACTAACAGATTCCGGTGGATTTCAAGTCATGTCTCTTGGATCAGGACTTGGTAAAGTAGTTTCTATGGACAAAGAACGCGGAGTGACTAATACCGCCCACAAGGAACGTCTCACTCATGTTACTGAAGATGGCGTTCATTTTACCGACCCATTTGACGGTCAACCAGATTTTATTGGACCGGAGGAATCGATGCAAATTCAGTGTCGTATTGGTGCCGATATTCATATGGCTTTCGATGAACTCACTTCGCTTGCTGATGATTACGAATATAATAAAGAAGCTCTCGCTCGCACTGAACGCTGGGCAAAGCGGAGTTTAAGTGAACATCTAAAACTGCGCGATTCACTTGGTTATAGACAAAGCCTTTATGGCGTCTTACAAGGCGGTCGATGGGAAGATTTAAGACGTAGCACAGCTATAAAATTAGGGTCTATGCCATTTGATGGCTACGGATTAGGTGGCGCTTTTCTCAAAGAAGATCTTTCTGAAATTTTGCGTTGGTGTAACGAAGAATTACCAGAGAATAAACCTCGTCATCTTCTTGGACTCTCACATCCTGATGACATTCTAAATGGTGCTGAAATGGGAGCTGACACTTTTGATTGCGTGGCACCCACCAGGGAAGCAAGGCATGGCAAAATCTACACCAAACATGGTGACATTAATTTGCGTAAGTTTAAAGATTCAAATCTATTATTAGATGAAGAGTGTGATTGTCCAACCTGTCAAGCTGGTTACACTCGTGGTGAGTTACGTGCGCTCTGGCGCTCTGGTGATGGAGAACTAAAGGCTAAGTTTTATCGTCTAGCCTCTATGCATAATTTACGTTTCATTATTCGACTGACTGAACAAATTCGTAAGGCCATTCTTGAAGATCGATTCCAAGAATTTAAACAAAGTTTTCTAAAAAACTATTATTCAAATTAGAAAATCCTATATTTTTTATGCTAAAATGAAAAAGTGAATAATCAAGTCTCCTTCATTCGAAGACACCCAATTCTAAAAGATATTTTTAGCTTGATTGTTTTTGTCTTTTTCGTCATTTTAGGTACCTATCTTCTTAATACTTATATTATGAGATCATACAATGTCGTAGGCGCCTCTATGGAAAATACTTTACACGGTAAAGACCGACTCATTGTCAATCGCGCAACCGTCTCTTTCTCTCATTTCTTTGGTAAACCATATATTCCTGAGCGCGGTCAGATTATCGTTTTTTTAAACGGTGATGCCAATGGCCCTCTAACTTGTGGCGTTGAAACTTCTATCCGTGATCAATATATCATTAAACGAGTTGTCGCATTTCCTGGTGAACGCGTGGTGGTTAAAGACGGCAAGCTAACCGTTTATAATCAAGAACATCCCGAAGGTTTTAATCCCGACGACAGTACTAGAAAATCTGATACAGACGGTCCTAAAAAATATACAGCCGGTGAAGTTGACATGATTGTGCCTAAAGACGAAATTTTTGTTGCCGGCGATAACCGTGAGGGAACACATTCCTATGACTCACGTTACGGCCTCGGAACTATTCCATTTTGTCGCATCATCGGCCCCGTAATCCTACGTCTCTATCCTTTTGACAAAATTCGCTTATTTTAGGATATAATATTTCTATATGTCAGACTATATTTTAATACGTAAGGGTCGTAATATTGCAAGCGCGATACTTCATGCATTTTTTAACTTAGTTTTAGGTTTAGGATCCGTTTTTATTACATTTTCTACCGCTAGCTGGATTCCAGGTGTTATTTTAGTAATTCTTTCAAAGTGGCGTATGCTTGCCGTTCGTCCACGCTATCTTTTTCTCAACCTTAAATCTAATTTAGTTGATCTCATTGTTGGCTTTTCATTTATTTTTATCACCTACTGCTCGGGACCCAGTTTATTACCAATCCATTTTATTCTAGCCATTTTTTATTCAGCCTGGCTCATCGCCCTTAAACCTATGTCATCAGAACGTGCTTCTGAGTTACAATCATTGCTTGCTGTCTTTCTTGGCACCACTGCCACCACCCTTATGACCGCCACAGCAAATTCAGTTTTTCCAGTTTTTCTCAATTTTCTAATCGGTTATGCTGCCGTTAGACATGTTCTAGTTCAAGGTGATGATCCAGATTTTTCCTTACTCTCTCTTATTATTGGGCTTCTTTTTACTGAAGTCGCTTGGCTCTCTCAGTCCTGGTTAATCGTCTATACTTATCGTGAAATCGGTTTTCTTCTTCCACAATCTGCCATCCTTCTGACCGCTGTCACTTTTCTTCTTGGTTATATGTTCAAGAAGTATTCAAGTAGTGAAGATTTTTCTTTTTCTAAAATCGCCGCTCCTGCTATTTTTTCCATCGCTCTCATTGTCGTCATCGTGCTATGGTTTAGTAAACCATTATTTAATGTCTAATATATACAAAAGGAGGTAAATAATATGACTAACGAAACTCATTCAGATAATAAAAAAACTGAATCTAATAAAGAAATAAATCAGACTGAACCCGTTACCATAGATAATTATCAGTCGTTTGAGCCTAATTCATCTAAAAAATCGAAGACCAGTCCTGCTGTTATTGCTCTAGTGGTTATTGCGCTCTCTAGTAGCCTTTATAATCTACAACTAACGAAAAATCTTTCGGCAGATCTTAGTTCCCGTCTTCATACTTCGGCCTCAAATGGTAATTCTCTAAATTTTACCGAAGGCTCTATCGCTAGTGTTGCAAATTCAGTTTCAAAAAGCGTAGTTTCAATTGTTACTAGTACTACACAAAGATCTTTACTTAGCTCCGAATCATCCACAACGGCGGCTGGTACCGGTTTCATTCTTAGCAGTGATGGCTACATTGCTACTAACAAACACGTTGTATCTGGCGCTAATAAAATTGGAGTATTACTTGATGATGGTACAGCTTTTGAAGATGTCGAACTAATCGGCACCGATCCGCTTAATGATTTCGCAATTATCAAGATAAAAAATGCTAAGGATCTCACACCAATCAAACTTGGCGAGTCTAAGACAATCACTGCGGGTCAACAAGTTATTGCTATTGGCAACGCACTTGGTGCTTATCAAAACTCTGTTACTTCTGGAATTATTTCCGGCAAAGGTCGTAGTCTCACCGCTACTGATTCTTCACGAACACAATATGAAACACTTTCCGATATGATCCAAACGGATGCCGCAATTAACGGTGGTAATTCTGGCGGGCCACTCCTCAATGCTGCAGGCGAAGTAATTGGTATCAATACTGCCTACGCCAGCCAAGGCAATAACGTCGGCTTCGCAATTCCAATCTCCAGCGTCAAAGGTATCATTAATAGCGTACTCAACGGTCGTGGTTTCGAACGCGCCGTCATTGGCGTACGATATGTCAATCTTACTCCGTCCATTGCCAAAGAGAAGAAACTTGATGTAACGCATGGCGCCTTAATTTCATCTAGTAAAAATAATTCAGCCATTATACCAGACAGCGCCGGTGATAAGGCTGGACTTAAAGAAAACGATATCATTACTGCTGTTAATGGCGTTGAAATAGGTGTTGCTGGTTCACTTTCAAGCCTGATCGGTGAATATTCGGTTGGCGACACAGTCGAGCTTACAATTATGCGCAATAATAAAACCGAAAACATAAAACTCACTTTAGCGGCCTACAAGTAGTAGTCGTCTAAAGCAAAAATAAAAATAGACCGTAACGGTCTATTTTTAAACGACTTATATTCTAATATTCAAACCAGGTGATCAGCCCTTCTGAACCAACATATTTAAAACCATAACGTTTTGCATAACGAATAATCTTCTCCTGTTGGCTCATATCCGACTCAAGTAGTAAGTATTTTTGGTGAGTTACCTTTTCCTCAAATAAGTGCGACCACTTATTCCGGATCTGTCTAATCAACTTATAAATTAACTCCAAACCATTTTTTTCTGCAAAAAGTGCCACGGCCGGTTCATATTCGATTTCCGGCGACTGCCATTCCCAAGCCCGATCCACATACGGCAAATTAGCCATCATAATGTCAGGCACTGGAACATTCTCTTTAACATTTTTGAGCAGATCTCCGACTGTTAAATGTAGGTTCTTTGTTTTAAACTGCACTGCATTATATGCGGCAACTTTTAAAGCTTCCTTTGAAATATCAATTCCAATGACTTCCGCATTTGGGCAAGCTAAAGCTGTTGAAATAGCCACACATCCTGACCCTACACCCACCTCAAATATTAAAACCGGTGACATTATTTCTGTTTTTAGCCTAGCGTATTCTTCCTTAATCGTCGGATTATCCGGCCAGCTTGGTTCAATCACACCAAACTTTTCTTTGATCAAAGAATCAAAAGTCTCGATTTTAGTTTTCAATTTAAAACTATATAGCTTAATCGCGAGATCAACCATCGTCTCAGTTTCCGGACGGGGGATCAAAACATCCGGATTGATTTTAAACTTATGGCCATAAAACCATTTTTCACCAGTAATATAAGCTAGCGGTACATGTTGTGTCCTAAGCCCAAGCATTCGATCCGCGGCCTGACGCTCTTTATCAGATAGAATCGATTCCTCGTGAGCCACCAGATACGTGCGATCAGCAGCCTTAACCACATTGGTTAAAATCAACTCTGCATCAATCGGATTAACCAATGTTTTTGCCTGCGTTAGCCATCTTTTAACTGTTAACGCCATCTAAATCCTTACTCCGAAATACCATTTTCGTCGCGAATCATCTGCATTTCGTATTTTTTTAATTCTGCCAGAATATCATCAAGATCACCGTCCATCACGGCGTTAATATTTGACCGTGAATAATGAATACGATGATCAGTCACGCGATCCTGTGGGAAATTATAGGTGCGAATTTTTTCTGATCGATCGCCAGTTCCAATTAATGATTTACGTGCCGCCGAAGCGCTTGCAGCTTCTTCTGCTCGTTTAATCTCATTTAAGCGCGTACGTAAAACCATCATCGCTTTCTCTTTATTTTGCCTAAGCGATCTTTCATCTTGCATTGCTACTACTATTCCCGAAGGATAATGCGTGATGCGTATAGCCGAATTAGTTGTATTTACCGACTGCCCACCGTGACCACCAGAATGATAGATATCAATCCTCAAATCTTTTTCGTCAATTTCGATCTCCGATTCTTTAACTTCAGGCAATACCACCACGGTTGCTGTCGAAGTATGGATTCGCCCCTGAGATTCGGTTACCGGCACACGTTGTACACGATGGACGCCACCTTCAAATTTTAAATTGCCAAAAGGTCTCTCTCCAGAAATTTTTAAGACCACCTCTTTTACACCACCAGCCTCATTAGCGTTCTCAGACATCAGTTCTGTTTTTAGTTCATGTTTTTCAGCATATCTTAAATACATTCGGTAAAGCTCAGCCGCAAATAATGAAGCCTCGTCACCTCCAGCTCCTGCCCTAATTTCCATAATAGCTGGCTTATCGTCATCTGGGTCACGTGGAATCAATTTTTCCTCCAAACTAACCGTCAAGTCTTCAATCTTTTTCTGATTTTCCTCGATATCTATTTTTGCCATCTCGGCAAGCTCAGTATCATCAAGTAACGTTTCAGCGTCCTTAATATGACTCTCGCATTGCTTAATTTCTTTATTAATATTTATAATTTCATTAATCTCGGATAAACGTTTCGATTTTGAGGCAAAACTCTCATCCATGTAGGCATTTGGGTCAGCCAAAAAAACTGTAATTTTTTCAGCTTCTTCAACCAAACTCTTTATTTTTTCTTGCATAATCTATTCTGGTGGGTCTTACTGGGCTCGAACCAGTGACCTTACGAATGTGAATCGTACGCTCTAGCCAACTGAGCTAAAGACCCGTATGTTCATTATAACAGGGAATTAACAAAAAAATAAAGATAGTTTGTACTATCTTTATTTTAATTGGATTAGTCTTCTTTTGCAGCTTTCTTCTCAGCCTCTTTTTCAGCTTTTCTTGCCTTATTGGCAAGTGCAGCTTTACGTTCTTCGGCCTTTTTGGCACGAGCCTTGAAGCGATCGACACGACCTTCAGTATCGATAATCTTTTCTTCACCGGTGAAGAATGGGTGGGAAGCTGAAGAAATCTGTACTTTCACGAGTGGATACTCGTTTCCATCAGTCCACTTAATAGTCTCGTCGCTTTTTGCAGTAGATTTAGTTAGAAAAGAGAAATTCGCTGCCTCATCTGAAAAAACTACAAAACGATAATCTTTTGGATGTAATTCTTTTTTACTCATAATTACCCAAAATAATATCAGATTATCCTTAAATTGTAAAGTCATTAAAAAGGTTAGCCAGTTTCGCACAAAAAGAAAACCCCCAGATATAATCCGAGGGTTAATAAGGTACATGAGTTGATCAGAAGAGGGATTTTACATCCCTTGCCTCTGTATAGAGGATCGCAGCCTTGGTATGCCAGCCGATACCATCACAGTATCGCTGCGCAACCTTGGCATAGGTCGCCCCGGATATAGTAATGGACTTAAGGTCCTCACTATATTCCGTCTCACCATCAGTATCGATGACGAGATTATGACTCCAATAGTCGCTTACAGGATTTGAAGACCTATAAGTACTATTTGGATCTTGGCGACGGACAGCCTGTATGCCATTCTCCTTCAACCATTGAGCAAAATCATCTGACCTAAAATAGGCATACCTGGAGGTGATATTACCTCCAGCAAGACCCAGGACTCCGTCCTCGAGTTTAAACTCACGGTGGCAAATTGCCGGGCCATATGAATATACCCTCTCGGCATGGCAAATGATCCTACCAGGGCGGCCATTACAACCTTCCTTTAAGGTAACATCCCAGCCATTACCAGAATACTGCTTCCCATCCTCAGAAAGAGAATGAAAATATCTATCGTTATGCTCTTCAATTTTTCCATTCTTTATAGTTAGAATACTTGTTGCCATACTGGCTCCTTTCCGCGTATATTGCCCGCCGGCTTACAAATCCAACGAACCCTATGTTCGATGATAAATATCCGCTCGGATTCTCCCCCAAACGGTATAAGATAACACGAAAAACATCCTGTCATCTTATACCGCTTAGAGGTACGCAAGAAAGTCACTGCTCAACTCAAGTTTTTAATCAAACTACCTACAGGTAGCCACTATAAGCTCTCCATATTTCTCTTTCAAGCTTATGTTTTGATTATATCATATATTTAGCATTTTGTCAATAAGCTTATGTTAAATTCATGATATCCACCACCTTTTACCTCTATACAAAATACCAAAATATAGTATAATAAGAGCATTAATAATTTTAATGAAACAACTTCGCACGTTTTCCTGAAACAAAAGCGAAGTGAAGGGAAAGGAAAACATGTCTATTAAGATTGACATGAAAGAGCTCCTCGAAGCTGGAGCACACTTTGGTCATAAGACCTCACGCTGGCACCCAAAAATGGCTGAATATATCCACAGCAAACGCCAAGACACTCATATTATTAATCTCGAAAAGACCGTTGACGGTATTGAACACGTTCTTCCAGTTATCGAGAAAGTCGTAAAAGACGGTAAGAAAATCCTCTTTGTTGGTACTAAAAAACAGCTCAAAGCTATTGTGAAAGAAGTAGCTGAGTCTGTCGAAATGCCTTATGTCACTGAGCGTTGGATCGGCGGCACTCTTACCAATGTCGAAACTGTTAATCGCCAGATCAAAAAGCTTAAAGACCTTGAACGACGTATGAAGTCAGGTGAACTTGAAGCACGCTACTCAAAACTTGAAGTACAACGTTTTCAAGAAGAGATCGAAACTCTTAATACCCGCTACGGTGGCATTAAGGATATGACTGATCAGCCAAGTCTCGTCATTGTTACCGACGCCTGCGAAGACAAGAATGCTATCAAAGAAGCTAAGACTCTTAACATTCCAGTCGTTGCCATCTGTGATACTAATATCGATCCAACCGATATTGACTTCATTATTCCAGCCAATGACGATTCCACTAAGACCGAAAAATTAATTCTCGGCTATTTTGTCGAAGCTATCAAGCAAGCAAAACAATAATTTTCAAAGGAGTATAAAATGGCAGAAATTACCATTGAAGCAATTAAAAAACTCAAAGAGCTTTCTGGCGTTGGTCTAACTGATGCTAAAAAAGCCCTCGTCGAAGCTGCTGGCGATTTTGATAAAGCCCTTAAAGCTATGCGTGAAAAAGGTCTTACAAAAGCTGAAAAGCGCGGTGATCGTGAAACTCGCGAAGGCGTCGTTGCCTCCTATATTCACGACAATCGTCTTGGTGCCATCGTTGAGGTTAACTGCGAAACCAGCTTCGTCGCCAATACTGACGAATTCAAAGAACTTGCCCATAAATTAGCTATGCAAATTGCTTCCATGAATCCTCTTTACGTCTCCGAAGCCAACATTCCAGAAACCATCTACAAAGAAAAAGCCGCTGAATTTGAAGCTAATTTCAAAGGTCCAGAAAACATGAAAGAGCAAATCATCGGAGGTCAAATCAAAAAAGCCTTTGCTGATAAAGTTCTCATGCTTCAACCATACATTCTTGACGATTCTAAAACTGTTGCCGAGTTCATTAAAGAGATGATTGCAAAAACTGGCGAGAACATCACTGTCCGTCAATTCAAGCGCATTGAACTTGGTGTTAACGAATAAAAAAACTTCAATAAAAAATAAACCCTACAGGGTTTATTTTTTTAGTTTCACAATCAAGTTATGATAATATATTACTTATGAATATAGTATTTGGGATTTTGGTCGGTTTTATTGTTTTAACTATTTTAGTCGTCTTGCATGAATTAGGGCATTTTCTTACTGCTAAGAAAAACGGCGTAAAAGTCAACGAATTCGGAATTGGCTTTCCACCACGTGCCATTGCCTGGATTCATCTACCTGCTAGTCAAGTTGAAAACTATCTAGAGAATCTTTCGGAAGAAGGAAAAAGACAGATTAATTTTCAAAAGCTCCAAAAAAAGCTAGCTAAAATCAAGATTTCACAAAAAACTGATAAGGAAAAGTACTATTGGCTTCGTTTTCCAAAAGCTGAATACCAAAAATCTCAAAAATATTTAATTTTTAGCCTAAATTATCTGCCAATTGGTGGCTTCTGTGCTATGGACGGCGAGTCTGCTGCCGATACCAAGAAAGGCACTTTTGGCGCCACCAACTTCTGGCAAAAAACTCAAATTCTTTTTGGTGGCGTTATCATGAACTGGCTTACTGCCATCGTTATTTTTACCATCCTTGCTTGGACTGGTATGCCAGATTTTCTAACAAACCAATTTTCTATAAAGAGTGACGCAAAAAAAGCAGATCAACCTGTTATTATCTCTAAAGTTCTTGAGAATTCGCCCGCTGAAAAAGCCGGTATTAAACACAATTCCTGGATCATTAACATGCAAAGCAATAATGAAAATCCAATTAAACCCACTAACTCGCAGTCAGTCATCGATTTCAACAACGCACATAAGAACCAAACCGTCACTTACGATCTTGAAGATCTTAAAACCCATAAAAGATACTCTGCTACTGCTAAACTTGGTTCTGGAGAAAATAATCAACCTGCTCTTGGCATCGCTTTGCAGCCACATCTCACTGAAGCTAACACTAAATATACCTGGTCAGCCCCACTTGTTGGTATTGGTACTACAACCCAAATCACCGCTAAAACCTTTGAAGGTTTTGGCGAATTAATAAAAAACATTTTCCAAGGTTCACTTCGTCAATTCAGCGGCGACAGTCATACTAAGGAAGAGGGTAAGCAACAGATGAATAAAGTCAGTGAATCGGTCTCCGGTCCAGTTGGCATTATTGGCGTTCTTTTTCCAGCTTTCACAAGTGCCGGCCCTACTAACCTCGCCTTTCTTGCTGCTGTAATTTCTATTTCACTTGCTTGTATGAATGTTTTACCAATTCCAGCCCTCGATGGCGGCCGTTGGTTTTTGATCGGTTTTTTCAAACTTCATGGCAAAAAACTTCAAAAACAAACTGAAGAAAAAATCGTTGGTCGCGCCTTTCTCGCACTCATAGCTTTGAGTATCCTTATCACTATCCTTGATATTATTAAAATCACAAAATAAGCATGGACCAGATAAATTACAAAGAGAAGAGAAAAGAAAGAGGCTTGAAAAAAATATTTTCAAAGCTCAAAAATCTACCTCAAATAATCTTATATCTTACTTCAACCTATATTATTTCCTTTACCAGTGAAATAATTATTGGTTATACTATTATTTATACCATCGGTGCAGCTACTTTTAAAACTCCAGTCATGATGACTGTCTATACCGCACTTGCCTACATATTTACTTTTATCGTCTTAGCTATTCTCCCAAAAATAATCCTAAAAAAAGAAAAGACAAACACTCAATTGAATCCCCTACAAAAATTGATGAAGCTTTGGCAGGTTGATAAAAAAGATCTTGGGATTGTCGGCCTACCCACCTTTTTCGATATCACCATTAGTTTTATCGCCTTTGTCGGTTATATGTTTATTTCATATTTTCTCCTTGAAATATTTAAGAGATTTTCTTGGTTTCAAGTTAATCAAACTCAAGACGTTGGCTTTTCACATTACTTGGTCGGCATCGATCGCATATTTGCCTTTATCGCTCTCGTTGTCCTCGCCCCGATCTTCGAGGAGCTAATTTTCCGTGGTTGGCTCTTTAGTAAATTACGCAAGGAGCTAAAACTTATCCCTGCTATTCTTTTAACTTCTCTTCTTTTTGGGCTTATGCATGGACAATGGAACGTTGGTATCAACGTTTTTGCACTCAGTCTTTTTCTCTGTGGACTACGTGAATATACTGGCAGTATCTACGCTAGTATCCTTCTACACATGATAAAAAACGGTATTGCTTTCTATTTCATGTATGTCATCGGTCTATAAGCTTTTTAAACACAATCTTTTCATAAAAAAGTAGCACCACTAATCTACTATTAATACAAAACAATACCATCAGGTATTATTTTTTTAGATATCTTTAAGCAATGGCAATAATTTCGCCCTCGTTACCATTTGGTAAGGTATATTTTTCACCAACTTTCTTACCCATCAAAGCCTTACCAATTGGAGAAATATCAGAAATCCGACCATTCAGGGGATCAGCTTCGACTTCACCCACAATTGTATATTCGTGCTCTTTGCCCAAAATCTTAATTTTTACTCTAGCGCCAACCGCAACTTTCTCAAAATTGCCAGATTCAATAATTTTGGCGCTCTTTAAAATATCTTCAATTTCCAGAATTCTTGTTTCAATCTGTCGCTGTTCATCACGCGCATCTGTATACTCTTGATTTTCTTTAAGATCACCAAAAGATCTAGCATAAGCTAAACGATCAGCAACCACAGGACGTTCGGCAATCAGTCTTTTCAGCTCTTTTTCAAGCTCTGCCTTACCATCTTTAGTCAAGTTTACGATTTTTTTCATGCTTAATAAAATACACGTAAGTATTATAAAAGTCAAGCTCTTCTATGATATAATCGATCCATTACAATTAAGAAAGGTGAGAAAAATGAAATTAAGTCAATCTTTTATCAAAACCTTCCGTGAAGTGGGCAAGGAGGAGACCGCTCGCAATGCACAATTACTCATTCGCGCGGGTTATATTCATAAAGAAATGGCAGGTGTCTACGATTTTCTCCCCTTAGGTCTTATTACTCTCAATAAAATTCAAGATGTCATTCGCGAAGAACTTAATAAGCTTGGTTGTCAAGAATTCCAAATGACCGCCTTGCAAAACCCTGAACCTTGGATCAAAACAGACCGCTGGAGCGATCAAGTAATTGATGTTTGGTTTAAAACCAAACTTAACGCCGGTGGAGAATTGGGGCTTGCTCCAACCCACGAGGAACCTATTACTAACCTCATGACCAAATTTATTTCCTCCTACAAAGATCTCCCAGTTTATGTTTATCAGTTTCAGACCAAATATAGAAATGAACTACGTGCCAAATCTGGTATTCTACGTACCCGTGAGTTTTTAATGAAAGATCTATATAGTTTTAGTATTGATGAAACCGAACATCAGAAATTCTATGACCAAGTTGACCAAGCTTATATGCGCATCTACGAACGACTTGGTCTTGGTGACTGTACCTTTAAGACCTACGCCTCTGGTGGTGCTTTTTCAAAATACAGCCACGAATATCAGACTTTACTACCAGTCGGCGAAGACATCATCTATCTCAATCATGATAAAACCATTGCCGTTAACGAAGAAGTAATGAATGAAGAAGTACTAAATGACTTAGGCGCAAAGCGTGAAGACTTTACCGCCACAACTGCTGCTGAAGTTGGTAACATTTTTACCCTTCGCTATAAATTCTCTGAACCAATTAATCTTAAATTTGACGATCAAAATGGCGAAAAGAAGACCGTCTTCATGGGTAGTTACGGTATTGGCGTTTCTCGCGTCATGGGTGTCATTGCTGAAAAATTTGCCGATGAAAAAGGTTTAGTCTGGCCAGAAAATATCGCACCGTTTAAATATTACGTTATTGGTATCGGAGATCAAGGTGAGGATCTTGCAAGAGAATTACATCAAAAACACTCAAAGAATGTCCTACTCGACGATCGCAATCTCCGACCAGGTGAGAAGTTTACCGATGCTGAATTAATGGGTATACCCTATCGTGTCGTTGTTTCTGATAAAACCCTTGAGGACGGCTCAGCTGAAATCACTGACCGTAAAACCGGTGAAACAAAAAATATCTCAATACAAGAGCTCAAACAGCTATTATCAGATTAATCGCTTCTATGGTACGATATTAATAAGAAAGAATAAAAGGAATATTATGTTTGATCACACTGAATACCAACAAGCCATGGAAGCTATTATTGAACGGTTCAAATCGGAGATGCAGAAAGTACGTACCGGTCGTGCTCACCCCGACATGTTAGGTAGTATAAAAGTTGAAGCCTATGGACAATATCTGCCCCTCAATCAAGTCGCTAACGTCACCGCTGGTGATGCCACTATGCTTTTAATCACCCCCTTTGATCCATCGACCATTCAAGCTATTGCCTCTGCAATCCGTGCAGACCAAACCTTAGGATTAAATCCTGCCGATGACGGCCGCGTCGTACGCGTTCCCGTACCTCCGCTCACTGAAGAACGCCGTAAAGAAATTGTCAAATCCGCCTCAAACAAAGTTGAAGAAGCCAAAGTCGCTCTCCGTAAAATTCGCGATGATGCTAGAAAAGAACTTAAATCCACTGACGACCTTTCTGAGGATATCAAGAAGCGTGGAGAGAAAGAAATCGATGAACTCATCAGAAATTTCTCCAGCAAAATCGATGAACTCTTCAAGGCCAAAGAAGTTGAAATTATGAAAATTTAAACTACTTATTCTATTAAAATTAAACTGTTTCTTGAGGTGAAACAGAGACATGGTATAATCAAGATATGACAACAATTAGCGATTACAGAGACGAGCGTCTGCGTAAATTAACTGAGATTAAAAATCTTGGCATTGATCCTTATCCAGCCCACTCGAACCGCGACACTAAAATTTCTGAAATTTTAGATAATTTTGATCAATTAAATCAGAAAGAGGTCACTATTGCTGGACGCATTGTCGCCATTCGTAGCTTTGGTAAATTAGCCTTTATTAAAATTCGCGACTATTTTGGCGAAATTCAACTTTTCATGAAACAATCTACTGAAGAAAAAGAAGGTCATTTTACTATCAAAACTCTTAAATTACTTGATCTCGGAGATTTTATCGAAGCTAAAGGCATTGTTGGCAAATCTCAAACCGGTGAAATCTCAGTTTTCACAGATGCCGTTCGCTTACTCACTAAAGCCCTTCGTCCGCTCCCTGGTCGCGACGGTTTCACTAACAAGGAAGAACGCTATCGACGTCGTTATGTCGATATGAATGTAAATCCCGAGGTACGCGAACGTCTTGTTCGTCGAAGCCGTTTCTGGCAGGCTACCCGTGATTTCATGAACGAACACGGTTTTATTGAGATTAATACTCCAATTCTGGAACACACCACAGGCGGTGCTGACGCTGCACCTTTTGTTACACATATGGATGCTCTTGATGAAGATTTTTACCTACGTATTTCCCAGGAACTTCCCCTAAAACGTTTGCTTGGTGCTGGCTTTGAAAAAGTCTACGATATCGGCCCTCGCTTCCGCAATGAAGGCGTTGACGACGAGCATCTTCCTGAACATATCGCCTTTGAATCCTACGCTGCTTTTGAAGACTATCGAGATGGTATGAATTTCTACGAAGAAATGATTAAATATGTCGCCCTAAAAACTTGGGGCACTCTTCAATTTACTGTTGGTGGATTCAATATTGATTTATCACAAAAATGGCCACGCATCAAATATGCTGACCTCATCAAGCAACATTTTAATATAGACGTCTTTAATCCAGATCGCACTAAAATTATTCAGATTCTCAAGGCTAATAATGTCGAAGTAAAACAAAACCAAGCTGATTCCCGCCTCATTGATAATCTTTGGAAACTTATTCGTAAAGAATCTAGCGGTCCGTTCTGGCTCATCGAAGAACCGCTCAGTCTTTCACCACTTGCAAAAATTTCTCCAGAAAATCCATTAGTAACTGAACGTTTCCATCCTATTATCGCTGGCACAGAAATGGGCAACGGCTATTCTGAATTAAACGATCCAATAGATCAACTTAATCGTTTTCAGGAACAACAAGCTATGCGCGATTCTGGCGATGATGAAGCTCAAATGCTTGATATGGATTTCGTCGAGATGCTTGAATATGGTATGCCACCTGCCTGTGGATGGGGTAATTCCGAACGCAATTTTTGGCTTCTTGAGGGCGTTTCCGGTCGTGAGGCCGTTCCATTCCCGATTATAAAGCGCAAAACAGATAATTAATTGATAGTCTCAAAAGAAAAGAGGTAAAAATGTTAGATATTAATTTTATTAGAGCCAACCGTGAACTAGTTCAACATTCCATCAACGAAAAAATGTACAAAAACATTGACCTTGATAAGCTATTTACTCTCGATGACCAAAGAAAATCTACTCTCCAGGAAGTCGAAGCTCTTCGTAAAGAACGCAATCAAAATACCGAATCTATGAAAGGCGATAAACCTACAGAAGAACAAATCAACCGCGGAAAAATACTAAAAGAACAGATTGCCAATCTTGAAGCAAAATTAAACGAAGAGGAAACTAATTTTAAAAATCTCCTAAAAACTGTACCAAATATCATTTTTGATGATGTTCCACTTGGCGACGAAAGTGCTAGTGTAGAAGTGGCAAAATGGGGTGGTCAAAAAACTGAAGGTGTTGATCATTTAGATTATGCAGTGTCACGCGATTGGGTTGATTTTGAGCGTGGTGCCAAAGTGGCTGGAGCTAAATTTTATTACGTTAAAGGTGGGCTTGCTCTTCTTGAAAATGCCCTCATCCAATTTGGCATTAAAAAAGTCACCGAACATGGGTTTACTTTGATGGATGTACCAGATATGGTAAATTCTCGTGTTCTCGAAGGTACTGGTTTCGCACCAAGAAGTTCTGAACAAAGCGACGAATATTACATTGAAGGTGAAGACCTGGCTATGATTGCGACTGCTGAAATGCCGATCACTGGCTACCATATGGATGAAATCATTGACGAAGATAAGCTCCCCCTTTTCTATGCTGGTTTTTCAGCTTGCTTTCGTAAGGAAGCTGGCACTTATGGCAAACACACCCGCGGCCTCTTCCGTGTCCATCAGTTTAATAAATTAGAGATGTATTCTTTTTGTCTTCCAGAACAAAGCAAGGAAATACATGAAAAAATTCGTGCGATCGAAGAAGAGATCTGGCAGGAAATTGGTATTCCATATCACGTGATTAACATTGCTGCCGGTGATCTAGGCGCGCCAGCCGCTAAAAAATATGACATCGAATACTGGTCGCCAGTTGATCAAAAATATCGTGAACTTACCAGCTGTTCAAACTGTACTGATTTCCAAGCTAAAGGTCTCAATATTCGTGTCCGCCGCAAAGATGGTACTATTGAAACCCTTCATACACTTAATGGTACTGCTATCTCTCTCGCTCGCACTATGGTTGCAGTTATTGAAAACTTTGCTGAAAAAAATGGCAAATTAAAGGTACCTGCCGTTTTGAAACCATACCTTGGAGTTGATGAATTATAAGACACATAATTTTTAACTTCATATGTTAAAATAAGCGAAAGGAGTATATATGATTGAAAAAATTGATATTAGTGGCAGTAATTACAAAGTTGAAGAAAGTTTTCAGAAGTACGCTATCAAACGCATCGGCAAGCTCGACCGTTACCTACCTCGTGGCAGCAAAAAAGACGTCATTGCAAAAATTGTTGTCACCGAAGTTAATCGTTCACATGGTAATAAATATGAAATTTCCGTTGCCATGGAAATCCCTGGTGGTAAAGTTATTGCCGCCAAGGATGAGTGTTCAAATGTCTTCGCTGGTATTGATATCCTTGAGGCTAAACTTACTGGACAAATCCGTCGCTATAAAATTGAAACTAATCCTCACCTACGCAAGAATCCACTCCTTCGTCTTTTTCGCCGCGAAAAGTAGATATAAAACACGCGAAAATCAAATTTCAAACTGCATGGATCACTTATTCATGCAGTTTTTGTGATAAAATACATTCATAATATAATACCGTTTTTGGAGGTTTTGACTGACTATGTCGAAAAAATTAAAAAAAGAAAAGAAGCCAACCGACAAATTGGCTGATAAAACCCTAACTACCCGCGTACTTCAAGGAATTTTTGGTGATCCCGAAAAACGTAACCTCAAGCGAATGAAGAAAATTGTTCAAGACATCAATAAACTCGAGCCGAAATATCAGTCCATGTCTGACCAAGAGCTTCAAGAGCAAACTAACATCCTTAAAGAACGTCTTTTATTTCTCCGAAAAAAAGCTGAAGCCAAGGTTGCACTTAATAAACAAAAGCAACAAGAAAAAAAGACTACAAAATCTCCAAAAAACAATAAAGACCAATCTGCTAACCTTGCCAAAGAAGAAGATAAAGTTCTTGATCAACTTCTACCTGACGCCTTTGCACTTGTTCGCGAGTCTACTTTACGTATTTTAGGTATGCGTCATTTTGATGTTCAGCTCATCGGCGGTATCGCTCTTCACGAAGGTAATGTTGCTGAGATGAAAACTGGTGAAGGCAAAACCCTTGTCGCTCTTTTGCCTTCCTATCTTAATGCACTAACTGGCCGTGGTGTTCATATTGTAACGGTTAATGATTATCTTGCTCAACGCGATGCCGGCTGGAACGCACCAGTTTACCATTTTCTCGGACTTAGTGTTGGTGTTATTATTGCCGACGCCAATTTCATTTACGATCCTGAATATATCAACGAAGAACATGATGATGAACGTATGCAGCACCTTAAACCATGCACCCGCAAGGAAGCCTATGCCGCAGATGTAACTTATGGCACCAATAATGAATTTGGGTTTGATTATCTTCGTGACAACATGGTCAATGAAGTTGATTTCCTTAGACAACGTGAACTTAATTTCGCCATCGTTGATGAGGTCGACTCAATTCTCATCGATGAAGCCCGTACACCGCTTATTATTTCTGCTCCTGCAGGTGATAATCCGGATTCCTATTATCAATTCGCTAAAATAGTAGCCAAACTTGATGCTACCGATTACGTTCTTGACGAAAAACATAAGTCTGTCACCTTAACTGACCAGGGAATTGAAAAAGTTCAAAGTCTACTCGGCATTGATAATCTTTATTCTGCCGAAAATTCTCGACTCGTTTATCACTTAGATCAAGCACTTCGAGCGCAGGTTGTTTTTAGTCGTGATCGTGATTATGTCGTTACAAACTCTGGTGAAGTTATTATCGTTGATGAGCACACCGGTCGTCTGATGCACGGTCGCCGTTATAATGAAGGTCTTCACCAAGCCATCGAGGCCAAAGAAGGCGTCGCCGTTAAAGAAGAATCTATGACTCTTGCTACTATCTCTTTCCAGAACTTCTTCCGGCTCTACCGTAAACTTTCAGGTATGACCGGTACTGCCTTCACAGAAGCCGAAGAGTTTCAGCAGATCTACGCCCTCGACGTTATTCAAATTCCGCCAAATCGTCCGATTATTCGTGTCGATAAAGACGATTTAATCTTCCGTACTGAAGCTGGCAAACTTCGCGCCATCGTTAAGGCTATTCAGGAATATCATGCAAAAGGTCTACCAATCCTTGTTGGTTCTGCCAGTATCGTCAAAAACGAATTAATTGCAAAGCATCTTGACGAAGTTGGGCTTAAATATGAAATTCTCAACGCCAAGAATAACGAACGTGAGGCCGCTATTATTGCCAAAGCTGGAGAAAAAGGCGCAATCACTCTTGCTACTAATATGGCAGGACGTGGTACCGACATTAAACTTTCTGAAGAAGTTAAAAAGCTGGGTGGCCTCGTAGTCATCGGCTCAGAACGTCACGATTCACGTCGTGTTGATAATCAGCTCCGCGGTCGTGCTGGTCGTCAAGGCGATCCTGGTATCACACAGTTCTTTGTTTCCTGTGAAGATGATCTTATGCGCATCTTTCAGGGTACACAGCTTGGCAATATTCTTCGTTATGTTGGCTTAGATGAAGATACACCTATTCAAAATCGTGCAGTCACTCGTAACCTTGAAGCTGCCCAACGTCGTATTGAAGGGTTTAATTTCGATTCACGTAAAAACGTCGTCCAGTATGACAATGTAATCAATCGACATCGTCGCGTCGTGTATCTAATGCGCCGCAAAATTCTTGAGGGAGAAAATATTTTCCAAGAAATCAAGCGTCTGATGAAAGAAGCCACCGAAGATCTCACTATCGAAAGCTCTCGCGTGAACAAGAAATTTAAACAAAACTTTCTTCAGGTCTTTAACATTGATCCCGAGCTCGTTGAAACTATCGGTCAAATGCGAAAACCTACCGATCGTGCCAAGCTCGCACTGACCGCTGTTAGTGAAGCTTATAACTCTCAAGAATTGGACTTTGGCCCAGATGTTATGCGTCGCATTGAACGCGAAGTTTATCTTAAAGTTCTAGATGCTCTCTGGATGCAACATCTCGAAAATATGCAGTATCTTCGCGAGGGAATTCACTGGCGCTCGATCGGACAACGGGATCCACTTGTTGAATATCGTACTGAGTCACAAAAACTTTTTGAAGGGTTGCAAAAAAATCTTCGCGAAGAAGTTCTCAAGATCCTTCTTAGTATCACCAAACAAGAGGCCATTGCTACAGATGTTATAGATGGAAAAGAATACGATACCGAGCTCACTCAAATGGCTGAGTCTGCCACCAATAAGGGTGTAAACACTATTGACTCTGGTGTAAAAAATCTCGATAATGAATTTAAAACTGGCTCATCTAATAAGACAAACCTAAATCATGAGCGCAATACTGCTCGAAAACTAAAGAAGAAACAACGTCAAAACAAAAAACATAGTAAGCGTTGATCATGAAACATTTTGTTGAAGAAATCGAGCTCAAAAACGGCGCGAGGGGACTACTTATTGACGTTCCTGGCGCCTCCGTCATGAACATTAAAGTCCAATTTCGTGGTGGTATGCGTTTTGCTAAAACCCCAGATCTTTACGAAATTGCCCATGTTGTTGAACATCTCAGTTTTGGTGCCAACTCAGTCTTTCCCGACGAGCAAGCCTACGAAGCTGATTTTACCAAAAATGGTGCCTATCATAATGCTTGGACTTCAGATTATTCAGTCTGCTATGAGGCTGAATGTGCAGATTTTGAATGGGAGCGTATTCTAAATTTAGAACGAATCGCCATTACATCACCAAAGTTTAACGAAGAAGAGTTAAAAAGTGAAAAAGGCAACGTCAAGGCCGAATTGACTGGCTACATGAATGATTATGCCAGATTACTTTGGCCAAGACTTCAAAAAGCTATTGGAGAAGATGTTCCCAATCTTAAAGAACGCCTCGCCACAATCAATAATATTGAATTAAAAGACATCCGTGAACATTATCGACGTACTCATACCGCAAAAAATATGCGTCTCATCATTGCCGGACAAATCAAACATCGCAAAAAAGATATTCTACGTAATCTTGAAGACTGGGATTTAAAAGAAGGTAAACGTTTTGAAATACCTAAGGATAAACTCCACTCTTCTCCCGCCATTTTAGTCAAACGCAAAGATGCTAGTAATATCACCTTTGGTTTTTCCATGGTTACCCCAAGACGCCTCTCTAGTCAAGAAACTCAGGCCATGGGCGCACTTAACCATATTCTTAATGGCACTATGAGTAGTCGTATTTTTGGACAAGCCAGAAAACGTGGTCTAGTCTATGGTATGGGCAGCGGCATCAATAGTAGTAAACATTATTCTTCATGGGATTTCGATGGTGAAGTTAATCTTGAAACTGCTGACGAACTTTTTTCACTCATACAGATTGAAATGGTTAAGGCCTTAAATGGTGAAATTTCTGACGAAGAAATTGAAGCAGTAAAAACCTATGCTCAAGGGCGCTATCAAATGGGAGCTCAAACGGTTAGTCAAATTTCAGATTATTATACTGACGACTATTTTATGACCGAAAAATTTGAACTTTATGACGATTTTCCTCAAATTATTAAAGAAATCAACAAACCATCCATCGTAGAACTAGCCAGAGAGTTTGCTGGTTCCGGCATTCATGCCTTCGTTACCGTTGGCTCCGTCGAAAAATCTGTCATCAATCAATTAGCAGAGTCCCTTAATTTCTAAGCCAAACGCTAAAAACCAAGTATAATAGAGTTATGAATATTGCAATTTTAGGGCATGGTCTCGAAGGTCAAGCTATTGAAACTTATTTCAAATCACATTCACCCAAAGATTCTCCTCATCATTTCACTTTTTTTGACCACTTTGAAGATTATCAAATTCCAAGTTTTCATTTGGAGAACTTTGACCTAGTTTTTCGTAGTCCCTCAGTTCACCCACAATTTGTTTTAGATCCAAAAGATCGTGGCGCTTCTTCAAATTGGACTTCTATTACCAATTATTTCTTTAAACACTGTAAAGCTCCTATTATTGGTGTAACTGGTACTAAAGGCAAGGGAACCACCTGTTCGATGATTACTAATCTACTTCGCCAATTCCCCGAACGTTTTGAGAAAATTCACCTTGTTGGCAATATTGGTACACCTGCCATTCTTGAATTAGATAAAATCACCGAAAAAGACCTAGTAGTCTATGAGATGAGTAGCTTTCAATGTTGGGATCTTCAAAAATCTCCTCATGTTGCCGTAGTGCTTCGAATCGAACCTGACCATCTTGATCGACATCGTAGTTTTGAAGATTATGTCGCTGCAAAATCTAATATAGTGAACTTTCAAGTCTCTTCCGACTTCTGTATTTATTACGCCAATAATGCTGAAAGTACTAAAATTGGCCAAAAAAGTGCTGGACATAAAAAGTCTTATCCAATTACCACTCATCAGGCAGAACTTAAAAGACTACTTGACCAGCTTAAAGTCCCCGGCGAACACAACCGTAAAAACGCCGAAGCAGCCATTTTAGCCGTCTTAAGCATCTTAGACCTGTCATTGGAAGAACTTTTTAGTGACGGCCAAAAGGAAACTTATCAAAAAATTTCGCATGGTCTCACCACATTTGTTGGACTTCCTCACCGTATTCAATTTATCCGTGAACTTAATCACGTTCGCTATTATGATGATAATTATTCATCTGCTTTTCCAGCTACCGATGTTGCAATCAAAGCTTTTGAAGCATACCCGACAGTTTTAATTGCTGGCGGTAAAGATCGCCATCTTAATCTTTCTAACATGAAACAACGCTTCTCCACTGCTAAAAATCTTAAAAAGGTTATTCTGATCGGCGAAACTCGTTTTTCCTTAGCCAATGGAGAAGATCCCGAAAAATTTATACTCTCCGATTCTCTTGAAAATGCTGTTTTTTACGCAAAAGAATACGCTGAAAAATATGCTGCTAATTTAGAATCAAATTACGATCTCTGTATTCCATCCACTCCTGAGGCTATAAAAAATCAATCTGCAAAACCTGTCATAGTATTAATGAGTCCTGGCGCTGCAAGTTTCGATATGTTTAAAGACTTTAGTGATCGTGGTAATCAATTTCAGCAAATCGTAAACGCTTTTTAATGCTAAAATATTTATAATGATTACTTCAAATATCTCATCTCTATTCGGATCACTCAATAAAAAACCCGCTCAGCCTGTTCCTACCCCTCCTAAAGACGCCATGTTTCGTTTTCTAAGTTACTATTTTGATCGCTCCACTTATACCGCTACTTTTGTTTATCAAGGGATCGATAATATAATTTTTACAGAAAAAGTCTATTTTGCCCCAAAACCTGGTACCAACACCAGTTCTTTCAACTTATTTGACGACCCATCCCTTAATCAGTTGCTTGATCAGGCCATGTTTCTCGCCTTTATTCTAATTGGCACTAGCTACTATAAAGCTCATCCGACAGCAAATATTAGGTTAGATCGTCCCCTTGATGAATTTCAGGCTAGTTTCTTTTCAACCGTCTATCAAGAAGGTCTCTCGCAATATGCTTTTGAAAATCGACTTACTCGTCAAGATCTTGCGACTTTTAGACCAACTCCAGGTTTTCAGAATAAATCAGCTATAGATTATCATGGTCATGGTGTTCTCGCACTTCAATCCGGTGGTAAGGATAGCCTTCTTGTCGCAGAACTACTTAATGGGAGCAAGATCAGCTTCATGCCATGGTATGTTAGTAGTAGTCCAGATCGCTCGCACCCAACTATTATCGACCATCTTGACGACAATTTTAATCACCAAAAAGCAAGCATAGTTTACCGTCAAATCGATCATCCACATTTACAACAAACCGGTGGATACAATGGACACGTTCCTGTCACCTTTACTGTGGAATCCCTTGCTCTTATCCAAGCTATCCTTAACAATCAAGATATTATCCTAACTAGTATCGGTCGTGAGGGGGAAGAACCTCATGCCATGATTGGTGATCTACCAGTCAATCATCAATGGTCAAAAACTTGGCAAGCTGAACAGTTGATGACCGAATATCTAAAAAGATATCTTTCTCCAAATCTTCATTTAGGTTCTCCAATTCGTCATCTCAGCGAACTTCGTATTGCAGACCTTTTTGTACAAAAATGCTGGCAGAAATATGGCTACAGTTTTAGTTCTTGCAATGAAGCTAACTATAAGCAAAATAATCAAAATAGTACTTTAAAGTGGTGTGGTCACTGTGCAAAATGTGCAAATTCTTATCTCCTGTTTTGTCCATTTATCCCGCCTCAATTCCTACAATCTCTTTTTGGCGATCGAGATCTCTTTCTTGATCCAAATCTAATTCAAATCTTCAAGGGCCTTCTTGGTATTGGCGGAGAAATGAAACCCTTTGAGTGTGTTGGCAGTGTTGAAGAATTACGCTCCGCTTATCATCATCGTATGACCACTCCGCCAATCCCCGTACCAAAAAATCCCAATCAAAAAAATAGTGGTATAACCTACTGGCAACCAGTTTACGCCAATCTACCATTTAAGGTCCCCGAAAGTAGTTTCAATTATTTGGCTGAATCCGCTAATCAGGATTTTTTCCGTAATTTCTTTACTCACTACCAGATCTCACTTACCCCAGAGCAAACAGTTACCCAAAATAAACAAGTGGCCGAAAATCATCAAAAAGCTGATCAAATTTTAGCAATGATCGAACGTCGCAAAAAGCTCGAGCAAATGAAACGCAGTGGCCGTCAAAGACAACGTGAGTTATAAAAAATAGATAAGTCTGTATTTAATCCATCATTTCTACACCTTATTTTTTATATCATTTACTTTTTGATCTGAAAGCGTTAGAATAGAAAAAAGCATTAACAGAATAAAAATATCATGTCCA
The DNA here is from genome assembly GCA_938046735.1 of uncultured Candidatus Saccharibacteria bacterium. Classification (GTDB taxonomy): domain Bacteria; phylum Patescibacteriota; class Saccharimonadia; order Saccharimonadales; family Saccharimonadaceae; genus Nanosyncoccus. The sequence continues at coordinate 58,318 of CALIXF010000009.1, read as the reverse complement.
AAACAACTACAAATAAAAAACAGAATGATACTAAGGTTAGTAGAACTCCGAAAAAAGCTACCACTAGTATAAAAAAGACTACAAAAGCCACTAAAAATATGGCCACTCAAAATGCCTATTTCTGGGGCGGGATAGGGATTATCCTCTGCGCTACTGGTGCTCTACTTACTCTTCTCTGGGGTATCGGCAATATGTTAAATAGATAATTTAAAAGTGGTGGGTGAATGAAGTTCTACATAGTACGACATGGACAAACCGATTGGAATAACCTAGGATTAAACCAAGGGTGGTCTGACACACCGCTCAATGCTCTTGGACAATTTCAAGCTCTCAAAGCTCGTGACGCTTTAAGAGATGTACGTTTCGATATTGCTTACTCATCACCATTACAACGTGCTGCCAAAACCTGCCAAATTATTCTCGGACGCACGATTCCCGATAAGTCTATCTTTGATAATCTAGATCTTGAAGATGCTATTGAATTAGACCATATCTACCGCCGACACAATGATCTAAATGCTAATTGTTACATTTATTATATGGAGGACCTTATCGAACGTGGACTTGGTGTCTTTGAAGGCAAAGAAGGGTCAAGAATTCATGAAATTAGCTGGAAAGACGGTTTTAACGCTGATCGCTTTAAGATGGAATCCGTTCCACACATGTTTCGTCGTGTAGATCGCGTCCTTAAACAAATCCAAATTGATACATTAGCAAATTATGGTGAAGACGCAAAAATACTCATCACTTCCCACGCCGGTATTTTAAGAATTGTCGATTACGTTCTTCGCGGTGGCACAGAGCAGGGTTTGTTCTATTCTGCACTTTACGATAGCGCAATCAATCTTCATCTAAAAAATTGTGAATTTAAAGTTTATGAACGCTAGATCTGTATCTATCTTTTGTTAAACTTTTCAAAATCCTACAAGATGTGGTAAAATATCTACAATCTATTGGACCTTCGCCAAGTGGTAAGGCAACGGGTTTTGGTCCCGTCATTCGCAGGTTCGAATCCTGCAGGTCCAGCCATAATTAAAGCCTCTCTGGGGGTCTTTTTTATTTCACAATTTTTATAACACTCCTCATGCTACAATAAGCTTATGGATAATATCAAGATTTTACAACTCAACGTTTGGGGTGGCCGTATTAAAGATGGTCTATCCAGTTTTATTGCCGAAGGAAACTACGATTTAATTTGTTTACAAGAAGCTGTTTGGGATAAAAACCAAACTAGAGCACTTGATCAATTCATGGATACTGTTGACAAAATTAAGGAAAAATCCGGCTTTACACATGAGATTCGTAGTTCACATTTCGGCATTTCGATATTAAATGGCACCGTCCAATACGAAAGTGGCAATACTATTCTCAGCAAAATTCCATTCACACACTCCGAAGAAAAAGTTATTTTAGGCGATTATCAAGTTGCAACCGATCTTTCAAGTTATCAACAAGTCATCACTCATAATCGCTATATAGCTCAAAAAGTTACTCTAAAAAATAAACTTACCATTGTCAACTATCATGGTTATTGGCAAAAAGACCCTCTAGGGAATGAGACTTCTGTTCAATGTATGCGTTCCGTTGCTGACATGGTAAGAGACGAAGATCTGCCTGTAGTAGTCTGTGGTGATCTAAATGTAATTGCTGAGTCAAAAGCCATGCGCGAATTTGACTTTCTTACAGATCTTACAGCTATTCATCATATTCCAACCACATTACGTAATATTCGTTTCAAAAAGAATGTCTCCTGTGATCACATCTTAATTAGCAATGACTTGTCCTACCAAAATTTTGAAGTGATTGATGCTCCAGTCTCAGATCATCGCGCCTTGATCATAGAACTTAATTCTTAAGTAAATTATTCTTCCGTAAAATCCGCATCCATCGTCGCATAAATTCTGTAATCCGGAAAAGCTTTTTGGATTTTTGCTATCGCTTCTTTAAATGCAACCATTCGATTTTCCGCGTCAAAGCTAACTACTAAATCAAATCGCATTTTCTTTTCTTTTTCAATTAAGTAGAATCCATGTATCTGTCGAATATATTTTTGTCTAAGTGCAATTTCTTTGACCTGCTTCTGTTTTTCGATTACTTCTTTATCCTTGGTGTTTACTGAATACACTCCAATCGCCGTCAAAAGTACTCTGTGCTCTTTCATAACCTTTATCGTAATCTCGCGCAACAACTGATCCAAATCCACCACCGAAATAGTGTCTGGAACTTCAATATGTACCGACCCATTCCAACGATTTGGCCCATAATTATTCAACACCAAATCATAAACCCCCAAAACCTCTTTAAAACCCATCACCGTCTTCTGGATATTTTTCGCCATCTCCACATCATTTTGTTCACCTAAAAGCTGCGAAATCGTCCCCTTTAACATCCCAATACCAGATTTAATGATAATTATCGAAATAATAGTACCTAGATACGCCTCAAGCGCCAATCCAAAACTCATAAAAATTACCGCTGCTATCAGTGTCGAAAAAGAAATTACTGCATCCATCGCCGCATCGGCTCCAGAATTTATTAACGAATCAGATTTTACTTTTCGCCCAATTTTCTTCACATAAAAACCTAAAACAATTTTCACCACTACCGCCACAGCAATAATAATTAGCGATGTAAAATTATAATCTGGGGTTTCTGGTTTGATAATTTGTTTTACCGATTCAATGAGTGAGGTTGTACCAGCATATAGAATAATCACTGCAATCACCATTGCACTTAAATATTCAATACGTCCATGCCCAAAAGGATGTTTTTTATCTGGCTCTTTTCCCGCTAATTTCGTTCCCACAATAGTAATCACTGAGCTAGCCACATCTGAGATATTATTCACTGCGTCTAGTACGATCGCAATAGAATTCGAGAGCAATCCAATTACCATTTTAAAAACCGCCAATAAAATATTCGTTACAACACCAATAGCACTAGTTTTAACAACAATTTTTTCTCGCTCATCATTTTTATTTATTTTTCTAAGCTCACTTAAGGCCGTCATATTTTTCCTTATTTTCAAAATATCTTTAATCTTACAATTCTAACACATCAAACCACTCTTATTTTTTAACAAGATCATTCTTTTGCTATAATTATCTTATGAATGATATCGAAAAACGCCTTGCTTCATTACAGCTTGATTTAGACACTACTTGGCAAAAACTCCAAATCGATCAAAAAATAAAAGAATTAAAAAACCTCGAAGAGCAAATTTCCGAACCTGAACTTTGGCAAAACCCCGATCATGCCAAAAAAGTAAACACTAATTTTAGCCGTCTCAAGGCTGAAGTTGAGCCATGGCAGGTTCTCAAAGTCCAAGCCACCGACTTACATGATATCATTGCCCTGCAAGAGCCCGACTTATTAGATGAAATCGATCATCAACTTTCCTCAATGGAACAAACTCTTATAGAACTAAAAAAAGCTCTTCGTTTTACCGATCCGCTCGACGAAAAAAACGCTATTTTACGTATTACAGCTGGCGTAGGTGGTACTGAGGCGATGGATTGGGCTTCCATACTAGAACGCATGTACCTGCGTTTTTTTGAAAAAAATCATTTCAATGTTGAATTAATCGAACGTACTACTGGGGAAGAAGCCGGTATTAAAACTGCGGTCTATGAAATTTATGGTAATCATCCTTATGGCAACCTTAAATCTGAACATGGTGTCCACCGCTTGGTTCGTTTATCTCCTTTTAACGCCGACAACCTTCGTCAAACTTCTTTCTCATTAGTAGAAATCTTGCCCATTCTTGAAAATGAAGAAGATTATAAAATTGATGAAAAAGACCTCAGAATCGATACATATCATGCTGGCGGACATGGCGGTCAATCCGTTAATACCACTAACTCTGCCATCCGCATCACACATCTTCCGACTAACACAGTTGTCGCTATTCAGAACGAAAGATCACAGCTTCAAAATCGCGAAAAAGCTATGGAGATTTTACGAGGTAAGTTGATAATGCTGCAACAAGAACAACAAGCTGAATCCATCAATCAACTTCGTGCCGGAGAATCCGCCAAATGGGGTCAACAAATCCGTAACTACGTTCTTCAACCATATAAATTAGTAAAAGATACCCGCACAAAATATGAAGAGACTGATGTCGATGCCGTACTTAACGGCAAAATCGAAGGCTTTCTCGACGCCTATCTTGAATCACAAATTGGTAGCTAATTATTAAACGAACAATCTTCAACTATTCGTACCTCTATCAAATACTGTTAGCTAAACAAATATATGAGAAATTCTCATATATTTGTTAATCTTACAAAATTACATAAAAAAATAGAGCATAAAACGCTCTATTTTCTAATATCCCATGCTACAATAACCATATACACTATATCTAATCCATCAATATAAAGGATTTTATGCCAAACTCATCTCCAAATCATCTCAACTCTGCCCCAAACACAGATAATAATCAAAACGAGATCCTATCAGACAAGCAACACCTCACTCGTCTCCAAAACGAAATCGGCTCTAAAGTCCTCGCTCTAGTTAACTTTGAATCTAAACACAAAGACATTGTCGAATCCTCTTTCAATAAAGCCCGCCAAAACAAAGAAAAGCTCCCAGGCAAAAACAATGAACGTAGAAACTTCGCCTATCTTTCTCGTCTCGATAATATGGTCGAAAAACATGGAGATGCATTAGAACGAAAACTCTGGGAAGCCTCTGCCGAAAATGTCGTCATGGACTATGAAGACATCCCAGATTCATATTGGAAACAGCAAGAACAAATCCTAAGAGACAATGGCCAAGGCAGGGAACTAAGTAGACGTGAAAAGGAAATCCTCGCTGAAGATCTCATCGAAAAACAGCGTCAGTCTATCACCTCTTGGACTAACTATCTAAGCGATAAAAACTGCCCCTATCCTCTCTGGTTTAAAGTCTATGCTTTCGATGGTATCTCCAAGATGAGCAACGCTCTCAATCTTGATGATGCAGACTATAATAGGCGCGATCATACCACCGCATTGAGCTTCCCAAAACTTAACGCCGAAATCCTCGCCAAAGTCTATAGCCAAATTAATAATTTTTATGGCGTAGATAAAGAAAACTGGCTCTCCAAAAACTCCGATGATGAGAAACTAGTTTCTCTCGTTAAATCCGCCAACTTCCCTAAACTCTATACTAAAGAATTAGTCGATACCAAGGTCATTCTCAAAACCCCAGAACGCACCGAAGATGTTCATGGTGATTGGTTTGAATATAAACTAGGCGATGAAGAAGAAATCGCCAGCCTCGCTGAAGGCACCCGTTGGTGTGTTGTAGATCCAAACGTTGCACACAATTATTTAGTATACGGCGAATATGGACACTCTAGAAGTAAGGGGGCGGATGAGGAATCTAATTCAAAAGCCAAATTCATTATCTTTAGACTTGAAGACCCAAACTCTCCTGGAGTCTTCGCCTCGAATGGCTCTGCCTCCATTCGCCTCGATCCAGATGGCAAGGTTGCTGAAGTATCAGGGTTAAACGAAGGGCAGGCCGTTGAAGATGCTCTTGTTCCCATTGTTAAAGAAAAAGCATTGTCTCTGCCAGGTGGCGAAAACTACTTACAAAAGTTTGATGATAAGCAAGCTCTGATCCGCTTAGATAAAAAGATGGAGAAAGGGGAAGATCTAACCAAAGAAGAGCTCAGTTTTCTCTATGAGCTAGATCGCCCAATTGCCACCCTAGATACCTATAATAGAAAAGATCCTAGAATCCCAGAATTAAAAGAAAAATATGATTTAGAATACGCCTTAGAAAAAGGAGTAGATGCTAATAAGTTTGTTTCAAACCTAAAACCAAATGATGTCGTAAAGAACCTAGATTCTCTCCTCAATCACGGCGCAGATATTAATAATGTCGTAAGCAACATGGGCTCAGATTATGTCACCAAAAACCTAGACACTCTCCTCAAACATGGCGCAGATGCTAATAATGTCGTAAGCAAAATGGATCACTACGACATCGCCGATAATCTAGACACCCTCCTCGAACATGGTGCAGATGTTAATAATGTCGTAAGAAAAATGTACTCAGATGATATCGCCAAAAACCTAGACACTCTCCTCAAACATGGCGCAGATATTGATGTCAACAAATTAGTTTCAAGCCTAGACTCATATTACATCGCCAAAAACCTAGACGCTCTCCTCAAACATGGCGCAGATATTGATGTCAACAAATTAGTTTCAAACCTAAGATTTGATTATATCGCCGATAACCTAGACACTCTCCTCAAACACGGCGCAGATGTTAATAATGTAGTTAGAAACTTAGACAAAGAAGACATTAAAGACAACATCGATCTCCTCCGAAAATATGGCGCAAAACTCGATACATATCAAGAAAACAATTAATACTTAAATTCAAAATATGTTAACTAACAAAACTATTCGTACCTCTATCAAAAACCCACTTTAGTTCATATCACGTTTATGCTAAAATATAAACATGATATTGTTCGACCACGTCACCAAACATTATCACGGCGATAGCCGAGCCGCTCTTGATAATATCTCAATGCACATTGCTGCTAATGAGTTTGTTTTTCTTGTTGGTAAATCTGGTGCTGGTAAGTCTACTCTCTTAAAAATGATTACTAAAGAGGAAAGTCCTGATTCTGGTAAGATCGTCATTGGCGGTATCGATCTCGACTATGTCAAAAAGAAACACATCCCCAACTATCGTCGTCGCATTGGTGTAGTTTTTCAAGATTACAAACTCCTTCCCACTCGCACAGTTTACGAAAATGTAGCCTTTGCTCTAGAAATTGCCGGCATGAGTAACCATGAGATTGAAAGCACTGTACCAAAAGTTCTCGATCTCGTTGGTCTCTCTGAAAAAGCTTACCGTTTTCCAGATAATTTATCCGGAGGTGAAAGACAACGTGTTTCTATTGCCCGTTCCGTTGCAAGACAGCCTAAGATTTTAATCGCCGATGAGCCAACCGGCAATCTCGATGTCTTAACCTCAAAGGAAATTATCGATCTTTTACAAAAAATTAATGACTACGGCACCACCGTTCTAGTTACCACACACGACGCCAGCATTGTTAATCTTTTGAAAAAACGCGTCATCACCATGAAAGACGGCAAGATTATCTCTGATCAAAAAGATCATGGCATTTATCGACTTGACGCTAACAACGATGGTATTTCAAGGCTCCCCCATCCAGGATACATGCGCGCCACTTCATATCTATCACCTGAGGAAAATCATACTAGACACCAAAATTCTATCCCTAATAACGACGAGGATAACAGTGTAGTGATACACATGACGAAAAATCAAGAAAACACTGAAAATAAAACGCCAAAACGTCGACGTCTAATTCAATAGGAGAACTATGACTAAAAAACCAAAAAATAGTACCATCGATCGCTTAAAAACCATGTCGAAAAACAGTCGTGGTAATTTACTTCGCAATAATTTACGTATTTTAAAATACGGTGTTATTGGCTATGGTCGTAATATTTGGCTCTCTATTACTTCAACTTTTGTCATGACGCTCACCTTAATTCTTCTTTTTGTCACCGTAATCGCCAGCATCATCCTCTCCACAACCGCCGATAGAATGCGTGACAAGATCGATATCACCATCTTTTTCAAACCAGGCACCGAAGTTGTTGCCCTACAAGAAATGACGGATATTATCAAAAAAGATTCAAATGTCAAATCCGCTGAATATTCTACTTCAGATCAAGAATACGAAAAAGTAATTGAAGATACCAAGAAAACTGGCGACGCTGCACTTCTAACAACCTTAAACGACGAGGATATGAAAGAAGCTATGCTTAAATCTATGCAATCCACTCTACGTATTAAAGTTTATAATGCTGATCGACTAGAAAACATTAAAAATATTGTCAGTACTAACAATACATTTAAAGAAAATCTTGACCCAAAAAGAGAACCAACTTATGACACTAATAACACAGCGATTGAAACTATCGCTTCTTGGGCAAATATTGCTAAAACTGGCGGCTTCGCGCTCTCTGGTATCTTTCTTGTTATTTCTATTTTAGTAATTTTCAACACCATCCGTATGGCAATCTACTCTCGTAGTGAAGAGATTTATATGGAGAAGTTAGTAGGTGCTGACAACCACTTTGTTCGAGGTCCATTCCTCGTCGAGGCCATGATCTCAGGTATCTTGGCTGGTATTTTTGCAACTATTCTTGGATTCCTCACTTTTGGCTTTGCCGCACCAAAGTTGACTTCCTACGACATTGATATTAGTGAAATTAGTAAAATTATTTATTCACCAAGTTATTTTCTTGTTTTTCTCACTCTCATTCTCCTCGGCATCATTATCGCCTTTACATCCTCAAGACTTGCTGTTTCCAAATACCTTAAAAGAGTATAAAAATATAAAATAGCGATTTTTTATAAAAACCATACCTTTTTGACATCACATTATACTTATGTTAATATTTATATGATATAACGTCCTGAAAGGAGGTTACAACAATGGCAAAAATCAAAAAAACAATCAATAAAAAAACAAAAAAATCCAGGAACTCAAAATTTAAAAAGTTTTCTATTTTTGTCGTCATTTTGACTATTTTAGCTACATCAGTACCAAACCTTTTTCCGACTAACAACCTTGCATCTGCCATCGAAAACGAAGCCTACTGTACTTCAAGCGCTTGTCGTGCCGCCAAGAAAGCAGAGAACGAAGCAGTTGCCAAGGCTAATGAAGCCTCCAAAGCCGCCACTACGCTTGAGGGTGAAGTAGAGCGTTTGCAACAAGAAATTAGTATGTACGAAGCCCGTATTAAGGCTAACGAAGCGGAAGCAGAGGATTTAAAATTAAAAATCGAGGAAAGTACTAAAAAACTCAAACTACAACAGCAGGCTCTTGCTAATCTTCTGATCAATATGCATTTTGAAGAAAAGGGCGACGCTATCATGATTTTAGCTGGTTCAAGTTCAATTTCTGATTTCGCTGAACGTCAATCACGCGTCGATACTGCCAAGAGTCAGGTCACTATCTCCGCCCAGACTGTCAAAAGTATCAAACAAGATCTTGAAAAGCAAAAAACTGAGATTGAACGCGTAATTGCCGATCAACAAATTCAAAGAAAAGCCATTGAAGATAAAAAAATCGAACAACAGTCCCTTATTATAAAATATCGTGACAATGCTGCTGCTTTCGCTCTTGAAGCCGCCAGCTCCCGTGAAGAAAAAATTAAGTTAATTAACCAAGAATACCAAAATCATCTACTTAGCCTACGTAACCGCGGTGGCTTCGGTACTGTCGCTGACGGATACAACAGCTACGAAGCCTTTATTGGAAATTATGGTTTCGCCTGTCCACGCGATAATATTCGTGGCATCCTTGATACCTACTACACCTGTCAATGTACCAGTTACGCTGCCTACAAAGCCGTAGAGTACTGGGGACCTCGCGTACGTGTAACTGGCTGGGGTAACGCCTATAGTTGGGCCTCCGCTGCCCGATCACTTGGTTATCGTGTCGACCGCACACCAAGCGCTAATTCAATTGGTCAAACCGCTTCTGGAGCCTGGGGACATGTCTTCTGGGTCGAATCCGTCAACGCCAATGGGACAATCAATGTTTCCGAATACAACAATGCCTATTCCTCAAGATCTGGACAATGGGGTGATTTCGGCTATCGTGTCGGTGTTGACCCTTCGCAGTACTACTTTATTCACTTCGACTAAATCTTGTAGAATTATGACGCTTGAGCTATGTTATAATAAAAAACATGAACAAGAAACCAAGACAAGTTAGTCTTAATACTACTATTTTTGCCAGTTTCATCACCTTTGTTATCGGTATTTTCCTAGGTGCTAACTGGAATAATTTATACCTACAATTTTCACCATATATTAATCCAGCACAAAAAATTACAAGTAATATCAAGTGGGACGATTTAAATGAAGTCTATTCTCAAATCTCCTCAAACTATGATGGCAGCCTTGATAAAACTCAATTAATTGAAGGAGCTAAAAAAGGTCTCACAGCTGCACTTGGTGACCCTTACACTGTTTATTACAATTCTAAAGAGGCTGCCGAGTTTAAATCTGAACTCAAAGGTGAAATTAAAGAAGCCGGGGTTGGAGTTGAGATGATGAAACAAGGTGATTATGTTGTTATTACTCGCACCTTGCCTAATAATCCCGCTAGAAAAGCTGGAGTCCACGCCGGTGATATTATTTATGCGATTAATGACGAAGAAGTCTGGGACAAAGACACCGAAATTATTGCCAGCAAGCTACGTGGACCTTCTGGCGAAAAAGTAAAGCTCACTGTTGCAAGAGATAAGCATAAGCTTGATTTTGAGCTAACTCGTGAAAAAATAAATAACGTCTCAGCAGACGTCACCTATCAAGACAAAACTGCAATTATTTCAGTTTATAGGTTCAGTGAAGACACTGGCACTCTCGTCAAATCATTTGCTGATAATTTTAAGAGTAAGGGAATTAATAAAGTAATCTTAGATCTTCGGAATAATGGTGGTGGTTACGTCAATGCAGCCCGCGATTTACTTTCCCTTTGGCTAGATGGAGATAAAATCCTTACGCAAAAATCAGCTACTGTCGGTCAGACTATTACTTACGCTAAACGCGGCAAAGCCATTCTAAAAGACATAAAAACTATCGTTTTAGTTAATAATGCTACTGCTTCATCCTCAGAAATTGTTGCTGGCGCCCTCAAAGATTACAAAAAAGCTACAATTGTTGGTACAAAGACTTATGGTAAGGGTGTTGTCCAAACTATGCTTGAATTATCTGGAGGGTCCTTGCTTAAAGTCACCACTGCCCACTGGTATACCCCAGAAGGTCAAACCATCAATAAGACCGGCATTTCTCCAGATATCGAAGTTCAACGCTCATATAATGATATTAATTCTGGCAAAGACCCTCAACTTGATAAAGCAAAAACTCTTTAAATTTGTTATAATAAAATCGTTATGATAAAAGTTTATACTACACCTACCTGTATTTATTGTCACGCACTGGTTAATTGGCTTGAAGAAGAAGGGATTGAATATCAAGAACTTGATGCTGCTTCTATGCCAAACATCACAGCTGTTCCAGTCACCATCATTACTGATCATGAGGATAAAAACCCAATTCAGATTATCGGTTTTGATCGAGACGCTATCACCGAAGCGTTAAATCGATACAAAAAACAATAATAAGTATCCCACCTAGAAAAACTTATTCAAGATTAAGAAAGGATAATGTGCAAAAAAAGCAAAAACCTACACTTTTATTTGTTCACGGTTTTCGCGGCAATCATTTTGGCTTGTCTGAAATTATCCAAAAATTTAAAACACTTGGCTATTCTACCTATTGTCCAGATATTCCACCCGCCTTTAATACTCAAGACGAACAGCTACCAGAACTCAGCAATTTTACCGCCGAGTCTTATGCAACCTGGCTCGCCGATTACATCTTAGACAACAAACTAGATCATCCAATACTAATTGGCCACTCAATGGGGTCACTCATTACTGCCGCTACTGCAGAAAAATACCCTAATCTTATTCATGAAAAGATCTTCTTTCTTTCTCCAATTTCAGAACCCACCCCAAAATTCCTCCGTCCCATCATCCCTTTGATAGCCTTTATTCCTAATAAACTAGTTGGGTACATTGTTACTAAATATTTAATTGGCACTCTTGGTAAACATCAGCTTCCAAAGATCCTTGAAACTACCTATTTATGCACCAAAAAATTCACCAGCCTGACTGATGAGATTAAAGCCGCCAAATTCTCGGTCAATCATTCAATTTCCAATTTTGATTTCAATAAGGACTGTTATTTTATCGCTGGCACAGAAGATCGTCTAAATCGACCAAAACAAACCCAAAAAGTTGCCGAAAAATACCGAGGTAAAACATATTTTATTAAAGAATCTGGACATCTCATTAATTACGAAGTACCCGATCAAGTTTTTGAACTTATTCAGGACAATCTTTAATTATATTTTTTGATATTAGCTACAGCTAATAGTTTTAAATATCTATCTTTTTAGTAAACTAGCAAATTTTATTCCTTTACCCAACGCACTAGATTTTTATATTCTGTCGAATTCTTATCATATGCATCCAAGATATCCTGAACATAAGTTTTACCATTAGAGATGTTTAAAGTTTCTACATCTGGACAAGAAGCCAGTAAACGGATAATTGCTTCATCCGTATCAATATTTGTCATCGATTTTTTTTCGCCACTTCTATATGAAGCTACCCGCAATTCTTTATAAACAAAACGCTTAATTCCAGCCTGCAAACAATATTTTAAACAGTTTTCACAAGTCGCCATTTTATTATATAAAGTACATCCAGTTAAATCGCGTCCTGCAAAGATTAAGGCATTCATCTCAGAATGAATCGCAAAATAATACTTCATCGGACGCTCCGACAAAGTCAATTTCGATTCGTCCGCGCCTTGAATTGTACCATTATAGCCAAAAGAAACTGGACGCCTCCTGGCGTCTACTATGACACAACCGTTTTGTGATGATGGATCTTTTGAACGTTTTGCCACCTCCTCAGCAATCCCCATAAAATAACTATCCCAATCCCTACGTTTCTGTGTCTCTATATTCATCACACTCCTTTTGTAAAGACTCTACCCTAGTCCGTTTCTTCTGTCAATTACGGATGACTTTAATATCTTGCTTATGCTAAGTGTTATTTACAACATGCAACAGGGAAGGATTATCATTTTTAGCGTTTCTTCTTCCATTCACCTTGCACTTTCTCTTTATTCATATAATACTATAACCAACCTTTTCCAAACCTAAATCTATCTTGAGGTTTTGGATGCGTAAATTGTTCAAGTGTTTTTTATGTTCGTTCATTTTATGCTTTTGTTTTTATTCATTGCATTTAACTAAAAATACGCTCTCTCTTTCCAATAACGACCCTTTCAATGAATTTTGCGTTGATTATTTTATAATCTTTGCGAGAGGCTCCGGTGAATCACTTCATACAAATATTGATCACCAAGCTTTTCAAAGAGCCATTACTGATGTTTTTAAGAAACTACCGAATCTCAGCTATCGTTACTACCAACTAGGCGAGTCCACTAACTTTGGTGATCCCTATCCTGCTATTGGTATTGAGGATCCAAAAATTATTTCTGGCGCCATTTTAAGTGGAGGCAAAGCCTATGAATTCGGACAAAGTGTAAAAGCTGGTGTTAACGAACTTGTTAAACTTTATCGTAATATTACCAAATCTTGCCCAAATACTCATTTTATTCTATCCGGTTACTCACAAGGCGCTATGGTAATGACTTATGCCATCCGTCATCTTAATCCTGAAAAAATCCTTTATCTTGCCAATTTTGGCGACCCCAAACTATATCTACCTGAAGGAAGAGGAATAATACCTGATGCCTGTCAAAATTTACACTTTTCACCTTATCGCCAAAATGTTCCTGATTGTTATGTTGAGCATGGTATCCTAGGTGGACTCAATCCCTATATTTATAAAAAATACCAAAACAAAGTTGGAGTATGGTGCAATGTTGCTGATTTTATTTGTGGTAGTACATTTGATCCTCTAGGATTATCCGACCCCACCCAAAATCCAGAGAATAGTCTATTCGCTAGAATCTTTAATGGTCATGTTTCTTACTCTAGACGTGGTGCCTATACCCAAGCCGCTAAAATAATTTATCAAAAAATTATCAAACAGCATGAAAAACAAGAAAAAATTATACAGGACTCGTCATTAATTTATTATTATCATCCCAATCAACTTACAATTAGCCCCTCATTTTCAAAACTCTATCAAAATAATACTCACTCAAACAAACGTGAATATCAAAATAATGAACTTGTTATTATGTTACCCACTTTTCCAACCGACCCTGGAGACGCCAGGGACTACCTTCTTCTCAATCAACTATTTGACAAATCTTATAATCATCATTTCAGCATTCATCTCTATCTTTATGGATTCTTTCCAGTTGATCTTCCAGACTCACCTATATATTTTCCGCAAAAACTTGACCAAAATGCACCACAAACCTACAAACAAGGAGTTCGCTATATTGCAGGCGTGAATACAACGGACATGAGCCCAGAAGGCTGGGACCAGTTAATTAAAAATTTACGCAACAGAATACACAATCCTCCAAATATCAATCTTCAAAACTTAATCAATTCTTCTCTCTATGATGTTATCAAAAACACCCCATGGAGCACTCAATCGAACCACTTACTCTTTCTATTAACACCAAATCAAACATCAACTTTTTCTCATTCCGATGACACTGCTAGCCCCATTCACCTCGTCGACGAACAAATTCGACAGAAAAAACTTTCTACTTTTGTTTATAATTTTAATCAATCACTCCATAAATATTTTTCATCATTTAATTCCATTGAGTCTAAACATCTTTTTAATATCCGTCATTCGTCTGACGATATCATTCAAGAAATAATTCAAACTAATCAGTCTCTTCAAGTTGATCAAATTATAAAACCTCGTTTTGACTATCTAGATTTAAGCTATTCAATGCAAGGTTTTTCTATTCTTAATACCACAAATAAAACAAAACGATTATATAGCAACACTCGAAGTACATACCTAAGACCTACGGCGTTATCACAGCCATTATATCAATGGACTATAAATCAAAAAGATCAGCAAATTCAATATCAAACCAGCACTGCAAGACTTCGCCTCCCAATTCAATCACTTGCACCTCAACAGGTACAATTAGTCGACCAAAATAAACAGATGCACCAAACTAGTCTCACTTTTTTACCAAAACCGTTTTCGCCTAGTCGATCTTCAGATAATTTGACTTTCACTATCTTTCCATACCGGCTAATCATTATCGATGACTATATTGCAGGGTTTACAAACCAAAAACGTCTAACTTTTAAAAATGTCGATTCCACTTCCTCGCATACCATTCAAGAAGTTGAATTTAGTAGTCTTGGTCGGATCGTTAAGCGAAAGACGACCATAATCAAAAAACAAAATAACCACATTACAGCAAAGGAAAATCCTACAAATATCCCTCATATCTCTTCCAAAAATACTCTCAAACCATCACTAAAATACTCCGATCATCAAAACAGCTCAGAAGAGAAAAATCTAATCAACAAACTCCCTAATTGTGGCGTAAAAACTTTTTTACCAGTTCCTGAGACTAAATATTTTACCGCCTATTTTTATTAATATAGCTATTAGAAGAAAGATGCCAATGATTACCATATTCGCAATGATAAACAGCTAATTCAGGCGCACCATAATCATGAGCCGCTACTTGTGCCGCAACCTCAGCTTCTTCACGCGTGGTATAACAAATTTTCTGGCTATCACCAACCCAACAACGCTTAGGTTCAAAACTACCAAAATTAGTCTTTTTCATACTCTGTTATTATACTATCATCTCTATAAAATTATGTATAAAATACAACAAAAATATAAGCATTTTCCATTGACACACTACATATAGTGTCATAAAATAATCACAGACACTAAATATAGCGTCACCAATAATAGACTAATAACAAAAATTTAATCAAAAAACATTGAAGAAATTTTGGACACAATCAAGGAGGTAATTTTTTATGTTCAAAAAAATCGTCAAACGTGATGGGAAAATCGTTGATTTTAACTTAGAGAAAATCACCGATGCCATTACTAAAGCTGGTGCTGCAACTGAAGAATTCAAGCACGATCGTGCTGCACAATTATCTGAAAAAGTACTTAAACTTGCCGAAGGGACTATTAAAGAGCGCACTCCCACTGTTGAACAAATTCAAGACTTAGTTGAGAAAGTTTTGATGGATTCAAGTTTCAAACGTACTGCAAAAGCTTACATCACTTATAGACAAGACCGTAATAAAACCCGTAATGCTAAATCAAACCTTATGGGTATCTACAAAACTATCGCTATCGCTGATGCTTCTGAAGATTCAGACGTAAAACGTAGTAATGCTAACGTTGATGGTGATTCAGCAATGGGCAAGATGCTTCAATTTGGCGCCGAAGGCTCAAAGGTCTTTGCAAAAACAGTACTTCTAGACCCCCGCTTTGCTGCAGCACACGACAATGGTGATATTCATATCCACGATCTAGATTTTTATGCTACTGGTACCCTCACTTGCTGTCAAACCGACCCACTTAAGCTTTTTGCTAACGGTGGATTCAATACTGGACATGGGCATCTTCGTACTCCAAATTCCATCGCCTCCTATGCCGCCCTTGCCGCTATTATTCTACAAGCCAACCAGAACGAACAACATGGTGGTCAATCAATCCCAAACTTTGATTACGCCATGGCTCCAGGTGTCAACAAATCTTTCAGAAAAGCTCTTCGTAGTAATCTTGATAAATATAATAAATATTCTGGCAAGAAAATTGACATTAAAATTCCAGATGACATTAGCTATGGTGACACTGAAACTCTTAAGAAACTTAAAATTCCAGAAACCGTTATTGAAACCTCAAATGAGGATGTTGAAAAACAAACTTTCCAGGCTATGGAAGGTTTCATCCATAACCTTAATACTATGCACTCACGTGCCGGCGCTCAGGTTCCATTTACATCAATCAACTTTGGGACTGACACCACACCAGCTGGTCGCTTAGTCACTAAGAATCTTCTTGAAGCTACAGATAAAGGTCTTGGCCACGGTGAAACCCCAATCTTTCCAATTTCCATCTTCAAGGTTAAAGAGGGTATTAACTATAATCCAGAAGATCCAAACTACGACCTCTTCAAACGCTCGATGGAAGTTTCCGCAAAACGTCTCTTCCCAAACTTTACTTTCATCGATGCACCTTTTAACCTTAAATACTATAAAAAGGGCGACTATAATACCGAAATCGCAACTATGGGCTGTCGTACTCGCGTTTTCTCTTCCGTCTTCCCAGAATCCGACGGCATCGTCACTGGTCGTGGCAACAACTCATTCACCACAATCAACCTTGTTCGTCTTGGCATCAAACACGGTATCGCCCTCAAAGAACGTAAAGAAGCTGACTGGACTGGTTTTTATAAAGAGCTTGATGACCTCATGGATCTCTGCAGAGACCAGCTCCTCGAACGTTACGAGTTCCAAGCCAACCAGCACGTTCGCAACTTCCCATTCCTCATGGGCGAAGGTAACTGGTTTGGTAGCGAAAAACTCAAGCCAAACGACACCCTACGTGAAGTTATTAAACATGGCTCACTCTCCATTGGTTTCATCGGTCTTGCCGAAACTCTCGTCGCTATGATTGGTAAACATCACGGTGAAAGCGAAGAGGCCAGGGAATTAGGCCTTGATATTATCACCCATATGAGTAAACGTTGTGATGATTATGCTAAAAAGTACCACTTGAACTTTGGTATCATTGGCACCCCTGCTGAGGGTCTTTCCGGTCGCTTCACCAAAATCGATCGTAAAGAATATGGTACTATCAAAGGCGTTACTGATCGTGACTACTATACTAATTCCTTCCACGTTCCAGTATATTATCCAATCTCAGCTTTTGAGAAAATTGAAATTGAAGCTCCTTACCACGCTCTTTGTCCAGCTGGACACATTTCTTATATCGAACTTGATGGTGACCCTTCACAGAACATTGATGCCTTTGAGGCAGTTATCCGTAAAATGCACGACTCTGGTATCGGCTACGGATCAGTCAATCATCCAGTCGATCGTGACCCAGTCTGTGGTTTCTCTGGCATCATCGCCGACAACCGATGTCCATCCTGTGGACGTATCGAAGACGATGTCCCCTTTGAGAGACTTCGCCGCATCACCGGCTATCTTGTAGGTTCTCTTGAACGCTGGAATGATGGCAAGAAAGCTGAAGAGCATGACCGTGTTAAGCACAACGTTTCCGGTACCTACACCAAAGCTCAAAAAGCTGCTCGTGAGCATGCAAAAGCAAATTCAACTGCGGCCATTGGTAAAGAATAAACAAGACCAACATTAAAAGTTAGGAGCTGGTCTCCTAACTTTTAATTATTAATTTAAAAAGGAATAATATGACTCAAGAATTCGTCTCGCCAGTTTCCGGCTCCAACAGTCAATATCTTAGATTATCCGGCCCCATTGAGCACGATAGTATCGTTAATGGCTACGGGTTACGAGCTGTAATCTGGACTCAAGGTTGTTTTATCGGCTGTGAAGGTTGTCAAAATCAAGAAACCTGGGATCCTGAAGGCGGCGTTTTAGTTAGCGTAGAAGATATAAAAGATGAACTCCGCCAGCTAAAAGGACAGGCTGGACTTACTTTCTGTGGCGGAGAACCATCAATCCAAGCCGCTGCCTGTATCGAGATTGCTAAATTCGCCAAAAAAGAGTTAGGCTGGAATGTTTGGTCTTTTTCTGGCTATACCTACGACGAAATTAAAGCCAAAAATAATCTACAATGGGAGTTTTTCAAGACCTTAGATGCTCTCATTGACGGTCCCTTCGTTCTAGCAGAAAGAGATCTCACCTTAAAATTCCGTGGCTCAAGAAATCAAAGACTACTACATTTAAAGGATGGTGAAATTACCTCTATTGAATAAACTTCTTCTATCTAAACCATGAGCCCGCCTATCTTATTAGCCTTAAAAATAACCTCTAGTCTGTCATGAGGTTATTTTTAAATAAAGACTTTATTTCTAAATCTTATTCAGAAGTTCATTTGCACGAACAATCATTTCATCAGATTCATCAGTTTTGATTACATAGATTGGTTTTGAACCAACAGTCGCAATATTACAATGTCTTTCATTCATTTCACCAGTATTCTTTTCTTCATCAATCACAAAACCTAGATACCCCAACTTCTGCACCACACGACGTCTAACGTCATCTGATCTTTCACCAATTGTTGCAGTAAAGACTAAAGTATCAATACCGCCTAGAGAAGCTACCATCTGTCCAATAGCAGATTGCAAACGATAGATATATAGAGCATGCGCAAATACACCCCGCTTATCGCCCTCATCTCTCAACTTAATAATTTCGCGCATATCGTCACTCTGTCCAGAAACTCCAAGTAAACCACATTGTTTATTGAGATATTTTTCTAATTCATCGTCAGTTTTTAATCCCAGTTCACGCTTAATTGCAAGTGCCGCCGCTACATCTATTGAACCAGTTCTAGTAGCCATCATTACCCCCTCGAGTGGAGTATAACCCATCGTCGTATCATGTGATTTACCGTTATAAACTGCCGTAATCGAAGAACCTGAGCCGATATGGCAGACTACAGTTTTTTCTCCTAAAATATTCTGTTCACGCATATATCTCGTAATCGAACCAACAGAAAGTCCATGATAACCCCAACGTTTAATATCAAATTTATTAGCAAGCTCAGTATCTATGGCATAAGCTTTCATTAATTCTGGTCGAGAAGTATGAAACCCAGAGTCCGAAATCGCAATCACTGTTGTATCTTTAAAAGTTTTTTTCAATTGTTCAATTTCGTTAGCAATTACTGGTGCGTGAAGTGGTGCTCTTGACTTCGCAATTTCAAGTTGCGTCAAACACTCCTCATCTACAATATGATCTTCTGCAAAATAACTACCAGGAGCTGCTACTCGAGCTAAAATTGCATCTAATTTGGTTGGTCCACCAATATATCCTTCTTCGACTAAAATCTTTTCAAGTCCAGAAACCACCGCGTTGAGAGTTGTAAACTTCGTTTCAGTCTTTACTTTAGTATTATCTGCCTTTTTTAGTGTGTAGACAATTTTCTCTCCTTCAAACTCAAAGTGCAAAGAACATAGAAAATTATTACCACGATACAATGCATATTTCCGAGAACTACTACCAGGGTTAGTAATTAGAATTAATCGATCGTTATTCATCATTTACTCCTCTTTTATATTCTCATTATATCCTAAAAAGATTTTTTATGTAGAGAATATTTAGCACTCTTGCATTTTGAGTGCTAAAACACTATAATTAATGTTAATTATGTCAACACAAAGAGATTATTATGAAGTTTTAGGCGTATCTAAGAACGCTTCTGATGATGAAATTAAAAAAGCTTACCGTAAGTTAGCTTTTAAATATCATCCCGATAGAAATCCTGGCGATAAAGAAGCTGAGGCTAAATTCAAGGAAGCCACTGAGGCTAACGAAGTTCTATCTGATAAACAAAAACGCGCCCGTTATGATCAGTTTGGACATGCCGGCGTTGGAGGCAATTCTTCTAGCGGCAATCCATTTAATAGTGGTAGCTATTCTTTTAATGGCCAGAATTTTAGCTTTGACTTTGGTGGTGGCGACGGTAATCTGGATGATATCTTTAGTACACTCTTTGGCTTTGGTGGCAGCCGCACTCAAAGACGACGTGGTGCAGACTATCGTACTGTACTAACTATATCTTTTGAAGAATCTGTCTTTGGTGTCACTAAGGCAGTTCAAGTCGATGGTAAAGAAATAAATCTCAAAATTCCTGCCGGCATTGACGATGGGCAGGCTATTCGTTTACGTGGTCGTGGTGGCCCCGCACCAGATTCAACAGGTGAAGCTGGAGATTTATTAGTACAAATTCGTGTCCGTCCCCATAAAACTCTTACTAGAGAAGGTTATATCATTCTTTCTGAGCAACATATCTCAATGATCGATGCCGCTTTAGGCTGTGAAGCTGAAATTGAAACTATTGATGGTAAAATCACTATGAAAGTTCCCGCTGGAACACAATCTGGTACTCCATTTAAACTGTCCGGACATGGCATACATATGCGAGGAGAAGAACGTGGTCCGCATATCGTTAATATTATCGTTGATACTCCAACCAATTTGTCTAAGAAGCAAAAAGAGTTACTTGAAGAATTTCGTACAGCCAAAAAACGAGGCTTCTGGAGCTAATTCTTTTTAAAATCTTTATCGCATTTAGAACTAAAGATTAATTTTCTCATGTTCGCCTTATGCTATAATTAACTAAAATGACAACTGACTATACAGCCACAAAGACAAATCCTCGGCAGACTCCACATTTAATCATTTCTCTCTGGATCACTATCATTTTGTGTTTTATTAGCAGCATCTCATATTCAATTTTTAATACACCAATTGTCCATGCTGAAGAATACGACCTAACCTCATTAACCCACAAAAAATTAAATGATGCTGAAAGGGGGAGTATTTCAACAGGGTGTTCCTCAATTCAAACAGGTCTCAAAAATCTTCAAAGAAATGATTCAAAAATCCGCGTTCTACTTGGCACCAGCTATCAGGCTCTCTTAACTAACTTTATCTCAACCCTAAACGTACGTCTCGTAAAAAATAATTTGTCCGACCCAAATCTTACTCACATTCAGTCCGAAATGTTCACGTCGCGTAATGATTTCACCAATCTTTTTGTTATTTACAGTCAACATCTAGAAAGTCTCATTTCACTGGACTGTAAAAATCAACCCGACAATTTTTATTACGAACTGGAAAATGTACGATTTTTACGTGACAAATTAGAGACTTCAGTCGCAAAGACTAATAGTATAATCACTTCCCATCTTCAAGCTGTTGATCAATTAAGGCATAATCTTAACAATTCCGCTAAAAAAACTGAGCAGGAAAAGTCAAAGGAGCAAAATTAAGTGGTTAATTTCACTTCACGTGGAGGTAAGGCTCTAATTCGGCTCGGAGTTCTCTCTACGATTATTGCTATTGCAACAACAAGCTTATCTTTATATCTCTATCATGCGAGCGGTGATATTTATATTGATCGCTCCCGCCCTGGCTTCTTACCAGAAAAACATGAAAACGAACAAATTGACAATAACTCTTCCTACCGCTTTTCTGAAGACGGTAATCTTTCCGAAAAAGAAATCAATGAATACTTAGACAGCGTTAAACCAATCATTAATACTATCAATGAGATAAAGAAACCTTTTTCCAAAGAAAGTCTCTCCGATCAGTCGCTAGGCATTTCTAAATAATTTTCGCCAGAACGTCATAGATCATAGCCATATCTTTTTTATACTTTCACGACATATACGCATAGCACTTTACAAAAATTATATTTTATTTTAAAATATTAAAAATCTAGTTATTTTTGAGCAAGGAGAAGTTGAATGGGGTCGCTACGGGAAGCGCTATTAAAAAATGGCGTATTTTATTTTGAAAATGACGGAACAAGATATACGATCGAGAATGGGGCCGGCTGTTATATGGTCGCAAGAGACTCAAGCGGTATTGTTCGCTATCACATCGAAGGGTCAGAGTTAAGTTCTGATCTTGTTGTGCGTGATGTTTCCTCCGGATTAGTTGCTTTCACCGTAAGTCCATCCTCTCTTTTTTAAAACAAAAATCTTTTTGCTATAATATACTTATGGCTATAATAGTACCAATCGCACTCTTTCTACTCTTTTATCTACTGAGAAGACATCTAGGGTCTCCCAGTTTAGCTTCAATTGCCGGAGCACTAATCTACAACCTCTTTATCGAAGATATTACCCATTTAGCCTCAAGTTTTATTCCAACTATTCCTATTTCCTATGTTCAATTTTTTACACTTTCTCTTCTTACTCTTTTACTTCCTTTTATTCTTTACCTCAGGCAGCCCCACAGTTCATCAACTGGACTTCTTTACATTATTGAATGTCTCGGTTTGACTGGTTTTATTTTTATACTGTTGGCACCGCACTTGCAACTGTTTTTGCCATTCGATCAAGTAAGTACCAATATCTTGCATACCATCACTCCCTTTTATCGACTGATTATTTTGACTTGTGCTGTTTTTGCTTATATCGACATCCTTTTTTCGCAA
The DNA here is from genome assembly GCA_938046735.1 of uncultured Candidatus Saccharibacteria bacterium. Lineage (GTDB taxonomy): Bacteria > Patescibacteriota > Saccharimonadia > Saccharimonadales > Saccharimonadaceae > Nanosyncoccus. Next base: position 35,591 of record CALIXF010000009.1, on the reverse strand, counting down.
AAAGAGGTATAAAATTATTACCAAAAAATATAACAAAAGAAAACTTGTATTATTTTTCTTCACATTAATTGATAATATTTGCATTCCACTAAAGATCTTAATTATATTAATCTGCGATCTTAAAAATCCAACGCCACTCCCCATCAAAAAATAGGTATATTGGTACAGTCGATACGGTAGAAGTCCAATCATCGCAACACTAAATAGAATCATCGGCATCAGTGGAGTCAATATTAGTGTAATAAATATAGAGATTAACGAAAAATGTCCAAATCTATATAAAATAATTGGTAGAACCATCATATTTACAGCTATCGCGATAATAAATCCTGAACGAAAATTTAAAATGACATTTACTTTGGTAAGCATTTTTGCAATATAATTCTTTTTCTTAATACTTCTTCTTTTATTTAAACCTTCTCCAAACAAGAAGCTCTCTATCAACGGATCAAGAACTAAGATACCAATATATGCTAACATCGATAACTGCCATCCAAGATTATCGATATAATTCGGATTCACCAGTAATGTTACGACAACCGTAAAAAATATAATTCTTCTTTTATCTAATTTTCTACCAAAATAACTTACAAATAATTGGCAAAATATCACAAATCCTGCACGCAGCAATGAAGGTGTCAGTCCTATCATCCCAATATAAAGAACAATAAATAGTACGCAGAAATAGCTTTTAACAAGTCTTGAAGCAAATCGCAATCCTTTTGATATTATTTTTACTAAAATCGCAAGGTGCATTCCTGAAATCACCACTAGATGAGCTATTCCTACTTCATCTATTTCTTCTTTTAGGGAATTGCTTAATCCACTTTTATCACCCAATAAGTAAGCAATAGCCAAGCTACTAATATTAGGATCGAGCCGTTCTCTAAGATTATTTTTAATATATTTTCGGAAATCATCACTTGATCGAGAAGCCTGCAAATTATCTTGTCGCAACATTCTTATATTTTTATCAGGAGAGCGACAGCTAACCCTTACACATGTAAGGATAGCTACGATGATAATTAATATTTTACTGATTTTATTCACCATAAAACCTCATTTAATTTCTACCTTCACCTTATCCTGCCTTACTATTTCAATCAAGGGTATTTTATAAAAACACACTAAAAAATCGCTCTTTAACAGAGATAAAAATCTCTAGCATAAGCAAGTTATTATTTAAAACCATAAGCAAGATATTACTCAAGACTATAAACAAGATATTGAAAGGCTCATTAGCTGACATCTATGGCGCTTGCATTCTCTCATTCCACGATATATGCTAGATCTAATGAGAAAAAAAGAACCTAAAATTGCCACACTCGAAACCCCACTTCATATTTCCGACTTCGCAACTACCGGACAGGGAATTGGCACTCTAAAATCTGATCTAAGCATCAATCAACAGATATACACCGAACTCAGTGGAGTCAAGGTCCTGCTTTGGAATGCTTTACCAGACGAATTGGTTACTAAATTCCAAGTTGTTGCTCAAAAACCACATTTTATTGAAGGAATCGCGTTGGAGATTACAAAGCAATCCACTTCACGCGTCAACCCTAGAGATGAACAATTCCTCTCAACCTCACCATGGCAAATTCTCAACGAGGATGCTGAACTAACCGCCAAATCTCGTATTCTCACCTCGCTTTTTGAGCATCTAGGAAATACCCATCCGATTAGCAAACAATTCACCTCGAAGATCCTCGTCCATAAGTCTCCAAATAATTATTTTTATCGCAACAAAATGGAGTATTCTCTTTACTATAACCACGAGACAGAAAAGATTCAACTTGCCGTTCATTATCGTGGTTCACATCGCAAGATGCCGATTAAGAAATCGTCTTTAGAATTACCAAATATCTTAGTTCGTGCCAACCAAATTATTGATGAATTAAATCGCACTAAACAAGAAGCTCGCACTTTTCAGTCATTACTCCTTCGGGCTAATCAGTCTGGCGAGGTATCAGGTGGATTGCTTGAAAATGGTAAATCTCATCCATCTTTCAAAAAGCTCACAGACACTCTACTTGGTAACTCCTATTCATATTCTCCCGGTGGTTTTTTTCAAATTAATTTACCAGTTTACGAAGCTGCCCTATTAAAAATTAAAGATTTTCTCATTAATTCTGCTTCTGTCTTAGATTTATATGCTGGAGTTGGAACCATTGGTTTATCTGTGGCAAGAGATAAAAGCTTGACTCTTATTGAGGTTAATAAATCAGCCTTTGGAGAACTTGAAGCAAACGCTACTCACGTTACCCAAACTACTCAAAATTTTTTCATTAAACCAATACTTGCCAAATCGGAGGAAGTTTTAGACCAAATCACCAACGACACTAGTGTTATCTTAGACCCGCCCAGGGCTGGCTGTGATAAAAAACTCATCAATAGGCTCTGTGAAATCAAGCCTGAAAAAATAGTCTATTTGTCATGTAACCCGATCACCCAGGTTCGTGATCTCAATATTTTACTAACTCAATATACTACTAGTTCTATTGAAGCTTTTAATTTTTTCCCACGCACGCCACATATCGAATCTCTAGTTTTATTAACACGCAAATAAGGAGCCTTATGCCACTCAACGCCAAACAACAAGAAGCAGTCAAATATCTAGATGGGCCACTCCTCGTCCTAGCTGGTCCAGGCACTGGCAAGACACAACTCCTTTCAAAAAAAGTTGAATACATTCTCCAGAACACCGACACTGACCCCAGTATGATTCTTTGTATTACCTATACTGAGGCTGGAGCAGAAAATATGAAGGAACGCTTACGCAGTATGATTGGCCAAGCCGCCGATAAAATTGACATCATGACCTTTCACGCCTTTGGCCAAAAAATCCTTGGGTTGTATAATCAATTTTCTACCGAGCCTACACGTATTTTTAATGAACCTATCGAAGAGGTTTTACAACTCAAAATTCTCGAAGATTTACAAGCAACTCTCCCAAATTCTTATCTTTTAAAGGCCGAGCAAAAGCAAAAAAATCTACTTAATATCATCAGCAAAATAAAAATTTCTAAAATTACACCGGCTGAACTTGGGCAAATTGCGGATCAAAATCAAATTGACATTAAAATTATAGATAAAGAACTTTCACCGATTCTCCAAAATTTACCAGATAAAGCTACTGGCAAAAATGCCTACGCAAAACTTACCGAATCTGTTTATATACCACTTCTAAAAAAACTAGGCGAGTTTAAGACTGACCAACCAATCGTTGGTCGTATCTACTCTCTTTTTGATGTTTTTTACGAAAAAATATATTCACTAATTGAAGAACAAACAAATTCTGAAAAACCCTCTGTTAAAAATATTAATAACTTTATCAAAAAATACTTCTCCAAAAATCAATCTGGCATCTATAAATTTTCCGAACTTGCAAGTAATAAAAGGCTCATGGAACTAGCTGAACTCTATGAACTATACCAAAATTACCTTGAATCGCATGGACTATTTGACTTTAATGACATGATCGAGACGCCAATCAAATTCCTTGAGAACGATATCGATTTTCGCCGTAAAATTGCACAAAATTATCTCTATATCATGGTTGATGAATATCAGGATACTAATCCCTCTCAAACTAGATTACTAGAGTTAATCGCCGACGAGCAAGAATCGCCAGCCATTATGGCCGTCGGTGATGATGATCAATCAATCTTTGAATTCCAAGGCGCTAAAGCTAGCAGTCTTATTCATTTTAAAAATCATTTCGATGCAAAAGTCATTGTTTTGACCGACAACTATCGTTCCACTAATGAAATTCTGCAATTTTCTCGCAAAATTGCAGATCAGCTTGATGAAAGTTTTATCAAAAACGAGACTATGCAGCGTAGCCTTCATACTGACAGTCAAACCACGGAAGAACTTAAAAAAGAATTAACTGCAATCAGAAATCAAGATATCTTAAAAAAAGATCCCGAAGATTTTATGTTTGAACAAAATATTTATTCAAACAAAGACAATAATTCCACTACACCTAATTTGGCATCTAACAGTCAACTGAATAAATCTGTTACTCAAAAAACTTTTATTGAGAGACACCAATTTATTAATCAAGATGCAGAATATGATTGGATAGCAAATCGTGTTCATCAACTAATTCAAGCTGGAACAGATCCATCTGACATCGGCATTCTTTTTCCAAAGCATAAATATGTCACCGCACTAATCCCATACCTACGTAAATATCCTGAAATTAACATTGCTTACGAGCGCACAGAAAATATTCTAGAAAATCAACAAATTTATGAATTACTTACCCTTTGCCGTTTTATCCATCAACTTTCTCAAGGAGAAAATCCCAGCTATATGTTACCAGAAATTCTTTCCTTTGATTTCTGGGAGATCCCTAGCGAAGACATGATCCTTGCCATTCAATCTATCCATCGAAATCGCCGACCAGCTCTCGAAATTCTACAAAATTATCTCGATAATCCATTCTTTGCTGAATTAGCTGCGTTTTTTGCTGAATTAGCTAAACAAGCCCTCAATTACCCCCTCGAATTTCTCCTTGATACTATTTCTGGTACCTCTCCAATTGACATCACTGTCAATCAACAAATTAAATCTTTTACCTCACCTTTTCTTAATTTTTACTCAAAAGATCTCTACTCAAAAGCAACCTTTGACTTTTATAATCGTCTTCGTCTGCTTCGCAATCGACTACTTTCACATACTAAAAAAGATAAACTTCGTCTTGCTGATCTTATTCAATTAATTGATGATTATGAAAAGACCGAGACCAGTATCACTGAACAAACTTTTTATCAAGATTCCGATAAATCCATCAATCTTATGACCGCTCATAAATCAAAAGGCCTAGAGTTTAAGCATGTTTTTCTAATCAATCTTACAGCTTCTGCTTGGGATGGGTCTGGTGGTCCAAATACCTTACTACTACCGTTAAACCTTGAAGTCGTCAATGACGCAAGAAACACCTCAGACGGTAAGAAGCGTCTTCTATTTGTTGCCATTACTCGTGCTGCTAAAACATTAACCATGACCAGTCCAAAGTTTGCCGACGACTCTGAAAAGGAAAATAAACCCCTCTCTTTTCTTGATGAAAAAATCGTCCAAGAGTCCGATTGTACCTATATTCAATCACCATTCATTCCAGCCAAACGCGTTATCGAACACAATAACTATCTATCTGACGAAGACAAAGTTTCAGCGATTCGTCGCATATGGTTAAATAAATTACTCGATCCATCCGAAAAAATTGAGCCACTCTTAAAAGAACGAGTAAAAAATTTTCGACTTTCTGCCTCTCATATTTCATCTTTCATTCGTCTCAGCTATGGTGGACCCCTCAATTTTTATCTCAATAATATACTTAAGGCCCCCAGTGAACCAACCTCGCTTACTATCGCCTATGGCAATCTGGTTCATAAAGTTTTTGAGGAAATCACCAATAATCGTCTCACAAAAGAAGCCGCTCTCACTCTCTATATGAATGAAGCTGAGAAACAGGATCTCTTTGAGGAGGATATTCAAACTTTACTTGCTCGCGGTAAAGATGAGCTCCCCCTTGCGATTGACGAATACCAGCCCATATTGCAAGACGAAGGAGCTAGAGCCGAAGTCGATTTTAGTTCTGAACATTTAACCTTTGATGGTATACCTATCACCGGTAAGATAGATCATCTCAATATTGACGAAGAAAATAAATTAATCGATATTTACGACTTTAAAACTAGTACTATTTCTGATCGTGACAACTGGCAAAATAAGGAAAATCTTTATATTTATCATTTCCAGCTATTATTTTATCGTCTCTTGCTTAAGGAATCCAAATTTTATCACGATTATACTATTCGTTCCATGAATTTACTTTTCACTAAACCCAATCGTCGCGAAACTCTGGATCATCCAGATGGCAAAATACATCAACTAACTTTAACCGAATCAGACATAAAAAAAGATGGCTTCCTTTTTGAAGATCTATTAAAAGCCATCTACTATCAAATCACCACTCTAGACTTTCTTAAATCTGATTCGTCTCTTAATATCGCCGATCTCCACGGCTGCAACCTCACTGATATCAAAAAGTTTTGCCAGAGACTCATCGGAGTATATAAAAATAGTTGACTTCTATGATATCTATGTTATTATATATAAAGCAACGTTGAGAAACTGTCGCTACGGTGTTTACTTTGACTTTGTCTCAAAGTAGATTCTATTTTAGATCTTACCCAAGGAAGGGGGTGAGTGCACTTTAATCTTTTGGAAAAACACGAGAAGCTATAGCTACCTTCAAATTCTTATTAAAAAATAATTAATACAATCGTTAGTCATAAAAATAGCTATACTTCTCGTTGGATTCCATGCGAAAGGGGGTGAATATGCATGGGATGGGTAATCACAGACCAGGTAACTGGTCATTCTTACGATACGGATCGCGATGGCTATGAAGCTGTTGCCGAAGTATTGTATCTTTATCCTGAGCGTTTTACCGATGCAACAGCAGAGGAAAAACGCCAAATTAAAAGTGGGGCCGAGATCCTCGGCTGGAACCCACATTATTAGTAACATTTTTCCAAAAACTTCTCTCAGGGAGCTAATCAGCTCCCTCTTTTTTATTTTTAACATATCCATTATAATAAAACTATCTTGTCATACTTCGGTCACTGACAATGAGAAAATTCAAAAGCTTTAAGTATCGTCATTTATACTTTTAGCCAGGAGCCAATAAATCAGGCTCGCATAAATGACTCCAACTAAAATTTTTACAAGGAGTTACTTATGAAAAATAATATTAACAATAATCAAGAACGCGTCGAAGTAATGGCTCTTTTCGGGTACGAAATGACCCCATGTCAGCCATTAAATTTCAAAAAGCGTAGTGGGGAAGAGTTTGAAGTTACTGAACTATTACAAACCCACATTCGCTTCATCGGCAATACCGCCATTCATATTTTCGACGTTATCGCAGGACGTAATAATTACCAATTGTCCTTCAATGCCACTGATCTCTCATGGCATCTTCGTCTTGCGTAAGTTCAGAAAGAGACTTCAGGTCTCTTTTTTGAAGCCCCACAAAAATTAGGCCCAAAATAGACTAGACTCTCTAAGCTTTCATTCCTGCATCAAAAATTCATCAATCACCGATCTTAGCTCGTCAGTATTTTTGCAATTCATTAATTTTACTCTTAAGTCCGAAGCCCCATCAAACGAATTAATATATATCTTAAACATTCGTTTCAATGGTTCAAACGGATAATGCGAACCAATCGCCTCAAGCTCACTCTTTCTTGCGTCAAAACACTTAAGATGATATTTAAATAATTCCATTAGCTCCCTAATTGAAATATCACCACCCTGTGATATTGGTACACGTCCAGTAAAACAATAAGGATTCACAAATACGCCACGTCCAATCATAAAACCATCCACTCCCGGATATATTTGATGTAGCTCCTGAATCTGTCGACTATTTATAATATCACCATTGATCGTCAATCTTGTCTCAGGCGCAATTTCATCGCGTAATTTTAAAATTTCCGGAATTAGCTCAAAGTGTGCAGAAACTTTTGACATTTCCTTACGAGTACGTAAATGAATTGTTAAATTTGCTACTTGTTGCCTTAAGACTATCGGCAACCAATTTTTATATTCATCTACATAGGTAAAGCCCAGCCTCGTCTTAACCGAAACCGGTAAGTTTGTATTTCTTTTCGCCTCATTGATGCAAGCTACCGCTAGTTCTGGCGTACGAATCATTGCTGCACCACCGCCAGCCTTATTCACGTGTCGATCCGGACATCCCATATTGATATCCAAACCCTGAAAGCCTAACCCTTCCAGTTCTCTTGCAATCAAAGCAAAATGCTCTGGTATTTTTCCCCAAATCTGCGCAATAATTGGCGCATCTTTTTTACAAACCGTCAAACGCTCCAAGGCGTCATGTCGTCCTTTATCGGAAGCATAAGAAGTTACATTAGTAAATTCCGTATAGAACAAATCTGGTCTCCCCGCTCGCTCAATCACTTGACGAAACACCACATCCGTCACCCCCTCCATCGGAGCTAAAATTGTAAATCCTTTAGGTAAATTCTGCCAAATATTCATTTCATTCTTCTATATTTTTTAATATAATTGCTTGTTGGTAAATTTCTTCAAACCGCGCAATTGTCCGTTTTAGGTCATGCCGTTTTGCAATCTCAATTGAAGCTAATTTATATTTCCTCAAGCGTTCCGGATCCTGTAAAATTCGCTTCATTGCATAGGCTATCCCCATTACATCTCCCGGTCGACAAAGTTCACCATTCTTACGATTTTGACAAAGTTCTGACACCGCTCCGGCATCCACCGCCACTAGTGGCAATCCTACTGCTGCTGCCTCAATCAATACAATACCCTGCGTTTCAGTTTCCGATGCTGTTACGAACATTACTCCAGCACGATAAATTTCAATTAGTTCTGGCGGCATAATTTTACCCAAAAACTTTACTTTTTGCTCAATCTCCAGCTCACCTGACAAAGCTTTTAAATTCACAAGATCAATTCCATCCCCCACAATCACTAATTCAAGATTTCTTGTATCGATTTTCGGCAGTTCTAATAATTTTTTAAAAGCTTTTAATACCACACTAATACTTTTTTCCGGATCCACCCGCCCAACATACAAGATCTTCTGAGTTTTTGCCGTTAATCCATATTTTTTCAAAACACTTCGATCTGGTTTCTTTGGATAAAATTCGCTTAGATCCACCCCATTTGATAGCGCTTCTACAGTCACTTTAAAATGTTTACGATTTTTTGGAATCAAATCACCAATCGCCATCTCGGTTGGCATCGTAGCATATTCTGCATGCTTCAAAAAACTTGACATATAAGCTCTGAGCATAGCATTTGAAGCTTTTTTAATTAATTTTGGTTTCAAGATTTTTAGCTGATCCGTAATATTGTCCGGATAAGCATGGCCAGTAGAGACCAGAGGTACTTTATATTTTTTTGCATACCATACCACCGCCAAGGCAATCGTTTCTGCCGTCTGTAAATGAATTACATCTGGTTGAAAATCTTTTAAGACTTTCTTAATTTCATAAACTGGATTTACGGACCACCAAATACCATGTCGATAAGCCAATCTCGGCATCGGAATTCCCAAAAAATCTCGTCTTTCTGGCACCTTATTAATTTGATCAGGATAAAAGGGGAATCGTAACGAAGTTAAAAATGCCGTCTTAACACCACTTTCGGGATCAGTTTCAAGATGAAACTTTCCGTTAAAACTAGGCGAGAGTACTAGTACCTCATGGCCAGCTTTCACTAGGCCATTCGCTAAATTATGCGCAAAAACCGCCACTCCATTTGTCATTGGATAATAAATGTCTGAGGCAATTACAATTTTCATTTCCTCCATTATATCAAATCCAATAAGATCTTTTACTTCTGTTATAATACCAATATGAAGAAAATCAAAAAACCCATAAATCAGATTTCCGTTAATCGGCGGGCTAGTTTTGATTATCATCTTGGCGATAAAATTATTTGTGGTATGGTTCTATCTGGGCCAGAAGTTCGTCTTATCCGCGATCATCATCTACAGCTTAAAGGTTCTTTCATTACTTTAAGGAATAATGAGCTTTGGCTTAATAATCTCACTCTTGGCGCCGAAACTGCCAGAAATATCAAACTCCTCGCCACCAAAAAACAGATCCTTTCACTCCAAAAGTCCAAACTCCTCGGCAATACCATTATCCCAACCAAACTTTTTGGTGGCTCCCGTCACATCAAACTTGAAATTGCCTTAGCTTCTGGTAAAAAGAAATACGATAAGCGTCTTAGTATTAAACATCGCGATCTTGATCGCGAACGCCAACGTTATTAGGAGAAAAATGCAGTACTCTCTCTATTCTTGGAATGTCAATGGCATAAGATCCGTCCTTAAAAAAGGCGTTCTTCAGAATTTATTACAAAATAGAAATCCTGATTTTCTTTGCTTGCAAGAAACCAAAGCCAAAAAAAATCAAATTGAAGTTGATTTTGCAGATTATCAAGAAATCTGGAACTCTGCCGACCGTGCTGGTTATTCCGGCACTGCCATTTTTGTTAAAAATCAACATAAGATCCTACAGACAGAATTAAACTTTACAAATTACCTATCACAACAAACCGATCCTAAAATTTTTAATATTCTAGATAAGCTCCACCAAGATCAATATGGCGCACCACTTACCGAGGGAAGAGTAACTACCGTTGAGACAGAATATTTTTATCTCGTCACTGTTTATACCCCCAACTCTAAAAATGATTTATCAAGACTAGGTCTCAGACACGATCTTTGGGATCCTCTCTTTCTTCACTATCTTCAATTTCTCGAACAAACCAAACCAGTAGTTTTTTGTGGTGACCTCAATGTCTCTCATCAAGAAATCGATCTAGCCAGACCAAAACAAAATACCAAAAATGCCGGTTTTACCAAAGATGAACGCGCTGGTATTGAGAATTATATCCAGAATCACTTTCTTGACACCTTTCGCATTCTTCATCCTAACGATATCAAATATTCCTGGTGGTCGCATTGGGGGCATGCTCGAGAAAATAACGTCGGATGGAGAATTGACTATTTCTTTATTTCTGAACAACTTAAAAATAATTTAACTAGTGCTAAAATTCATGATCAAATTTCCGGATCTGATCATTGTCCAATCTCTATTACTTTAGATTTTTAAAGAAAGGAATTTATGCAAAACTCAGACTATTGGCAAAAACTTGAGTCGGTCAGCAACAGCTCAATCTTGTGGAATATTCCAGAACAAAAAACTGGACGCATCGCCATCCTTGGAGGTAATCTTCAAAACTGCATGGTCGCTATTAAAAACACCGAATTTCTTAACTCTCTTCCCATTAAATCTGCTAACCTTCTTTTACCCGATGCTTTACAAGGTAAACTTCCCACTTTTTCTTCTCTTTATTTTGCTGAGTCGACCGAATCTGGCTCATTTGCTCGCTCTGTTGCTTTGGAAAATTTTGCACTTGATTCCGATCTTGTGCTTTTCTCCGGAGATTTTTCCAAAAATTCCATTACTGAAATTGCAATCACTGATACCATCAAAAAACTCCATGCAAAACAAATTGCCGTCCTTTCCCGTGACACTATCGACCTAATCACTGCTGACATTCAAGGTATCCTTGAACGTCAAAATCTTATCCTTATTGCTAGCCTCGCCCAACTCCAAAAAGTCTTTCGTGCCGCTCTCTATCCCAAGATGATCCTCCTCTCCATGCCAATCTTTCCAGTCATTGAAATTCTTCATAAATTTACCCTTAGTTATCCCTGCACTATTTTCACCTTTCATCAAGGCCAAATTATCATTGCTCGCTCTGGTACCGTTCATAGCATTCCCATCGACAAAACTTCCTATACCCCCTTATCACTCTGGTCTGGTGTTCTCGCCTGTAAAATCTCTGCTCTCACACTATGGAATCCACAAAATCTATTTGAAGCCACCGAAACTGCTCTTTTCTGGGATCATCGTCAAAAATAACAGCTATAACTAATCGTCAAACTCAGAAAAATATGTTAAACTAATCATAAGTATTAAGAGGGGTTTAAATTTATGTCAAACAAAGTAATGGTCATTGGAACCGGCAATGTGGGTGCAAGTATTGGCTTTTCGCTCGTCTCTCAACGTACTGCCGTCAATGAACTAGTACTTGTTGATCTCAATCAAGCTGATGCCGAAGGTGAAGCGATGGATCTACGTGACACTCTTGCTGTCAGTCCAACTTATCTTAAAATCTCTGCCGGTAGTTACGAAAAAGATGCCAAAGATACCGATATCGCAATTTTTACCGCTGGTGCAGCCCAAAAGAAAGGTGGGGAAACACGCATGGAATTACTCGCTCGTAACGCAAAAATTCTTCACAGTGTAATCGACCAACTTCTTACTGCCAATTTTCATGGTATCTTTCTCATCGTCACTAATCCAGTCGATGTTATGAGTTACCTCGCCATGCAGTATTCTGGTTTTCCAAGTCACAAAATTATCGGCTCTGGGACTGTTCTCGACTCTGCCCGTCTCCGCTATTATTTAGCCGAAAAACTTAAAGTCTCCCCAAAATCCGTTCACGCTTATCAAATAGGTGAACATGGTGACTCCGAATTCACTATCTGGTCTTCTGCAAATGTAGGCGGACAACCAATTCACAAATTACTCAAAAAGGCCGATCTCTCCACTATCGAAGAAGAGACCAAACTTACAGCCTATAAGATCATTGAAAGAAAAGGCGCAACCTATTATGGTATTGGGGCTTGTGTTACTAGTATCGTTAACTGCATTTTTAATGACGAATGTAGAGTGTTACCAGTTTCCACCTATGATGCTTTCTCTGATACTTTTTTTGGTTTCCCAGCTGTGGTAGGAAGAAAGGGTATAATTCATCGCCTTGATACCGAACTCACCGAAGTGGAATCACTTAAGCTCCAATCCTCTATTAATGTCATCAAAAAAGCCATTAATAGCATACCGACAAATCTCTCATAGTTTGTTATACTTAAACTATGATTCGGCAAATTAAAAATATTCTCAAATTTACTCTTATCATTAGCCTAGTTTCCCTTATTATCCTAACACCACCAGTTGGTGCTAAACGTCATCGTAATGATTATAATATTGCCGATAATTTTATCTTCAAGAGCTTCACTGGTGATTACTACATTACTCGTGACGAGAATAAGCTTGCTAAGATGCATGTTATCGAAACTCTTATTGCAGAATTTCCAGATCATAATCAAAACCATGGGATTAAACGTGTTATTCCAGCCACTAGCAATGGTGGTAAAAACATCGTCATTTCAAACCCTTCCAAATTTCAAGCCAAAGTTAAACGTAATGGCAGCGATGAACCCTATACTACCTCTTTTACTGATGGCAATATTATTCTCAAGATTGGCAATGAAAAAACTTACGTCACAGGAGAACAAACTTATACAATTGAATACAACTTTGAAAATGTCGCAAACAATGTCGAACTAAAGAAATCCGATCATGATAAAAAAGATACAGTACATAAATTCCAAGAAATCTATTGGAATACCAATGGTAATGCCTGGAAACAACCTTTTGGAATTGCAATCGCCAATGTACACGTCGATAAAAATTTATTACCAGAGCTTTATAACGATTACATCTGTTTAAGTGGTAGTTATGGTTCTCGTGATAAATGCACTAACGTAAAAGAAACTACTGATGGCTATACTTTTGCTACAAAAAATCTCTCTCGGGGAGAGGGAATGACCTTTGCTATTGCCTTTTCAGAAAATACTTTCACGCCAACCCCCACTCGCATCAGCTACATAGCCTACTTTGCCTTTGGTGGTATGACACTAGCAATAATTATTGCAATCTTCCTGATTATCCGTCGATATCTTAAAAAAATCGCCCCTAAACGACGTTTCTACAAGCACCTCCTTACTGCCCCACAATTTACGCCGCTCAAAGATTACACTATTGCCGAAGTTGCCAGTTTATATCTAAAGCCAGCACAAAATCCTAAAGTTGCTTCCGTAATTGAGCTTGCCATACAAAAGAAGATTGAGATCATCAAGATCGAAAACAACAAGAAGAAACTCTTTAATAAAGAATCTTGGGCTATTCGCATTAAGGATCTAAAGGGTTTGTCAAAAGAACAACTTACTTTGCTTAATATTATGAATGGTGGCATTAAACAACTTTCTCAAGATCAAGTAATTAAACTTAAAACCCATAGTTATAGTAGTACTCTTAGCACCCTCTATAACCAATTTAATACCGATATTGAAACTTCTCTTCAAAATAAAAAAGATTTCGAGCCAGAAACTAAATTCTGGGACAAAATAAATTGGCGACTCATATTACAATTATTCACCGTCAGTATTGTTGTCTTTATAATTACTTTAGCTACCGTCATTAACCAAGAATGGTTTATCAATACTTTTGGTGAATATAGCTCAGTTGCCGTTAAAGAAAATAAAGTTCTTCTCGATATCACTTTTTATATGATACCAGCTTTTTTCCTCATCGTTTCATGCGGTGCAGCCATTGGTTGTCAGTATATTAAATATACCAACCAAGGACTCGAAAAAGCCAATTATCTTGCTGGTCTTGAACTTTACATTAAAATGGCCGAAACTGATCGTCTAAGATTCTTACAAAGCGTTGAAGGTGCTGATATCACAAACGAGGGAATCGTCAAACTTTACGAAAAGCTCTTACCTTATGCTATTATTTTTGGACAAGAAAAGTCTTGGCGCAAATCCCTTGAACGATATTATCAATTAGTCGACGAGAGAGATATTACTCTTCCACTCTACTTTAATCTCTCAGATTCAAGCTTCCGCAGTCTAAATAGTAGCCTTTCCAGTTCCGTCAATTTTCCTGGCAGTTCTGGCGGCTCCGGTTTCTCAGGTGGTTTCTCCGGTGGCGGCGGCGGAGGAGGCGGAGGCGGCGGCTGGTAATGCGCATCGCCCTCTTTACAGACGTCTTTTTAGAAATTCCAGGTGGCATTCCATCTTCAATTAAAGCGCAAAAAGTTGCCTTAGAACAACTTGGACACCAAGTAACCATCTTTTGTCCAGGGAATCAAACAAAGAATACTGACAAAACTCTACGTATCGTTCCCACACATCGATTCTTGCGTCCCAATCAAGCCCCACTCGCTAAAAGACCCCAGACGATCTTACGTTTTTTGAATAAACTTTATCCAATTTTTTCCAACCACTTCGATCTTATTCATGTACATTATGAAGCTAGTTGCAGTATTGCCGGAGTTAAACTTGCCAAAAAATATCATATCAAACTGATCCAAACCATGCACGGTCGCGAAGATATTGCTATTAATACCAACTTGTCATCTCCAACCAAATTCATCATTGCAAATCTTTTAAATACCCTGCACCGAATCAGTCTTGTTAGACTTTCTAATCAAAATCCAGATCTACCAAACAAAGATACCTACTTAATTCAAAATTCTGCTTGTAAGAATATGTGGCAACTTATGATTAGGCAGGCCAACTTAGCCGATGCCGTTATCTCTCCAACTGCCCATTTCGCCAAAAATCTCAAACATTATGGCGTCAAAAAACCAATTCATGTTATCTCTAATGGCGTTGATGACCAACAACTACAAAATATCGACTATTCAATTCGGATTTTTCAGCAAAATGAAAATCTTCGCATTATCTGGAGTTCTCGCGTCTCTAAAGAAAAACGTATCCTTCCTTTTCTCGAGTCCGTAAAAAATTCCAAGTATATTAATAGGATCGAACTAACCATCATAGGTGATGGCAACCAAATGCAAGAAGCTAAAGAATATGTTACAAAATATCTAAAGGAATCTAAGATAATTTTTCTTGGCCTAATTCCACATGAACAAATTTTCACCTATATGCAAAATCAACATCTCTCCGTTATCAATTCTTATGGTTTTGATACTCAGGGTATGACCATTCTTGAAGCCGTAGCTTGCGGACTCCCAATTCTCTATGCTGATCCCGCTATGCAAGAAGTAGTCCCAAAACACGGTGGAATTAGAGCAGTCGACGAGTCGGTCCTAGCTATGAGCCATTGTCTAGACCAGATCTTTGAACAACCCAAACTAATTCAATTAATGAGTCGAGCAACTTTAAAATCAAGATCAGCCGTCCTAGAATCAACGCAAATTAAAAAACTTTTAGAGCTCTATAGTAAATAAAGTTTTTCCTTATATCTAAAATTTTCTAAAAATCTTTTTCTCAATTATCTTATCTTGGACAAACCCAATAAAGAATTTATAATAAATTACTGCAAGTAACCGTTCAAAGAAAATCATCGCTGGAAGCACTAGACATGCTGTTACAGCAAAGATAATCCATCCAAGATAAGAAATTTCAAAAGTTACTCCAAATAAATCTTGTAAGAAAATCATACAGAAAATCATACCAAATCCACACCCCCCCACGATTAATTTCTTCCAAATACTATCGAATGGTCGACAAACTCGATAAAGATAAACTAATCCTACAACTTCCCAAGCCAAAACACATAACATCCCTAATTCAGTACGATTTATATTTAATGCGCGCGTCACAAAGACTAGAGCCCAGATTACTACCACATTAGTAATGGCTGCCGGCGTCGCCTTTGAAAGAACATTAAGGATGAAGTTACCCTTGATTAAGTTCTGATTTGGAATCTGCGCCAAAAAGAAGCTCGGTACACCAATCGTAAACATTGTCACGAGAGAAACTTGCGTTGGCAACAATGGATAAATCATTCCAAAACTAATTGATAAAACTGCTCCAATAAACGAAAAGATATTTTTGACTAAGAATAGGGAACCAGACCTTTCCAGATTATTTACTACCTGACGCCCCTCTTTTACAATTGCCGGCATTTTCGCAAAATCAGACTCTAATAACACTAGCTGTGAAGCTTGCACGGCAGCCTGAGAACCAGACGCCATCGCCACTGAACAATCGGCTTCTTTCAATGCCAAAACATCATTTACACCATCTCCCGTCATTGCCACCGTACGCCCAGCAGCCTTCAAAATCTTCACCATTTTTAATTTTTCTTCTGGCTTCACTCGTCCGAATACAGTATAATCTAAGACTGCCGCCTTGAATTCCTTAGTATCCTTCACGGTTGAAATATCAATATATTCTTCCGCCCCTTCCACTCCGGCCATTTTTGCGACTTCAGACACTGTTCTTGCATTATCACCAGAAATCACCTTTATTTTTACGCCTTGCTCCTTAAAATACTGAAAAGTTGCCGGTGCTGTTGCGCGAATCTCATTAGAAAGCGCTATAACAAGTAACGGTACTACTTTTTCGGTTAGCTTCATTTCGCCATCATCTTTTTTCGTCTCTAAACATCCCTGATATTCACCAAATACTAAAGTTCGGTATCCTTTCTCCGTAAATTGGTTAAACGTTTTTGCATATTTTTTAAAATCATCTCTCAGGACAAACTCAGGTGCACCTATTACTAAAGTCTTTTTCTTAAAACAAACGCCACTATATTTATATTTGGATGAAAAACCCAGTATTTTCACTATCGATCCAGTTGCATTAGCAAGCTTTTTTCGCACTTCATTTGTTATCTTTTTATTATTAAAATATCGTTTTATCGCCTGCATGGTTTCGTTATCGTCAGCCTGTGCCTCGACTAATGTTGCAAGCAAAGGCTCAAAGTATTCACGAGAAACATCAATTACCCGATTTTCTTTCCCCATACTTTCGATTTCTTCAATTCGCTCAACGTTCATCCTGTCACTCGTAATCGTACCGGTTTTGTCCACACATAATACATCGACCCGTGCTAAAGTCTCGATACATTTCATGTCGTGCACCAAAACTTTCTTCTGCGCCAAACGTACTGCTGAAAGTACCAGTGTTACTGATGCTAATAAAAATAGCCCTTCTGGGATCATCCCCATAATTGCCGCCACCATCGCTTGGATACTTACCTTTGCTGTAGCACTTTGCAGGAAATATTGTTGTCCAAACATAATAATACCAATAGGAATGATGGCAATCCCTGCCAGTTTAACGAAGCTATTTAACGAACGCAAAATCTCTGATTGCTCCCCAACTCTAATCGCCTTAGCCTTCATTGTTAATTTTGCAGCATACGATTCGCTCCCCACCTTTATTACTTTTGCATAGCATTTCCCATATACCACAAAGCTACCTGAAAACAGCTCATCCCCCTGTTTTTTTACAATATCATCAGACTCGCCAGTCAATAATGACTCGTTAACCGCAACCTCACCGTCAATCACGATCGCATCCGCCGGAATCTGAAAACCCGAAGTTAAAACCATCACGTCATCCATTACAAGACTATGTGTCTTTATGATCTTTTCCTCACCATTTCGCATTACACTAATTTCTGGCGCACTTAGAACTGTTAATTTGTCCAAAATCTGCTTTGCTCGCAACTCTTGCAAAATGCCAATCAGGGAATTAATAAAAATTAATGGTAAAAAACTCAGATCTCGAAACGAACGCACTGATATTAATAATGCTGCAAGTACCAAAAAAACAAAGTTAAAATAGGTAAATACATTGGAAGCGATAATTTCACCAATCGTTTTCGATGGTGCCTCCACTGCTTTATTGATTAGCCCAGCTGCTTTCCTTTCTTGCACTTCCGCTTCATTTAAGCCTAGTTCTCTCTGTTCAATTTTCGTTTTTTCCATACTTATTTTTTCTTCTGTTTCTGTTCAATCGAGAATAATACTCCCGATACTACTAATGACATTACAATGATTAATATTCCTCCAATAAATAATGGCATTGATTTTCCCATTGCTTCATTTTTAATATTGTCATATTCACGTTTATTAATTTTCAATAACCTTTCTTCCAAGTTCGCACGATTTGCCTCTTTCTCTTGAATTTGTCTAGATTTAGCGCGATATTCTGCCGTTTCACCATTTTTTTCATACTCATCTAGCATCTCTTTTCTTAAATTGTCGATTTCTTGATAGCTATTCTTAATTTTTTCTTGGAGCTTTTCGGCAGTAGGAATATTTAATTTCGTGTATTCTGAATTCATGTTTTGATAAACTCCAAACGCAATCAATAAAATCCCCAGTAGCACACCACAAACAACAATTACGGTTCGATTTATCTGTTTCTTATTTCCCATTTTCTACCACCTCCAAAAACTGTTTTCATTATAACAAATAACAAGATCTAGGTCACTGTAATTAAAATGTCTAATTTTGTCAAAACCATTATTTTTTATCAAAAATACAAAAAATCGACCATTCAGGCCGTATTTGGTGGGCGAAGTGGGAATCGAACCCACACTCCATTGCTGGAACTAGATTTTGAGTCTGGCGCGTCTACCAATTCCGCCATTCGCCCTCTGTACTATTCTACCATAAAACCCATTTTCTTAATAATAGTTTTGTTAGACGCGATCTTCAATGTTATAATTAAAACATGAATCCAAAAGATGGTGGGTTATCTTCCAGCGATCGACAAAGGCAAACTGTCACTGAGCTCGCTCGCAAAAAAGTCCTGGCTGCTTATTCTAATAACAGTCCTGTTTCTGCTGTCCAAAATTCTACAGCTCACAACTCGCCATTAAATAAACTTCAACAAACTAGCCGATCCTTTGCTGCTCTCTCTTTTCTACATAATAATCAGCACAAAGTCGAACATCGCATTTTAGGCGAACAAACTCTTCGCAGTAGTCTAATCCAGAAATACAATACCGAAAATCGCAGTTCACTTAAACAAACTCCTATTAACCTCAATAATCAAACTAATAATTGGCAAAAATATCACTCTGATTGGCAAAATTATTATCAAAAATATTACAGTGAATACTATGCTAAAGCTGCCCAGAAATATATTGAAAATGAAAAAACAAAGATTTCGAACCACACCGCAACTCCTCAAGAAGTCCTCTCTCAAGATACTATTTCTGGAAATGCTACCGAATCCAAGCAAGTAGAAACCACTTTACGCGAGAAGATCCGTCAAAAGGCCAACTCTAGTTTTAAGCTCTCCAAACGACATAAGCAGCTCGTTCCACTCTTTGCTGGCGTTTTTTCTGTACTTTTTATTCTATTTCTACAATACAATCGTCTCATTTTCGCTCCAATCATGGCTTACATTGCACCAGGGAACACTAAAGATACTGGCATCACCGCTATTGATCCCACCGTCTCCGAGGCTCCTAGTGCCGATCCAAGACTCCTCATCCCTAAGCTCAATGTTGACGTTCCAGTTCTTTATAATCTTGCCACCGACACCGCCACTATTAACGATGCAATGAATCGTGGGGTTGCTCAATTCAAAATCCCTGGGGCCGATGCTATGCCTGGACAAATCGGTAATCTCGTTATCTCTGGGCACTCAGCCGGAGACATTTATAGTAATAATCAGTATAAATTTATTTTCTCTGGACTTGAACGTCTTGTTGATGGAGACTTAATTTATATTAATTACAATTCGGTTCGTTATACTTATAAAGTCTTTAAACGTGAAACAGTTGAACCAACCAATGTTGCCGCCCTCACTCGTCCTACCGACAAACCATTACTTACCCTCATTACCTGCACTCCGCTTGGTACCGACCGTTATCGTCTCCTAGTCACTGCCGAACAAATTAACCCTTCATACAATAAAGCTGAAACCCCGAATATTGCCGAAAATACTCAAACCGAGACAAATACTAACAATAATACCAAGACCGCTAATCAGGTTATGCCAGCTAACGACTATTCCTTCTTTGAACGCATTTGGCGCTGGTTAACCGGCCAATCAAATTAAGATATCCTCAATTAGGCAAAATTAGATGCTAAAATTTGAATAACTAAACTTAAAATATTTTCTTCAGCTTAGAAGTTGTTAGATCAACTTATCTCGCTGCAAGTTGTATCCATTATCAGTTTTCACTACATAGTACAAATAACGATTATTTGAGTTGATCACTGCATCAAATCCAGCAGCTACATTCTTACTCAAGATCGTACGACGATTAGCACCATCAAAATCAAACACCTCCATTTTGCCATCAACCACATCAAATATCAAGTAATTATCTAGCCACGAAATATTACTATTCTGGTGATCTACATAGCTCAGTTCCTCAAGATCAAGATTATAAATCATAAATTTTTTATCACTCTTCGCGATAAAAAACTCACCATTATCCGATCGCACAAGATCATTTGGTGTAAAAGCCAATTTTTCTTCACTAATCTTCTCAAAGTTATTATCATTATTACCATAAGTCGGGTATTCATTAGCACGATAGATCGTCAACTGTTCATCTATCGTAACACATAAATATTTTTTACTATCAAACTCAGAAAGAGCCAGCCCTACCACCGCATCTTTTTTTGAACGGACAATAACCTCAATATCAATTCCACCCTTATCTCCCAAACGATAAATTCCTACTTGACGTTTATCTTTCTCATGTTTTGTTAGATAAATTATTTGCGAACCAGACATCTTAAACTTAGCAATATTTTTCAAATATGCTTCCGAAAACGTTTTCATCGAAGTATCAATTTCTCTCAAAGCCCCATCAATCAATGCAACAAATCTACTTGCCGTCGCATCACTAATCACAACTTGTGTTAGGTTTCTTTTTACTTCAGTAATTTGTTTTCCGGAAACTCCATCAGTTTTTTTCTCTGCATTTTTTTCCGTATATTTTAAGATCGCCTGCGTTAAATTTATACTTTCGCTTACTTTTTTCAAATTAATCACTCCCCACTCAGAATTTTCGCCTCTCTTCACCTGCATAAGTATTTTTTCGCTTGTCTCGTTCCAAGTAATTTGCGAAATTTCGCCAGGGAATTTACCATCACCTGTGCCAGAGAAAATATTCTTTACATCCACTTCTTCTATAGTAACCTTATCTGCACCAAGGGCTGTCATGTAATACCATTTCGTCGTGTCATCAATTGCAGCCAATAAACTTCGGTGATCTGGAGAAGCGTATAGAAAACGTAAACTTGAATATTTTGCCACTTCTTCCGTTATTCTATTCTGTTTAAAAAGACGTGGATGCTTCAATCTTGTCAATAATCCTGGGGCAATATTAATTTTCTTTGTCCAAGAATCAAAACCCTCTTTCCACAAAGTAATTTCATGTTCGCCAGCTGATAGTAATTTAGAAATATTAGTTTCATTAAAATCTTGTTTACCATCAATTACAACCTTTGCCCCAGTTGGTAAAGATTCAATCTGTGCCATACCGTTTTGTTCTAACTTCAAGTTGGACCCCAGTCGCCACCCCTCCACTATTGCTACAAGTACAAAAACTAGCCCCACCACAGCAAGCGACATGATAATATCTACAAAAATAATCTTAATCAGTTTATTACGCTTACGTTTTTCAATGTCCATATTAATCTCATTATAGCATGACAACTTTTCTAAATTTAATTAGTATTGATTTTCCAAACCGATATAGTTTATAATAACTACAAGCGTAATAAAAGAGTGAGGAAGACAAGATAAACATGCAAAGACAGTTACATACCCAAGAAATTTCAAGTAGACGCACTCATCATAACATTCAAGCATCCGCTACCTTGAACCGTCGCTACGTACGTCGTCCAGTTTCTAACCTCACAAAATCAACATCCTCGCAGTCCACTGTCTCGTATGCCAATACACAATCGTATACTCCCATTCAAAAGCAATCCTCCATCCAAACCTCCCCTAATGATAATTCCATTAATATTACTTTTAAACATAAAACCCCTGCAAAACCTTTAGCCAAAAAGACTATCTCTATTTCTGTTTCTAAGGCTCCTGTTACTACTACCCCTGAACCAAAGAAAATTACAGTTCTTGACGACACTTCCGTTGCTACAAACACTCGTCAAGCTACTCCTACCGCTCGCATCGCTTCTTCAACTGCTCCTATCTTCAATCAACAAGCTAAAATAGATCACGCATTTGCTCTAGTCTCCAGACAAGAGCAAGAAACACTCAATCAAGCCATTAGACCAGCGGCAATTTTTACAAACTCATATAAAAAACGTCAAACATTTAAAGCTCCTGCCAAAACTCTTGCAGAAATTGAACAATCCATTGCTAAACCCCTCAAAAAACCCAAACCGCTCGACAAAAAAACACAAGCCCCATCTAAAATTCCTGCTTCCAATATGACAGTCTCCTCAGTCGAATCTGCGTTTAAACATATCAAGAAACCAGATCAGAAAAACACTATAACAACTAAAGCATCCGTACAAACCCCTCCTAAAACCACGAGTTCACTGGCTAAACATCATAAAAAAGGTGCTCGTATTTTCTTTGCTTTTCTTTGTTCCTCCGCTGTAGTCGCCGCCCTCTTCTTTGTCGTTCAATCTAATATGCCAGATATCTCCGTTAAAGTTGCCGCCATGCAAACCGGAATTCAGGCTACCTATCCAAACTATATTCCACGCGACTATCGTCTTTCTGGCGTTTATACTGCACAAGATAACAGCGTCGCTATGGATTTTGTTGGCCCAAATCAAGCCAAATTCACTCTCACCGAAGAAAAACTCCCCTGGGATAGCACTGCTCTCCTAAACCGCTTTGTCAAACAAAAGTGGGGTGAAAATTATGATTCAATCAGGGAACAGGGAATTACTATCTACATCAACGGATCCAATGCTACCTGGGTTAATGCTGGTATCGTCTATAAAATCATCAATCACCAAGGTGAACTCTCTAAAAAACAGATCAAAAATATCGTAACTTCTCTCTAGTAATCAAAAGTGATATACTAGATCTATCATGAAGAAAACTCGTACCCGTTTTGCTCCTAGTCCAACTGGCTATATCCATATTGGCAATATTAGAAGTGCTATCTATCCTTTTTTGATCGCTAGGCAAGCTGGTGGTCAATTCATTCTTCGCATTGAAGATACCGATCAGGCTCGCTTTGTAGAAGGTGCAACCGAACTAATTCTTGACACCATGCGTTGGCTTCATCTTGACTGGGACGAAGGTCCTATCAAAGGTGGCCCTTTCGCTCCGTATGTCCAGTCCAAAAGAAAAGATATTTACATAAAATGGGCTAAAAAATTAATTGCCGACGGTCGCGCTTATGCCGATGATACTACTAGTGAACAAATTGAAGCATATCGCCAAGAAGATGAGGCCAAAAAGATACCTTATCTTTATCGTAATCATCGCCCCAAAAATTCTCCTGAATGGAAAGAAGGCTTACCTATTCGTTTCAAAACTATCCCTAAAGAATACAGCTGGCATGATGAAGTAATGGGAGATATTCATACTGGACCCGAAGTTTGCGATGATATTATTCTAATCAAAAAAGATGGTATGCCAACCTATAACTTTGCCCACATCATCGACGATACTTTAATGGAATGTAGCCACATTACTCGTGGTGTAGAATATCTCTCCAGCACTCCAAATTATCTAGCACTTTACGATGCTCTTAATTTCCCAAGACATCTCTTTGTTTCTCTACCTCACATTTTAGCTCCGACTGGAAACAAAAAACTTGGCAAACGTGATGGAGCAAAATCAGTGACCGAATATCGTGATGACGGCATTCTTCCTGAAGCTATACTTAATTACCTCGCTTGTCTTGGTTGGAATGATGGCACCGAGCAAGAAATTTACTCATTACCCGAATTAATTGAAAAGTTTTCAGTTGACCGCATTCAAAATTCTGGGGCTCGTTTTGATGAGATAAAGATTCTTTGGATGAACGGACAATGGATTCGCAAAATTGCCACCGAGCAGGGAATTAATGAGCTCTTTGCTAGAACCTGTGAAACCGAAGATTCAGAAGATTTTTCTCGTTATGATCTTTTTAAACCTATCGATTTCTGGCCAGTTTCTGCTCAACAAGAAACCCTTGAATATAAAAAATCCGTCCTATCCATCATCTATGATCGATTAAAAACTCTCTCCGATCTTCGCACAATGACCACTTACTTTTTTGAAGACCCTGTCATCGATCTTTCAATGATCACTGGTAGTAAATTCTTAAAAAAATACTCCGAAACTGAATTAATTAACTTATTGACTGAAGCTATCGAAGTTCTTAATGATATTGAAGATACCGACTGGACCGATAACAATCTTCAAAATGTTCTTAACAACTTACTTACTAAAACCGAAAAGAAACCCGCAGAATTTTTTAGTCTTATTCGCATTGCTGTTAGTTTTGCTGCTTTCAGTCCAGCACTTCATCTTACTCTTCGTGTTCTTGGCAAAAATCGCACACTTGCTAGATTAAACAGGGTTCGTACTGCCCTTTCTAATAATTAAGGAGTCAACAGGTGGGAAAACAACAAAAATCTTCAAACAAAAATCTACAACCAACCAAAGTAGAAAAAGCTCAAACCGTAGAAGATCTTATTATAAATGAAAAGGACCTAAAAAAATCATCTAATAAAAAGTCTTTTCCCAAAAAATTAATTTTCAGCATTACTACTGTTATCCTTTTACTTATAATTATTACCAGTGTGATTTTTCTACTATTATCAAATACAACTAATACTCCGGGGTCTGACCCTAAACAGCTCACCGAAGTCGAAGGTACTCCAACTTGGTTTTATGACAACCTAACTGGTGAAGCAATTTCTCATTCTGGTACTCAATACGATCAATCTGGTACTGCAATTTTAGATGAAACCGGAAAACCCAAAAAATTGACAATAAAACAAGCAGAGCAGATTGCAAATGACATTAATTCTGAGCCTATTTTCTGTATCCAAATCCCCAACGGTGCAGATGGTGCTCGACCTCAAGTTGGACTTAATTCGGCCAGTATTGTTTTTGAAGCTATTGCCGAAGCTGGCATCACTCGTTTTGCAGCTATCTTTAAAAATCCGATCAATCAAAGTGCCATTGGCCCCATTCGTTCACTCCGAGTCTATCATCTCGATTGGGATTCTCCTTTTGATTGCACCATTGTTCATGCCGGTGGCGCCGATGACGCCCTTTCTGCCGTTAGTACCGGCTATAAACATCTCTCAGAATCTTATACCTATATGTGGCGAAGTAGCGGCCGTTGGACACATTCCGGTTTCCTAGGCTATTATGCCCCCAATAATCTTTTAACTTCTGGATCGCTCCTCGCCAGGTTTCACCGCGAAAAAGAAAACGATTTAAGATCACACCCTCAGTCTTTTCCTAGGCTTACTCCTGAAGAATCCACCAATCAACAACAACTCGTTCAAAAATCAACTGAACAAACCGAACAAACTACTCCCACCCATAAACAGATTTCCAACATTCACATTAACTTCAATTGGCAAGCGAATTTCAATGTGAGTTATCTCTATAATCAAAATACTGATACTTACTTTCGTAGTTTCCAAAACGGCGAAAAACATCTTTCCTACACTTGCGAACACACAAAAGAGCAACCCTCTCCACATTTTGATTGTCCAGCCCCCACTCAGATTAATCCCGACGTTGTTATCGTCATGCGTGTCAAACAGCGCACCAGTCCATTAGATCATTATCATGAAGATATTACCACTATTGGTTCTGGTTCTGCTTATATTTTCCAAAACGGCACTGTTTTTGAAGGTAGCTGGCATAAATCAGATCGAAGCTCACAAATTATTTTTAAAGATTCTAATGGCAAAATTATCAAACTCAAACCTGGTCGCACCTGGATTTCCGCCATCCCCGAAAGCTACGGTAAAATCTCTTACGATTAAACTCAGAATTTGTTATAATCAATTCAAAATAATCAGGAGTTTTGCATGAGTGGTCAATATCGCACCAATATTGGTGAACCAAATAGTAAAATGTCTGAAGTCTTTGAAGAGACCGTTGACACAAATGCAGATTCTTGGGATTCTGGCGCCAATCAGCCAGATTACTTTGATCATACTACTTACGATAAAAATGATCCTAGCGACGATGATCATCTTGAGGATGAAGGGGATGAAGATAATTTAGGTAATATGTCTGATGAAGATTTTCGTCGTCAAAACAACGGTATTGATCTTGGCATGAGCGGTAAGCCTCGCACCTTTGCTGAACTTGATGATCTCGACTATAAAGATCGTACTTTTGATTGTGACTAATATTTAAAGGGCTTAAAAAATATATTTTCCATTTTCATACCCTCCCATTTTTCTCTTGCCTTTTCACCCATAAAATGTTAATTTTAATATACTGGTTCCGTCGTCTAGTGGTCTAGGACGTCTGGTTCTCATCCAGAAAATCGCGGGTTCGACTCCCGCCGGAATCACCACAGCAAGATATTTATATCAGAAACGCTCGCAAGAGCGGTTCTTTTTATTTATATTTTTTAAAAAATAAAGTACATATCCCAAAAAATCCAAAATAACACACTGCAGTTCGACATCATGAATAATAAATATCGTATTAGAGTTACACCATATTTTTCACATTTTACAAGTTAATAGTCCTATGCTAAAATATTCTCATGAAAAAGCTTCCAATTGTGGCATTAATCGGTCAAACCAATGCTGGCAAATCCAGCCTTCTCAATCGTTTGGCCCGTAAAAATATTGCTATTGTCGCTCGTGAGGCCGGCACTACTCGCGACAATGTAATTGCAACCATCGATAATGCTTTCACCCTTATTGATACCGCTGGTCTCAAGAATCCTGAAGATGATTTTGAAGCATCCATCCAGGATCAAATTGAAGACGCGATTGAAGTTGCCGACCTCATTTTGGTCACTATCGATTCTACCAAATATCCCGATTTTCGCGATCTCGAGATTTCTCGTTCCGCACTAAAATCCAAAAAGCCAGTCTTTCTCGTGCTTAATAAATCCGACCTCAAAGAGTCTCTCGATTCTTTTGAGTATCTCAAATTCGGCATCAAAGAAACCGAAATCTTTAAAACCTCTGCCACTACCGGTTTTGGTATCGCCAATCTTAAACAGCATATCTTCCAAAAACTTCAGATTACCCCTAAAACTGAAACCGCCGACGATTCCAAAATCAATCTTGATGAAAATGGCAACCCTCTAATTAAACTTGCCCTCATCGGCCGTCCAAACGTTGGTAAATCCAGCCTTTTTAATCGCCTTGGCCAAAAACAACAAGCCATTGTTAGCTCAAAACAGGGAACAACTCGTGATATTAATCGTATTCGCATTAAATTCAAGGGGCAAACTATTGAGATTCTTGATACCGCCGGACTTAGAAAACCTGGCAAACGCGAAGTTGGCATTGAAAAGTTTTCAGCTATCCGCACCTTGGCTGCCATTGAAGAGGCCGACATCTGCGCACTTCTCATTGATTCTAAGGAGCCTCATTCTAAACTTGATCAATCCCTCGCTGGACAGATTATTGAAGCCGGCAAAGGAATCATTATGGTTTTAACTAAGTCCGATCTCCTTGATAATTCCACGCCAGTCACCTCAAACTTTGAAGATAAAACTAGAACTGTCGAATATACCGAAATTGATCATATTCTTAATCAACTCGAACGTGATTACAATTTCTTGTCATTTGCTCCAGTTCTCATTACTAGTTCAGAAACTGGCAAAAATATCACCAAGCTATTTGAATTAGTTACTGAAATTGACCTTGCAAGACATACTGAGATAAAGACTTCTGATCTTAATAAAATTCTTCATGAAGCTACCGCTTCTCATCCCCCAGCCGGACTCAAAAACACACACCCAAAACTTAAATACATCACCCAGACCGACACTTGTCCACCATGGTTTGTTATTCATGGACGCGAAATGGAATTACTTCATTGGTCTTACAAGCGTTATTTAGAGCGCAAAATCCGTGAAGTTTATCCTTTTATCGGAACTCCAATTATTTTCTCCTTCCATAATGACCGCGCCAGCGGCCCCCGCAAATCTTATCGCGAACAAAAAGACTAACCACTTCCAGTTCATTTCCCTAACGCTTGTGTATATTAATCGTTATGCAATAATATCACCAAGTGGGTATATTACCTGCTTTTTCAGTAATTGGTGCTTTTTACTGTTTTTCTTACAAAAACATGAGAAGCACCCAGTTAAGTTCTTTTACAAAAAGGAGGAGTCTCATGAAAAAGATAGAGACCACGCTACCAACCCGCACCAGTTTTATTCGTAATCTTTACGAATGTGATTTTATCGATTATCAGACCGAACGATATCCTGTCTATATTATCGATAAAAGTATTCTATTGACTTGTCCGGAAATCATCCCAACAAGTCAGGGTTGGCATGTCGCAGATAATAATCTGCAAGTTAGCTGTAAACATTTTGTAATCCCCACTTCCGTAATCTTAGAATTGGAAGAACAAAAACAACAAGAGGGACTTGATAGTTTTACATCCAAGAATTTACTTCATAGACTGCACCAATTATTGGTCGAGACAAAATACCAAACTGAACCAGGTCATTATCAAGATCTAGTTTCAGGTATCTATTTTCCTCATACCAATACATTTTTTTCGGTTTATTATAATTTACCGAATGCAGAGTTTGATCCCCTTGATTCAAGGTTTGATTTAGATCAGTGTAAAAATCAAGACGAACACCAAGAGATCCGTACCACTCAACTAATTACAGCAGTCCTTAAGATCTCAAGGTCATTCTTTAATTACAGCAATAAACATCTCAATGGTTGGCAGAACAGTTCCCATAATCCTACCTATCAGATACCCGAAGTCACAATTTTAACTTGTAATAATCTTGTGACTATTCTAGCCCGCGCTCAAGGTGTTAAAACTAAACCTTTTAGCATTAAAAACCGCCTTTATACCGGTAGAAGAGAAACTATCGTTCCGCTTGATTTATACAATGAATTTCTCAGTACCAAAGATGGTATTGACTATCAAATATGGCAAGAGTATCTTCCAGATGAACCACCTCTTACTATTAATGAATTTATTAGTATGACACCAAGGCTCGAATCTAATGTCATGGATACTACCCCACTCGCATACGATCAGTACAGACATATTGGTCGCTTTGACCAGAAGACTAATAGAATCGTTCATTTAAGTTACTATAAAAATTTTGGCATCAGACTAAAAAACGAAGGTCAGGTTATGTACGCCGAAGCCATCTCTCATCCTGATATTTCCGTAGTTTTTATTACCGGTTCGGCTGGTACGGGTAAAACTTTTCTTTCTGTACTTGGGGCTATTAAGGCTTGTGACCTAGGTCAATTTCTGCAAGCTACTGTAGTTCCGTGTAGTATTGATGTTCAGCGCACTCTTGGTTTTTTACCTGGTGACCTTAATGAAAAGATTGAACCAAATATCGCGCCAATTAAAAACGCAATTCAAAACTACATCAAATTAACCGATGGAAAGCTCAATAAGTCTTTGGAAGACACCACTATTAACGACAAGCAACGTAATCTTAAAGATTTACAAACCAAGCTTAGAAAAATCTACGACAAATATTTTAAAACTATTCCTGTCGAAGCAGCCAGAGGATTAGATTTTTCCGATATGTTTGTCATCTACGACGAATTCCAGGATCAAACACCCGATCAGGCTGATATGTTATTAAAACGTATCGCGAAAAATTGCAAGGTCGTCATTTCCGGCGACATCAAGCAAATTCATCAGCATGGTTTATCGAAGCAGAATAATGGTCTCTCCTATGCTAAGCAATTATGTACTGGACTACCTATGGTAGCTCAAATTGAGCTTAAAGATATCGAAGTAGTACGCAGTGATTTTGTTCAAGCTATCGTTGAAAGACAAGGATAAACATTGAGACTCACAATATTAAATATTTCTTCATCATATATTTAATATTAATTTTTCCTTTCAAAGCCACCTTTATGGTGGCTTTTCGTATTTTACGCTATAATTTACATCATGAAGCTAATTGTTGGGTTCGGCAATACTGGACGTGAATACGATTTTACTAGACATAACATAGGTTTTCTCGCGTTAGATTATTTTTTTAAGCTCCATGGACTATCTTGGCAAACCAGTCAAAAATTTCATTCCATCTGGGCAAAACACAATGATATAGTTTTCCTCAAACCTCAAACTTTTTACAATGAAGTTGGCCTCGCTGTTAAGGAATGTACCAATTTCTTTAAAATTGATCCTACTCATATTATTGCCGTTTGTGATGATTTTAATCTAGAATTTGGCCAGCTACGTTTTCGAGAGAAAGGCAGTGATGGTGGTAATAACGGACTCAAATCTCTAGCCAATCATCTTCATACCACAGATTATCAACGTCTTCGCATTGGCACTGGTAATTCCGAGCTTCGTAAGAAAATTGGCGATGTTAACTTTGTCCTAGGACATTTTACCGAGTCCGAAAGGGAATTACTTCCTAAAATATTATCTGAGACTTCTCTCCGCCTCTCTGAATTGATTAATTAGCTACTCAGTTTTACCCTACCTTTAAACGCTCCCGTTTATTTTTATTTACTGTAAGGACATAGCTAATATTACGATCAATCTTCCATAACATCTTTCCCAATACTACGCGTTCATTATGTGTAAAACCCTTAAATAGTTCATCCAAATATTTCTTCTGTTCCATCACAATATAGCTTGCTACAAAATTACCTTCTCCCGCTACGATCAAATCTAAGCGTTTTTGATTAAATTGTTGACTACGCCGATGAAGATATGATCTCTCTTCTAATCTCGCAATCGAGCGCGACAGTGAAGTCTCCCCCATATTATGACAATCTAGAATATCACTGAGGCCACGTTTTAATTTATTACATCTAATAAAACCCATAATTTTTACCTCTGTCAAACTTAAGTTAAAACGATTCGCTACATTCATCGCATGATTTTTACGTAACTTATCCATTTTTGCCAAGATATTCACCGTATCCGTATTTGAAATACTTTTTGGTAAATCAACATCGTGCATAGTTTTTTCCTCTAATTAACTAATAACCATCGATTACCACCCATCGCTTTGATCCGTCCTTTTATCTGCAAATCAAAAACTGTTGTCGTAAACTCCGAAACATTCATCATTATTCCACTCTTCAAAATTCTCTCCAATATCTCTTCTCCGTCCGACACGCCTTCTCCCAATTTTTCCAAAATTAGCGTTTCATTTTTCGTATCCCCTTTCAATTCTTTAGTCTTTTTCGATATCACTTTTTTTGAATTAATTCCTAGATCCAATAATATCTCCTCAGTTTCAGAAAAAGCTACCGCACCTCTTCCCAATAATCTGTTACACCCCCGTGAACTCATTCTTGTCACATCACCAGGAACCGCATAAACTAAGTTACTCTGTTCAAAAGCATGATGTGCTGTATTAAGTGATCCAGACCTAAGGTCCGCTTCTACGATCACCACAATATCTGACAAGCCAGAAATTAAACGATTTCTCAGTAAAAAAGCACTCTTGCGTCCTGACTGTGATTGCAATATTTTCGTCATTTTTTCATTTATTAAAACCTCCTTCCATTCTGGGTATTCCGACATAATTAATCCATCTTTTTCAATAATTTCTTGTGCAAGTCCCCTGTGACAAGTCGGGTAAATCTGGTCAATTGGCGTACCTAGTACTGCCACCGTTATTCCGCCCGCATCCAAAGCTGCGCGATGTGCTACCGAATCAATCCCAAAAGCTAGCCCAGAAACTATCACCACACCCTGTTTTGCCAATTCAAAAGCAATTTTATAAGCTTGATCCCGTCCATAGTCTGTACACTTTCTCGCCCCCACAACAGCCACCGTCTTTGGTCGCCCCCGTCCTTCAAAGATATATCTAGATTCTACCTCCTTAAAACGTTCATCTGACTCTGGCATTTTTCCATAGTAATACAATTTTTTAGGCTTAAGCGCAATAGAAGATAATCGCGCAGTAAACTGCGAATCCTCAGGTATAATTCTATTGATTTTCATACAAATAGCCTCCATTTTTTACTTGATTATTTATCATCTTTAGTTTTAAGTATTGACATATATATTTTTGTATGGTATACTTCAAAAAGTTAGAGGTCGAGGCACAAAAAAGGCACGATCTCTACACCGCACCTAAATAAATCATAATTTCTGTTACCAATATAACAGAAGTTGCGTGTTCTTAAAAGACTTTCAACTTACAATTTTTCTTTTATCGATTGTAAGTCAATTAGTATTACCTCCACTACGAAAGTCCCCTCTTTAAGAACATAGCAACCCCTATAACCGGCGGGCCCCATAGTTTGTGAGGTGGGTCACGCTCCGGGGAGTCTCCCGGTATCAAATGAGATGCGTTGTAGGGTTAAATAGCCCCAAGTGATGCCCACCCTTACTTGGGGCTTTTTGATGTTTAAACTTTGTCATTAAATCAAATTCCACATTCTTATGAAAAATTATATAAAAAAGAACCCACTTTTTGGGTTCTTTTTTATAAGTCTATTCAAGAACCAAAACAAACAATAATTTTCCTCGCAAACATATAATATATTAGTTGTTTGTTACTGCAGTTAGTAATAAAGTATTTGAATAAGTACCAGATGGCACATTTGTAGTCGCACTTGCACCGATTGTCAAAGTCTTATTATCGCCAGAAGGCGTAGCAGCGGTCGTTCGACTAAAAACTGCACTGTTATCAGTCGTGCCAGTAGCTTTTACTGGATTAAACTGAGCAGCATCATTTGACCAACCCCATCCAGTACCGGAAATAGAAGATCCACTTGCAGAAACTGTAGGAATCACAGCCGATACGCCCATTGCACCTGGCTGTTTCAAACTTGTTTCAGTCGTACTAGAGGTAATATAGGTTGTATAGCCCTTTACATTATTAGTCGAAATCACCACATTACCATTCGCAGTTCTAAATTGTCCGGAGGCAGTAGGGGTAATATCCATCTCAATATTTGGTGAAGCCGTAATCGAAATCACCGGATCGATAGTCACATTTACCGTTGTAGTTGCAGACTGCGAAACTGCTGATGTCGGTGCGCCATTCAATAATAGTACTGGCATCGCAATCAAACTCGCGATTAACATACCGCTTATAATTTTTATGCCACTAAATTTTTGTTTTTTTATTCCCACAGCAAAAT
Source organism: uncultured Candidatus Saccharibacteria bacterium (assembly GCA_938046735.1). Lineage (GTDB taxonomy): Bacteria > Patescibacteriota > Saccharimonadia > Saccharimonadales > Saccharimonadaceae > Nanosyncoccus. The sequence goes on along the minus strand of CALIXF010000009.1, from coordinate 2,162 downwards.
ATCCTTTCTGTATCTAGCTGCCAGAAAAACCTTCACTCTATCCATACTTTAACATAAGTTTTTTATTCTGCCAAGTCTATTTTTAGCTTTTTATTGACTTTTCAAACTTTTTGTTCTAATCCTCAATCGAACTAACTCTTGACAAGCGTGCTAATATATAAATATGTCAAAGAACTTAGTTATTGTGGAGAGTCCCGCCAAGGCTAAAACTATCGAAAAATATCTCGGCTCTGATTTTAAAGTCTTGGCCTCCGTTGGGCACATCAGAAAAGATACCAAAGTTGATGTCCACAATAATTTTGCCGTTACTTATGAAATCGATCCTGATCATAAAAATATTATTTCTGAATTAAAAAAGGCTACAAAAATTGCCGAATCCATCTGGCTCGCAACTGATGAAGACCGTGAAGGAGAATCTATCTCTTGGCATCTTCTTGAGGTCTTAAAACTTCCTAAAACTACTCACCGTATCACTTTTCACGAAATTACAAAAACTGCTCTTCAAGCCGCTATCGCTAATCCTCGTACTGTTGATATGGATATGGTCTCCAGCCAACAAGCCCGCCAAACATTGGATATGCTTGTAGGTTACGACCTCTCCGATATCGTTCGTAAAAAAGTCCCCGGTGCTAAATCCGCTGGCCGTGTACAATCTCCAGCCCTTCGTCTTATTGTTGAAAAAGAACGTGAAATCGAAAAATTTTCCACAAAATCCACCTTTAAAGTTACCGGCAAGTTTTCTAATCAAACTACTAATGTCACCGACCCTAATTCTTCCGAAATCTTTGATGCAAATCTTGAAAAATCTTCCACGCAAAATCAAAATGAAGTAAAAGACCTTTTCGCCCAACTTGCTACCGCTGATTTTATCGTTCAAAATATCGAACAAACTGAGGGAACTAAGGCTAATCCTGTGCCTTTCACCACTGCTGCTCTCCAGATTGAAGCTAACAGTCGTCTCGGTTATAGTGCAAAAACCACCATGTCCGCCGCGCAAGGTCTTTATCAGGCTGGTCTTATTACCTATCACCGAACCGACTCACTCAATCTCTCCAACGACGCTTTAGTATCTATTTCTACTTTCATCAAGCAAACCTTTGGGGAAAATTATCTACAAGTTCGTCATTTTCACACCAAAGACGCTAGTGCTCAAGAGGCCCACGAGGCTATTCGCCCCACCAATATTACTCAAGAAATTGCTGGAAAAAATGATTACGAAAAGAAACTTTATCAATTAATCCGTACACGCACTTTAGCCACCCAAATGAAAAATGCAATAGTTGCAAAAACTAATGTCGATATCATTCCATCAGAAAAACCAGAACTTACCTTTAGTGCTAAGGGTGAAGTGGTAGTTTTTGATGGCTTCCTTAAAGTCTACGGCAAAAATAAAGATACTCTTTTGCCTCAATTAAATATTGGTGATCAATTAACTCTTCATAATCTTATCGCTAAACAAGTTTATTCAAAGCCACCAGCAAGATACACAGAAGGTTCTCTTGTCAAAAAACTTGAAGAACTTGGTATTGGTCGTCCAAGTACCTACGCCTCCATCATTAACGCCATTCAGACACGCAATTACGTCGTCAAAGGTGAATCTGAAGGTACTGAACGTGAAATTCAAGAAATTATCTTACACGGTAAATGCAGTGTCATAGATCCAGATGCTATTCCAAATTCAATGACTGAATCTACACTTAAAGAAAAGACCGGCGCTAATAAAGGCAAATTACTGCCAACACCAATTGGTGAATTAGTTTCTGATTTTCTTTGCGAAAACTTCAAAAATATTGTCGACTATGATTTTACCGCTGGTATTGAAGAACAACTTGATAAGATCGCCGAACATAAACTCACTCGTCTAAAAATGCTCCGCGATTTCTATACTCCATTTGCTGAAACTGTTGGAGCTTCCGCCATGGCTAACCGCTATAATTCTGCCACCGAACTAGGTATTGATCCAAAAACCCACAAAAAAGTTTACGCCAAAATTGGTCGTAATGGTGGCTTCATTCAACTTGGTGAAAATGAAAAAGAAACTGGTGAGAAACCTATTTTTGCTCCTCTGCCAACTGGTAAAACCGTTAAAACCATCACTTTAGAACTTGCATTAAAGCAACTCGAGTTACCTCAACTTCCAAGACTAGTTGGCAGGGCCGATG
>CALIXF010000008.1 GCA_938046735.1 uncultured Candidatus Saccharibacteria bacterium | reverse complement strand
CAGGATCTATTTCACTCCCCTCCCGGGGTTCTTTTCACCTTTCCATCACTGTACTAGTTCGCTATCGATCAATCAATATATTTAGCCTTGGCAGGTGGTCCTGCCGGATTCAAACAGGGTTTCTCGTGCCCCGTCCTACTTGAAAAAAGATATATAATGCCTAAGACCATTTCGCGTACAGGACTCTCACCTTCTATGGTGTGCCATTCAAACACTTCTGCTATGATCTAAAGGATTTTATCATTATCCACTCATTTAACGATGTTGGTTTTTATGCTGAACATTGGTAGTATTTGGCTTATTTTTATTTCTTCGACACACTCAAGGCCGTTCGGCCGAGCATATGGTCTCAGAAATAAATATAAGCCGAACAACTATTATTCCAATAACTCAGCATAAAAATTATCTAATTTCACAACCCCTTTCATAACTCTGGCCGTTAAACCGTATGGTTATGTTAAGGTTTGGGCTGTTCCAATTTCGCTCGCCACTACTTTCGGAATCATTGTTTATTCTCTTTTCCTCAACCTACTAAGATGATTCAGTTCGGCTGGTTCCCGTCTAATTACTCTATGTGTTCAAGTAATTGCAATACGACATGACTCGTATTAGGTTGCCCCATTCGGAAATTCCTGGATCAAAGCTTGCTCTCAGCTCCCCAAGACTTATCGCAGAGTTCTACGTCCTTCATCGGTATTGATTGTCAAGGCATCCACTATTAGTGCCCTTATTTACCTTTTTATGCATTGACTTAACTAGTAATCGAAGTTCAATTACTAATTCTGTACTTATCTTTCTAAATCCGAGAAGGAATTTATCAGATAAATACGATGCAAGTCTATTTATTTTTCATCGTTGTCCAAATTGTTAATTGAAACTCTGCAATGAGTGGACTATCAATTCGATAATCCATAGAAATCTTCACCTGGTTATCCCAAGGAGACTACCTCGCAGTTTTCTCTTCATGGCAGTGGTCAACTCATTGACTTGCTGAACTTGTTTAGTATTGTAGTATAACTTTAAAAAATTCGCAAGGGTTTTTTAAAAGATTTTTAAAGTTTTTTATATTTCCTTAGTTTTTCTTTTCTCTCCTATATTTTATCAGAATATATTATTTCTCGATACTGTACACGTAACACTCAGCAGCTGACAGTATTATTTATACTGTTTGAATTTTCTTATAGATGTTATCAGCTTCGCGTTTTTGCCATTCTAGGGTTATTTTAATACCGTACTCCGCGATTTTAATAGCACGAGCAACAGCCGGATTGCTTCGTTCCTGGTCACAGAACTCTCTAAATTGTTCCGCCTCAATCTGATTTGAAACGCGAGCACCAACAATTCTTACATAGTCATCGATAGATTTATTCTTAGTGATCTCTTTTATATAATTCCAATGATCATAAAACCAAGTGAGGGCTAGTTGCTTTGACCAGTGATTTGAAAGAAGTGAAGCTAAGAATGATACATGGTCCTGTAAGCGGATAATATCCTGGTCTTCTAGGAGAGCTATTAATTTTTCGATATGATTTTGATTACGGCTACTAGATAAATTTTCTAAGATAATCGATTTATATACTGGGCTTGCCTCATTTTGGTAACGATTAAGGAGATGATCAAAGATAGCTTCTTTAGAAAAACGATATTTCGCATCAACGACAGTATCAAGTAATTCTGGAGAAACCTTAGCAAAGTTCATCGCTTCCCCTATTTTTTGGTCGTAAAGAGCTGCCAGTTTTGACATAATCCCCTGATCTTCGGCATATATGGCAAAGTTAAGTACTAGCGGACGAAGTTTTAAATCGTCTACTGTATCGGAGTCCGATTTTAACCCTAATCTTCTAATATTATAGGAAGCAAGCGAGAAGAGATATTTTTGGAAGAGCGGAAAATATTCCGAAGTTGGCGGGAAGAAAATTTTAAGATTCGCAATAATAGTAACGATAATTTGCCAAATAGATTCCTGTTTTTCTTGTTTAAATTCCATCAATAGATCAAGAATACTACTAGTATTTATATATGGAGTACGCATCAATAGGCTACGATCGATGAGTAATCTTAGCTTTTGCTCAAAACTTAGGTCTTTGAAATCTCGAATTTTCTGTTGAAAATCAACTTCTGACAATTTAATTAAATAATGACCAGACATATCATCAGTAATTTTTGGCAAAACCCAAGTAGTCTGATCAGTAGAGCCATCAGCAAAAAAGCGTTGCTGTTTCTTGCCATTAATAAGTGGAAAACCTGGCTGCATAATCCAGGAATCCATCATGTCCTTAATATTAAAATCGGCAAATTCCTGAAGACAGACCCAGAGGTCATCACCAGTGGTGTTTTGATATTGAAATTTCTGAAAATAAGACTTAAGACCTTGGAAAAAATTATACTCAGTCATCAAACGCATTAACATAAATATGAGATGAGATCCCTTAGCATAGACAATGGCCCCATCAAAAAGACTGTCAATTTCGGCTGGATCTGAAACAGTCTGCTGAACAGATTGGATATTCTTTAAAGAGTCACGACGAAGAGCATAGAGACAGTCTTCAGTGAAATAATCTTGCCAAATTTTCCATTCAGGACGAAGATGATCAACGGCGTAGAACTGCATCATATTTGCAAAACTTTCATTTAGCCAAAGATTGTCCCACCAGCGCATGGTGACTAAATTACCGAACCATTGGTGCGAAAGCTCATGAGTGACAACGGTGGCAATATATTCCTTAGTGGCTTGTGGAGTATTCTGGTCTACAAGCAGACAAGACTCACGATAAGTGACCAAACCCCAGTTTTCCATAGCGCCAGCATCAAAATCCGGAATAGCTACTTGATCCAATTTGGGTAGAGGATAGGGAATACCGAAGAGCTGATCGTAAAAATCTAGAGACTCCATAGCTATTTGATTAGAAAACTCAAGACGCTCAGCTGGTTGATTTAACGCGCCGTAAGTTGTAACCTCCACACCATGCTGATTCTTGCCTGAAATCTTATTAAATTTACCAATACAAATCGCTAAAAGGTAAGTGGACATCTTAGGGGTAGTCTTAAAAATAACAATTTTGCGAGAGACTTCAGTGTTCAAATTTAAGGCGTTAGCATTTTCCTTAGGATTAAGATCGGTATTAACAGAGGTATAGGTCAAAACACGCTCAGAGAGAATCGGCATATTACTGAGAATAGTATCTTCAATATCAGTATCGATGATTTTAAGATCAAAAGTAGCCTTAGCCTCAGGTTCGTCAATACACGGAAACATCATTCTAGCATAGTGCGACTCAAACTGTGTAGAAACAATGCGTTCTTCCCTACCTTGATTTTTGTAAGTTGAGAGATACATGCCAATCATACTGTGACTAAGCTTAAAGGCATAACGAATATCAACTGTGATTTGTTGTTCCTCTCCCATGTTATTAATTTTCAAAAGTTGATTTTCCGAGTCAATTGTAAAATCTACTGGTTTTTGATCAATGAGAATTTTAGAAATTTTGAGATCTCTAGCGTGCAGTTTGAGCTCAGTTTTCCGTGTTTGGCCAAGAATAATTACATGTCCTTGTACTTCCTCAGTTTCCTTATTAACACGTAATTCGAGTTGATAATTTTCAGGCATAAAATAATTGAATAGTCGTTCCATATATCTCCACTTTTTATTAATTATACGCTATGAAGCTAGGAAGCGACTAAAACTAGGTCGTTTTAATTTTCTAAAACAGCTTTAATACGACGAATTCCAGAGGCGGAAGATTCTTCTTTTTTGATTTTAAATTTGCCAAGCTGTCCAGTATGTTTAACGTGAGGACCGCCACAAAGCTCACGAGAGATTGGATGCTCAAAATCGCCAATCGTATAGACCTTAACAATATTAGGGTATTTTTCCCAAAACTGGCCATGAGCGTGCAAAGTATCCCTGGCATAGTCTTTTTCATATTCCGCAAACTTGACTGGATAGTCCTCGCTAATCCATTGGTTAACCTGGTCCTCAAGTGCCTTGATTTCTTCAGGAGTCAATTTACGATCTAAATTAAAATCAAAACGTAGACGCTCAGAAGTAATATTAGAGCCTGCTTGACCAATTTTTGGATTAATTAATTTCTGCAACGCTGCAAGCAAGAGATGAGTAGCAGTATGATATTTGGTTGACATTTCGCTATGATCTTCAAGACCACCTTTAAACATACCCTCAGAAGCGGTTTTTGAGCGTTCACGCTGAGCGGTTAAACATTGATCGAACTCAGACTGCCAGTCTGGACTAAGTTCTATCTTTTCCCTTTTAGCCTCTTCTACTGAAAGTTCTAGAGGAAAACCATAAGTATCTTGAAGCATAAACAATTCTTTGCCTGACAATCCAGCCTCTTTTAGCTTGTGTAATTCTTTCAAGCCACGTACCAAAGTTCTTCGGAAAACTTGTTCTTCGCGAATTAAAACAGCTAGCGCATCTTTTCTAGTATTTAAAATTTCATCAGACAAATCGCGATAATTCATCTCAATGAGTGGAATAATTTGAGGAAGAAAGTCTTGATCAATACCAAGATTTAAGGCTCTCAGGATGGCACGACGAATTAAACGACGCAAGGCATAACCTTGTTTGCGGTTGCTAGGAGTAAGACCTTGAGCTGAAAGGAGATAAGCGCCACGAAGATGGTCAGCAATAATGCGCATGTCAGCAGTATATTCTTTATAGTTTTTCTGACTAATTTCCTCAATTTTAGTAATTAGTGGTTTTAATAGAGAGGTCTCAAAAACATCAAAGGAATCAATGGCAGCAGCGGCGATGCGTTCAAGTCCACCGCCGAAATCAATATTTTTATGTTTAAGTTCAGAAAAGCTACCATCTTCATTGCGCTTATACTGCATAAATACCTGGTTACCAATTTCCATGAAGCGAGCACCGTCGGAGGCTGGATGTGATTTACCAAACATTGCAACGTCTTGCTTATCTTCACCAAAATCATAGAAAACTTCAGAATCTGGCCCACATGGGTCACCAATCGGAGTAGTTTCGACACCTCCACCACGGCTCCACCAGTTTTCATGGTCGTCATAGAAGAAAATATGTTCACCTTCTTTAATACCCCGCTTAGCCCCCTCTGCCGCACTACCGATCTCTGCAATTCTTGCATCTACACCAGCCTCCCTAAATACTTGTTGCCAAATTTCAGCCGCCTCAGTATCTTTAGGAATACCGTATTTTTCACTACCGATAAAGCAAGTGACATAGATTTTATGAGGATCAAGGCCAACCCCCTCAGTTAAAAACTTAAAGAAAGCTGGGATCTGTTGATTTTTAAAATAATCCCCGAGTGACCAGTTACCGAGCATCTCAAAAACTGTTGTGTGTCTAGGATCTCCCACATCTTCAATATCCTGCAGACGAAGACAGGGCTGCGAATCGGCAAGACGCTTACCCGCTGGATGAGGCTCACCTAATAAAAAAGGAAGGAGCGGTTGCATACCAGAACCTGTAAAAAGCGTAGTGGGGTCATTTTCGAGCACTAATTTTGCGGGGGCGATGATTTGATGCCCTAGTTTTTGCTGATATTCAAGAAATTTTTGGCGGATTTCACTTGCATTCATGCCATGTATTATATCACGGACATTTATTCACTAAAAACTAGAAAACTAATTTGATACCTCAAATCCGACTGACCTCTTCTAGACATAAAAGCGTTACTATGTTAAGGTAAGAATAAGCGTAATCAGGGGAAAGTATGAAAAAACTAATTATCTTATTCGTTATTGGTATAATCGGTATTATTTTATTCTTAACAGTTAAGAAGACTTTGACTGGCGACGGGGCGATCAGCGTGATTTGTCGAAATACTAAAGATACAATTACGCTAAAGTTTGATCCAACTAGTGAAAAGATAGTTTCAGCTAAACATAAGGATGGTTCAGATTTCGAGATTAAAGATATTGATGAAAAAATCAAAAAAGCGGGGATTTTAAAATTTGTCGACGAATTTATCCAAGAATTTGAAGAGAAAAAAGGTGGAGCCTGCTTTAAAAAGTAGTTATTAAAAAGCCTCTTGATATTCAACAAGCAAAACAACCTAGATCAAGCTGTTTATCTTTATTTTATAATTCCACCACCAAGACAGACATCACCATGATAAAAAACGGCGGATTGACCAGAAGCCGGACGTTTAAATTCATGATCAAATTCAAGGGTTGCTTGATTTTCTAAACCAAAGATAATCTTTGCAGATTGCAAAGCAGCACGATGTCGAATACGAATATCAAGACGTGTGGGTAACTGAACGACCTCTTCGTGATCAGTATATTCTGGACGCAAGAAAAGATCTTTGAGCTCCAGCTTATTTGTCCAAAGACTTGGATTATTGATATTGTGAGAAACATAAATAATATTTTTATCCATATCTTTATCAACAATATAATACGGCAGTCCACCACTTAGGTTAAGACCGTGACGCTGGCCGATGGTGTAAAAGATCGCACCATCATGAACACCTATGACTTGATTATTTTCTCGATCAATAATTTCTCCAGGATTTACCGCAAAATACTCCTTAAGAAAATCATGCATACCGACCTCGCCAACAAAGCAAACACCCATGGACTCTTTTTTATAGGCATTGTCCAATCCGTATTTAGCAGCAAGCTGCTTGACTTCAGGCTTTAGAAAATGGCCGAGAGGAAAAATAGTTGACCTTACAGCTTCTTCCGAGATACGGTAGAGAAAATAAGTTTGATCTTTATTTTGATCAACAGCTTTTTCTAGGTTACCGTGAATTGAGTTAGCATAATGGCCAGTAGCGATCAAGTCGGCGCCCTGTTCTTTAGCAACCTCAAAAAATAATTTGAACTTTATTTCTTGATTACACATGATATCAGGATTTGGCGTGTTGCCATGTCTAAATTCTGACAACATATAGTCAACAACCTTTTGATGATATTCTTCTTCAAAATCGAAAATACGAAAATCAATATCTAACTTTGTAGCAACACGTTTAGCGTCGGCAAGATCATCGGCCCAAGGGCATTTCATACCGGGGAGATCTCTAGACCAGTTTTTCATATACACACCAACCACCTGGTAGCCTGCATTTTTAAGCAAAAGTGCAGAAACCGAAGAATCAACTCCGCCAGACATTCCGACAAAAACGGTTTTATCAGTATTGTCTTTGTGATAAGCTAAAATTTTATTCTGCATACGATTTCCTATGATTTTTTACAAGGTTAAGACGATAGGCTTCTTGATTGACGGCTACAGCAATCAAATTAGCAGCTTTTTTGATATCCTCTAATTGATTTTGGAGTCCAAAAGTAATACGAAGGGAGCCAGCAATTTCTTGGTCAGACAGGCCGATTGCGGCGAGCACATGAGATTTTTGGCCTTTAGAAGCCGCACAGGCCGCACCAGTAGAAAGATAAACGCCTTGATCCTCAAGCTTAAAAATTAATCGTTCGGCGTCTAGCCCTTTAAAACAAACTGGTACAAAATTAGCCAATTGATACTTTGGATCGCCAAGCCAAAGTGGCTGAATGATGGATTTTTCTTCAATAATTTGTTTAAAATGTTTCGTAAATTCTTGATATTTTTGCCTAGAACTTACCAGATGCTCTTTAGCAAGCTTAGCAGCCATAGTAAAACCAATGAGAGCTGGAACATTTTCAGTACCAGAACGCAAACCCATCTCCTGTCCACCGCCAAAAGCGACTGGAGATAACTTTATACCACGGGCAACATAAAGCGCACCAATGCCCTTAGGTCCATAGATTTTAGCAGAGTTTATAGTAAGTAAGTCTACTCCAAGTCTAGCCACCGATAAATCCAAAAGATTCATAGCTTGAGAAGCGTCAGAATGAAGAAAGAGTGGGGTAAGATTATTTTGCTTAAGACGAGATTGCTTGATCTCCTGAAGTAGACGGCTAATCTCAGAGAGTGGCTGAATAGTGCCCAGCTCATTATTAACAAGAGCAATAGAAATCAAGACTGTGTCTTCGCGTATTTTTTGCTTAAGGTCATTTAAATCAATTAGTCCAGTAGGGAGGACTTTTACTTCATTAAAGTTACCACTTGAAAAGTGTTTAGCAGATTCGCGTACGGCAGCATGCTCAATGGCGGAAATCAAACAATGGCCAGAAGTATTTTTTAAAACTGTAAAAGCAAGATTGATAGATTCGGTGGCACCGCCGGTAATAATGAGATCTGGAGATTTTGCACCGATGGAATTAGCAAGCAAACCCCTCTCTAATTCATACTCCCCGCGCAGATGTTTTGCCGGTAGATAAGCCGCAGATGGATTGTAAAATTTTTCAGAAAAATACGGCAACATAGCGGAAAGGACTCTGGAGTCGACTGGGGTGGCAGCGGCATAATCTAAGTAAATTACTTTTTGGTTCATTTTTTCTCCTACTAGATTTTAAAGAGTGCTTCGGTGTTTTTAGTAGTTTGATTAATAACCTGTGCTAGATCTAACTGAAGTCTATTAGCAAGCCAGTCCGCAACATAATAGACGTAACTGGGCTCATTAGTCTCACCACGAAATGGGATTGGTGCGAGAAAAGGAGCATCAGTCTCAAGAAGGATGCAGTCAAGTGGAGGAAGTGGCAAAGTCGAGTAGGTAGCAAGACCATTAACCCCAATATAAAAACCTTGATCTAATGATTTTTTTAAATTTTTTTTATTATCCGTAAAAGAATGTACAACACCACGTAAATTTTTAGTTGAATAATTATTCAAAACAGCAAAAAAGTCATCAAAGGCTTCACGAATATGAAAAATCAGAGGCAAACTGTGCAAAATTGCAAGATCAATCATTTCTTCAAAAAGCTTAATTTGTTGATCTCGATCGCCTAAGCCATAATGATAATCTAGACCGACCTCACCAATAGCGATTGGCGGATTAATTTGTTTTTTAAAATTTATCGATGTTCGATTAGTCTGCCACTCGGAGGGATGAATACCGTAAGACCAGAAGAGGTTATAGTCTTGATGATTAGCCACAAATTGCTGAGCATTCAGAGAATCTTGATGATCGGTACCGATACAGATAATCTTATCCACATGTTTTAGTTTGGCACGATTGAGATAAGAAAGCTGAACAGAAGACGCAAAAAACTCTTGATCATGAAGATGACAATGAGAGTCGATGAGATATGTATGTTGCGCCATATACACCTACATCCTCATTAGTTTTTAGCCTCACGTTTACGCTTGATAGGGTCAAGTTGACGCTTGCGTAACCTGAGGCTTTTTGGAGTAACTTCAAGTAGTTCATCGTCGAGGAGAAAATCAAGACACTGTTCAAGGCTGAGGTTAGTGTATGGCGTAAGCTGAATTGCACCATCAGAAGCATGGGTACGCATATTCGTAAGTTGCTTCTCACGACAAACATTGAGGTCAATATCATCTTTCTTATTCGATAAACCAACGATCATACCCTGGTAAACAGGAACTTGTGGCGGAATAAAGAGTATGCCACGAGCCTGAGCCATATCAAGAGCATAAGCCGTGGAAGTGCCAGATTCAAAAGAAATTAAAACACCATTGCGTTCTGGCTTGTATTTTCCTTCAATTTCGCGGTAGCCTTTAGGAATGGAAGACATAAGAGCAGTGCCTTTAGTAGCAGTCATTAATTGATTGCGAAGACCAATTAAAGCAGCAGTAGAAATTTCATAAGTAAAACGGGTGGATCCTGTAGATGTTAGCTCCTGAGTTTTAAGATCCGCCTTGCGGATGCCAAGCTCCTGAGAGACGGCGCCAACATATTCAGGAGAAACTTCAATAGTAAGATCCTCAAATGGCTCACATTTCTTACCATCAATTTCCTTATAGACAACTTCTGGACGTCCAGCCTCTAACTCATAACCTTCACGACGCATGGTTTCAATAAGAACCGATAAATGGAGTTCACCACGACCAGATACTTTATAGCCGAGACCATCCTGAGTGATTTTTAAAGCAATATTAGTTTCTAGTTCCTTATGGAGACGATCAGAAATTTGTCTCGAAGTAGTAAATTCACCCTCTTTGCCTTTTAGTGGACTAGTATTTGGGCCAATATAAATACTGAGAGTAGGTGGCTCTAATTCGATGGTAGGTAGAGCTTCAGGTTGGTCACCAGACGCAATAGTATCACCAATATTGGCGTCAGCGATACCAGTAACGGCAACAATATCACCAGCGAAAGCTTCCTGGGTCTCTTCCTTACCGAGACCGCGGTAGGTAAAGAGGCGATCAATCTTAGCATTAGCAATAGTGATTTGTGGCTCTCCATTTTCAAAAGTAGTCTTCATGACTTTGACGGTTTGACCGTGCTTGACTTTACCACGAAAAATTTTGCCAATGGCATATTTGCCAAGATAATTATCAGCAGCAAGAGAAGCAACGAGCATTTGCAAGCCTTTTTCTTCTGCTTCGTCAATCTTTGGAGAGGGGATATCATTAATAATAGAATCAAAAATTACATGAAGATCATTATCGAGATCAGTAGTCTTGCCAGCCTTACCATCACGAGCAATAGCAAAATAAATTGGATAATTGAGCTGAGATTCATCTGTGGCGAGTTCAAGAAAGAGATCAGAAATCTCATCTTTGACTTCTTCAATACGGGCGGCTGGTTTGTCGATTTTATTAATAATAACGACAGGTTTGAGTTTTAGATCAAGGGCTTTTTTAAGAACAAATTTGGTTTGTGGCATAGGACCTTCTTGTGCATCAACGACGAGAAGGACACCGTCAGCCATATTAAGAGTACGCTCAACTTCACCAGAAAAATCAGCATGACCAGGGGTATCGATGATATTGATTTTATAACCTTTATAATAGACAGCGGTCTGCTTAGCAGTGATAGTAATACCGCGTTCGTGCTCTTGATCACCTGAATCCATAATTAAAGTTTGGTTCATTTCCGCTTGATTATCACGAAAAGTATTAGATTGTTTTAACAACGCGTCAACCAGTGTGGTTTTACCATGATCAACGTGGGCAATAATAGCCACGTTGCGAATTTGTTCCTTATTCTCCATTAATTTTGCCCTTTGATTACCACAAAAAAGATTAAGATTAGTTTTGTGATAAGAATTTTAATATTAAACTTGGTTTATCATACCATATTTTGCTATTTTTCGGTAGGTTGAGTGAAATAGTCAATAAAAAGACAGCCCCTGGAGACTGTTCTAAAATCGAAAACTGGTGAGTCGGGAGGGGCTCGAACCCTCGACACCGGGCTTAAAAGGCCCGTGCTCTAACCAACTGAGCTACCGACCCAGAATTCTTTTTTATTATAACGCCAAACCAGTTTTTTGGCAATATTTTTAAAATAATCAGGTAGTATTAGATTTTAGATTTTCTATTTTAGGTATTATTTCTATTTCTTCTTCTCATCGACGACTTCTGCTTCCTGAATATCTTCTGTAAGATATTTTTTGGCAGTTTTCATCTTCTTGGAAAATTCTTGGACATGACTTTTTAGAATAACAATATTAATAAGATCCGAAACACCATAGATAATCAACATAATACCAAGAATCATCACAGCTACGGCAGTTGAAGTGATTGGTTGAAAAATGATGATAAGACCTGAAATTACCGAAATGATATTCATAAGAATAGAGGCCGTAAAAGCAGAGTTTGAAATCTCCTTTAAGGCTAGCGTCATGCGTAATTTAGTGAGACTTGAGATAACAACATAAAAACCAATAGCAATTGGGATAATGCTAAGAACTTCTGGATTAGTAAGAATAATTAACCCCAAAAGAATAATAAATGAACCGAAAACAGTACCTGAAATCAGACCCCCTTTTTTCTTTCCAGAAAAATCGGCGCTAATCATGTTAACTCCAGCAGCAATGAGCGCGATAATAAAAATCCACCTTGTAATTTCGAGACTTAAAGTCGGGAAAAGAGCTAAAAAGAACCCCACAAAAATCATCAAAACTGTAGTATTGACAGCAGCAGTTAGAAAGCTGTTAATTTTATTGGTAAAAGATTGCATTTTCCCTCCATGTTTAACTGGATATATTTTATCATACCAAGAAACAAAAAACATCCATGAAGGATGCTTCGTGGTGGACGATAGAGGACTCGAACCTCTGACCTCGTCTACGTCAAAGACGCGCTCTAGCCAACTGAGCTAATCGTCCAACACCCGTATTTTATCAGGTTTTATAAAAAAGCTCAATGATTTTTGAAATATAAAATAGACTCTAAGTCCAGAGTCTATTTTTAAGAAGATCTTCTCTTTTGACGTTTTAGCGTCTATGACCTTTACGACTGCGTTTTAGGATCATAATAGCGAAGAAAGATACGACAAAGAAGATTGCTAGCGAAGTTGCGATAAAATCAGAATTTGTAAAATTGGTACCTGCTAGGATCGAACCACCAGTATCAGGTACTAGAGGCGCCTTTTTATTCCTATAATTTACACAAAGTTTTACGTTACGGTCCATAATATTGCCATGCTGATCGTATGGCGTGGCAACAATACAGTATCTTCCATCTTTGAGATGATTCTCTTGAAATGGGGCGATCCAAGGAGTATTGCCACCATGTCCACCAGTAGTATCTGGAGTATTAATCGGAATAGTATTTGGTAAAACTGGATTGCCGTCCTCATCATAAACTTGGATTACGACGTGATCAACTCCAGGGCCATGATCAATAATGGTTTTTGGATTATTAGTATTATTGTCCGTACCGTCATCGTTGAGCTTTAAGGCCCGATAAGTAAATGAAACCATATCCTCAGTTGAGGGCTTATTATTGATCATAGCGATCACTTTATATTTGCCATATAACCCACCGTTTAAAGCCGTGAGGTCTAAAGTGTAATCATTCTGGCCATTTGTTGCATTACCATGAACATCAGCTACGTTGGTAGTTGACATTGGATATGTTGTATCTACGCCATGATCATCTGTGTAGACGATTCGCCATTGAATAGTTTTTGCTTCTGCATACTGCTTTCTTACTAAAACTTTATCCGTAGCGAACTCTGCACCATCATTTGGTAGAACAATCGACAAAGCTTCGCCGCTAGGTAGTACTGTCAATCGTACTGTGACATTAGAAGAGGTTGCAGCAAATGTCGGCTTCACTGGCAATAAAATTACCCCGAAGATAATAATCGCTACCAAACTGAATAACTTAATTATTCTTTTTTTATTCATTTTTCGCACTCGCTTTTTATTTTTATTTTAAACGCTTTGCGGATAACCGCTGCCCAATCTCAGTTTTTCATCCTCGCGACTAGATGATCAACTTTGATTTCTGAGCCTGTCGCTTTCTGTAAAGAATTATAAACCATGCAATAGTGATTGTCAATAACATAAGCAGGATCACAATCATAAAAACTGGAATAATCAAAACAATTTTTGTTGTACTTTTTGATTGGTCTAAAGCGTTTAGAGTTGAAGTAATACGGTAGATACCGAAAGCTGGGGTTTCATTCCAGACGAGTTCAATATTTCTGGTTGTATCAGGAAGAACATCATACCCTTTACTATCTTCATAAACAATACCACCAAAGATTTTTTCTACTTTAAATTTAAAAACAGCATTAAAATCGGCGTTTCCTGAATTTTTAACAATTCCACTTGTTTTAATCTTGCCAGACATATAAAAGCTATCCATATTATGATTAAGAATTTCAGCTTTTTCTTTTGTTTCACCATTAGTACGACCAAAAACACGTAACCCTAAACGAGAAACAGTACGAATGCCACCACCGTTATCATCTTTGGGGATAGCCTCAACAAAGATAATGGCATACTGCCCACCACCTGGAATATCGGATGGTACTGTAATTTTATAAGTAACTTCCTTACGTTGTCCAGCTTCTACAGAGTAAGTAGCTTCAGTACTATATTCACCAGCATCATTCTTAAAAGTAATCCAACGACTAACTTGAGTGTATGCATTTTGGTTAGAGAAGCTTGGATTATATTGCTCATTAACTACAGAATACGGATTAGTATAAACTTTAAAACTATACCCCTCAGAACCTGTATTATCAACATTAAAGGTATATTCATTGGTTTCATTAGCATTGAGGGTGACACGATTTTCGACTGGAGAAATTTGAATTCGCATTGACGGTTTCTCGCCCCCCTCATCCGCATAGACTTGAGGTGAAGAAATAATAATAATACTAGCAATTGAGAAAATAAAGAATAAAGAAAATGCTGATAAGATCTTAACTATGGATGAGAGCTGTTTTAACTTAAAAATTAGATTGTTTCTGTTTAACATTTTAACCCCCTTTAAACTCGATGTGACTTTGCTTTATTTTCACGACTGCGAGCCACGAGCCAGAAAATAACCGAGATAATAAAGAGAACGATTAACACAATTAGCCAAATCGGACAAACTATAACAAGT
Source organism: uncultured Candidatus Saccharibacteria bacterium (assembly GCA_938046735.1). GTDB lineage: Bacteria > Patescibacteriota > Saccharimonadia > Saccharimonadales > Saccharimonadaceae > Nanosyncoccus. The sequence continues at coordinate 161,018 of CALIXF010000008.1, read as the reverse complement.
TTACGTTCGGTTTTAACCTCAGAGCCATACTGAACGACTTGCTCAACATTGAAGATACCGATAGATGGCGAATTTGTCCAGATTTCTTTGTGATAGCGTTTGGTTCCAGGCAGGGTATTCATACTAGTAGGTTTTTCTTCGTTACTATAAACCTCTTCTTTAGAGAAGAATGGAAAAACCTTAATATGAACTTTTAACTCAGCATCAATATTGCCACAGTTTTCAACACGAGTCTCACCAAAGATTGGAGGGTTAAAGAGAAAAGTTGGCAATTTATTTTCTATCACTTTGGAACAATGATTGATTTCACCATTAATATGTGAATAGATGAGCATACCGACGCGTGAAACAGCCTGAATGTTCCCTTTGTCATTTTTATCTTTCTCGGTTTCGACCATGATTGCACCATATTGCCCACCGCCAGGGGCATTCGCTGGAACCTTAATCTTATAATAAATGGTTACTTCAGTGTCAGATTCAAGATGACCAGTAGTCTGGCTAAATGTAAACCAGCTGGCAATTTTTGAGCCGTCCTTTTCTCCGTCGAAAATCGGATCATAATTTTCGCTTTTCACTTCATAAGATGAAGCATAAACCTTAAAATCAAAAGCACCAGAACCAACATTCTGCACTTTAAAACTGCCCTCTCTGGTCTCACCTGGCTGTAATCCACCTAATTGCTGAGTTGAGGGAGATACTTGAAGGAAGGTCTTCTGTCGTTCTGCTGCAAATGTCTGATTTGAAGAAATTAACAGTAGCGATATGGAGAAAAACAGTATTGAAAAAATCTCCATAAAAATTTTTTGTCGTTTTATCATTAACCTCCTTTTTATCTAAATATTATTATACACTAGCAGAATTAATTTACAAGAAAATCCACCTTAGTTTTAAGGTGGATTTTCTATTCCTATTACCTATTTTAGAGAGCAGTTGCGGTATAAATAATGACATCTTGATAAGTACCCTGCGCCTGTGCTGCTGAAGTTGCAACACCATAGACCATATCAATATCTTCTTGGATACCAACATGTGCTGTATTTGGATTAGTTTTTACGACTTGATCAGCAGTAGTCACAGCGACCTTGTTAAGATCGCCACCAGATATATTCCACCCAGCAGTACCAGCAGTGAGGACGCCAGCAGTAGCGGGAATAGTTTCAGTTGTATCAGCTGAAGTCATAGCTGTAGTTGAATCAACGTCTTTGACTGTCAGCTTGTAACCATTTTTGTTGTTAGTAGCGACAGTAAGTTTGGTTTTAAGACCAGTAGTATTAACATTGTTTGGATTCATCGTGATTTCGGTTGATGCACTATCTGCAGAAAGTGCGATAACGGACGCAACATTGACCTTAACGGTGACGTTTTTTGAGTCAGTTGCAGCTGCATAGGTTGCAATTGGCATAGAAGCGATACCTAGAGCAGCGGCAATTCCCAAGGTTGCTACAATGCGATTAATCTTAGACATGTTAGTCTCCTTTTTTATTTTTATGACCTTATATGCGTTAATTATAGCTTAAGCTTATTATTTATGTCAAGCACTAATGGCTTAGATACGTTAGTTATATGCGTTATGTTTTTAAAAACAAAAATATCAAATATAGCTTTAGCTTGCGATAGAATATTTTTATAAAAAATAGCCACAAGCAATGTGACTATTCTATTCGAATAAAAATCAATTATTTAACAGTTGCAGTGTAAACAATTGTATCTTCATAGGTACCAGGAAGCTGAGAAGCACCTGTAGCAATATTGTAGGTAACAGTTACATCAGTGTTAATTGGGGCGCTTGATTCGGCAACCTTAAGAGCAGTATCAGTGCTTTTGACCATAGCAGTGTCAGTTGCAAGAAGACCACCTTTAATACTCCATTGACCTTGTCCAGCAACAGCACCCTGTGTACCAGCAGCAATAACGTCAGTACCAACAACGGCACCAAGATGACCTGCGGTCATATTAGTGTCAACATCCTGATCTTTGACAGTTAAAGTCATACCGGTAGCTTTATTGGTTGCGTATGAAACGGTAGAAGTTGCACTCTTTGTCTGATTTGGAGCGGCATTACCAGCGTTCGCATCGTTGCTATCGACAGCGATAGCAACAGCATCGCCGACTGTGAGTTTAACTTTAACGTTAGCAGATTTTGGAGTTCCATCAATTAGAGGAATTGGAGCTGCGAAAGTTGCTAGTGGAAGAGAAGCAATACCAAGACCAGTAATAACCCCAAGGGTAGCAACAATTTTAGAGTACTTTGACATATTTTTTCCTTTTCTTTTGTGTTTTTTATTATTATTTTAACCTGGTTTATATGACCTCAAGTTACTATAAGTATATTAAACAAAAGCTTTTTAGTCAATAGGTTTTTACCATAATGCTTATATTTTAGTTTTTACGTTTTAGGTATCATTACATTACTTTACCTGTAAGATAATTCCAGAATTTTATGATTGATCTCGTGTGGTTTTATGATATAATTTGGGCATGCACCTGTGGTGAAATTGGTATACACGCTACCTTGAGGTGGTAGTGCCTTCGGGTGTGCTAGTTCGAGTCTAGTCAGGTGCACCATATAAAATTCAACTCCTTACGGAGTTCTTTTTTTATTCACCTGGAGCATCCCAAGGGGAAGTGGACACCTACGGTGTACGATTTTTAATAGTTTTCTTGGTGGCCCAATTTTCAATATCAATAAAGCGGTCTGTGGCAGTAACCAGACGATTTTCTTGAGAAAAGGCACGAACATTGCGATTAACAAAATATGGTAAAGTGGTTTGATATAAACCAATGGCTGGGACATCCTCAACCCAACGCTCCAAGAATTTCTGATACTTTGCAGCACGAAGTTTACTGTCCATAGTAGTGCGAGCACTAAGTAGTAAGTCGTTTACAACCAAATTTTTATAATTACTAAGATTATGACCATTCTCTGCAGCCTCCAAACTATGATAATAAGCTAAAACATCTGGGTCAGCACCAAGACCAATTTCATAAATCAATAAATCATAAGCACGTGGTCTCAAGATATTGAGCGCAAAATCTTGGTTAGAATCATAGACGGAAACAGAAGCTTGTAAGCCAAGACCTTTAAGCTGAGAAGCGATGCGATTGGCAAATTCTTCAAGATAATTGTCACCTTTAATAGTTACGATATTAATTTTGGCAGAAGTAAGATCTGGAGTGGCGACCTTAAGTCTTTCAATCTCAGCCTTAGCTGAAGTAACGTCGGTTTTAGGGATGCTCGGAAAAGTAATTGAATCAACCTGTGATTCGAGTAGAGGATAATCAAGAGGTAATTCCCCGCTAAGACCCGTACGCAAATTATTAAAATTAAGACCAAGACGAACAGCCTGTCTGAGACTTTTATTTTTAAAGATTGCGCTTTCGGTATTAAAGAAGGCAAAAACACCATAATTTACGGAGCTTTGATATTCATTAATATTACTAGAACTTAATTCTTGAGCGAACTTGGAAGGGAGATCAGCAGTGGCTGTCACAGTACCACTACGAATAGCACTCTTGATGTCAGCTAAACTAGTAAAAGCATGGATCGAAAAACTGTCGAGCATCGGAGCGCCCTTATAGTATTTTGGATTTGCGGTAAGATAAACAATTTTTTCACCTTCTGTACCGATATTCTGCGTCGCATTGACAGTAAAAGCACCAGAAGTAATCGGACGAGTAGAGAATTTATTTTCAAGTAATAGCTCAGGTGATACGTCTTTCAAAATGTGAGCTGGCAGAATTGGTAAATCTAGAGAACTTTCAAAAAAAGCATTTGGCGAACTGAGATTAAAAACAAGTTCACCTTGATCGTTCTCTGCCGTTGTCACACCTACTAGTTTTGATGCAAAGTTAGTTTTGATACGAGTGCTCTGGATAGTCTTAATAGTATAAAGAACATCTGAATTAGTAATAGGTTGACCATCCGACCATTTTAGACCACTACGAAGCTTTACTGTCCATGTATCACCAGCATCATTAGCATGAATGGTTTCGGCAAGACCAAGTCCGGTATGACCGGAATAATCGGTTGCACTAAGTGTTGCAAAAAGCAAGCGAGAAAGAGTCTCCTCAGAGGAAGTAGTCGCAAAGAGTGGATTGAAGGAATTAATCTTCCCTAGGGTTGCTTCAGTATAAGTACCACCTTTTGTGTAGGTTTCGACAGCAAAAGAATTTAAGTACCAATAAGCCTGCGTAATTGATAATAAAATAATTACCGTAACCAATAAAATCCATTCAAGAATATAAAGACGTACGTCTTTGATATGCGAAATATGATCAATAAGATTCTCTTTAATATGCTCTTGACCATCACGATGAACCCTTTTAGAAAAAAGAGAAATCTTCTTGAAAATTCTACGCCCACTCTTTTTGAAATTTTTATTCATAATTTAAGTTATGCGGGGATCAACAATAACCCCAAAATTGAGAATACAAAGACCAGAGTAAAAAAGATTGTGACATTAAACATGGAACGATCGAGCCCGCGGCGGGTAGTGTATAATTCGCCAGATGCACCAAAACCAGCACCGAGAGAAGCCCCACGCTGTTGTAAGAGAACAAGTAAAATACACAAAACGGCAGAAATAAGAGTTGCGGTTTCTAAGAAATTTCCAATATTCATGTATTAATTATAGGACGGGACAAGAAAATTAACAAGACTGTTTATCAGGCTCATAAGAATCCAAGAAAGAAAAACCCCAACCGTGGTCATATGGACATGTGGAACGATCCAAACCACAAGCGCAATCATAAGAATATTGAGAATTAGCGTAAATAATCCCATTGAGAGAATAATGAGGGGTAAGCTAAAAATAGTTGCGATAGGCTTCACAATAGCGTTCACGAGTGACATTACAAGTCCAGCTGTTAGATAGAGCCAGAGACTATTGTAGCCTGCGTCAACACTACCAAAAGAATTGATACAAAGCCACATAGTGGCTGACGAAACTAGCCAACGAAACAGAAAGACCACAAACTGCTTTTTTATCATAACCAAATTATATCACAAACTAACGTCCGAGAAGTTGTTTACTACGCAACTGCCGATGATATGTAACAGCAAATCGATGAGACTCCTCATCAATGCGCGCAATAAGCTTAGCTAGATGGGATTCATTTGAGTAAAGCCTAGATCGATATCCATAGCTGCCATCCGTGTTTCGCACTGGGATAATCACATTAACGTCAGCATTACGAGTGTGGTCACCGGATTTGTTGCGTCCAATAACTGGAATATGCGCGGATTCTAACAAATTAATCACAGCTCCAAGCTGTGGAATGGCTCCGTCAAGGATGATAAGGTCGGGAAAAGCCCACTCTTTATGCTTGAGTCGACGAAAAATTACCTCATACATACTGGCGGTGTCATCATTTTTACTACTTCTAATTTTAAATTTACGGTAGGCAGTACGATCGGAGACACCATTTTGAAAAACCACCATACTAGCCACAGTATTCGTGCCAGATATATGGGAAATATCGTAACCCTCGATTCGACGAGGTGGTTCTTTAAGTCCTAGAAGCTGTTTTAATTCCAGTAGTGCCTGATCGGATGAAAGATCTAGAAATTCCTTATCCGAAAAAACAATTTTTCGCTTCAAACCCTTGAGTCCAAAATACTCATCACGAAGCTTAGCAGCTTCTTCAAAATCACCAAGCGCGGCCGCAGATTTCATTTGTTTCTCAAGGTCAAGAATTAATTTTTCACGATCGCCGTTTAAATATCTGATTAAGAAACGAAGGCTTTTCTTATACTCTTTCGGAGTAGTCTTACCAATTTCAATACCAGGCGTTAATCCAAGATCAGAATTCAATGTTTTTTTACCATCATAAGGTTTATCGTAAAATGGGAAGATTTTACGTAGAATCCTAAGAGCTTTAAGAATAGTATTTTTGGCATAAAAAGGACCGATGTAAGTCGCTCCGTCATCTAACGGATTTCTAGTGGTTGAGACGAATGGTACTGGATTATTCATATCAATACGCACATAACTAACGGTTTTATCATCACGCAGAAGAATATTCCACTGTGGCATATATCGTTTAATCATCTCGGATTCAAGAAAAAGAGCATCCATCTCAGTTTCAACCACGATCCAATCGGTATCAAAAATTTCTGCCACCAACGCTTCGGTTTTAGAGTCTTTCTCTGTATTTTGGAAATACTGCCGTACTCGATTTTTAAGTACAGCAGCCTTACCAACATAGATTACTTCACCTTTTTGATTCTTATGGAAATAGACGCCAGGAGCAGAGGGTAGAGTTTTAAGCTTAGCTTTAAGATTATCTGAAATCACATAGCTATTGTAGCATTAATCTTCATTTAAAATTATGATTTAGAGGTCCCCTCATTTAAATCATGGTCTTTTATCATATCGCGAAGCTCAGGTGAAATTTGAGAGTTTTTCATTTCTTCAATCAATTTTTCAAGCATAGTATTGCTGTTATTGTCTGACGAATCTTGACTTTGAAAGAGACCAGTAAACATTTGACTTAGTGGAACTGCGTCACGGGGAGCAGTGACTGAGGCAGAATTCTGGTATTTAAAATTGATAATACCGGTAAAGTCAACTTTCGATTCAGAAACCTGAAGATAAACACCTTTTAGTTGATGAGTCAAAAAATCAATACCAAGGTATAGGTTTTTAAGATGATCGGCAAGTTTTTGTGCATCGGCCTTAGTAAATTCTTCACTATTATCTTCTACATTAGATGACTTAGCGAAGCCTTGAAGGCAACTCATAACTTTACTTTTTTTCGCCATAGATTGATGCGTCTTGACAAAGTTTAACAATTTATCGGCATCTAAGGAGACTTGATAGAGATTACCATAATCTTTAATTTTACTCTTAAAAGAATCATCTGGTAGTTTACTGTAATTTATAGGAGCAAGTTTAATAAATGGAGCGTCAAGATAGGCTTTAGTAAAACGATCAGTTTGACTCAATTCTTGCTTCATTTCTTTAAAAATGCAGCTGTAGGCAGAGCTTATATCCTGCTTCTCGTTTTTCTCGATTTTGAATTCAGTTTTGTCGAATGAGTCAAGAGTTTCATTAATATCAATACGCCACCACTTACCCTCAACCTTTTTGAGTGCACCTTGAAATAGACCAAGAAGCAGATTTATTTCCTCAGTATTAGCTTGGTCCAAGTCCAGTGCCTTAGCAGCTTTTTGATAAGCATCCGCCAAATTATCAATATTGAGATAGGCTGTGCCATTCTCTGCCAAGAAGGCACCGACCTTAAAGTGGAGATAATTATTATCACGTAATTTTATACCAAAATCAAACTCAGCGCTATGGTCGAAATTATTAGTACCAGTCTTAAAATCAATACGGAGATTAGACATATATTGATAAAGTTCAGAATCAGTCTGTGGAGAAATCTCGAAGCTACCATTTGTATCTAATTGCCGATTGCTTTGTTTAATCAAGCCAGTGATGGCGTCAGTGGCAACTTTTTCAGGTAAATTATAATAAAAAGCAAAAGCAGATCCACAGAGAATGATGACTACAAAACTAAGGCCGGCAATAATTGGTGCTATCTTCTTTTTGTGTTTCTTTGATTTTTCAGCTGGTATTGCAACCTGATCTTCAATGGGAGATGTGACTTCTGGGAGCTCTTTAATCGCAGAACTCCCAGTATCTCCATTATCTGCGGAATCTAAAATATCCTCATTAATAATTGCAGTCTTTACGAGATCACCATCATTATCAGACTCAACTTGTTCAGATATAAGGACTGTGGCAGTCTCAATAGCCTGAGCAAAGTCCTGATCGGTATTTCTTACAGGTTTATTCTTAGTATCAATGCGCGTCTCAATTGGATTGACATCAATATCGCCATATTTTTCTTCTGGCATCATATACCTTTCATTATTAGAAACTTGTTCTTTAATACATCATACCATAAGTATTTTTAAAAATGTTATAATGCAGTCATGGATAACTTAACGATAAAAGAAATCAAAGCAAGACAAATCCTCGATAGTCGTGGCAACCCAACAGTGGAAGCAGATGTGTTTCTATCTGACGGTAGTGTAGGGAGGGCAATGGTTCCCTCTGGAGCTTCAACCGGCTCTGGTGAAGCATTAGAGCTTCGCGACGGCGATGCAAATTACTACGGTGGTAAAGGAGTAATGAAAGCCGTACATAATGTTAATAATCAGATTCGCGAGCAGTTAGTTGGTACTACCGCTGAACAAAATACAATAGACCAAACGATGATTGAATTAGACGGCACCGAGAACAAGTCAAATCTTGGTGCAAACGCAATTCTTGCAGTCTCTATGGCCACTGCAAAAGCTATGGCGAGAGCAAAGCGTATACATTTTTATGAATATATTGCAAGTCTTGCCGGAACACAGAATGGAATGTCATTACCAATGCCAATGATGAATGTAATGAATGGCGGAGCACACGCCGATTGGAGCACTGATTTTCAAGAATATATGTTAATGCCAGTTGGTGCAACTAATATTTACGATGCAATTCGGATGGGAGCAGAAACCTTTCATGCTTTGAAGAAAGTATTAAGGGAACGTGGATATACAACAACGGTTGGTGACGAAGGCGGTTATGCTCCTCGCGTAAAAGATGGAAATAATGAACCTCTTGAATGTATTAAATTGGCTATTGAAGCAGCAGGATATGAACCTGGGCAAGATATTGCAATCGCAATGGATATTGCTTCATCTGAATTTTATAAAGATGGACATTATGAAATTAAAACTGCGAACGAGAATAAAACTTCTGAGGAGATGATCGATTGGTATGAATGGATCTTAGACAATTATCCTGTCATTTCAATTGAAGACGGATTAGCTGAAAATGACTGGGATGGCTGGAAACTACTAACCAAAAAACTTGGTGACCGGGTGCAACTTGTCGGTGATGATCTTTTTGTGACAAACACAAAGCTACTTCGTCGTGGTATTGAAGAGAAGGCTGGTAACGCAATTTTGATCAAGCCAAACCAGATCGGTTCACTTTCTGAAACGATTGATGCTGTTTTGATGGCAAAGAAAAATGGTTTTAAGACCATAATTTCGCACCGTTCAGGCGAAACTGAAGATAATTCAATCGCCCACCTTGCTGTTGGTCTTGGGGCCGGACAAATCAAGACCGGTTCGCTTTCTCGCTCTGAGCGTATTGCAAAATACAATGAATTAATGCGTATTGCAGAAGATAATGAGGATTTAAGTCTAGTAAATCCATTCAATAACTAAAATGAATTCAAAAATCACCTCTAATAGAGGTGATTTTTTATGTATTATTAAAAGATGTAATTCTATGGCTCTTTAATAAGTTCAAGAAATTCCGACTCATGCATGACTGGAATGCCAAGTTTTTCAGCCTTGATAGTCTTGCTATTACCTGGTTTCTCTCCAATAATAAGTGCAGTGGTAGTCTTGGTGACCGAGCTCGTAGCAGTAGCACCTAAATCACGTAATTTAGCTTCGGCTTCATCGCGCCCCATAGAAGCAAGGGTGCCTGAGACCACGTAGCTTTGACCAGCGAGAGGTCTTATTGTTTGATTATCATAATATGGATCAACTCCGAGTTGTCGCATAAGTTTTAATTGTTCAAGATTATCCTCATCGGCAAAATAAGCTAAGATCGACTCTGTAACAACTTGACCAATATCAGGGATAGAAAGAAGGTCATCAGTGGTGGCATCAATTAAACGATCCAGAGATTTAAAATGATTAGCCAACGAAATTGCAGTCTGTACACCAACATGACGAATGCCAAGCGCAGTAATAAATTTAGCAAGTGGAGCTGTTTTTGAATTTTTGATAGCATTAATTAGCTTCTTGGCAGAAACCTCAGCAAAACGTTCTAATCCCGACACCTGAGTCACGTCAAGTTTATATAAATCAGAAAGATTTTTTACAAGACCAGAATCAACTAAAAGATTAACGTTCTTTTCACCTAATCCTTCAATATTGAGAGCAGGTTTACTAGCATAATATTCTATTGCACGCTTAAGAACAAGATTAGAATCAAGCCCTTTTACACGATAGACAACCTCACCAGCCGGACGTTCAAATTCAAGCTCAGGATATTGCTCTCTCAAGGCTTCTTGATAATCAAAGACTGGCAGATTATTAGTCCGTAAGGACGCAAGAACCTCTTTAATCTGCGGAATAATATCACCAGCTTTATAGACAATAACCGTATCGCCAATGCGTAAATCGAGGCGGCTAATTTCATCAGCATTATGTAATGTAGCATGGCGAACGATGCTACCCGCCACTTCGACTGGATCAAAAATTGCCACCGGTGTAGCAGCGCCAGTGCGACCAATAGAAATGACAATATCGCGAACCCTGGTAGTGGCTTCCTCAGCTGGATATTTATAAGCAACGGCGCCACGTGGTGTCTTACCAATTATACCGAGCTCTTGGTAGATCTTTCGATCATTAATCTTAATTACCATACCATCGGTACCAAAAGGCAAGTCCTGACGAATTTGTCCAAGATGGTGAATCTCTTCAATTACTTGGTCGAGCGAATCAAAGGTATGATCCTGCATAGAAGTCTGGAAGCCATATTCTCGGATTTTTTGATAGGCAAGCTGGTGGGTGGGTAAGTCTGGGGTAACGAGATCATAAGCCATAAAGCGAAGTGGGCGCGAACCAGCAACTCTGGGATCAAGCTGACGGATTGAACCAGCAGCTAAATTGCGTGGATTAGCAAAAGTTTTTTCTCCTTTTAATAACTGCATCTGATTCAGTTTCTCAAAATCTGCTTTAAAAATAATCACTTCGCCACGTACCTCAACATGTTCCGGAGTATCCGACGGGTCACCGTTTAATCTGAGAGGGATATTATTAATTGTACGGACATTCATTGTGACATCTTCACCAATTAAACCATCGCCACGCGTAACAGCCTGCGTCAATACACCATTATGATAATGAAGAGACATAGCAAGCCCGTCCATTTTAATATCGGTAAAAAATGTGAATTGAGTTTTTGAAGAAACAAGCTTATAATTTCTGGCCACCCATTCTCTAACCTCAGCTTCAGAAAAAACATCAGCGAGGGAGATCATACGGGTTTGATGCGTAACTTTGCTAAATTTGTCGAGTGGTTTACCTGCTACTCTCTGAGTTGGCGAGTCGGGAGTAATAAGCTCAGGAAACTTCTCTTCAAGTAGTGTCAACTCATGCTTTAGAGAATCCGCAGCCGATTCCGACATAATAGATTCATCTAAGACGTGGTAATGGTAACGATAGTCATTAATTAGCTTGCGAAGCTTGAGAATCCGAGCTTCTGCTTCTACTTTCGTGACAGAATTAAGCTGGCTCATCGATTTCCTTTGAATTATCTGAACTTTTTACCTTTTTTATATCGTGTGAGCTCTTCTCTTTTTTGATTCTTTGGAAAAACCTTACACGGGATTTTTTGGTTTTCAAACTCTTCTCCTTGATTTTCTTAGGGGTAACAACTGGATAAAAATCGTCTTTATAATCTAGGAGCTGGCGGTAGAAGAGATACGCATAAATCGAAACAAAGATAAAAACAAAGACAGTTACGATTAGTAAGACGGCAGGAACAAATGGAATACTAAGATCTTTTAACCATGGAAAGGCGCCTTTGACTAGAATGTCGAGAAGAATAGCCGGCAGGACCACAATTACATAAATTAAAGCAACACAGAAAAAAAGATAGATGAGCCGAACAAGGAAACGAATACGACGACCAGCAATTAAGTTACGGGCTGTCTCAATGGCATTAAGCGGATAAAGACCTGGAGCAGAAACTGCGATAAGCCCCAAAAGAGAGCTGGAAGTAAGATAAACACTTAAAATAGTCATGAGACTGGCGAAGATGAAATAAACTAGAGCATAAAAAGGAGTTTTTAAAAACTCTGTTGAAACTGCAGCTTGATACGTAATTACTACGAACATAATAGGGATTAACTCAACAAAAATAATGAGAGCTACAAAAAGAGTAGAAATGAGAGGAGTTAAAGCGTTATAGAGACCATCACGCATGCGAGGATGATTACCAGCAAGAAGATGACGGGTAAGATAGATGGAAACTAGCCAAGTAATAATACAGAGAAGAACTGAAAAAACCTTTTGCGCATCATTCATAGTGGTAAGCCCGCCAGTGGCGACAGTACCAACTAGAGTTAAACCAGCCCGACCAAGGTTGCCAAGACGACCGCTAACGATTTCTTTATTGGTGCGATCGATGGAATCCTTAAACTCTTGAAAGGTATTTTCACTCATCAGTCCGACTAAAACCACATAAAGTAGGACAATTAAACCGATGAGCGGGAGAAAAATCTTAAGATTTTGACGAATAATCTTAAAAGTGGCCGCCGCGTGAGACATGAGTCCAGGTATTTCGGTTGGTCGTTCATAGTCTTCACGGTAGGAACGGTGAAATGAACGATGCAATTTGATTCGGTCAGTTGTTTTTTCGTTTTTTTGATTTTTCTTCACAGTGGTTTCCTATTTGATTATATATTAATCTTTTTAAAAGCTATCTTTAGCTCGCTCTAAGCGCGCTATGCGCTTTTCGAGGGGTGGATGAGTACTGAATAAATTAATGAACTGTTTTTTAAGTGGCGAATTAATAAACATAGCTTCAGTGGCAGCGTTTTGACGTTGCATAGGTCTACCATGTTCTTCTAGCTTTTTGAGGGCCGAGATCATTCCTTCGGGGAAACGAGTGAGTTCCACTGCAGAAATATCAGCAAGATATTCACGCTCTCGAGAAATCGCCATCTGTGCCAAACTTGCCACAATTGGAGCAAGTAGAGAGGTAATAATAATCATAAGTAAACCGATTGGGCTATTCTCTTCATCTTTTTTACGAGTAAAGTAGGTCATGCGAAGTCCAAGATCAGAAATAAAGCCAATAATACAAACCAAAGCAAAAGTAATAGCAGAAACTCGAATATCATAATTTTTGATATGTGAAAGCTCATGAGCCATTACGGCGGTAAGCTCTTTATCATCCATAATATCGATCAAGCCGGTAGTAGCGGCAACTATAGCATGATCAGGGTCGCGACCAGTTGCAAAGGCGTTTGGTGCCGGATCTTGGATGATATAAACTTCTGGCATTGGTAAACCGGCTGTAATAGTGAGGTTTTCAACTATTTGATAGAGACGCCTGTTATCGCGACGATTAGCTTGTTTAGCGCCGGTCATAAGAATAGCAAGCTTGGTGGAGAAAAAATATTGAATACTGGCGTATATAAGTGCAGCAATGACTGTACCTATGGCAATTGACGGATCGTTATAAACATAGGCGAAAAGGCTACCAATTGCGGAAATCAGAAAAATGAAACCGAGAAAAATTAGAACGGTATTTCTTTTATTTTCTGCAATTTGTTTATACATAACACTTATTAAAAGAAGAGGGGGCTTACCCCCTCTTTTCTATATTCCCTTTCATTTAGAATTCGACTGATGGAGCCTTATCGATTTTTTCCATCTCTTTTTCATCTACAGTAAAGTACGTATATTTTTCAAAGCGTGAACCAAAAAGAATATTGACTGGGAATTGAATCAGTTTGGTATTAAATTCTCTGGCGCCTGCATTATAAAAACGACGAGAGGCTTGTAGTTTTTCCTCAGTATCAACGAGCTGACTCTGGAGTTCTTTAAAATTTTCGTTAGCCTTTAACTCAGGATAAGCTTCGGCAAGAGCGAAGATTTTACTAAGTGCACCCTGCAAAGTTTGTTCTGCAGCAGCAGATTCGTCAACACTCTTAGCAGACATAACGGCAGTACGAGCTTTTGTAACCTCCTCAAAGGTTTCTTTTTCATGTTTAGCATAACCTTTGACAGTGTTAACGAGATTTGGAATGAGATCAGCACGAAGTTTGAGAATTACGGTGATGCCAGACCAGGCCTCTTTAACACGTTCGTTTAATCTAATAATAGAGTTATAAGTGGAGACGAGATAGACTACAAGTACAAAGACTAGAGCTAAACAGATCAATCCAATATTAAATAAGTCCAAATTTGGCATTTTTTCTCCTTTGTTAATATTTCTATTATATGTTTGAACAGAAGTTTCTGCAATACTATTAAATAAAAATTCTCCACTGAAAGGGGGGTTTCAGTGGAGAATTCCTACCATAATCTTTTTAAAGATTATGATAATGGTGCGAGCTAAGAGACTCTAACTCTCGACCTCTTCCTTGGCAAGGAAGCGCTCTAAACAACTGAGCTAAGCTCGCATCTTGTCTAAATTATAGATGAAATCTACTTTTTATTCAAGAGTTTTTTAAATTTTTCATATACTCTTATTAGGACATTAGTGTATGAAATCATAAAAAACTTACTCAAAGAGCAAACTTATAAAATAGCTGGTGCCCGAAATGGGACTTGAACCCATATGGATTTCTCCATTCGATTTTAAGTCGAACGCGTATACCAATTCCGCCATTCGGGCATGGTTGTATTATAGTACAATTAACAGAGTTTTACTATATTTTATAACGTTCACTTCAAATTCTTTTTATCCAGTGATAGAATTAAAGCAAGATAGTAATCTAATAATAGTCTACAGAACTCAAGCATGGTGAAATAATGAAAAGTAAATCTAAGATATCATTTTTAAAAAATAGATTAAAATCATTTAGTCAGTTCCTTGAAAAGCATTTTTGGGTAGTTATTGGCTTATTAATCCTGTTATTTGCTGGTCTTTCTCTTGGAATTGGGTTGTCTCAAAGTGTTTGGTTTGATGAAGCCTATTCGATTACACTTGCAAAAAAGCCGGTGAGCGAATTAATACACTCAACGGCAATAGACGTCCACCCACCAATATATTATCTATTTCTTCATTTTTGGGGGGATATATTCGGTTTTGGTGAATTTAGCTTACGTTTTTCTAGTGTTATGATGATGACAATTGCGATTATTTTAATGGCGATACTGCTTAAATATTTATTCGATAAACGTTTTGCAATTTTTGCCACTTTTTTACTCTGCTTGTCGCCAATGTTGATTCGTTATGGCTTTGAGATCAGGATGTACGCATTAGCGACAATGATTGCTGTATTGGCAACCTTGGTACTTTTCTTTATGGAAAAAGAGAAAAATATAAAAAAATACCATTTCCTACAGATTATTTATGCAGCATTAATAGCAGTCGGAATGCTGACTTTATATTATACAATCGTAATTTGGCTGACTCACTTTGTCTACCTAATTTGGCGTACTATTAGGGATAAAAAGCCAATATTCCGTCAAGATTTTTGGCTAATGTATATACTTGCGGTATTATTTTTCTCACCTTGGTTGCTTACTATGATTAAACAATTTACTAATGGAGCGTTAGCGCAAATTTCAGAACCAATGACGATTAATAATATCTTGGGGGTTTTCTCCTTTAATCTTCTATATAAACCGATTTGGCAACTTTCGCAAATTGGCGGTTTATTTATTTTGGGTTTCATCATTTTAATTGGCATTTTATTCGGTAGGTCTCTAAAAAATGACTCGAAAAATAATACTTTCTTAACTTTTTTAGCAGCTGGCCCATTAGTAATTGAGATCATTATTTGTCTAGTTAAACCAATGTATGTTGAACGATATCTCGTCTATTCGACGCCATTTTTGATAACACTAATAGCATATTTGGTTTTTAAAACTCAAGATAAAGTACGCTATGTTTCGATATTGTTTCTCTTTAGTTTACTCATAGTTGGCATTTTTAATTTGAAACAGGTAGGTAATTTTAATTTTCAAAGGATGCAAAGGCCAAATATTAAAGAGTTGTCTGAAGCGATAAAAGAAGCAGATCACAGAAAAATAATACCAGTTCTTGCGGATTCGCCGTATGAGGCAACTGAATTGAGCTATTATCTTGGCAATGAGATATATTTCTATGCCCCTTACGAAGAATTGGCTGGAGGTTATGCGCCTTTAAATAAGAGTAAATATCAAATTAAAAACGGCCAAGAGTTAAAAAAGCTTAATTGCGTTAGATATACATATTATGACGCAAAGATAGCCTCTCTACTCGAGAAACATGGTTTTAGGAAAACCCAGGATGAACAGACCGATCATGCTTTAAAATATACAGATTATTGTAAAAAATAGATGTGCAGGATAAAACTAACTTTTAGATTTTAAGGCTAAAATAACACAAAAAAATAGTTAATGATTATCTTTTATAACGATTTTGTTTTTTTGCCCGACGAATCTTCAAGATATCTTTAAACATGCGCCAGGAATCTTTAATAATATTAACGCGATCAGTAGCAAAGTGTTGCCAACAAATGGGCACTTCCTTAAATTTAAAGCCATGTTGTTTAGCAATGACAAATAACTCAACATCAAAAGCACCGGTAAAGGCACCAGTTTCGCTAGTGCGCTCAGGATTATAAACATAGAGATGATCAAAAATGACACTAGATTTTTTACTAAAAAGCTTAAAGCCACATTGAGTATCTCGAATATCAAGCCCAGTGAGAGTGCGTGTAATGAGATTAAAGGTGTCACCGATGATTTTACGATACCATTTTGCATGAACAGTCTTAGTGTTAATTTTGCGTGAACCAAAGATAATATCGAAACGATCTCTATAAGCTAAAAGTTTCTTTAGCTCAGAGATTGGAGTACTTTGATCAAAATCGGTAAAGAGACGCCACTCGCCACGAGCATAACGCATGCCAGCACAGACCGTGGCAGCTTTACCCCCATGCTGATTTCTAAGAACGGTTATCTTGCCATATTTAAGACGAGGTGTCCATTCATTCTTAAAACTACTTAGAAGATCTACAGTCTGATCAGTTGAACCATCATCAGAAAAAATAACCTCGTAAGCGTATTCTTGCTGTTCAAGAAACGGTAGGAGGTCTTTTAGGCAACCACGTCGAAAATTCTTAGCTTCATTATATGAAGGAATAATGACTGATAGAAATATGGAGTCACGACTATTTTTCACGTCTGGATATGATGTTAAATTATTTTAGATTTTTAGTTTGGAGGCACCGACCGGAATTGAACCGGTGTACACGGTTTTGCAGACCGCTGCGTAACCACTCCGCCACAGTGCCATGTACTAATTTTAGCATAGTTGTAAAAAGAAAAATACACCTTGGTGGTGTATTTTTGATTACCTCGTAATTTTGGGTAGAATTAAATCTTTCTTCAGAATGTTTGCCAGTACAAGCAACCTAGCCAAATTACTTCACACTCCACCCTTTGAACTTCGACGTCTCTCAACTTCGCCCAAGTTCTATATATAGTTTAGCATGAGTGGATTATTCGTCAACCTTGTTTTTTATGAGTTTTGTATTTTAATAGTTGACTATTTGTAGTTGCTTTTTTGGCTTTTTATGTTATTAATATGAAAGATAGGCCATTCGGAATTTGACTTTGATGTTCGGTTTAATGTTTTTGTTCGGTTTAACAGATGCCATAGTGGCGGTGAGTGGGTTATAATTCGCAAAAAAGACAACCATACAGTCATCTTTTTTTTGCATTACGATATATAACTGCTGATTTAAAATTTTACAAGTTCTTTATCACCGGTGATGAGATCTTTAAACTCCACCGTACCAGTTCTACCTTCATTTTCACCAATCACACCGGCAAAACGAGCTATTTTTGCAGCATATTTCATTTTATCGCCTAGTTTTTTATCTGAGTAAATAATATCAACACTTTTACCTTGCTGACGTAGCTTTTTAGCGATTTGTGATGTGATTAGATATTCTGATTCGGATAATGGGATCAAGACATAATCCACAGGCGTAAATTCATAATCATCTAATAAATTATAAGTTTGTAAGATGTAAAAGAGACGACTGAGACCAATAGAAATGCCGACACCTGGAAAAGACTGATCCGTGTAGTTGCTTGCCAGATTTTCATAGCGACCACCAGAACAAATTGAACCAATCTGTTTATACTCAGGTAGGATAGTTTCAAAGACTGTGCCAGTATAATAATCTAAGCCACGGATAATTAACATATCGGCAATTACCGATTTGCCAAGACCGTACTGTTCAAGGAGATTTAAAACGAGATCTAATTCTTTAATGCCTTGCTCAAATTGATTATTTTGAAGACTAAGGTTTTTGAGTGCCTTAATAGACTGTTCGCGTGGACCGTTAATTTGTACAAATTGAAGAATTTTTTCAATCTTCTCTTCAGGAATACCCAAAGACTCCAGAGCATTCCTAGTCTCCTTTATAGGTACTTTTTCAGCGTGATCTATGATATCAAAAACCGCTTTGGCATCGCTAGATAAAGCAAGGGCCTCAAGAAAGCCAGATAAGATCTTACGGTTGCTGATACGAATCAACATTTTGGGTTTAATAAAAGTTTGAAGTGCAGCATAGGCGGTTTCAACTACGTCAGCATCATAAGCAATAGGAAGATTATTGCGACCGATCACGTCAACATCAAGTTGATAAAATTCACGAAAACGTCCTTTTTGAGAACGCTCACCACGAAAATTGCGACCGATCTGGGTGACTTTGAACGGAAAGGTTAGTTCACTTTCATGTTCAACGACATAACGAGCCAAAGGGACAGTGTGATCAAAACGAAGAGCCTGATCGGCTTCATCTGCCGTCTCGGCAGTCTTCACAACCTTATAGATCTGTTTTTCTGTGTCACCACCGGCCTTAGCAAGTAAAATCTCAGTACGATCGATGATTGGGGTCTCGATATACTGATAGCCATGAAGATGATACATCTTCGCAATTTGGTCTTTGATGGTATTAAAAACGATCTGAGCACCAGGCAACAGCTCCTGCATCCCAGAAATTGCAGATGTATTGATTCTTTTCATAATACCTTGATTATAGCATACTATATGATATACTAATTTAAAGTGGTTCTGTAGCTCAGTTGGTAGAGCAGAGGCCTGAAGAGCCTTGTGTCACTGGTTCAAGTCCAGTCGGAACCACCATTTTTTATGAAAAAATACTTAATGATATAATATAAATATATCTATGGTAAATGTTAATGATTATTTACGCAAAATGGGAGCGCAAAAAATTTCAAAAAGAGCTCCTTTTTCTGAGGCAGATCAATTAATCTTGGCAAGAATTTCATATTTGCCGTTCTATAAAATTAGACTTACATCTTTTGAAACAATTGCGTCCGTGGCAGAGAAAATGAAGAAACTGCCAGCATCAGCTTTTGGCTGGCCAGATGATCGTAAATTAATTGAACTCTTAGGGCAGTCAAAAAGATTTGAAAGAATGCGCGTAAGTGATTTTGTACGACATAATGATAAGAATCTTGAGAAGCAATTCTCTGCAATAACAATACATCTCAATATTGAACGCACCTACCTCTCATTCTATGGAACCGATAGCTCACTAACTGGTTGGAAAGAAGACTTCAATCTGGCTTTCCTCGATCAAATCCCAGCTCAAATTGAAGCTTTGGAATATCTTAAACAGATCCGTCGTAAATTCTTTTGGAAAAAGCTCTATCTTGGTGGACATTCAAAGGGCGGGCATGTGGCAATTTTTGCCGCCATCCATGTTTCTGATCATACCCAGAAGAAGATTCAAGCTGTTTATAATTATGATGGTCCTGGAATCCGAAAGGATCTGGCTGCACAAGATTTGGGTTCTTTTCAGATATTGGGCCGAATTCATACTTTTGTACCACAAGAGTCGATTATTGGTCGTCTATTTGAACATCGCGAAGGATTAACTATTGTACATAGTGCGGCGAAAAATGTTTACCAGCACGATATCTATTCTTGGCAAGTCGATGGAAATAAATTACTGAGGTCCAAAACTACTAAACGTAGCGATATGATCAATCGTGCAATTAATAAATGGATGCAGGACGCTAGTCGCGAGGAAATTAAAATATTTGTTAATGGAATGTTTGAAATCTTCTCTTCAGTTGAACTAAATAATCCGATAGAACTGATGCGAGAGTGGAAGCATTTTGCTCCGAAGATCTTAAAAGAATTTATGAATACACCAAAAGAAAAGAAGAAAATAATTTCAGAAATTTGGCGTAAATTAGGTGAGTCATTAATTCGTTCACAAATTGAACAGAATGAACTTCTGATTAAATTTAATAAAGCTTTTAAAACCAAAGAGAAATAGCTTGATGCGCAAATTTCAACTTGATCAGAATTTTTTAAGAAGCCCTAGACTTGCGCTTTTCTTGATAGGCCATTCCAATATAAAAAAGAAAGATCTGGTGATTGATCTTGGTGCAGGGTCTGGTGTAATTACTAGCGCACTGGCTAGACGATGTAAAAAAGTGATTGCCATTGAAAAGGACCCGGAGACTGCAAGAAAATTGCGAGAAAACTTGGAACGTCAAGAGATCGCCAATGTGGAAATTTTTGTAGGAGATTTTAGGGAAATGAAATTACCAAACGAACCGTATAAGATTTTTTCGAATCCACCTTTTTCCCTCTCGGCCGAAGTTTTTTATAAACTGCTCGACCTTAAGAATCAAGACGGTCGGATCATAGAAAAGAACTCCGAAGAACATAGACGACCAGATGCTATTTATTTAATTTTACAAAAACAGCTTGCCTTAAAATTAATTATCACAGAGAGACACTATACTAGTCAATTGGGAAGGATTTTAGCTAAGAATTATACAACAAAAATTCGCTTACCGCTGAAAGAAACTGATTTCACGCCACCGCCACGCGTTCCTACGGTCTTATTTGAAGCAAAAATTATTTCTTTAAACCTGCTTCAAGAAAGCGCTCAACATAGCTATAATCCCAGCTAGTATCAAAACCCGAAGTAGCGAAGGAGCCAAACTTAAAACTTGGCATACCGTTAAGATTATAGCGACGCATGAAAGTAGTTGCTTCGGCGGTATTTTGCTTAACCTTGTCAAGCATCTTATGCTCTGATAAACAAGTATTAAATGAATCATCGAGATTGACTTCTTTGGCAATATTTTGCCAATATTTGACAGTTAAATCCTTGATGGCAGGAGCATTTTTAGAAGAACCAATTCCCTTACTCTGATAATCTTTCCAGAGACGACGAATTACCTGATGATAATAATCCCAAAATTTATTTTGTTCAGTAGCACAAGCAACAGCTTCGGCACTCATCCTAGAAAAACCATATTTATCCATATTATTTTCATAAAGAAAATCAGTTACACGTAGCTCAAAAACAATATCATGGTCTTTCAAGTATTTTTCAAACTTTTCTTGGTTTTCAAGAGTAAGACGAGAAAAGACAGTACAGTACGGACACATCACATCGGTCACCATAACGTAATGGTTCTTAGCGGTTTTATTTCCGAGAATAGTACGATCATCCCTAATACTACTGAGGTCCTGATTTTTTGGGGCAGAAGTTAGAGTAATAGCCAGAAAAACAATAATTATCACACCGGTCACAAGAAAACGAAGAATGTGACTTAGCACACTGCTTTTTGTATTAACCTCATAGTCATCAATTTCAGTAAAATCAGTTGTGCGGTTATTTTTGATCATGTTTTTCTCCTTTGGATATCTTATGATTTTTCTGTTGATATTTTTGAGCTTCGGAAATAATGTACGCTTCGTAGCCAAGTTTTTGAAAAACGAAGAGCGCTAAAACAAGTGAGATTAAATTAAGAACGAAAGAAACCGTACCAACGAGAGCAAGACCAGATGATCCGAGAATAGAAATAAAAATCGGTGCTAGAAGAGCGGTACCACAAGTCGGACAGCCAGAACTCAAAAGAAAAAAGCTAGCAATAATACCGGTACTTTGGAGATTGTCGGAGAGGTTTTGTTTGCGAAAATGAAGGATAAAGAAAAGTAAACCAAAAAGGATGGACTGGACAAAATTAATTGTGGTCATAAAAAGAAAATCTGGCAAAGTACGTCCAATACCAAAGACTGACATAAAAGTATTAAAAATTAAGACCAGTTTGCCACGAAGGTTAGATAGCTGAAAAAGCTGCCAGTTTGCAGTACCAGCAGCGAAGAAGTTAAGTAAAAAGCCAAAAATTAGAAAACAAATCAGAAATGACCAAAGAAAATAACGATTTTTAAAAAGAGCTGGCAGATATTTAACCGCATATATAAAATGCGAAAAACCTTGTTTCAAACGTCTTTTTAATGGCTGTTTTTTAATAATTGCCTCCTAAATTTAGTTTAACTATAAATCACTGATTTTTACACGAGTTTGTGTCATGGTGTCACGATCTCTCACAGTAACAGTATCATCCTCGAGGGTATCAAAATCCACAACAATACATTTTGGAGTACCAATTTCGTCCTGCTTACGATAACGTTTACCGATATTGCCAGAATCATCCCAGGTCACGTTACCATATTTCTTACGGAGAAGTTGATAGACAGTCTTAGCCTTTTCTACCAGCTCTGGCTTATTTTTAAGTAGAGGAGAAACACAGAAACGAAATGGCGCAAAGGTTTCAGGAAGTTTCAGAACAATGCGTTTCTCACCATTTATACTATCCTCGGAATAAGCAGCGGAGAGAACAGCCATTACAAGACGTTCTACACCAAAGGACGGTTCGATCACGTGTGGAACAAAACTTTCACCAGTCTTCTTATCACGATACTCCATGCTCTTACCAGAAGCACGAGCAACATTTTGCAAGTCAAAATCAGTGCGATAAGCAAGACCAAGCAACTCTTCGGAGCCAATTGGAAAATCAAATTCAATGTCAATGGTACGTTTTGAATAATGGGCGCGGTCATTTGCTGGAACCTCATATTCGTGAATCATACTAGCAGGAAGTTGCATAATCTCTTCAAGAAAAACATGGATGTCCCGAAGTAGCTCAGTAAAAATACGTTCCCAATCGTTTGGATGAACAAAGTATTCAATTTCCATTTGTTCAAGTTCGCGGCAGCGAAAGATAAAATCGCGTGGAGAGATCTCATTGCGAAAAGCTTTTCCCTGCTGAACAAGACCGAATGGTAGATCAGGATAAATATTATCGACAACATTTTTATAGTTTGTAAAAATACCTTGGGCGGTCTCTGGGCGCAAATAAGCAACGGAAGTTTCATCAGAGACAGCACCAACATGGGTTTCAAACATCATATTAAATTGTTTAACTTCACCCCAATTCGTCTTGCCACAGGTTGGACATTTAATTCCGGCAGCCATTAGTTGGTCTTTTGTAATGTTGGCAGACAAATCATGCCCTTCAACAGTTTTGGCTAGTTTATCTGCACGGAAACGTCCATGACATTCATTACATTCGACCAGTGGATCAGCAAAAGTCGCAGCATGGCCTGAAGCAATCCAAGTTTTAGGATTCATAATTATGGCGGCGTCAACGCCGAACATATCTTCGCGATCTTCAACCCAGTATTTCCACCATATCTGCATAATCTTGCGCTTTAAAGCGACACCAAGGGGGCCAAAATCCCAAGTACCAGCCATACCGCCATAAACGTCGGAACCCTGAAAAATAAATCCACGACGTTTACATAGACTCACGATATCCTCAAGTTTTGCCATATTGACTCCTGTTATTTCTTTTTATTATATCATTTTAAGTAGTAATATAGGAAAGTATTGGCAGATACGCTTGAAGATTTTTGATTTTCAATATTACATTTAATTGTGTTGTTAAAATGAGGCGTAAGATTTTTATAACGTTTTGATCGATTGAACCTGTCCCGTCAGTTCTCTTAATGAGAACTTTCTCAAAACTATCCCAATCATAAGTCGCAGTGGCCTCTAATTTCTGGCCATCACGGTCGAAAAAGAGGTTGATTTCTTCCCCACAAATTCTTGCTTGATTTAGGCTGAAATAAATCTTAATAATTTGTCTCGCTAAAGGATCGTCACTGGAAGCATTGAGTACGCAGAGTGTTTGGTGCAAAAGACAAAAAAGATCAGCCGAACTAATCTGATGAGAAAGACGAGAAACTTGCTTAAGAAAACTGGAGGCTAGCTCTAATGTTTCGAAATCAGTGATAATCTGATGGTAAAACTCTTTGGGACGGGCAGACGTTAGAACACCAAAAGACTCAGAGCTAGATTCGTCATTTTTTTTAACACGGTCTCGTTGATGAATAACGATACTAGAAAGAGTAAACATCTCGATACCACCAGCGAGCTTAGATTTTTCCTTTCTGGCGCTTTTAGCGATAGCGGAAACGCGACCATCTGGTGTCAAAAAAGTAATAATCCGATCGCCTTCTCGGTAGTTTACACGTTTTAAAACAATTGCATCAGTTTTAAGATCGGCCATAAAATTACAAATCTCATTTTAGGTTGCTTTTAAATTAAGAATTTCTATGACAGAATTAGTAAGATCAGTAGGCATCATTGTAGTCTTATTGAGGATTTTTACAATATTATAACTTTCAAATGATCGATCAGGAAAATTTAAAGAAGAAACAATAATAACCGGTATGCTAGAGAGATCAGGATACGAAGCAATTTCATTTAAGAAAGTAAAGCCATCTGGCCCAGTGAGAAGAATATCAAGAATAAAAAGGGCTGGAGGTTGACAATCATCAGGCAAAGCGGCGATCGCATCAATACAATTCGTAAAGCAGCAGAGATCAAATTTTTGTTGAAATTTATCGAAAGTTTTCTGTAAATTTTTTTCAAAAAGCCTGGTAAAGATTGGATCATCCTCAATGATAAAGATTTCAGGAATGGCTTGCATGGTTTTTTGAAAATCAGACATATAAATCCTAAAAAGCTAAAGCTACCTGCTTTGAGGCGGGCAGACGAATTTTAAAACTTGTACCATCACGATGACGAACAGCAAAGAGATTTGCTTGCATATACTGAGAGAATTTTGAAGCAATATATAAGCCTAGTCCAGAACTACCAGGCCGCATAGAGATATTAGTTGGACGATTCATACCGGTACGGAGAGACTGCCAAATCTGTTTGGGAAGACAAGGTCCAAAATCACGAACAGTGATTTCAACCATATCGCCACGATCAGAAACAATAAGACAAGATTCTGTGTCGGTGGTCGAATAATACATAGCATTGACACAAAAATTGTAGACAATACTAAAGAGTAGATCTGGGTTTGCAATCACAAGACCGTTACGATTTTTATAAGATGCAGAAACACTGCGCTGGTTTATATCAAAAAACGGCTTCAGTTCGGTAAGTACGTGTTCGCAAATACGATGAACAGAGACTGGTCCCATTTCAAAAAGACCATCTTCGAGCCTAGCAATTTTTGCTAAATCATTGACCTGCCTCAATGCTCGCTCGGAAATATTAATAAGCTGTTTTTTAGTTTTTTGAAGTTCCGCTAGATCATCCTCCTGAAAATCCATTGAAAGAGCAAGCTGGCGCATTGCCGCAAGTGGACTTTTCAATTCATGCGCAACAACTGTTAAACCTCCGACCTCACTTATCATAGGTAGATTATAACAAAGAAAAACTAGCTGACAGTGAAAATGACTTAAAATATATAAAAAGTGTTGGATTTTTTAATTATTAAATCGAATAGTTGAGAGAATACGCTCGAAATCAGCGCGAAATACATTACTAGAGTCGGTTTGGAGAATGGCTGTCTTATCACGGATCTTGAAGATACAAACAATACCCATAAGATCACTATCGAGCTTACCGGTATATACACTAACATTTACACCATTCACAACGGTTGAAGAAACGGTCATCTCGCCAGATTCAACTTTACGAGTATAATCCTCGAGTACACGATCCATCTGTTCACTTTTAATGGTAACACGAAGAGCCATGACTGTAGAATCGTCAACAACGTTAACCTGACCAGGATTAAGGTAGGCGTGATAGTCGCCACCACGACTGGCATCATCTGGGACATAGAGATTCCAAGTTTTTGGATACTCAAAATTAAGAGAGCCAAGATCAGTTGGACCAGAAAAAGTAAGGAAAGGATATTTTTCTTTTTCTTCAAAATCGCCCTCTAGCTTAGTCTGGAGACTGTTCCTTGCCTCAGCAACGGCAACATCAATTTTACCTTGAACATTAGTATTGGCTTCGCTCCATTTTAATGTCATCCAAATAAAGAGCCCAATAAAAAGGACGGCGAGAAGAGAGACAACGATGAGACCGATAGTTTTTAGAAGATCAATACGGTTTTTAGCGCGCGCAATACGCTCAGCTTCCTTCTTTTCTTCATCAGTCATAAGGTTAAAATCTTTACTTAAAAGATTTCCGGAAGGATCTGTAACCTGAGTGGCAAATGAAGTATTATTTGCAGACGTAAATGATTGTGAGGTCTGGGGTATAGTAGAAGACTGAGGAGTGGCAACGGAATCATAAGGCTGGTAAGTGGACGAAGGTTGACCATAGCTCTGTGTATTATAATTATTGTTTTGTGAAACAGGAGCAGATGATGTGGACGTGGAGACATAAGACTGTGGAGTTTGAACGGATGGAGTCAACTGAGTAGATTGCTGACTTTGTGGAGGAACTGGATTCCAAAAATTAGCATCACGAGGTGTTGCACTCTGATTGTTATTAAAACTATTTGAACCCTGATTATCCATATATTTCTATTTTACTTATGATTATTTTTTTTGTAAAGTTATACAGCTATTTATAATGAGATTATTCCTTACTAAAATCATGATTAATGATTTCAATTTGATTTTTGATCTCGTTTAACTTTGCTTCGATTTCCTTGGCAGACGTGGCAGCTTCCTGATATCTTTGAGTAGCCTCTTCAAGAGAAAAATTATCACCATAAAACCATTCGATCTGTTGGTCAAGCTGCTCTAGTTTTTGATTAATTGTTAAGTCTTTAGTTTTAGACTTTATTTTTTTAGTGGTAATTGCGTCTGCCATATTACTCCTTATTCCTAACCTTAATAATTTTTGCCTCTGCTCGATATTTTGCTGTTTCAAGCGTAATTAATGAATGCTCCGCGATCTGACCATGGATAATAGCATACCCACGTTTTAAAACAATGTCTGGATTGAGATTTTCAATAATCTTCTGCTTTTGTTGAATCTTCTGAAGCTCGAGTTGTAATAAATTAAAGATTTTTGTGCGAATATTTTCGATCTGCTCCTGGAGTTTATGCTCTTCAATATTAATCTTACCCATAACTTGCTGATGAATACGCGAAACTTGTATTTTAAGTGAATGAATTTCAGCTTGACGATCACGAGTTAGAAATTGAGCAGCATTACTAGGCGTTGAAGCGGCGAGATCTGCTGCAAGATCCGCCAAAGACTCATCAACTTCATGACCAATACCCGTAATGATAGGGATACGACTAGCAGCGATGGCACGAATGAGTTTTTCGTCGTTAAAAATCGCTAGATCATCTTTGGATCCACCACCACGAATTAAAGCAATTACTTGATTGTCAGTGTGCTGATTCATATATTCAATAGCGCGAACGATTTGGTCCACGGCCGGTAAACCCTGAACCTGAGTATGAGCCACTTGAATCTTAAGCTCGCCCCAACGTTCGTTAATAATCTTAATAAAGTCGGCATAACCAGCAGCTTGCGTGGAAGAAATGACACCAAGGCGTTCAAAATTACGAGCAATAGGACGTTTTTTGGCGGGATCGAAAAGCCCTTCTTTCTGCAACTTAGCCTTAAGCAACTCAAAGGCTTTCTTTAAGCTACCTTCACCGAGTGGATGAAAACGTTTGATGGTTAAGCTAAACTTGCCGAAGGAAGTAAGTTTTGGCGTAGCTTGTACGGCAATTTTCATTCCGTCTTCAAGCGGAAAACCGCCAAGCTGGTAGACGGTCATAAAACAACCAACCGAAGATTCGGCATCTTTCAGATCAAAGAAGACCCACTTGCCCTGGTTGATTTTGAAACTACTAACCTCGCCAAAAAGTACAACATCACTTAGACCGGTTTCTAAAACCTGATTCGTAACAGCAATAAACTGACTAACAGTAAAACGCGGGGCTTCCGACATTTTTACGATTCTTTTGAAGCTTCAAAAACTTTTTTCTTATCGGCCTTACCGATCTTGGAGATGGCGTTTTGGTAAAAACCATAACCGGAGATGATAGTGTTAAGTAGAACAATGACACGAGTGACAATAACAACGGTACTGGCAACAGCAAGATTAGTGCCAAGAATACACATCACGGTAATCATTGAGCCTTCGTATCCGCCAACACCACCTGGGGTTGGAAGAACTGCGCCAATCAGCGAACCGAGAGCCTCAGCGACCATGATTTGTGGGAAGATTTC
Organism: uncultured Candidatus Saccharibacteria bacterium; assembly: GCA_938046735.1. GTDB lineage: Bacteria > Patescibacteriota > Saccharimonadia > Saccharimonadales > Saccharimonadaceae > Nanosyncoccus. The sequence continues at coordinate 132,914 of CALIXF010000008.1, read as the reverse complement.
GCCATGGCCAAGAGACAAAGCAACAATCTCATAGGTTGCGATTTCTAAGAAATTATAAAGAAAACCCCAGATAATTGGTTTAACAAGCAGTTTCTTATCTTTTTTCGCCGTGAGAAAATCATCATGAAGATCCATAAAGTATTTATTAACTTTCTCAAGATTAAGAACCTGCTTTTTCTTACCAAAAGTTATAGTTTTTACTATCCAGTTAACAAAAGCGGTCAACTCTTTAGCGGCCCAACGGATCATCTTATGACTTGAAACAATGGCGATCAAGATAGCAATAGCAACAATAATACCAACACTCATGGCTCCAACCAGCCAAATCATCCAGTAAGCATTAGAAGGAACGCTACTAGTTACAAGCAAGAAAATAATTGCAAAGATGGTTTGAGTTTGATTAGCAAGAATAGTGATTAGATAGCGCAAGATATACATGAAACTAACCTGTCCGGCAGTTGCACCATAATTTTTGAGACGCCAAGTGATATAACCGAGACCAGAAACACCACCAGATGGAATGGCATGATTAACAAAGTTTAGCTCAAAAGAGATACGGGCGAGTTCCCAAGTCGAAATCTTTTTAGTTTCCTGTCCCTTCCCGTTAATTTTTTGCTTGCCTGCCATGTAAGCAAAGAAAATTTTGCCCGCGCAGTAGTACATGAATAACTGTTCTGGAATGAGGAGGAAGACGATAAATAAGTTGATAGTGAATTCGCCACCTTCGATACAATGTCCGCCAAAGATACAGCTAGTAGCAGCAGTGATTTGATCCCAAGCACCCCAGACAACAAGGGCAACAAGAGCTAATGTAATTAAGCTAAGAATTTTTTTAAACATATCTTAGGTATTATAGCATAGGTGTTTTAGGATTAAATAAAAAATGGGAGAGTTTTATAATATAAACAAAAAATGGTCTAATTTAACATTAACCAAGGTTTTTGATACAATAATACATATGAAATACCTCGCGATTGCAGGGCGTCAACCCCTGATTTCATTGGCGGAAATCCAAGCACAATATGATAGACAGGCTAAACTACTTGGAAAGAATTTGATTATTTTTCAAACCGAAACGTCGATACCGGATATTAATAGGCTGGGTGGAACAATAAAACTCGGTAAGCTTTTTGAGGGCGATTTTAAAAATTTGACGAAATTTCTAGATATATCGCATCCCAAAGGGAAAATCACCCTTGGTATCTCAGATTTATCTAAACACGCGAAGGCAAATTTTGCTTTTCAAAAAAGTATGGAACTCAAACGAAGTCTCGGAAAAATAGGTCGCAGTGTACGAGTAATTACTAGCAAAGAATCTGAAATTTCTTCGGCCACCGCACATCACAATCAATTAGGCGAAAAGCCTGGCTGTTTTGAGATTTTATTATTAGATCGTGAAATCTACTTAAGCCTTGGTACACAAAATATTACTGCCTACACAGAGCGTGATCAAGCAAGGCCAGCAAGAGACGCAAAAGTAGGAATGTTGCCACCAAAACTGGCACAGATCTTAATTAATCTTTGTGGACCACTACCAGAAGGAGCAAGAATTCTTGATCCATTTTGCGGAACGGGAGTACTCTTACAAGAAGCTGCCATCATGGGTTATACACCCTACGGTACTGACCTGAATGAACGGATGATAGAATACTCAAAAAAGAATTTAGTTTGGTTATTTAATGAGAAGAATCGAAAACGTTTTAAGATCAGCGATAGACTAATTGATAATAAGGATACAATTATTGATAAATTAACGGTCGGAGATGCGATGAGCTTTCAATGGGAAGGCCAAATTAATGCAGTGGCTTTTGAAAGTTATCTCGGTGCACCGATGTCAAAACCACCAGTAGATATTAAGTTTAAATCCGAAAAAGCGCATTGCCGAGAAATTACCATAGGTTTCTTGAAAAATATCGCTCCACAGCTTTGCCCCGGGACACCGATCGTCATGGCAGTACCGGCTTGGCTTAGAGAAAATGGTAAGTACGCAAGAATGAACATTCTTGACGAAATCCAAGAGATGGGATATAATTTTGAAAAGTTTCAAGATTTGAGTCAGTCAGATTTACTCTACTTCCGAGAAGGTCAGATTGTAGCTCGAGAAATAATAGTAATAAGGAAAAGATAGGCTAAAATATGTCACATGTTAAAGCTGGTGGTACCGCGAAGAACGTTCATAATAACGCTGGTCAACGCCTCGGCGTAAAGCGCTTTGGTGGTCAAAAAGTTCGTAATGGCGAAGTATTAGTTCGTCAAACTGGCAGTACTAAGATTGCAGGCCCAGGCACTTATGTGTCTCGCAACTTCACAATTCACGCTGCTAAGGATGGTGTAGTTACTTTTGTAAAAACGAAGAAAACCCATTTTTCTGGTCGCTCATTACCACGTGTTCGTGTTGAAGTTCGCTAAAATATTAAAGAGACCCTGCGGGGTCTTTTTTGTTGTCTAGAAAAACTTGATAGTTCTATAAGATTTTATAATTTTTAGTTTTATACCCTGAGTATTTCTATGCTAGAATAAGCTTATGAATATATTGATTGTGGGCAATATAATTAAAGATACTTATCTTGAATTTCCAGAAAACCTATTTGAGGTTGGGAATATTGGACAAATTTTCCTTGATACAGAGTTCGATGAAGAAGCATTATATTATAAAAATAAAGAAAGTATACTGAGTGGGGCCAGTATTGTCGATGAGGTGCTACGTAATTTTAGACTTAATAGCTATATCGGAAATATACAAGACTCAAATAGCCACAAGCATGACAGTCGCTATGTTCTAAAAACACGAAATTCGGTAAAATATTTGACCACGAACTCTTGCGGCAAAACCGAATTTACTATACCAGAATCAGCGCTAGATTGGATTTTTATTGACCGTTCAGCCAGGTTAGATCTCAGCGGTTTAGGAAAAATAGAACAATACCTAAAACAACATCAAGACACAAAATTGGTGATCCATATGAACCAAAAGAGTTTTGGATTCTTATATAAAAATGATGATGTACTAGCGCAAGAGATTGGAAGGAAACTAGTTTCTAGGGCGAAATTTATTTTTATTACGGGTGAGGATGAAATAATAAATACTAAAGAAAAATGGCTGAATATCAGCAAGCAAATCGGAAAACCCGGCAGAATTTTTCGAGTTACCCCAGAAAGTATTACAACAGATGATTATAAAGTTTTCTTTACACATAATAAGAAATATTTTCAGACACACTTAGCTATCTATTCGATCACTGCAAGTACGATTTTTGCCGCCTTAGCTTCTGGATGGAACCTTGATCGTGCACTTAAGCTAGCAAAAATTAATATTGAAAATGCAAAAATTAATAAAACCTTAAATATCAATAAACTGTATAGTCGACTAAAGAAATTATTACAAAAAGAAGATAATTTGCAGCTAATTGCCCATTCTTTAACTGCAGACCAAAAAGGAATTTTAGCGATTGATGAATCTAAAAAATCTATTCGTCGCAAACTTAGAAAATATAATTTACCAGAGACTAGAATAACACAAGAAAAATATCGTGAATTTCTTATAACTACACCAAAAATTTCTGATTTTTTGAATGGAATGATCTTATCCCAAGAGACCGCGATACAGGAATTAAGTAATAAACAGAGTGTGCCGGATTTTTTAATGATGCAGAGGATTTTGCCAGGCGTAAAAGTGGATCTCGGCCTTGAAAAAATACCTAACCATACCAACTATAAGACTTGCGGGCTTGATGATCTTGATATTAGGTTATCAAAATACTACAATCTGGGATTTCGATTTACAAAATGGCGAGCAGTATTTGAACCTGAGGAAGCTCAAAAAATACCAGAAGTAGTAATTAATCAAAACACTAGCGATTTAGCGAGATATGCAAAGAAAGCGATAGATAAAGACTTGGTGCCCATTATCGAACCGGAGGTTTTAATTGGCGCACAAGAGATTACGACGTACTACAAGAATACTGAAGCAGTATTAAGGGTTCTGATAGAAAAATTAGCTAATTTTGGAGTACCACTTAACTTCTGTATTTTAAAAATTAACATGATTTATAGTAAGCAAAACCAGCCGGATGAAACTGGACGAATGACTATGAAATTGATTTCTGAAACTGTACCAAAAAATATAGGTGGTATTGTTTTCTTATCTGGCGGTCAGGATGACGAACAATCAACCGAGAATTTAAAAGCAATTATTCGTGAGAATAATGGTAAATACAGAATCTCTTTCTCTTTTGGTCGAGCAATTCAAGATTCGGCACTAAAAGTCTGGCGAGCTGACAATGAAAATCTTGAAGTCGCGCAAAAGAAATTAATCGAACGATTGAAGAAAAATTGTAAGGCTCTGCAAATAGACTAATTCACCTAGAACTAAGCTCTGAAGGTATAATTCAGAGCTTTTGATTTTAGTTTTTAAGTGCGTCGCGCAGAAATTTACCAGTTGGAGTATCATCACGCTTAGCGAGTTGTTCTGGCGTACCTTCGGCGATAACCAAACCGCCATGTTGGCCACCTTCTGGTCCCATATCAATCACCCAGTCGGCAGATTTAATGACGTGTAAGTTATGCTCAATAATAATCATAGTATTACCACCGTCAACTAAACGATTAAGAATCTGTAGGAGACGTTTGACATCATCAGTATGTAAACCAGTGGTTGGTTCATCCAAAATATAAAGAGTTTTACCAGTACTTCGGCGAGACAGTTCGGTAGCAATCTTAATACGTTGCGCCTCGCCACCAGAAAAGGTAGTAGCGGATTGACCAAGACGAATATAACCGAGACCAACTTCTTGGATAGTTCTTAGCTTATTAACGATGACTGGAATATTCTCAAAAAATTCAACAGCCTCATCGATGGTCATGTTAAGAACATCCGAAATATCTTTACCCTTATATTTCACCTCAAGAGCTTCACGATTATAGCGTTTACCATGACAGGTTGGACAGGTCACATAAACATCTGGGAGGAAGTGCATCTCAATCTTATTCACACCATCACCTTGACAAGCTTCACAACGACCACCTTTTACATTAAAACTAAAACGACCAGCCTTATAACCACGGATTTCAGCTTCCGGCTGAGTGGCAAAAAGTTCACGAATAGCAGTAAAAACTCCTGTATAAGTGGCCGGATTGGATCTAGGCGTACGGCCAATTGGGCTCTGATCGATGACGATACATTTATCAAGATTTTCGATACCATCGATACGAGTATGTTCGCCAGGTACAGTCTGTGCACGATGAAGCCTGGCAAGTAATTCGTTGGCTAAAATTTCATTGACAAGGGTGGACTTGCCAGAACCAGAAACACCAGAGACTACAGTCATTACTCCGAGTGGAAAATGAACATCAATGTTTTTTAAGTTATTCTCTCTGGCGCCAACCACAACAAGCTCCTTATTAGCTTTCGGCTGACGACGTTTTTTGGGAACGTTAATCTTATTTTTACCACTTAGATAGAGGCCCGTTAGAGAATTTGGATTCTGCATAATCTCGGCAGGAGTACCGGCAGCCACCACATATCCACCACGAGAGCCAGCACCTGGACCAATGTCGATGAGATAGTCAGAATTCAACATAGTATCCTCATCGTGCTCAACAACGAGTACCGTATTCTTAAGATCGCGAAGATGTTTTAAAGTGGCAATTAGCTTATCATTATCTCGCTGATGAAGGCCAATAGAAGGCTCATCGAGAACGTAAAGAACGCCCTGCAGGCCAGAGCCAATCTGAGTGGCAAGACGAATACGCTGGGCTTCACCACCGGAAAGGGTATTAGCAGAACGCCCCAGCTCAAGATAACCAAGACCAACGTCTTGCATGAACTTAACACGCTCTTTGATAACTTTAAGAATCGGTTTTGCAATTAACTCCTCGGCTTCAGAAAAACCTAAATCTTGTGACAGAACTTCGATAGTGGAGTCAACATCAAGATTACACATATCAACAATATTAAGTCCGTGAATCGTAACAGCGAGAACAACTGGTTTTAACCTAGCACCATGACAAGTTTGACATTCACGCACGCGCATAAAACGTTCAATATCCTTGCGCATAAAGTCAGAATCAGTTTCACGGTGACGACGCTCAAGAGTAGGAATTACGCCTTCATAGACAGATTCATAAGTGGCACCTTCCTGCCATTTGCCAGAACCGGAGATTTTAATTTGATATTTTTCTTCACCCGTACCATAGAGAATAAGGTGTTTTTCAGCATCGGTTAGTTCACCAATTGGAGTGTGGACTGAAAAACCATGACGATTCGCGACAGCAGTAAGACGTTTGAGCCACCAAGAGTCACTTTGGACGCGATTGAAGGGACGAATACCGCCTTCGGCAATAGTAAGATTATTATTAAAAACAAGGTTAGGGTCAATTTCCATACGGGTACCTAGACCAGTACAGGTCGGGCAGGCACCTTGCGGAGCATTGAACGAAAAAAGCCTTGGTTCAAGTTCAGGAATTAGTTCATCCGGATGAACGGGACAAGCGTAACGTTGAGAGTATGTAAGTACTTCGGTGTTTTGAGTACTGAGAGTTTTACCTTCAATAGTGGAGCTATTGTCGTTGATTTTGAGAAGTTGAATGATTCCCTGACCGAGATCAAGAGCTTGTTCGATTGAACTAGAAATACGAGAGTAGAGTTCAGTATTTAAAATAAAACGATCAACTACCAGTTCAATATTGTGCCGTTCTTGTTTTTCAAGCTCCGGAAATTCATCAAGTGCATAAACAATGCCGTCAACTCGAACACGCGAAAAACCTTTTTGAAGATACTGCTCAGAAATGTGTTGAAACTCACCTTTTTTCTGCTGCACTAGAGGAGCGAGGAGCATTAACTTGGAACCTAAGGGTAATTTCATGACTTCATTCACGATATCCTCAACCGATCGGCGAGAGACCTCACGATGACAAATTGGACAATGAGGAACACCGACGCGAGCAAAAAGAAGGCGAAGATAATCATAAACTTCAGTAACTGTGGCGACAGTTGAACGAGGATTCCTTGAAGTAGATTTTTGATCAATAGAAATAGCTGGGGAGAGACCGGTGATAGTATCAAAATCCGGTTTATCCATTACACCAAGAAACATCCTGGCGTAAGACGAAAGAGATTCAACATAGCGACGTTGCCCCTCGGCGTAGATCGTATCAAAAGCCAAGCTGGATTTGCCAGAACCGGAAAGTCCAGTAATGACGACCAGTTTATCGCGTGGAATATCAAGATCGATATTTTTTAAGTTATGTTGTCTAGCGCCACGTATTTTAATGCAATTTTCAGTCGAGCCGCCCTGCATCTCTATACCACCTCTAGACAATAATCCGTTATTCTCTTCGTTCATTAATTCCCCTTTCTCAAAGTCTGTATATTTTACCATATTTTGCCTAAAAAAGCCAGCAAGACGCTGGACTAAAACTTCCGGATTGCCCCATAAAGACTCCAAATTGCTATAATAGATGTATGAATTCACGTTTTGATCCAGACCAGGTAGCATATTATAATAAGGCTGACATAAAAAATCACAGCAAGACTACCGACTTTTTTGCAGACCAACAGATTGAACCGAGCTTTTTCTTTTATGATCTTGAAACTTCCGGAATTAGTCCGCGAGAAGATCGAATCATGCAATTTGCTGGACAGCGAACCAACCTTGATTTGGAACCAATTGGCGAACCAGTGAATATTCTAATTAAGCTAAATAACGACACCTTACCAAGCCCTGACGCGATTATGGTGACACATATTTTGCCACAAGAGACCGTAAAATACGGGATGACAGAAGCAGAATTTTGTCGAATTGCAATGAATAAGATCTTTACCGCTAATACTATTTCTTGCGGTTATAATTCAGTGCGCTTTGACGATGAACATATGCGATATTTGTTCTGGCGAAATTTTTATGATCCATACGAATGGCAGTGGAAAAATGGACGGAGCCGATGGGATTTATTGGATGTCGTACGGATGATTAGAGCGCTCCGACCAGAGGGTATTATGTGGCCGATAATTTCTGATCCGGAATCTGGTAGAAAAAAGCCAGCCAACAAACTGGAATTATTAACAAAGCTAAACAGAATTGACCATACTAAAGCCCATGATGCACTTTCAGACGTAGAGGCCTTGATCGCCTTAGCTAGATTGCTGAAAGAAAAACAACCGCAAATTTTTAATTACCTACTAAAAATGCGCGATAAAAGAGAGGTGCTAAAATTAGTAAATTTATCGACCCCACGACCCTTTGTTTATACTTCGGGTCGCTATAAATCTGATTTTCTAAACACTACTATAGCGTTTCCAATTGCACCAAGTAAGAATGGAAATTTATTAGTATTTGATCTACGTTATAACCTGGAGGATTTGCTTGCCGCGGAGAAAGAATTCAAGTCAGAAAAGAAGAAGGTGAATCGTTTTGGCAAAGAATATATGACTTGGTTTGATTTTGGGGAGGCCGTGAAAGAAATTTGCCTAAACAAATGTCCGGCAGTGGCACCGATCTCAGTTTTAGATACTTTATCAGACAAAGAATCAAACGATGAATTTTCTCCACACCCTAGAGGTGCATCTGGTTGGGAGAAAATCCAACTGACTCCTGAGATTATAGAAAAAAATTTAGAAATTTTGTTAAAGCACCCTGATTTTATCGAAAGGATGCGTAGTCTATATGAGAACAGGGCAGATTATCCAAAAGTTGACGAAGTCGAAGCTAGTTTATATGACGGATTTTTACCTGAGGCAGACCGAAGAATTAGTCAAAAAATTCAAGGAGCAGATGCGGAGTCAATCAACGAGTTTATACCAAATTTTATTGATGAAAGATTGCCGGGATTGTTTTTACATTTCAAGGGACGTAATTTTCCAAATTGCTTAAGCGAAGAAGAATTGTCAAAGTGGGAGGAGGATCGAAAAAAACGAATTCAAAAACAAAGTAAAAGATTCTTTACTTCTCTAAATGCACTAAAAAAGAAAATTGAGACGGGAGAAAAAACTATGGACGGAAGAGCAATCGATCCGAAAATTCTAGAAGGATTAGAGGATTGGTACGATTTTTGTAAGTAATAATTTAATGAAAAAGCCCCACGAATGTGGGGCTTTAAAACAGGAGGGATAAAAATTCAAACCAGAAACTGGTTAAAATATTTGGTATGAAAATTTACCCCTCTTGTTCTTATCTCCTTCTTCTTTTTAGTAGGCCGAAGACTAATCTGCTTCGTCTTCTCTTGAAGCCTACTATTCTCTCCTGGTAGAGGTAGTTTAAGAACTCCTCTGTTGCTGCACAGCTTGTTATGTGCAACAGCGAGTAGAGAGTAAATAAGCAAATGGTAAGGAAAAATATCTTAACCATCCACTTGACTACCTCAACCCCACCACGAGACATAATAGTCATCTGATGAAATCTGTCCCAGTCCCTCATGTCGCCCATAATTAGCAACATGAAGATAAAGATGAAAGATAAAAACAGGAAAATTATGGCACCAATATCGCCGAAGCGATATTTAAAAACCAACTTTCCTTTCTTGACTGCGGTTACCCTAACAGAAAGTAACCCAATTATAATAGGGAGCACCCATAAGGTACCCCAACATAATAAGTCAAATTTCATAGCACACTCCCTCCTTTTTAATGTGCAATTTTCCGCTTTGTACGGATAATAGTTACTGCTTTATTATATAATACTATTGCTTATTTGTCAAGATAAGCTCTGGACTAGCATTTCAAGGTATTACATTTGAGAGACTAGGGGAGAAGAGAGGAGCTGCGCTAAAACGACGTACATGAAAAGTTAACTAATATAACTTCGTACTACCATCTAAGATTAAGCACCGATTTTATTAATTTCAGACTGAAGTTTACGATACTTGATGTAGATCTGATTATACTCAGAAGACAATTTTTTATATTCTTCGGAGACCTCAATTGGGAGGATGAGGAATTTGAGCGGAGAATTTTTGCCACCGCAAATTTCACGTTCCTTACCATAAGCAAGTGGGCTTGGAATGTCAACTTCGCGAACGCCACCGAAACGCATACCCTTAATGCCTTCAGACCAGCCGGCAATTAAACTTTTTGGATTCGTGACGGCAAGAGGTTCCTTGAGACTTTTTGGATTTTTGGCATCATCAAAAGAAGAATCAAAAACCGATTCATTAGCACACCAACCGACATAATAGGTGTAATATGTAGTGGTTTTATCGGTAATTTCGGCACCAGTACCGGTTTTTAGGTCAAAAGTCTTAAGGCCAGCATCCTCAACCGATTTACCATTGTAGGCCTTGATCTTATTTCGGAAGGAAGCAAGCGTATTGAAATACTGTTGAGAAAGTTTCGTTGAGACCGCTTTTAGTTCGTCCTGTTTTGTGGTTAGGTCTTTGGTGACTAGAGCCAGTTCTTCTTTTTTAGCAGAACTGGCTTGCTTATTTTTTTCACCATTCAAAACGATTAGAGCATAAATTGCGACGGTTGAAGAGAGTAATAAAACAGCAATCACACCAATGATGATTCGTTGTCCCAAACTAGTCTTTAGTTCTTTTTCTTGCATAAACCTCCTTTAAACTTTGCTTCAAGTGGAATTAATAACTAGATAATTTCGGCACCAAGCGCTGTAATATTTTGTTCAATTTGTTTCATTATAGCAGAGATTTCATCTGCACTCATAGTTTTAGCTGTGCTCGCGAAGCGAAGATGAAAACTACAGTTTCTACTCGTATTTTTTTCAGATTGACGATAGATAGAGACCGGTTCAAGAGTATAGATAAGAAAATCTTGGATCAATGCACACTTAATTGCCTGTTCTAGATTCTCAAAAGAAATAGTATCTGGAGTTTTTATAGTAAGATCACGTGAAACTGAGGGGAAACGACTAACTTTTTGAGCAACGTGTAAAACGCGAGGGACACCGAGTAATACGCCGAGATTTAGTTCAAGAGCAGCAAGACCTTTTAATTTCATGCTTTTTTGAACAGAATGTTTAATCTCACCAAGTGAGCCAATAATATTCTGTCCTAAACTAATATTGACAGAGTGAAGAGGTTCAAAATAGGGATATTCCTGCTCCTCGTATTTAGTAAAAATAAAATCAAAACCAAGACTAGCACCGAGGGAGAGACAAAGATTTTTAATTTTGTAAAAATCACCTTCGAATGTAATCGCAAGATGAGGTTCAAGTCTTGGAGTTTGATCATCTAACAGACCAAAAGAATGTTTAGCAACTTGATTCATCTCGTAAAGGATAAAATCTTTATAACCAGCTTTTTGATTTTCGTAGACTTTTTCAAGTAGGCTTGGAACGAGAGATTGTCTGAAGCACTGGAGCTCAGGAGAAATTGAATTTATAATTTCATAGCTATCATTAATGTTTTCACCAACTTTCTTCTGCAAAGCTTTTGAAACGAAACTATAGGTAAGAAGTTCGTTAGCCCCAAGTTGATCGGAGAGAATATTGCGGATCTCGCGTTTAAGAGCGAAAAGTTGATTTTTGGGACTACCTTTAAACGAGCGCAGAGGAAGTGATTTAGGGATATTATCAAAGCCCGTAAGACGGCCGACTTCTTCGTAAATATCCTCTTTAATATGAATATCAGTACGCCAGAGTGGAGCGGTAATATTTATAGTTTGCTTATCAGGGGAAGGCGCAACAAGAAAGCCAACATTTTTGAGAGTCTTCGATATTTGCTCAAAATTAAATACCGCGCCTAGGGTTTGATTAAGATCTTGGAGGGTAATAGAGATAGATTCTTGTTTTGGAACAACTGCAAGACAGTCGGCAAAGATGAGTTTTGAGTATTCTTTGACGCCTAATTTGCTAAGACAGAGTCGAAGAGCCGGAATAGTACCAAAAACTGGCTGGCCCTTGGTGAAACGAGTAATAGCTTCTGAAAAAATACCATGCGCCATTTGAGTTTTACGAAGATTATAAAGACTAAAAGTAGCAGATTCAATCAAAATACGTTTGGTATTTGCATCAATTTCGGTATTTTTACCACCCATAGCTCCAGCAAGCGCAACTGGTACATTATTGGAGGTAATTACAATATCGTTTGAATTCAGTTCAACCTCTGTATCGTCAATAAGAGTGATTTTTTCGCCAGATTTTGCAGCTCGAATAATAATTTTTGGAGTGTCAGTGCCACCAAGAGCAATAAATTTATCATAGTCAAAAGCATGAAGAGGCTGACCGGTTTCGAGCATCGTCAGGTTTGTGGCATCAACAATCTGTGAAATGGGACGCAAGCCTGATTTATAGAGGAAAACTCCTTCGCGGGTAAGCAAACTATCGTTATCAACTATATTATGTTTAAAATTATTCTCATCTAAAACTACACAAGAATAGCGCGGACAAAGAACGGAATCCTGAATCTCAATAATTGGAGCTTGTGCTACTCGCGCGGTATTATCGATTGCTAGAACTTGAGATTGAAAATCAAAATCACCCTGAAAAATTTCTGGATTTTCAAAATGTTGATTAAGAATGCCGGCAACTTCACGAGCAAAGCCGATTAGACCAAAAGTATCGGGACGGTGAGTTAGTGACTTATTTTCAATGTCAATAATAAGATCATCGAGATCCAATGCTTGAGTAATTGGAGTGCCTGTCTTAGCAAGGTCGGGAGCGAGTTCAGCAATATATTTATGATCTGTGCCAAAACCAAGTTCATCAGCCCCAGCAATCATACCGTAGCTTAAAAAGCCACGAAGTTTGCGAACGGATAATTGAAAATTTTCAGTACCAAAGGTACTAGGAACAATGGTGCCAGGAGCAAGCCAGACTACATATAAGCCAGCACGAACATTTGGTGCGCCACAGACAACCTGAATCAGACCGTTTTCAAGTTTGCCAAATTCCTGATTGAGCGAACCTGCATCCACCTCACAAAGATGAAGGTGGGTGTCTGGAATGTCCGTACATTTCACAACTTTAGCGACATAAATATTCTGGTACTTCTCAGCTAAGCTTTCAGTTCCTTCAACTTCAACAAGGCGAGAACCAATCAGTTTCATGAGATCTGCAGTTGAAAGAGAATCTGGAATTTTAACATAGCGTTTTAGAGCATTAAGTGAAATAAGCATTAAAATTCCTCCAAGAAATTAAGTTTACCAGATTCAAAGAAACGAATATCGTCAAGTTGATACTTCAGAATGACAAGACGATCAATACCACCGCCCCAGGCAAAGCCTTTATAGACGGTTGGGTCAATACCAGCATTTTTTAAGACATTTGGATGAATCATGCCACAGCCCATCATCTCAAGCCAACCATCACCTTTGCCACCAAGTGCCTTAGGTTTTTCAATTTGGAATTCTAATGAAGGTTCCGTGAACGGAAAGTAGCCAGGCTGCGTCTTAGTATTCAAGGTCTGTCCATAGTAGGTTTCAAAGAAATTTTTAAGAATGCCAAGCATTTGCCCCATGGTGGCAGTTTTTGAAACAAAAACCCCCTCACACTGATAAAAAGTATGTTCATGAGTGGCATCAACATCTTCATTACGAAAAACTCGACCTGGGATAACAACGGCAATCTGGCCTTCATTTTCTAACTGTTGACGGCGAGAAGTGAGGGCGCGATACTGCATCGTTGAGGTATGGGCAGGGGGAATGAAACCTTCTTTGGTACGAAAAGTATCATAGCCATCACGAGCAGGATGCCCTTCAGGAAAATTAAGAGACTCAAACATATGAAATTCATCATCGAGCTGAGTGGATTCCATAACCTCAAATCCCATATTAGAATATATATCTATTACTTTGTCAAGCTCAACCATTAACGGATGTTTACTACCACGTTTGGTTTTTTGAAGCGTAGAATTTTCGGACATCGGAGCAGTAAGGTCAATTGGTTTAATGTCAACAGCTTCAAGTTTCTCTTCTTCGGCTTGGATCTGTACTAGAATTTCGTTCTTACGACGATTAATTTCCTGGCCAAAAGATTTACGTTCTTCTTTTGGAAGGTCTTTAATTTTACTGTATTCGAGGCTAAGATCTTTTAGAGCCTGTTTTAAGTCTGTAAGTTTCATATCTATACTCTATTATACTCTGTTTTTATGGTTTTAAGAGAATATAACGAACTTTGATTGTTTTTGGGCTAGATAATAACAATAAGAATTAACGAAAGAATGGCTAAACCGACTAAAACTAGCCAAATCCAACCATAACGACCAGTAGTTTTTGATCCTTCAAGATAATCTGAATCATTAACGAGATCAGGATCAGAACTTTGAACAGTCTGCTCAGCCCTTATTTTTAAGTCTGCTGCAATTTTGCGACTTAATTCTGTATTTCTATCCTGTTCCTTATGAACGATAACTCCCATCCAATGCCTTTCGTTTTAGAAGATTAAACTTTAAGTATTTTACCACAGATGTGATATAATTCATTCAATATTACTTAAGGAGGTATATGGCAACAAGTAAGTCCAAGAAGGCTAAAAAGTCCACGGAAAAGCCAAAAAATACTAATACAAAGCCGGAAGTTACTGTCATTGAGGAAATTGTGACTGTAACCGAACCAGAAACGATTGTTACTGAGAAAGCCGAAGTAAAAGAATTCAAAAAGAATAAAAATATTTTTGCAAATTTCTTTGCTAAAAAGGGTGATCCAGAAGAAAATATCTTAACCATTTTTAAGTCACCAAGAATTTGGGGCGCTTTAGCTGGCGAGTTGATTGGAACAATGTTCATCACAATTCTTCTTTTGACCTTAGGTATCTATCAGCCACTTTATGTCTTTTTCGGCGTAATCGGTGTCACCTTAGCAGTCTTTTCGCTCTCTGGTGCTCATCTTAATCCAGCCTTAACCGCTGGCATGATGGCAACTCGTCGTGTATCTGCAATTCGTGGCATACTCTACATGGTTGCTCAAGTGGTAGGCGCTTGGCTCGGATTAATCATTGTTAACGCTTTCCGTATGGCTGGCGAAACCAAGGTTGATCTACCTGCTTTAACCGCAGTTGAGACTTCAAATCTTTGGAAGTTATTTGCAGTTGAATTTTTAGGAGTTTTTACTTTGGCGTTCTTCTTCAATCGAGCCCAAGAATACAAATCTCGTCGCAATGCTTTCACCTATGCAGCAATCATAGGTGGCGGTATGGTGCTTGCGGTACTTTTTGCAATTGTAATGTCAAGCAACTTCTTCAAGATTTCCAATAACTTCATCTTGAACCCTGCCGTTGCAATTATGTATCAAATCTTCCCAACTTCTGCAGAGAACTTTGGCACACTAATCAGTAAAGTCGGCCTTGAAATTCTAGTCTTTATCCTTGCCCCTATCGTAGCAAGTGTTCTAGCTTTCTTCATCGGCGATATTGCGACTGCTCTTGCGGGTGAAGATGAATGTGAAAATCATCATCACGGTAAAGACTGTCCTTGTCACGAAAAATAATGGATATAAGTAAAAATAGCCTCATTAGAGGCTATTTTTTATGGGGTTTTGAGCTTGAATAATCTGCTTAATAATGTATCTTATTCTTAAGTTTTTAGTCTTTTGGAAAAAGTGGAGTGGCTGGAGGAAGAATCTCGCCAGAACCCATAAAGATCTTTTCGACGGTTTCAGAAATCGGTAAAAACGGCTTGAGGTGATGATTGGCTACTAGAAGTTCTTTAACGAGTCCGGAAAGACTTGCTTTAGCTTTTACTGAATCAGTTTTTGCAAGCTGCCATGGTTTCTGCTCCTCAATATGTCGATTAACATCCTGGATCATGCTCCAGGCTTTATTGATGGCACTCGTAAATTCAAAATGATCCATTAGCTCAGTATATTCCGTATCAAGTTCTGGGGTATATTCTTGCTTTTTTACTGTATTTTTTTGACAGAGTACGGAAAGTCGCTGAACAAGATTACCATAATCATTAGCTAGTTCGTTGCGATAAGCGTTCTCGAACTTTTCCCAAGTAAAATCAGCGTCAAGAAAAGTGTCGATGTGTTTTGAGAAGAAATAGCGAAAAGCGTTGATGCCATATTTTTCTAATACTTCTACTGGATCAATACCATTACCCAGACTTTTACTAATCTTTTGGCCGTCAACCAGAATAAAACCATGCGATAAAATCGTGCGTGGTAGGGGTAAGCCTAATCCAAGTAAAATAGCTGGCCAAAGAATGGCGTGAAAGCGCAAAATATCCTTGCCCACAACTTGCACAGTAGCTGGCCAATAATCAGAGATATCTTGGTCTGGATAGCCTAGAACCGTAATATAATTAGTAAGCGCATCCATCCAAACATACATAACTTGAGACTCGTCACCGGGCACCGGAATACCCCATTTGAGGTGTGTGACGGGGCGTGAAATGGAAACATCTGGTGCATCCTCTAAGAGTTTAAGAACTTCATGTTTGCGAAATTCAGGTAAGATCTGCATCTTTCCATTTTCAATGGCCGTCCTGATGTCATTTTTAAAGTCAGAGACACGGAAATAATAATTTGACTCTGCGAGGTGCTGATACGGGGTTCGATGATCAGGACAGGAACCCTGATTTTCTTCATATTCTTTCTGTGTTACGAAGCGTTCACAGCCTTCACAATACCAACCGTTGTAGCTTGAAGAATAAATATGTTTTTCAAGACGTTGCCAAATCTTCTGTACCCTCTCTATGTGGTAAGGGTCGGTAGTGCGAATAAAATCAGTGTAACCAATCTCGAACTTTTGAAGAAAGTTCTTAAATTTTGCAGAATTTTGATCAACATAAGTTTTAATCTCAAGATGGTTCTCAAGTGCTTTTTTCTCAATTTTATTACCATGCTCATCGGTACCGGCTTGGAAACGAACATCCATACCTTGCATAGACTGATAACGGGCATAGATGTCGGCCAGAAGATAATCCTCAGCATGCCCAATGTGGGGAGCACCATTAACGTATGGAATTGCCGTCGTAATATATTTTTTTTGAGACATGGGATCCTTTGATATTCTTTAAGATTATTTCCTTATTAATTATACTACAAAAAAGAGATGATCAGAAAAGCGAGGGATTACGACTACATCCTTCCCTGTTTGATGATGATCTGAGAACTTTTTATTCGATAGTTGAACAAGAAAGCCCAGTTTGATTCTCGGCTGACATAAGAGAGTTGAGATCAAAATTAGTAATTGAGCTAAATTCGGAGAGCGATTTCAAATAGCCATCAACATTACCACCGGAAGTGACTGAAATTTTCTTAAGCTGATTAACATTAATTTCGGTAGTAACCTTAGTCTTTTCATCTGATTTAATTGAGGCATCAAGAGTAGTTTTGGCAGCAATAGCCTCATTTTCGCTATTAAACTGATATACATAATTCTCGGAAATAGTATTCAAATTGTCGTCCTCGAAGGTGAACTGTCTTTCAAAGTTACCATAAGCGGCACCGACCGCTGATGACTCATTAGTACTAAGCGGACGAACACAAGTAAGAATCTTAGTTGATGCTTTCGTAGTCTGATTCTTGACTGAGGCTTCCGCCGGCTTTTTCTGTGGCTTGCTAAACAATGTTAAGGCTAGGATAATACCTACAATAATGAAGAGTACTGCAGCGATAATAATCAAAATCGTTGTACGAGTAATTTTAATTTTAGGCTTATTTTGGTTCTTGGCCTGTTTAGCAGCCTCTTCAGCTTGCTTCTTTTCAAAATCTGCATAGGAAACTGCGCTACCAATAGAGCCTGGTGTTGGCTCGGCGGCGACTAATGGTTTATCTTCTGAATCATCTTCCTCCTCATTCTCAACCGCTTCCGTTGGTTGTCCGTTTCCGACTGGAGTAATGGGATTGGTAGGATCAGAGTTAGGACTGGCGAAGGAAGTAGACTCGTTGAGCGGATCAATAGCTAAAGTTGGATCAGTTGATGCGGGAGAGAAAGAGGAAGTTAAAGATGTGGAATCTGAAGGAGTAAGAGAAGTTTTTGAAACATCAATAGCCAGAGAAGAACCAGAAGGTTCGGGAGTAGTAGAGGCTACTGAGGTAGTCTGATTGGGCGATTGAAGTTCCTCGGCGGTGGGCTGATAATTATTGAGCTCAGTCATCAAACTGTCAAATTCAGGGCTAGTGGGTTCAGAAACTGAGTTCTGAATGGCTGCGGAAGACGCGGAAACTGGAGAAGAGACAGGAATAGTATCATGGGTAGATGAAGATAAAGTAGGCGAAGCTGATGTCGTGACGGAAGTTGAAACCGAAGTTGAGACCTCTGGAGTTTGAGTTGTAGTGGCAACAGGGCTAGAGAGAGATGTGGTGATTGATGTTGAAGGCCCTGACGAAGTAGTCGGTTCAGAATTGTTTTTTAATGTGAGATTATCATTTTGTTTTTGAGGCTGAGGGATTGGATCCATTTTCTTCCTTTGATTAGATAAAATTAGATAAACGTTTATGTTTATCTTAACATAAACAGCGCATCTCAACAACTTTTTAGTCTAATTGTTAGACTGAGTAAGATCATAAAGTTTTTGCCAATCAAAGAGGGTAAGATCGGCAGGACGAAAGTTCTCGTCAAAATTTAGCTTTTGATAAATCTCTTTAATCTCTTCACGGGTTTTTTGAACGATATGAGGCAAACAGGTGATTAATTTTTTACGTGGATTCATAAAACATTGCTTAATAAAACATAGCACAGTGATATTGACGATTGGTTGCACACGTGGAATTAAAATAACCGAGGCAGAATCGACTTTAGGAGGTGGAGTAAAAAGACTACGATCAACAAAAATGCCGGGAAGAACATCGGCAAAGTTGAGGACGGCAAGAGTGAGATAAGTATATTTCCCAACATCAAAAAGCAGACGGTCAGCTACTTCTTTTTGCATAAGTAAGACAATTCTTTGAGGCGGATTTTTGGCAGAAATAAGTTTTTGAATAATAGGACTGGTGATATAATAAGGAATATTTCCGACTACTACATAAGGTTCTTTAATTTGCTCAAGATCAAATTGGAGAAAATCCTGATGGATAACTTCAAGATTTTTCCCTGGAAAAGATTTCGGGAGATTAGTTGCCAATTTTTCATCATACTCAACTGCAAGCACCTTAGGAAAACGACGAAGTAAGGAGCTGGTTAAAGTTCCAAGACCAGGACCAATTTCAAGACAAAGTGGCTGACAAGACTTCGGATTGTCGGCCGTAATAATAGCGCTCTCGGCAATTTCTTCAAGTATTGGTCGATTTTTTAACCAGTTTTGACCAAGATGTTTTTTATTTTGTAACATAAAAATCCCTTAGTACCAGTGACGGGCCTGCCAGAAATTCCAAGCTTGACTCCAACCACCATAACGGCCAGTGACATAACCGATCATCCAACGAATCTGAGTTACTGGATTGGTCTGCCAGTCGGCGCCAGCACTGGCCATTTTACTACCAGGGAGAGCCTGCGGAATACCATAAGCGCCACTTCCAGTATTAGAAGCGTCAAAACGACAGCCAGATTCACGATAAATTAAAGTCAGCGCAACATAAAGATCGGCCTCGGAAACACCTGCCGCGCGCGCATAGGAGGCACAAGTTTCCCACTCTGGCGGGACGGATTTTTTCATACCAACAGCTGTAACACGATCGACTGGATTCTTGATAGTATCTGTACGAACAAGCTCTCGAGAAACTTCTTTACCGTCAACGAAATTAACTTGATAAACAGAACTTTTACGACCAAGCTCGCCAACTTGGCGGAGGTTAGTCTGACCAGTGGGGAGATTAGTATCACTAACAGTTTTTTCGGTATACGGGATATCTTCCTCGATAGTAATTGTGCGACCACCATTGCGAGTAAGCTGATAAACTGTCGCAACGCCAGATTCGAGGATATTTTGATTTGAAATAAGAGAAAGTTGATCACCATCGTAAATGGTAATACCAGCATCCCGGGCAATTTCTTTAGGATCAAGATTGGCAGACATGATGAATTTACTGGTGGTGCCAGCCTTAATAATAACTGGACGAGAACGATAAATATTAATACGAAAACTATCGGAATTAATTTCATCAGTAAGGGCTGGTTCAACGCGATCCGTGTCGTGATAATTGATCTTGGCGCGTTCAAGGGCCTCTTTGACGGTTTTGGCGCTGGTTTTGATGGTAAGAGATTTTGAATCATCATAGAAAGTAACAAAATGGCTGTCAGAAACAACACCATTGTCAGAGCTATTCGATTCAGCATAAGTTGGGCGCATGCTAAAAAAGACACCTAGGACTAAGGTTAAGATAAAAACACTGACGCTAAAACCACAGAAGAACCTGTAGTAAGATGCATTTAATTTCATCTCCGCTATTATACCATAACAAGATTTAATACTAAAGAGTAGCACCGTGGGCGACTAATTCGTCATGATAAGTTTCAATATCGGCTGGGCGCATATTAGCAACTATGCGACCAATTGGCATTACCTGAAGAAGAGAATCAAGATTATCAATGAGGTCACTTCCGATGAGAAGTTTAACAATACGGTCGTCGTTTAATTTTGCTGAGTAATCTGTATCTTCAAAAGATTCTATGATTTCTGAAGTGAAATGACTATATATCTCAGGCTCCATACTACTATAGTCAATTGGATGCTCATCTAAAAATTTATTAAATGTATCAGGAAGATCTTCTTTTACTATGGTTTTCATTGTCAGCTCTAGACTACCATTTCCAAGAATTGAATCCAAGTTTTCATCTAGCAACTTAGAACAGAAGCCATCCATATCGATGTTTTCTAGAATATACTCTTCTATTGATTCAATTGGTATATTTCGATAGATAGCTTTCTGAATACTTCTAATGTTGTCTGGATTTCTTTCAAAAGTATTTAGATGATTCTCAAGGCTAAAGATATTCATCTTGGAAATAATAGAACTGAGAGGAATACCACGTTCACGGAGAAAATCTAAATTATAGGAGACATCATAGCTATCCATCTTATTAAATATTGCATCTATACTAATACCGTGACTAAGCAAGGCGTCGAGATTTTGTGAAATATCAGAATGATTCATCTTATTGAAGATTGAATCTATGCTAATACCATGACTAAGTAGGGTATCGAGATTATTTGAAATACTATAACTATTCATTTTATTGAAAATTGAATCTATACTTACACCATGGTTAAGTAGTGTATCGAGATTATTTGAGACGCCACTACTATCCATCCTACTAAATATGGAGTCTATATTAATACCATGGTTAAGTAGTGTATCGAGATTATTTGAGATATCGTTACTATTAGCCTTGTCAAAGATTGAGTTTACACTGACACCATTACTGACTAAGGTGTCGATATTTTGTAAAGCATGAACAGCAGTGATTCTACTAAAGATTAAATCTATACTAATACCATGACTAAGTAGGGTATCGAGATTGCCTGATATACCACTACTATCCATCCTACCGAATATGGAATCTATACTTACACCATGATTAAGTAGTGTATCGAGATTTTGAGAAATACCAGAATGGTCCATCTTATTAAATATTGAATCTATACTAATACCGTGACTAAGTAAGACATCGAGATTGTTTGAAATACTATAACTATTCATTTTATTGAAGATTGAATCTATGCTGACGTTATAGTTAAGTAGGGTGTCGAGATTATTTGAGGTAATATGTCCATTTATCTTATTGAATATTGAGTCTATGCTAATACCATGACTAAGCAAGGTATCGAGATTGTTTGAGACGTCACGACTTTCCATCACATTGAAAATGGGATCTATGCTAATACCATAATTGAGCAGATTGTCGATATTTTGTAAGATGTCAGTAATATTAGTCTGTCTATAAATACATTCTATTTTTTGCTTCAACAAATCTTTATCAGATGTATCTACGTTTTCATTCTGAAATAATCTCGATAGATTATAGATATCTCTTAGAACTTTGATCTTCTTGTCTGGTCCGCCATATGTATCTAGTGTAAAAATCTCACGATTTTTTTCATATAGAAATGCGTATTCATCGAGCGTAAGATCTTCGCTTTTCTTAGCTTTATCCTGTAGTCTAATGAGCTCTTTTTTGTCCCGAAACCTTTCCTTAAAATGTTGGTCTGGATTAAGAGGGTACTTAAAAACCTCCTGCTCAACAATAGGAATAAGAGAATCCTCAATGGTTTGATTGCTACCATCCGCCAAACCTGATACTTCCGCCACTCTACCCTGTGGATCAAAACGAATAGAGGCGCAAGCGGTTTTTGACATGCCATCTATACTACTATCGTTTTCTAATTTAAAGAGCCTAAATCTAGACTGATTTTTAGTAATATTTTCATCGTTAGTATGTAAATAATTTTTTCCATAAGCTGTATTTGCAATACACCAAGGGGTACCACGAGAAGCTTCAGCTAGCTGCTCTTCGTCACCTGGATAAAAATCAAACCATTGACCCTTTATATCTTCGGTACGTTCGGGAGTAGGAAGGGGCTCATATGCTTCATTAAAGAAATAGGTATAAATTTTACCAAAGTTTCCTAGTTTTACAACCGCATTTAGTTCATCATCAGCAATATGTTCGTCAAACCATTTATCTCTATCCTGTCCATAAAAAACGTTAACTGTATTAAAGGTGTTGGCAAGGACGGCAGGATTGACGTCTGGATAGGGAGCGATTGTAGTATTGTTGCGTTTTTCGTATCGACCACTTTTACTGTCATATGTGCCTATCTTAGTAACCCCATCAAAAGCATAAACCTTGAACCAAGTTGGGAATGGTGCTTCTTTGTTACTAAGATATTCCGTCCATTTAGCTAAAGTATCGACTTGACCCTGTCGAAGCTTTTTATAATCTTTCTCCTTATCAGATTCCAAATATTCAACTGGTGGCAGTCCATTCTCCTTACGATCTTTATGAAATTGTTCTTCTAATTTCTTCCATGAATCTTTTGTAATATTCTCTTTTTGAATAATTGGAGCAAAGTTCTTAATTGACTCTTGCCAGATACGCTGTTCAAGTTTATTACCACCACGTTCGATCGCCAGGTCAAGACGTTCAAGATAAGCATAATTCTTTCTATCTTTTGGGTTTTCACCGGGAATCTTTTCGATTTTCTTCATTGGTTCGCCGGTTGTAAGTGCTTCTTTTCTAGCAGCCTGCTCGGCCTGTTTTTGTGCCCTTAATGTTTTTTCATAATATGGAGTGACTAAAGGCTCCTTTGCGCCCGGAGTTCTTCTTTCCTGAAAACTGATGAGTGTGAGAACACTAGAATAGATAGCATTTACTCTTTTTCGCTGAAGTTCTTTTTGATACTCTGATTCATTCTGAATAGAATTATAAGATTCTTGTGAATTATCCTGAGCCTTTAGTGGTAGACCTTCATGATTTGGCATTTTAGTTTCCAGTTTATTTTATTTATGATTATTTATAAGTATAGAAGCTTTACTATTTTTTGTCTATGAATGAACCATTAATGAATTAAAAATCATCTGGAAAGGGGTCGACCTCATCGTATTCAATATCATCATTGAATGGGTCGAAAGAGCGAGAGTTATTAGACTCGCTGAAATTATGTGAGTTATATGGACTGTATGAGCCATACGGGTTATACGAATTATGAGATTGCGAAGTATTTTGTGAACTATATGGATCATAGCCTAACTCAATCAGAAAACGTGATGGCATGTTATAACTGCGCTGTCCGTTCGAAAAACGGGAGCCAGCGTAAGTTAAAATGAGTAGCTTTCTGGCCCTAGTCATCCCTACATAGGCTAGACGGCGTTCTTCCTCAATTGCCTCTTCATCATCAGAGCGAGAACTCGGAAAAAGACCCTCTTCAAGACCAACAAGAAAGACGGCCGGAAATTCAAGACCCTTGGCAGCATGAATGGTCATGAGAGTGACGAAGTTCGTCGAGGTCTGTTCGTCGGCGGAAGACATGAGACTGGCTTCAGCAAGAAAATCTTCCAACGCATCAAACTCGTTGGCGTTGCCAATCATAGTATTGAGGTTTTCGGCTCTTTCATCACCAGTCGGGGTACCATCTCGAAGAGACTCAACTAAGCCAAAATAATGAATAGTCTGTTCTGTGATTTCGGCCGGCTTGAGTGACAGATCAAGATCGCGCAAGAAGTTCTGCAGTCTAGCAAAGCTTTTTTTGGCTTTACCAGAAAGAGTATCAGAGAGGCCGGTGTCAAGTAGGGCGTTATTTTTCCCTTGTGCAGACTGATCATAGCCTTCGGATTGATTTAGGAAAGTATGAATTTTCTCAAGGCTAGCTGGACCAATACCAGATAATAAATTGCGACAAATTCGATCAAGGCTGATGCGATCATGGAAGTTAACGATCAGTTTTAGAACCGCCAGGACATCTTTGACTTCCTTGCGATCATAGAAGCGTACGCCACCAATAATCTTGTAGGGAATTTGGTGAGAAATCAGGGCTTTTTCAATAGCATAGGATTGCGCATTGGTACGATAAAGAACTGCAAAGTCTGAATAGCTAGTAAAATCTTTGATTAATTCACCGTTCTGCATAGTGGTCTTGGAATTTGCAAGTAGGTTGATAATTTTTAAAGCCACAAAATTTGCCTCAGCAGTTTCGTCCATCAATGACTGAATTTCAACTGGCTCTCCATCGCCAGCTGTAGTAAATAATTCTTTATCGGTTCTGGTTTTATTTTGATTAATAATTTTTTGACTGGCAGTCAGAATATTGCCAGTACTACGATAGTTTTGTTCTAGCTTGATAGTTTTAGCGCCAGGAAAATCGCGTTCAAAATTAAGAATATTTGTAAAATCAGCACCACGCCAAGAGTAAATTGACTGCCAATCATCGCCAACTACACAAATATTTCTATCTTGGTTAACTAAGGCCTTAACTAAACGATACTGAATCTGGTTGGTGTCCTGATACTCATCAATCAAAATATGTTCAAAGCGATTTTGCCAGCGTTCACGCACTTCACGATGTTTTTCAAAGAGGTGAGTAACCTCAAGTAGTAGGTCATCAAAATCTAAGGCAAAGGAATCGCGTTTTAGTCTCTCATAGTGAGCGAAGATTTTGGCGGCTTTAACCTGATTCGGATAATATGCCTCCTCTTCAAATTCCTCTGGAGTTTGGCCAATATTTTTACAGTGTGAAATAGTACCCTGGACAGACTTAGGACGCAAAGCTTTATCATCGATCTTTAAATCCTTCATCGCCTGCTTGATTAGCGAAATTTGGTCATCAGTATCGTAGATGACGAAGTTTTTATCTAGTCCAGCGGCTTGATGTTCGATACGCAGGATTTTGACGCAGATTCCGTGAAAAGTCCCCATATAGTTCATGAAGCTACGAGGAGGGTCGGTGAAGCCGTCAAGATTTACATCTTGGCCCAGCGTGGAATCAGAAGCAAGGAGAGCAGTATTATCTGCGACGATGTCGTCGGAAAGTTGTGGAGTAAGGTAGGCGTTTGAACGAGATTGCTGAAGTAGTCTCCATAAGCGCTCACGCATTTCCCTGGCGGCTTTGTTAGTAAAAGTGACAGCTAGAATACGCTCTCCTGGAATGCCATGAGAGATTAAGTTAGCAATGCGATGCGTTAGGGTTTTAGTCTTACCAGAACCGGCGCCAGCCAAAATCAAAAGTGGCCCAGTTAAAGTTTCTACTGCTTCTTTTTGAGCAGGATTTAGTCCCTCCGTAAAAATATTCATGATTTGATTATATCACTATAAGTTAGGTCGATATTGTGATCAGAGACAGGAGCCTGCAGGAGAAAGGCGGCAAAAAAGAAGATAAGTACTAGACAAAAAGCAAGGAGTCGACCACTAACACTGGTATAGAAAAAATAACCAATGATGAGGAAGATAAGAAAAACAATAATGGGGAGATTAAGAATTAAAAAATGGAGCAAAGGATTGACCTGGTAGAGACTAATATTAGCATGACTATGTGAGATAAGTTGCTGATAATAAGTATCAATCATTGGTGTAATAAAATTTGCAAGGATTTGCGGATGAATAGCAAGATGTTCTTTTGAAAGAAGTTGGTCAATTTTTGCAGCCATGCTGTTATTGATTTGGGCTTTTAGACTACTGAAGTTACTTTGACCTGAAAATCTAAGATCAAGAAAACGGTTCAAATGCGTGATGTAAACATCTTGATTAATGCTTTGTTCAAGAATTTCCGTAAAATAATCATTAAGATATTTTAATTGCATAAAAACCACCCCCTCTTTGAGTTCAGAATCTGGAGATTGACTGATTGCATTGTAGAAATTAGAAGTAAAAGATTCAGAGAACTCATCTGTTTTTGCCTGATTGTCATAGTATTTTTCGATAATCTGGCGACGAGTATTCGTTACGAGATTGGAATAATAGCCCTTTTTACTTGAAAGATATTTTTTTACATAGTTAGCATTCTGCTCGGTTTGGTTAATTTGACAACAAATGCCAGCAAAAATAGCAACAATTAAAATCAAACAACTAAAAATTACTTTGGAGATTTTGATTTCTGAAATAAATTCTCCGATATTCCGATGCTTGAATACCTGTAACATATGTTGATTATAACATAAGCAACTTAAATACCAGAGAGCGGGCGGATGTCAGCACCCAGGTGATTGAGGCGTTTGGCAAAGTTTTGATAACCACGATTAATCGAATAAACGTTACGCAAGATTGAAACACCAGGAGCGGCCAACATAGCAATCAAAACAACGACGGCAGGACGAAGTGCTGGTGGAGCAACTAGCTCAGCAGGGTGCCAATTAGTCGGGCCTTCGACATAGACACGATGCGCATCAAGAAGTTCAATCTTAGCATTCAAATTTGAAAGATAAGTCGAGTAAATCGCACGATTTTCAAAAACCCAGTCATGAATCAAAGTACGACCAGTAGCGGTGGCGGCGATCACACTGAAGAAAGGTAGATTGTCAATATTGAGACCTGGGAATGGCATCGGATGGATCTTATCGGTCGGAGCGATAAGCTCGGATTTGTGAATCATAAGATCAACTAAGCGAGTTTCACCGTTGAAGGAATAATATTCCTCAGAACGATCGATGCGAGCACACATAGAACGAAGGATTTCGAGCTCAATTTCAAGAAATTCAATTGGAGCGCGACTAATGGTGATTTCGGATTTCGTAACGAGAGCAGCTGCAATAAAAGACATAGCTTCAATAGGATCTTCACTAGGATAATATTCAACATCTTCGTCGATTTTTTCAAGACCTTCAATCTCGAGAGTAGTTGAACCAATACCTTTGATTTTGACACCAAGTTTTTGCAAGAAGAAACAAACATCTTGAACCATATAATTTGGAGAGGCGCCGATAACAATGGTCTTACCCGGAAAGAGGGCAGCTGCCATTAGAACATTCTCAGTAACAGTGTCACCACGTTCGATTAGGACAATACGTTTATTCTCAGAACTCTGAAGCTCAGCTTGATTGACGGTAGCCTCATAAAAACCGGCATTACATTTTGCGTCGACTTCAAGACCAAAAGCAGAAAGCGCTTTTAGGTGTGGGTCAACCGTGCGAGTACCAAGAGAACAACCACCAGCATAAGGTAATTTAAAGCTCTGATAACGATGGAGGAGCGGACCGAGGAACATAATAATGGAGCGAGTTTTACGAGCTGCATCAAGATCTAATTCATCCATTTTTAATTCGCGTGGTGTGATAATTTCAAGATCACGACGACGATTAAACCAACGACACTTGACCCCAATTGACTCTAAGACTTCAATGATACGAAAGACTTCTTCAATACGTGCAACATGATGAAGCACGGTGCGACCACGATTAAGAAGGCTAGCACAAAGCAAGCCCACAGCAGCATTCTTGGAAGTATTAATTGTGATAGTACCGCTCAAGGTACGACCACCATTAACACGAAATGACTGCGAAGAAGAGTCATTAATAGAGAGAATTTGACCACCAAGAGCTGAGGAAACCTTTTTTATCATCTCTAGAGAAGTGTTTTGGTCGCCCTTTTCAATTCGATGAATGGCGGATTGAGAAGTGCCAATCATGTCTGCGAGCTGGGCTTGGGTTAGACCTTTCTCACGACGCATGTTAGAAACAACTAAACCAATTTCCTCTTGGTAAGTACGTGTTTTTGCCATAATTCTCCTTTTTAAAATATTCTTGTGGTGATATTTTTTATGATGCCAAAAAGAGCATAATCTTCAATTATTTTTCTTTAGTTTTATAGCCAGTCACAACGTTATTGGCATGAACCCAACCATCAACAGAGCCACCATCAAGGTATTCGCCAGTGGTAGGAGCAACACGCATCACGCCACCAGCTTTAATGTATTCGTCAATTGGATCAGTAACGAGATATTCTTGATCAAGAGGACCAAAGTCATGAGTTTTTACATAATCAACAACTCGATGCAAAAGATCCTTTGACATAATATATTTGCTGACATTGATCATGTTGGAAGGAGCCTTTTCTACACTTGGCTTTTCAACAACGCCAACAAGTTGACCATCTTTAACACTAAGCACACCGTATTTATCGACTCTCTCATGAGGGATTTCGACACCTAAAATAGCAGACTCGTCCGCGTTTTGAAGAGAATTAATGAGAGATTCAGCGGCAGATTCGCCATCTGGATTCCAGACAAAATCATCACCCATAAAGACAAGAACTGGCTCGTCAAGATTAAATTCTTCAACCACGAGAGCGATAGGAACCGCAGTACCGTACTGTCCGGCCGGATCTTGAGTGGTGTAATGGATTTTAACATGATCAGGGAGAGTCTTAGCAAGAGCCAGACGATCAGCCTTGCCACGCTCAATAAGATAATCATTAAGAGCTAGATTATCACGATAAAATTCCTGGACCTGACAAGGCTCAACGTTACTAATTACCATGTAAATATCAGTGATGCCAGCTTTAATTAATTCTTGCACTGAATAGTCGACAAGAGGTCGGTTACCGACAGGAAGCATTGATTTTTCAATAACTTTCGTAATTGGAAGGCGACGAGTGCCCCATCCAGCTACAGGAATGATTGCTTTCGTAATCTTTTGCATAATAGCTCCTTTATTTCCCACCAAAAAATTGTCTTTTTCTATCAGAAATTATATCACAGGATGTATATTTTTCTAGAGTTTTAGCACAAGGTTCTTAATGATTTTGATCAGATAAGTGGCTGGCGCCAAGAATCTGGCAGATCAGTAATACCAAATAGTTTAGCGATAGTCGGAGCAACATTTGAGAGACCAGCATCTTTCAATTGCTGCAAATGATAATGTTTTCTATTCTCTGTATTATCATAAAACCAACATGGAACAGGGTTAGTGGTGTGCGAAGTTTTAGGTTTTTTAGTAACTGGATCCATTACTTCTTCAGCATTACCGTGGTCAGCAGTAATAATCATCATGCCCCCAAGTTTATCCACTTTTTTGGCAAGACGGGCGAGCTGGAGGTCGATAGCTTCCATGGCAGTGATGGTAGGTTCAAGTTCACCAAAATGTCCGACCATATCACCTCCCGCATAATTGATACGGATAAATTGATATTTAGGCTTACCAGATTTATCAGTCTCCGACATCCGATCAAGAACGGCGTCGGTAATTTCGACAGACTTCATCCAAGGACGCTCATTGAATGGTCTAGTATCAGATTTAATTTCAAGAAAATCTTCGCCTTTGGCCTTATCATAGCTATTGCCGTTAAAATAGTAGGTAATATGACCGAATTTAACAGTTTCGGCAACGGCAAGCTGGTTAAGATTATTAGCAGCAAGGAGTTGATTGAGAGGATTTTTAATAGTAATAGGAGGAACAAGACAGTACTTCGGGAGATGCAGATCGGAGTCATATTCGGTCATACCAGCAAAGAAGACATCGAGAGGAAGATTGTTTTTGGTACCACGATCAAAACCGTGAAAATCTTGCTCAGTAAAGGCTTTGGCGGTTTCGATGGCACGATCGGCACGAAAACTATAGAAGATAAAACTATCGCCATCCTTAACTAGGCCAACTGGACGAGTAGGGTCGGGCCGACCGTCGGCGCTTGGCTCAACAATGACAAAACTTGGAAAATACTGATCCTGTAAATTAGGTTCTTTTGATCGATTTTCCCTAACTGCTTGCATGGCAGAGGTAAAATATTGGTCAGCTTTGCCATAAACCATGGCCTCCCAACCGGTTTTAACAATACTCCAATCAGTCTCATAGCGGTCAGCAAGAAAAAGCATACGACCGCCACCGCAAGCAATTTGATAATCGAGTGGAGTAGTAGAAGCGGATTTTAATTCGGTGATTTTGTCTTCAAGAAGCTGGATATAATGATCGGCAGATTGAGGGGGGACGTCGCGACCATCAAGAATGAGATGAATACGGACTTTTATGATTCCCTCTTTTTGGGCTCGCTCCAGCATTTTAAAGAGTTGGTAAATTGAGCTATGAACACCACCATCAGAAAAAATACCAGAAAAGTGAAGTGTGGAATTATGTTGTTTAACATTATCGATCGCACCACGCCAGGCTTCAGTCTGCCAAATAGCACCAGTATTAAAATCGTCTTCAATTTTAGCAATACCCTGCTTGATGATTTGACCAGCACCAAGAGCGTTATGGCCAACCTCGGAATTCCCCATTTGCCCCCTCAAGATACCGACCGCTTCACCAGAAGCCTCAAGAGAAACCCAGGGATATTTATCAAAAAGCTGATTGATAAACTCAGAGTGTGACTGCAAAACAGCGTTACCATATTCATCATTTCTGAGACCGACGCCATCAAGTATAGCTAAAACAATTGGTCCATCGTAGTGTAGATTATTCATGGATTTAGTATAGCATAAGAGTAATATAGCAAAAGATTCTGAGCGGAGCTAGAACTTTAGTATAATTAGATTTTAAATATAACTAGAATTTGAGAATTTCACAATTGTTGATATCAATACCGATATTCCGATAAAGTTCACTATAGTCGGTCGAGACTACATCCTGCGGTTTAAAACCAAGCCTATCTGCAATTTCACGAATATAGTCTTCTTTTTCAACTTCAATTTCTAGGAGATATCCGAGTCTTGGCCAATGATCAATAGAGAGCTTTGTGCCCTGATATTCATATTCATCGCGAGTATTCTCTTGGTAACTACGATGTTTAATACCAGTCTTCTCTAAGATCAAGAGAGTGGTTTCAAAATCTGAGACCTCAATCTCCCATTCCTCAGTGCCAGTAAAAGAATCATTAGTGAGTTCTTTAAAAGTAAGGGTGGTCTTATTACCATCAGTACGCAAGCGAAGCCAACGATGAGGAGCGCCAACAGCTGGATCAAAAACGTATCGCCTAAAATTATAGAAGCCAAGTGGCTTAGCGCCAATGGCGAGAAGTTTAGCTTTTGTTTCTTCCGGATCAATATTCAGAATTCTGCCCTCAATTTCGATAGCCATATTTCCTCTTTTATTTTACAAAGTTACATTTCATTTGTTTTATTTTAATTTTACTCTATTTTGATTTTATTTATAGATTTTTTAATTATTACAAAGATAAAACCAGATAAAGCACAGCTGAAGCTGTGCTATAATCTGTACAGGCCCGAGTGGCGAAACTGGCAGACGCGCTAGCTTCAGGTGCTAGTCTAGCTTCTAGGTGCAGGTTCAAGTCCTGTCTCGGGCACCAAAATACGGATTTTTTCGAAATTGTCGCTTGAAAGAGCGACTTTTTTATTCGTACTTCTTAATTTCTGCCACAGGTGAAAATCATTTTCCACCCCCTTTCGGGAAGTGGTTTTTGAGCTTATACTTGTAGGGGTCTGGGTAATGGTTTTGTTATGTAAAAACAGGTTCGAGACAAAGATTTCTTCGAGAATAACTTTTTTGTCCAGCAAGATCTGTCGCTTATTGGTTAGTTTTTGCGATTTGCGTTCGCAAAAATTGTCTAGTAGAGACACATCATCAGCGATTTCAACGTGCTCGTCTTGCTCAATTTGTCCATTCATAAAAGCGAACATCTTTTCACTTATTGTATACTTGCCAAGTAATACCGAAGACTGGGGTAACAATTCTTTTTCTCTCATACTTCATCAGCCCCAAGAATGGCACGGTTGGCTTTTTACTTGTTTCTTGTGTCCACGCTCAGCAATCACTAGCTTGGCTTGACCGAAAAGAGCTTTGGAAATAATTGGCTGGTGGCGACGTTCGTTAAGTTAGCCTCTATAGAAAAATATCCATAGTAAAAGGTGTTTTGAAAAATATATGTTAAACTATATAAGATTGCACTTTAAAATAGTTCAGGGGGTAAAGGTAATGAAACATTTAGATAATCGTGAAGATTTTAGAACTGATGAGGAATTTGCAAATTTTAGAAATTTAATTTTATCAAATCACAAAAGCATAGCATTTTTCAGATCAGCAAGTGCCGTGAAGGATAAATATGGTCGTGCTAGCACGGTCCAGCAACTTATGCAGAAAAATTCGATTCATCTGATTGTGGATTTTTCGAATGTAGAGCATCGATGTATGAGTGACGAATTCGGTTTTATTTTGGTTCAAAAGTTACGAACAATATTAGGGGAAGATCCGCCCTACATTATTCAATGTGATGCAGGCAAAAAGAGAACAGGATTTGTTTGTTTAATTCTAGAAATGTTATCTGGAACAAATTATGCCGATATTGTCAATGATTATTTAGAGAGTTACAAAAATAATAATGGTCTGAATTTTTTGGCAAATCCCAAAATTATAAAAGATATTGAAGTCCAAAAAATTCAAAAACTAATATATCATATAAACGGCAATCAAGATTTTAAAAAAACAAACTTGGAAGAAATTGCATATAGTTTTTTACAAAGATATGGCATGTCGCAACGAGAAATCCAAATACTTCAACAAAAGCTATACTAATAGGTCTCAGTTGAGGCCTATTTTTTTGCTTCAGTCAATAATTTCGACACGTAGGCCGATTTCAGGGCTTTGTATTTTTTGCGATCAAAATTAGCTTCTTTTGCAAATTCGTATTTTTTCTTTAGATATTCTTGTGCTTTTTCTGGGTTATTTTTAAGGAAGTTACGTAAAATAATAAAATTCTCATAAGATTCTTCTTTAATAGGACAAATATGAATATGAAAGTCCCCCTCACCAGTTTCTTCTTTAGTGTTTGCTAAGAAAATTCGGTCCGCATGGCTGTCGGATCCTTCAAAATATCCATTTTTTGTTAAAATATTTTTTACAGAAATCATATTTTTGTGTTTTGGAACTCCGATAAGGATATCGATTATATTTTTGCCACCAATAAAGACGGCACTACTACCAACATGCTCAATTTTTATATCAGTAGGCAAAAGATTAGATAAGCGGCTTTTCTCTTGTTCAAAGCGCTCAATAAGTCTTGATGAATACTCTTTTACAATAACAGACATTTGTTGATATTGTACCATGCTTGTAATATATAGTAAATATTATATAATTATAGTAAGGCATATTCGTACATTAAAATAGGGGAGGTGAAGAGCAATGATGGCAACAATTATTCAAATCGATGAATATGGAAATGCATATTTTGATACCACGGATTTTGACACGGTAGACTTTAGCCTAGGCGATGCGCTATTAATGATGATTGGCGAAAAAAAATTCGAAATACCATTTTATAGTGGGTCTTATTGCAAGGTGAATGAGTCGACATTAATAAGAAAAAAGGGCAAAATCTTTTTATCAACTCGTCACGGATGTGCGATTAAAGAATACAACCTTCGTATCGGTCAACACGTAGCTTTCTCTCTACTTTCTTTCAAAAAATATTGGGAAAAAGAAAATGCGTATTCGTTTGAAGAGGTAATCGACAAGTCGACATATGAAACCGATGAGGAATTTGCAAATTTTAGGCCAGTTCTGCCACGTGGGGGTCATTTTTACAGATCCTCAAGCCCAGTAGATAATGCTTATAATCGAGTGTCTTCCGTTATTTCTTGCATTAAAAAATACAAAGTGAGTACTATTATAAATTTAGCCGATTCTCAGGAAGAATTTGATAATCTGGTTAATGTTTTAAATGATGAAATAAAATCGATTATTCACACAAGGAGAATATTTGCTATAGGTGATGATTCCGGCCTGTATTCGCAAAATTTTTCGGAATCAATCGCAATAGCGATGAGGTTGATAGCTTCAAGTAAAACTCCGTGTCTAATTCATTGTCGGGCAGGCAAAAGACGCAGTGGTTTCGCTTGTGCAATAATTCAAGCATTATATGGTATGAGCGCTGATCAAATAATGGAAGATTATATGTTAAGTTATAGGAATAATAATAAGATAACCTATTCAGACAATCCAAAACGTTATGAATACCTAAAAAACGATACCATTAAAGCAATCTTGCACCATATCAATGGCACAGATTTGTGTCACCTTAGAGAAACTACTGAACAATACTTAATTCGTATTGGTCTTACTAACGAAGAAATCTTGTTATTGAAACAACAAATATGTCAATGAAAAGCCTCCGAAATATCGGAGGCCATTTTGCATACTTATCCGTATGCTTTTACATCGAGAAGTTCACCATGGAATTCACGATACCAAAGAGGGCGATAGTTTTCCCAGCGTCTAGGGCGCATATTACTATTGAAAAAAGCTGATTCTATAGCCCGTCTAGCTTGCAAATAATATTTCAGATTTTTTGCACCGTCAACCAACGCTTGGGCTTGTAAGCCGGTTTGAATCTGAAAGATGTTCACTACTGGAAAACGGGTACAAACATTAAAGAAATATGTGAAATTTTCGGATATAGCCGACAAGTCATCGACGCCAGTGATGTAGGCAAACGTAGTTTCAACTCCT
This sequence comes from uncultured Candidatus Saccharibacteria bacterium, assembly GCA_938046735.1. Classification (GTDB taxonomy): domain Bacteria; phylum Patescibacteriota; class Saccharimonadia; order Saccharimonadales; family Saccharimonadaceae; genus Nanosyncoccus. Next base: position 98,263 of record CALIXF010000008.1, on the reverse strand, counting down.
AACGACTTGGCTACACTCATAGATACATAAAAATTTTCAAGGCTTAGACTAGATTTAGTTCCTGAAAGGTTCTCCCTTCTATTAGTAAAATTATCGATTGCAAAAACAATCGCCGTCTTTCCTAATTTTGAAAAATCCCTAAGAGCTGTGGCGCTCATAAGTTGACAACCAAAGTACATGAGCTCTCCAGAAAATTTATGCTCTGTCGCAACATTATAAACATCGTGCAAATGTTCTAGCACCTCATTTTCATCTCTAAAAAGGCCAGTAACGACAGCTATCTGTTCGAGATCTTTCGTGTTCATACCTAACCTCTCTTTTTCGTAGAAAAAGTTGTCAATATCTTGTCTAGTGCGAAGCTCGTGTTTGTCTTTAATGACTGTATTGTCGTAAAGACTCTTATCATTATGAACACAAGCTTTGCAGCCTGCACAATTACTCCGACTACGACTATTGAGATTAAGTAACCGTCCTCCTCTCTGATACGAAGTATCGCATGTGTCCAGTACGGGTCTGTCAATTATGCCAATCTGAAAATCTTTGAAATACACCTTACCGTTCCTGATATGAAAGTTGGAATCACTACTATTTCTAACAGGTAAAGCAAACCAGGACAAATCATTGTTGTAAAACAAAGTACCATTAAAGCGAACCCTAAAACCCACTCGGACATCATTGTCGTCTAAACAAACTCCAGTACGGTTAAAGTCGATTAATCCAACTTCTTGAGGTGAAACACCGTATTTAAATGCCAGGTCGTACCACTCACTAGCATCAGTGGTGATTTTCACACCGTTATTAACAAGAACACTATCAAACATAGATTTTCCTCCTTTTTAATGTACACAGACTTATCTGAGATAATAATATCATAGCATGTTATCGGCAATAATCAACTATAATATAATTGCTAGTTATTTTTTGCAAAATATGTTTTATCTTTTTCGCTGGCGAAGCCGACGGGGACCGAAAGTAACAAGCGTGTTCTCTCTGCTGAGATTGAGGCGCGGGCAGCCCCGGCAGAAAAACCTTAGAAGATTGTAGGCCGTAAGGCTTATTATGCTTTTAAAACTTAGGCAACTTCATTAATTCGCCAGCATAGCGTTTTTTATTACCGAGTTAGACTCATGATATAGATAAAAATTACTTAAACCTGATACGACTTAATGATATGATTAGGTCTCATTGCTAATTATTCTAATCGTTTATAATTAAAACGTTTCAGTTCTGATGATATATCGTTATAGGTCTTACCAGCTAATAACCCACCGGCAATAAATTCCTCTTGAGTCACATCAGCTAATGCGATGTCTGGGATTTTAAATGTTGATTTTTCGTTCTCTGTGCTAAATTCAAAATCTATCAATACAAGACCTTTTAATTCATCTGTAAACACATCTATTTCGGCTATTTTACCTTCAATCGCTACACTATATCTATCTTTAACCACTCGTTTCTTACTACAACTAGATAATGCGATAAATTCTTCCTTTGTTAGCGGTATTGTCTGTTCAATTTGCTCAGAAGCATCTCCTTCTTTGACCGGCATTTTTTTAGTTATTTCATATTTCTCACCTTTTTGACGTAGTCTAAGGTGTGAATGCTCCGGTATATCTGGGACATAAACGTCAACTATGCGTGTTGGTTCTACCAACTTAATATTATCCGGCAATTCTTTCGCTAAAAAAGTTAGCTCTAGTTCTAATTCTTGACCCATCTCTCTCCTTATTAATGTTGCATTCTTATTATACTTTCATCACCATCTCTAAATTATGAGCCATAAACCCAATCTTCTTATAAAAACCTATAGCATTAGCGTTGTCTGATAAAACCAATAATTTGATACTGGTACAACCTTGGACTATGAAATAATCTTTCATTTTACCTAATAATTCTTGACCTATGCCGTTCCCTCTGTAATCTGGCTTTACATATAGCAAACCAATCCAACCCTCTTTTGACGGATTATGAGACAAGTCATAGATTTTGTCTTCTCCTTTTTTATGCTCAATAATAACGCCCTGAATAAAACCGACGACAATGTTATTTTTTTCGGCAACAAATATTTTACCATTCATACTCTTTGTATCGTCTATCATTTTTTGCATATAATGATGCGCATCATTAATACTTTGATATGACAAAGATTCACGGGTTTGATCGATCTCAGAAAAGAACCTCTGTAGCTCAAACTGCATCTCATTTATTTCATTGCGATCTTCAGGAATCATTTCTCTAATCATATTTTCCTCTGTCTTAATAATAACATATGGTGAATTTTAAAAGAAAACTGAGAGATTAAAAGAGCCTTTTGTTTTTAGTATTTACTTTATGAGATAATTTGTTAATCTTGAGTTAAGCAAGTAGAGTCTTGCAATCTATAAGATATTAGGAGAACGCCTTTGGTGTTCTTTTTTATTTTACTTAATTAAGTGAAGATTTAAGTTTTTAGACAGAAAGGAGGTGAAGAATGCGAAGCAGATTAGACTATAAGTTTGTTGAAGGGTATTCACTAGATAGGCAACAGATAGAGAGTATCGAAAATGATTCACAAAATACCTTAGTAGTGGCTGGAGCGGGGACTGGCAAGACGACCACGATTATCGGAAAAATTAAATGGATTTTAAATAAGTGGCTAAAAAATAAAAGTAAAACTTTACCAAGAATCTTAATAATATCTTTCACGCATGCAACAAGAATGGAATTAGAAAAACGGGTTTTGGCGGAAGTTTTAGAAAATGATGAGATTTTTAAAATATATCACCCCAGTGATTTTTTGAGAGTAGAAACTTTTCATAGTTTAGCTCTTAAGATTATGAAGAGTGCTAGACAAAATAAGCGAGCTGGACCAGAAAAAATTAGACTAAGTGAAGTTAGCTTTGAAGATTTTTTGAAACAAGCTCGATTTAATATTCCTGAGGAAGAGGCAGAAGTGTATGATCGACTATATTATTTGATGCGAAATTATCATATTGAATATCAAGATCTGAAACAAACAAATAATACAGAATACTCCTGGTTTTGGCAAAAAGATTTGTGGCTCAAAAATTTAAAACAGATCCAAAAAATGGAAGAACTTGGGCGGGAATACAAGAAAGAAATGGCTAGCAGAGGTGAAGTTGATTTTGCCAGCTTTTTAGAAGAGGCAATAAATAGCTTAACTAGCATAAAGAACAGTGCGAGACCAGAATGGTTTAAAATATTTTGCTTTAATTTTGTGATAATTGATGAATATCAAGATATATCACCACTTGAATATGCTTTGATCAGAAATCTGAGAGAAAAACAGAATTTTAAACTATTCTGTGTGGGTGATGACTGGCAAACTATCTATCAATTTGCGGGGAGCGAGATAGACCTGATTTTGGATTTCAAGAAATATTGGGGTGACACCAAAATATTTAAAATTGAACGAACTTATCGTTTCCCGGAGCAACTGGCAAAGACATCTGGAAAGTTCATTATGAGAAATAAGGCACAACTAATTAAAGATATTCAAGGAATAAATTGTCGAGATCCGGATCAAATAGTTGAAATCAATGGCCCCTCCGAAAGAACCGACCTCAATTCTCTACGTTTCTTCTTTCTCAATTTGCCGAGAAATACGAGAGTCTTTCTGCTCGGACGTTATAATTTTGATATCAAAAAAATTTCACACTGTGAATTCCTGAATTTTAATTATGAGACTAACGAACCAAGAATTTTAATGTCAGAAAGACCAGACCTCAATATTAAATTTTGTAGTGCACATAAGTCCAAAGGATTACAAGCCGACTATGTCTTCATTATCAACTGTCGGGATGCAACCTTAGGTTTTCCGAGCCAAGTAAAAGAAAAAGAACTGATAGCACTCGCAAGAAAGGCTCTTCTTCAAAAGAATAGTCAAATGAAATTAGGAAATTCACAGAAAGGAAAATTCCTGAATATGATCTGGAAAAATCTAAGACCCGCCAGAGATGATGAGTTTGCAGAAGATAGGAGGCTTTTCTATGTGGCAATGACGAGAGCGCGAAAAAAGATTTTCTTCTTGACCGTGCAGGAAAAAGAATCGCCGTTCATATTAGAATTAAGAGAAGAGAATAGTCTTAAAACTTACGTAATAGATTAGAGCCGTTACTTCTTTGAAGTTTTGGATTTAAAAGTCTCTGAAACACGTTTTTTGGCTTCTTTTTGAGCGTTTTCCACATGATGCATAGCAGTACGAGCAATGCGGCGGCTGAGCCTTGAAGCTTTTTTGTAATAATCAATACTAAAACGTTTAATTTCAGCAGTAAGATCAACAGTTCCGCCCTTAAAAACATCTTTAATATTAGAGATGGCGATCATCGATAATAAAACATCAGCAATAAAGATAGCCAGGAGAATACCGGAAACAATCAAAAGAACTGGTAGTCCGAGATAACTTAAAAGATGAGCAAAGAGTGGCTGAATAATATGTAAGATAAAAATGCCACCAACACCAAAGCCAATCGAAGTTTCGAGCGAGATACGGCCATTGAGATGCAAAAGAGAACCCGTAGTATAATCCCACCAGCGGACATGATAAATTTTTTCTAAAACTACAGAAGTAATATATTCAATAACATCACAAAGAATAATCATCAATAAGAACTCTAGCGACCATGATAGATTTAGTGGGCCGATCAATAACACACAGGCAAGGGAGCCAACGCCGTAAATAGGACAAATGGGACCAAAGAGAAACCCACGATTCTCTAACTTGCGTTTCGCAAAATAAGTCCAAATACATTCTACAATCCAACCACCAAAAGAATAAAGGATAAATAATAGAAAATAATATGCAAACTGGACAACAAATGACTCAATCTGGTTACCGAATAGACTAGAAAACATTAGGCTTATTATATCCCAATACGAGCTTAGAGTATAGAAAAAGCTACTTTTTCGTAGCTTTTTCTAGGGCTTTAAAGCCGGGGACGGGCCATCTTCTATTTTGACAGATTTTAAACCTTATTTATGACCGGAATAACAATTGGCGTATGGCCAGTGGCATCAAAGAGAATACGGGTGATATCTTCTTTGATCTCATCTTTTAGAACTTTAAGTTCAGGATCGGAAGAGATGGATTTTTCAGTCTTGACACGCAAATAATGACGAATCTTTCCGATTAATTCCTCTGAATTATCTAGATAAATGAAAGCACGAGAAACGATGTCTGGGGTTTTGATTAAGCGTCCAGTTTTCTTACTGAGAGTTAAAACGATCATAAAGATACCTTCACGAGAGATATGAATACGATCTTTCACCACAGCTTCATGCACTGGTTTGTCGGCATCATCATAAAGCTTATTACCAACATGGATACGGCCATTTTTGCGAATGGTCTGATTTGGTAATAATTCAACAACATCACCATCATCGGCAACTAAAATATTCTCGTGAGGGATACCGACCACGTTTTCAGCCATCTCGGCACTATGCTCCATCATAAAAAATTCACCATGATATGGGAGATAATTCTTAGGTTGTAATCTGGTAACAAAATCAACATGATCTTCGTAATAGGCGTGACCAGAAAGATGAAGTGGTCCAATATTTGTGAGATGAGTTTTACCATTCTGAATTACCTGAGCACCTTCGCGCAAGAGACCATCGACAGTGTTCACCACATGAGGTTCGTTACCTGGGATTGGATTAGAGCTAAAGACGATTGTATCAGAAGCTTTAATCTTGATAAATTTATGCGCACCACTGACCATACGATTAAGCACAGCATTTAATTCGCCTTGGGATCCAGTACAGACAATCGTTACTTTTTCATCAGAAAGTTTGATGATATCTTCCATTTTCATAACAGTATCTTTTGGTACTTTAATACACTTGGCACGAAGAGCTACTTCAATATTATTAATCATGGAAAACCCAGCAAAAGCAACCTTGCGTCCACGCTGATAAGCCTGCTCAAGGATCATACCGATACGGTTGATCTGTGAGGAGAAACAGGAGATAATAACACGTCCATTGGCGTAGTGGTCCATGACTTTGCCAATATTATCGCCAACATCATATTCGGAATGTGGATGATGGCCTGGAGAATCAATATTGGTTGACTCATTAATCAGAAGCGCAATCCCCTCTTTTTTAACAATTTCATCAATACGCTCAAAATCAGTTTGACGTTCGATAGGATTAGTTTCAGCACGCCAGTCACCGGAGAGATAAATTACACCATTTGGAGTACGGATAATAAGAGCACAGTTGCCTGGGATGGAGTGAAGAGTATGAATAAATTCAACGCTTAAGTGTTCAGAAACTTGAAGCTTCTCATGTTTAAAGGGGTCAACGACCTGGTAATTCATTTCGGGAAGGTCGTCGAGTTCGCTCATCTGTTTTTTAATCATACCAATGGTAAAATCAGTGGCGTAAATTGGAGTTAATGGGCTAAATTTTGGTAAAAGATGACGACAGGCGCCGATGTGATCAAGGTGAGCGTGAGTGAAGAGAATGGCCTTGATTTTGTCTATATTATCTTCGAGGTATTTAATATCTGGCACCATATAATTCACACCAGGATAATCTTCGCCAGCAAATAGAACGCCCATGTCGATAAGAATAATTTCATTTTTATACTCAATGGCAGTCATATTCTTACCAATACCAAATTCGCCAAGTCCGCCGATTGGAATAATGCGAACTGCCTCAGGATCAGGACGGGCGGCTTTTAGCTGAGCATTGGTAACTTGAGTACCGTTATAGCCATTAAAACGAGATTTATTAACTGGAATGCCAATGATGTGCTGAGTGGCTTGAGCATTGACATCTTGAGAAAGCATACGCTGATGATGCACCATATCGCCACGCCTGGTCGAAACAGAGAGATTAACCTTACGATCATCAGCCTCAATGTTTTTAGTATTCTTGTTTACTTTTGGGGTTTTCGACTTGTTTCCTTTTTTGCCTTTTGGTTGATCGGATTTTTTAGAAGAATTTATATCAAAACCGTTCTGTTCATTAGAGGAGTTTGTTTTCTTCTTAGGACGAGCGGAATAATCCTTGCCGCCTGGCTTAAAATTACTATTAAAGTTACGTTTTTGAGCCTGCTCAAAAATAACTGCAGCGCCGGTAGTGACCTCGGCCGGCTCGGAGAATTTGGCACGATTTTGATTTTCTTCAAAACGACGCTTAATTTCTGGTAAGCGTTCTGCCTGCATCTTCATGAGCCTGGCGCGTCTTTCTTGTTCTTGTTTATTCATATTTTCCTCTTTTAATAATAAAGACCTACAAAATCAACAAACAAAAAGTTTCTGGAAGTAATTCTTGTTGTGTTTGAAGATAAGTAAGATTAATTGTTGGCTATTATAGCAGAATCTTTCACGAATGGCAAGATCTTGGTGACAACAAGAGCTGTACTATAATAGAGATGGAAGCGAAATTGAGGTATAAATCGCAAAACTAGTAAAGGACTTTTAGATGATTTCACTTAAAAATGTGAGTAAAATTTATAAAACCGGCAAGTAAATTTGCATACTTAAGAATGATATATGAAGCATACTCGTTTAAGGTTGCTGAGTAAAACACATAGTGGAACGTGTAGCAAGTTTGAGAAAATAAAATCGCTCAAGGTTACCGTTTTTACCGGCGAGAGTATTATCGCGCTTATTTACGATGAGAAAACCGTTATTTTTCAGCCAAGCTTCAAAATCTTTGATAATACCGCGACGAATGGTCTCGTTTTTGACAACGCCATTTTTTAACTGAAAGGGTCTAGCCTCGAATTGAGGTTTTAGCATAACAAGAAAGTCAGTTTGCAAAGAAGCAAGTTGTTTTTTGGTGTGAAGTAGAACCTGTTTTAGGGAGACGAAAGACACATCAGCGAGGATGGTATCGATTTTAATACTGGCTTTAATCTCATTGATTTTAGTTTCGTCAGTCTTAGATTCGTTAACCTTAGGCTCGCTTTGATCACTCAATAACGAACTACGAGTCACAGAAAAAATATCCGTCTTTTCTCGTAAATCGATACGCGGATCAAAACGAAGAGGCGCTTTCATTTGATTAGTCCCCTTTTCAATAGCAATCACTTTTTTGGCGCCACGAAGCAGAGCATACTCAGTGAAGCCACCGGTACTGGAACCAATGTCTAACACGGTTTTACCACGAAAATCATAAGAAAAAGCCTGCGCCGCCCCCGCAAGCTTATTCTCGGCACGCGATACAGGTGTATTATTTTTGACGTTCACGATAGGCATAGGTTTCCGTATCAACAGAAATTACATCGCCAGTCTTAATGAAAGCTGGAACCTTAATGACGACGCCAGTTTCAAGAGTAGCGTCCTTCATAACAGAAGTGGATGTATCACCCTTGACGGCATTTTCGGTATAAGTGACTTCAAGCCAAAGATTCTTAGGTAAGGTAAGGTTGATAGCAGAACCATTATAGAACTGGATCTCCATCTCATCTCCATCCTTCATAAAATCCTTAGAATCACCAACTAGATCTTTTGATAATTCATACTGTTCAAAAGTAGTAGGATCCATAAAGTAGAACTTGTCTTCATCCTTATAGAGATACTGGACTTTTTTAGTGGTTACTTCTGCTGGCTCGATTTTTTCTTGACCTTTGAAAGTCTTTGGAATGAGGGCGCCAGTAATTAAATTTTTTACACGGACGTTCACAATAGAACCACCACGCCCCATAACTTTTTGCGAGTACTCAATCACCTTGTATGGCTGACCGTCCAAGGTGATGAGAACGTTTTTCTTTAGATCGGTTGGACCGTACATAGTTTATTCTCCTATTTTAGTTGGCAGACACAAATGGAAGCAATGCAAGATGACGAGCACGCTTAATAGCTACAGCTAGTTGCCTTTGTTGTTTAGCAGATAAACCAGTCTTTGAAATTGGCTCAATGCGACCATAGACATCAATATAACGTTGCATAGTCTTTACATCACGATAATCGAAGTAAAGATTTGGATCATTTTTAATTCTTTTCATTTCTCTCAAAACTCTCTCTTAATTATTTTTTAAAATGGAACCTCACTGAGGTCAATAGGCTCATCTGGGATATCATCAGGGACGATATCGGTAGATTCATTATTACTGGTAGGAGCAAAACTCCTTGAAGAAGAATTTTCATTAGTACCGCTAAGAAAGTTAAAGTCTTCAACGACTATTTCGGTGGCTGAACGCTTTGCGCCAGTTTTGTCCTCAAAAGCACGTTGAGAAAGACGGCCGGATACAAGAATACCGGTACCTTTCTTAGCATACTGAGCGATAATCTCGCCAGCTTTACCCCAAGCAGAACAGTTGATATAAGAAACTTGTTCCTTTTTTTCACCATTCTGGACGTAATTGTAATTTACTGCTACAGAAAACGAGCAGACCTGAGTGCCACCAGATGTAGCTCTAAGTTCAGGATCACGTACTACGTTACCTGTAATAATTGCCTTACTAAATCCCCGCGCCATAAAACCTCCTAGTTTATTTATTCTGCTGATTCTTCAGTATCTTTAGTCTTCTCTGCACGAGCTTTACGCTTAGCTTCGAATTTAGCCTTGCGTTCGTCGACAGCGACCAAGAGATAACGTAAAACTTCGTCGGTAATGTTAAGGGTGGAAGAAATCTTTGCTGGAGCTTGTGCTGGAAGCTCAAGTTCGTAGAAGTAGTAAACTGCGTAATCTTGCTTATTGATAGAGTAAGCAAGACGCTTCTTACCTTCGTTGGTTTCCTTAACGATTTTACCGTTTTGTGACTCGATTAGTTTACTAATCTTGTCTAGGGCTGGTGTTAGATTCATTTCCAAATCAGGATGAATCAACACAGTAAGTTCATACTGTTTCACTTTGCACTCCTTTGGTTAAAGCAAGCACACCTCTTGTCGCTTGCTGAGCTAATAATGATTCGATTATACCAGATAGAGACCCGTTTTTCAAGTTTCAGAGAACAAGAGTCTACTGTAATAGCGGCATACTATTAATCTTTTGAGATAACCAGGGGATACAGGTTATGTTTTTTAATAAAACTTATGCTACAATCTAAAAAAGGAGAATACATGGATAGCGAAAATAATTTAGATCAAAACACGGCTATGGATAGCGACAAAACATCTCTTGACACCGACCAGACAACCAAAGAATCATCTGAAAATACATCAGAAAGAACCGAAGCTAATAACCGGGTCGATCTGGTAGTAGATTCAGCTACCGACTCATTAGATGAAATGAATCAGGAAAATTCTTTCAAACCTAAAGCAGAGCCTACTGAAGAGTCGACATTAGAATCTACTACAGAGTCGCCCCTGAAACCAATTGAAGAACCGAAGCAAGAACAAGAACCGGCTGAAGAATCGCTACATGCAATGGCCCAAGCCGAATCTCCTGTCGATACAGATACAAAAAATGTCGCGGCGGAGAAGAAAAAAATATCACTTACCCCACTCTTTATTTTAACTACGGTAGCTGCGGTGGGTGCACTTGCTTATACGGTTATTTCTAGTCAAACTCAATGTCAACAACTAAACCATAATCTTTCAATATCTAAGGAAGAAACAAAGAAAGCTCAAGAAAATCTAGCTAAATTAGAAGAGACAGTAAAATCTAGCCAAAACATTGCAAAAGAAAATAAAACAACTGATAATAATACTAAATTAGTAGCCTACGATACAAAATATCAACAATTACTTGACTTAATGGGAAAAAATAAACTGATCAGAAGTGGACAAATCTTCACTAATAAGACCGGAACTTATGCTTTTGCTTCATTACAGGTTGGTGGTTTTAATAAACAAAAAGATAATTTGGGTAACGAAATCGAAGTGGTCGCAGGTGGTAGTGGAGTTGAAGAATATTATCGAGAACTTCCTAATGGCGAATGGAAGTTCGCTTTCGGCGCACAAGGAATAATGAAGTGTTCAGAATTCTCCGCAGAAATCCGTAAGATCTATCATGACGTAGAACGACCAGATGGACAAAAACATTACGATTGTATGAGAGGTAACGATTTAAACGATACTGAACATCTATAAAAAATATAAAAATATAGCTTCTCGGAAGCTATATTTTTATATACCATTTAAGTGGGTACTAACTAGATCAAGAACATAATCTAAAGCCTGTTGAAATCTATTTATTAGAATATATCTAGACATTAGCAAGTTGGTCAAATTCTTCTAGGCTTTTAATCATGACTTCACGAGGTTTATTACCATTCGCAGGGCCAATTACACCAATTTCTTCAAGCCAAATAGCAAGACCGGAAACAAAGCCATGACCCTTACCGAGATAAGTCTGAAGCATAGCAGTAGAGAATTTGCCTTTTGCAAGAGTGATCTCAACAGCCTTACGAACCACTGGATCGTTTGGATCATATTTACGACCAAGATCACCAAAACCGCCACCGTCAGTCGGGCCAATGCCCTTGATTTGGACAGCTTGCGAGATTACCTCATTGTTATATTCAGGTGCACGTTGTTCACGAAGGAAGTTAGTGAGCTTTTCGACATCACTATCGGAAGCGTAAGCACCCTGGATACGACGAGGTTTACCCATCATTTCGGTGGTAAGCATTAACATATCACCCTTACCAAGCAGTTTTTCAGCACCACCCATGTCAAGCATAATACGCGAATCGGTATTGTTATTGACAGCGAAGGCGATACGACCTGGAACGTTTGCCTTAATGAGACCGGTAATTACTTTTACTTCAGGACGCTGAGTGGCGAGTACAAGGTGGATACCGGAAGCACGTCCTTTCTGTGCGATACGAACAATAAGTTGTTCAAGATCCTTCCCTGCCTGCATCATAAGGTCAGCCATCTCATCAATCACGATGACAATGTATGGCATCCTACCGCCATCATGCTGTTGCTCATTATTATTCTGATCGGCAACAGTGGCAGTCTTTCTCTGTAGTTTTTCATTGTAGTCTTCAATTTTCTTAACTTTTTCTTCAGCCATTAAGGTATAGCGACGTTCCATTTCGTTAACTGCCCATTTCATAGCCGAGAGAGATTTTTCAGTAGAATTAATAATCGGAGTCAAGAGATGTGGAATATCGTTATACTGCACCATCTCCACCTGCTTCGGGTCGACGATAATCAGCTTCATATCACTCGGTGCATTACGATAAAGTAAGGAAGAAATGAGAGTGTTAGTCATCACAGACTTACCAGAACCGGTAGTACCAGCAATGAGGAGATGGGGCATTTTGGCAAGATTAGCGATCACAGGATTGCCGGATATATCTTTACCAACAGCAAAAGCAAGCGGATTACGCTCCTTTTTCCATTCATTACTTTCAAGAATAGAACGTAAAGTTACGTCAGCAGGACGAACGTTTGGGATCTCGATACCAACAAGACGAGTGCCTGGGATCGGGGCCTCAATACGCACCTTATCGACAGCAAGATTTAAAGCTAGCTCTTTATCACGAGCAGCGATCTTTGAAAGAACTACACCGGTTGGAGGTTGAATTGTATACTGTGTGACACGGGGACCAACATTAGCGCCATCAAGTTTAACTTCAATACCAAAATCAGAGAAAGTGGAATTAATTATGAATGCATTCTGCTGAATATTACCGCCGTCTGGGGGATTTTGTTTCTTAGAAAGAAGATCAGTGCTTGGCATTTTCCAATTCGGATCAGATATCTCAATAAGGGCACGCTCTGACTCAGACTCAACTGGCTTATCCATGACTGGCTTCTTAATCTCAATCTTTGGTGTTGATTTTAATTCTTCAGGAGAAACTTCTACACCATTAGCCTTAATCTTCAACGGACCAAGAGCGCCAGCTTTAATCGCATCTTCAGCCTGAGCACGACGAGCCACACGAGCATTTTCTGCGTCTTCCTCGCGACGACTAGTCTTAAAGAGGCCGGCAAGATCACGAAAAACGGTGGCCGGAGAAAGTTGCAGAATGAAGATGGCGGTAATAAAAATAAGAACAAGATAGATAAAGGCCGCAACGCTTGGGTTTAGAATTTGAGTAGTAAGGCTATTCAACCAAACACCCAGAATACCGCCAGTTTGAGACGAAGTCGTGCCATAGGTAGGCAAGCCAAAGAGACCAGAAAGCCAAAAAATCATTAAAAAAGAGACAATCCAAATAACAGCCGGAAGACGATTGTCTGTACTGCGGAAAATCTTAACTGCAAGATAAACCAAAATGACAGGGATAGAAAAAGTTGCATAACCGATCAACCAGAAACCGAATTTATGAAAATCATTAAGTAAAGTACCGCCACTTCCAAACCATGTCATGACAAGAACGATGGAGATGGCGACCATAAGAATTGCTGAAACTTGACGCCAAAAACCTCCTGGCAATTCGTGTTCTGGAGCCACGTCACGAGAGGTTTTACGTCGACCTTTTTTTCGTTTTACCATAGACAGATTATAACATAATAATTATAGATAGAGTAAGACGTAAGCGTTTCTGGCTTAAAATACTAATATGATATAGTGGAATTAGAGGAGATTTTTGGTATCGTTGAAATTTAATAATTATAATTATGAAGATAAAAAGATTGGCAATTCGGCCAATCTTTTTATATCTATCCCAAAAATTATAATTGAGAGATTAGCTCGCAAGATAGAAACCTTGCGAGGTGTTTTATAATAAAACTACTGTTCGACATGGCGCATACTGAGAGAAAGACGCCCCTTGTCATCAATAGATTCAAGACGAACCTTTATTACGTCACCAAGATGAAGAGCATCTTCTACTTTATCGAGACGCTTTTCGGAGATTTGTGAAATATGAAGCATTCCGTCAATGCCCGGTAGAATATTAACAAAGGCACCGAAATCTTTGATGCTTACAACCTTACCTTTATAAATTTTACCGACCTCTGGTTCTTCGACGAGACTTTTAATCCAATCAATAGCATGCTGGATTTTTTCTGGATCAGTACCGGAAATAGTAATTAAACCAGAGTCATCAATATCGACTTCCGCACCAGTTTCGGAAGTAATTTTGTTAATCATCTCGCCACCTTTACCAATAATGGCACCGATTTTATCGGGACTCACTATCAATTTTTCGATACGTGGAGCGTATGGAGAAAGCTCTGCACGAGGGGCGGAAAGCACGGAAAGCATATGATCTAAGATAAACATCCGTCCTTCATGGGACTGATTGATGGCTTTTTCAAGAATATCTACTGGCAAACCATGGACTTTCATATCCATTTGGAGGGCAGTAATTCCCTTTCTTGTACCGGTGACTTTAAAATCCATATCACCAGCAAAGTCTTCGGCATCCATCAGGTCGGTAAGAACGTGCGGAGTTTCGCCATCAAGCATCAAACCCATAGCAACACCAGAAACTGGACTCTTTAAAGGAACACCAGCGTCCATCAAGGCGAGACACGATGAACAGGTGGCAGCCATAGAGGTGGAGCCATTCTGAGACATAATTTCAGTAACGGAGCGAATAGTGTATGGAAAATCTTCTTTGGACGGAAGAACTGGAAGTAGAGCTCGTTCTGCAAGGTAACCATGACCAATCTCACGGCGCCCAGGAGAACCGATACGACCAGTTTCACCAACAGTGTAACTTGGAGCATTATAGTGATGCATATAGCGACGTTCACCGTCGGTAACTTCCATAGTGTCGACAACTTGAGCGTAAGAAAGAGGTGCAAGTGTGACAATATTCATCGCTTGAGTAAGTCCACGTGTAAAAAGCGAAGAACCGTGGACGCGAGGCAAGATTGAAACTTGAGAGCTTAAGGGACGAACCTCGTTAAGCTTGCGCCCATCAGGACGAACGCCATCCTCAACAATAGCACGACGAACTTCATGATGAATGGCTAGTTCGTAAGCGTTATGAAATTCGGCCTTCAAGCGAGCATCATAATCGGCGATTTTTTCTTCCGGAGTGTCACCTTCACCAAGTTCAAGAGCAAATTCCGCATCCATTTCATCTCGCAAAGCGTCGGCGATGCGTTTACGATCAAGGACATTACCACGAATCTTGGTACCGGTTTTGCCGTCTTCACCCTTAAAATGAGCAAGAGTCCAAGCTTCAACTTTTTCGGTAATAGCCTGATCTGGCAAACTTAATTCGTAAGATTTTTCAGTAATTTCAAGTTTGTCACGAAGCTGTTTTTGAAGATTAAGTGCAGGCTGAATATTCTCAACCGCCCAGCGCATTGCTTCAATGATTACGTTTTCTGGAACTTCATTAGCACCAGCTTCCACCATAACAACCTTTTGATCCTTGACGGCGACTACTAAATCAAGATCAGATTGCTCACGCTCTTCTTTACTAAGGAAGGCTTTAAATTTACCATTAATACGACCAATGCGAAGGCCAGCAACTGGACCGTCAAAAGGTATACCAGTATTTAGAAGTGCGGAAGAAGCGGCTAGCATAGCTACAACATCTGGACGAAAGCTGGGATCCATCGAAAGAACGGTGGTGACCACTTGAACTTCTTGACGGTAACCTTTAGGAAAGAGCGGACGAATTGGGCGATCAATGAGACGACCGATAAGTACGGCTTCGTCAGCCGGCTTACCTTCGCGTTTAATAAATTTTGAGCCTGAAATTTTGCCAGCGGCATAGAACTTTTCTTCATAGTCGATGGAGAGTGGGAAGAAATCCTGAACAACTGGCTTCTCACTGACTACAACTGAACCAAGCACGACAGTATCGCCGTAGGTGACGAGAACAGAGGAAGTTGTACGAAAACCGACACGATTTACTTCAATTTTAAGCTCACGCCCGCAAAAGTCGGTAGACACACTAAACGTGTGCTTACCGGTGGGATTAATTATTTCCATTTTTTCCTTTCTCGGGAAAACACCAGATAGCTACTCTAGAAAGCCAAGCAATAAGCTAGAGAGAATCTTATACCTAAGGCTCTAGGGGACTTATCCGCCGTCTTCCCTTTTATTGTTATGTATTAATTATATCATGAAAAACTTCTTATTAATATTCGATTCAAGGGATTTGACGTTAGTCCAGTTTTATTAGTATCTCATTTCAAGTGAAATTAAAGGCAACTTTATTTTTATACAAATATTGCAAAAATCTATGGATTCTAACATTATACTTGACAAATAATATTGTTTATGTTATTATCTTGATGTGAGTTCAACAGAATAAACTCAAGAACACTATAAAACTAGAATCTGAAAAATGAAAAACCGTTTTTTATACTTCATCCCCTTTTTATTTTTCGTTCACCACCTGCGACTAGTTATACTTGTTATTCTAAATTTGGCAGCTACCAAGAAGAGAATAATAAATATAACTAGTCGCGGAAGATACTTCTTCTGCGCTTTGAAAAAATTGTTTTTGGCAGCACAAAGCTGCAGAAGGAGGAAAAATGAAAAAAATACTTATAGGAATGGAAAGAAAAGAATATTTAGGAGTAAAGTATATGGCCGAGAGAGGTGAGGACTTCAAGTCAGTCAAATCTCTCTGCGAGAGGTTCATACTATATTTTGAAGACAGTACCTCTCTTACCATCTGGGAGGAACAGGATATTTGCCCTTCTGGATGGACGACCTGCACCTATGGTCGCTATGAATGGGGGGAGAGAACGCCCCACAAAATGAGCGACCTAAAAGATGGGCCAACAGAGGTACTCGTCGAGGAATGTGATAAGGGGATAACCCTTGAATCTGCCCTTAATGAGGAGGAGATCGTGACAGTCGACTGGGACGGGGGAGACAGATATTATCCAGCAGGCTTTGCCTACTTGGATTTGGAGTTATTTAAATAACTCCAACCTTCAGTTTTCTTTCAGGTTTCTTATTAGTTTACCCCCAAATTCTTGGGGGCTTTTTATTTCAGATTATACCTATTCTAGCCACTCAAGTGCAATGCCTTGAGATGTTAGCCCAGGATATTTTTGTATATTTAGTATTTTATGTTATAATATCATACGTTCGGTGATCAATCTAATTACTAGACTAGAATGAAAGGGGGATAGAAAAACCTGAATCACCAAATTTAGATACATTTTATGAGTTATAGCTCAAGTACATTAAGAGAAAGGATCGTAGAAATGACAGATACGATATATTTTGATTTCAGCAAGCTAAATCCACCAATGGAAATCATATTGCAACTGAGGGGATTTGAGAATAATTCCTATGCGGTGCAGGAGGAGCGTGAAAAATGCTTTTGCTCTCAACTGATGGAGCAGGTGCTCGTACCACTCAGAAAACAAATCAGATTAGATAGTAATATTGATCTGATGGTATCGATTGTTGATACTGAGACAATAGGGCAGAGGAAAATTTACTTTATTCTCAATACGGCATCTTCAGTGTTTTTTCAGAAGAAAGAACTTTACCAAGTGATCACTCGTCGAGAGGGTGTGTCTGGTAATATTTATGAACTAATGTATGATGCCAGATACGTACGTATGTATTACACTAGTGAGGAATTTTATGATAAATACAAAAGAAAAAACGATCGTAATCATGATGCAAGTAACCCATACAAAAAAAGAAAGGTTATGAGAAAGATGAAACGCCCCAGCATAAAAGAGATAAACGAGGGTATCAATATTTCGGTATTGCGTTTTAAGGATGCGATTAATGAATACATTGAAAAATCCTTTGGGGAAGTGGCTGTAAAGCCTGAAATCATCGGTGTCTTTAGTAAAAAGATGCTGTAGCTATGATCTAATCCGAAGCTCCACTCTATGTGGAGCTTTTTCATGACTTTTATCCTGAAAGTTTTAACTCCAAAATGAGGGGATAAAAAACTACGAACTATAATCAAAAATAAAAGATTAAAAAATAGGAAGAGATTAAGAAGAGAGAACAACAAAAAAACCCACTAACGTGGGCTTTTGAATTTATTTACGGAGTCCGAGTTTTGCAACTGTGCCTTTGTAAAGGTCGAAGTTGGTTTTCTCAAGATACTTCAAAAGACGTTTGCGGCGACCGACCATCTGCATGAGTCCACGACGGGCCATAAAATCATGCTTATTGGCTTTGACGTGCTCAGTTACTTCTTTAATGCGCTCAGTCAAAATAGAGACCTGAACCTCTGGAGAACCAACGTCCTTTTTATCACGGGCAGTAGCAGCAATTGCCTTAGCTTTATTCTCTTTTGTAATCATATTGGGTGAATTATATCACGCAAAGACAGATTCTACAAGGGTAAACAGATGACTTTTCTTTAAAACAAGTTTTAATAAATTTAAGAGAGTACAAGCATACACCAGATGAAAAGAATACTAATGTATTCCAAAATAGCAATTTCCTTGTTGTAGATAACACCGCCAATAATTCCACCAAGTACATAATTTTGCACTTGGTCACTAGCTGAAGAAGGGAAAAGATTACCTTTACCAGTAATATTAATGACTAAAATCAAAGCCAAAAACCGATAAGTAACTTAACCGCAACTAGAATAAAATCATCCATAAATTCTCCTTTTGTCTTTTATTATTCTTCCCCCATAAAATCTGCTAGCGTGATAGCATTAGAGACTTTATAGCTACCAACCTGCGTACGACGAAGTGAAGTAAGATAAGCACCAGTGCCAAGAGCCTTACCGATATCCTCACCAAGCGTTCTAATATAAGTACCGCTTGAGACGTGCGTACGAATGACTAGATTTGGATAATTATAACTAAGTACCTCAAGAGAATAAATCTCAACCTGGCGGGTTGGCATAACAACGGATTCACCATGACGAGCTAATTGATAGGCACGTCGACCATTGATTTTTACTGCTGAAAAGGCTGGCACGGTTTGCGTGATTTGGCCAATAAAACTAGTGACCGCCGTTTCGATTTCTTCAAAAGTGGGAATTCTCTTGTGGTGTTGCTCGATAATCTCTCCTTCTGGATCGCCGGTAGTACTGGTCTTTCCAAGACAAATTGTCGCTTCATACCATTTGTCTAATTTCAGAAATTGATTAGACATTTTAGTAGCTTTATTAGAAAGAAGAATTAATAGACCAGTGGCAAAGGGGTCAAGAGTTCCGGTATGGCCAACTTTCACTTTCTTTCCGGCTTGCTCAGAGAGACGACGACGGACTCGAGCAACTACACCAAAAGAACTGAGGCCAGCTGGTTTATCAATTAGGATAATGTCTTCTGCGAGGATATTTTCTTGATTATTCATTGTTACTGATAATAATGAAAACTCGTTGGTCTGTCAAAAATTAGTAGGTGCCTGGGATATGGAAAGCAGACGGGTCGGCTGGAGTAGTCTCAGAAATAGGAACTTGAGATTGAGATGTAGTGCTAGGAACTGGAGATGTAGAAACTGGAGACGAATCAACTTTTGGCTCACTAACTGATGTATCTTGATTATATATGGGTGGGGTTGGCAATGGCTCTGAAGTGGTTGGAGGCAACGGCATAGTGGGACCGGTTAGCTGGGAAGTATAGGGAGAAGTACTAACCGGCTGATTTGGAACTACGGGACTTGGAGCGGGAGGAAGAAAAGCCTCTGGCTGAAGAAAATCTGGAATTGGAGTACTAGTATCAGGTGGAGTAGCTTGAATAAAATTCGCCATTGGATCTTCTGCGACATGTGAGGCTGAAGGCTGAGGTTGTATCGGCTGAGATTGTATTGGCTGAGACTCCTGTGAAAGTTGAGTAGGCGAATTTGGCTGAGCTGATTGAACTGGCATTGTGGGTACTGTTAGAGACGCATATTCAGGAACATTATTCGTATATTCAGGAGTAGGGTAATTAGTCTCCTGCGTCATCGTGGGCATAGCTGGCGCGGAAAGAGTGGCAATATTCTGCCCTGGTGTGTAATTAGCAATGGGTTGCTGACCGACAGCTAATGGAAAATTAGGGTTAGGGTTAGGGTTAGGGTTAGGGTTAGGCTGAGACACGGGAATCGGTGGCGCGGCTTGCCCAAGAGATTGATTAATATAATCACCCTGGTTGATTAGACTTTGATAGCCGACTGGGTTTTGAATAGGTGAAGGTTCAGCAAGTACCTCATCCATAAGACGGCTCATATCTTCGTTTGATTCAATGACTGGTTCAGAAATAGTATGGCCTGCAATGCCAGAATCAGCAAAAGAAGGTAAGGGATTGACTGGAGCAACCTGAGTTTGTATTGGCTGCTGATTAAAGGTTTGTGATTGAACTTGGGATTGATTTCCTAGTTGGGCTGATGGTTGAACTGGTGGCTGAGTCTGTGGTTGAGTGTACGGCTGAGTCTGTGGCTGACTCCCTGGTTGGACTGGTGGTTCGACTAGCGGTTGTGGGGTAGGCATAGGAGACGGTTGTTGAGGCGTTTGAGAAAAAGGCTGTGATTGCATTTGTGGGAAAGATTGAACTGGAGCTTGAGGGTTGGGAGTTACGGGAGTGGCAAAATTACCGGTGTTAGAAAAAGATTGCGACTGAGATGGAGCAGTTTGTGACATTGTTTGATACGAAGCACCAGGATAGACCTGAGGTGCAACTGTTGGTTGGAGATTGATCGGTGGTTGTGGTACAGAAACAAACTGAGATTCAGGTTGATTCCCTGGTTGGGCTGGTGATTGTGGCGCAAATACAGGAGAAGGTTGAGCATTTGCGGAAGTCATAGACTCTGTCATGCGAGCTAATTCATCCATTACATTACCAGTAGAAAGCGGAGCTGCAGGCGCTTCAGGAGTGGTCTGCGTGGAATTCATAATACTTTGAGAAGTAGGATCGGCTAAAGCCTGGTTGTACTCAGTTTGGGAATTAGCGGTTTGAGCTAGATTTTGATTTACTAATTGTTCAAGCTTCTTAAGATCATCTGAGGAATCCGAAGAATTGGATTCGGCAACTGCAGTATTATCAGAAGGGTTTGAGATAGCAGTCGATTCAATATTATTTGTAGGACTTGTAGTGATTGGAGGATTAGGTACAGCTTGAACTTCGGGAGCTGCAGGCGCTTCAGGAGTGGTTAAAGCTTCAGACGTAGAAGAAGCATCAGGAGTAACAGAGGTTTCAGAAGCATCAGACGCTTTAGGAGTAACTGATGTTTCAGGCTTCAAGATATTAGCTGAAATTAGTTGCTGATCGGCACCAGCTTCCATCAACTTAGAGGCGACAGCCATGGTGGTCGGTTTAGTACGGCTATTGGAAAAACGTTCAGTGGCGGAAAGAATGCCAGTTAAAAGAGCCGTAGCAACCTCTTGCGAGACATCGGTGACATCAAGCTCCTTAAGAAGATTATAGACCATCTCACAAACGGAAGATTTTTCAGGATCGCTCCATTCAAGATCAGCAAAACGGCCTGGTGCTCCGGATGTAATATTAATTGCACTGGCATCATGCATGATACGACCATATTCAGAGAGTGCAGAATCAATCTCGCTACCAGCATTCACATTAAAAACAATTACAAGATCGACATTATAGTCACCATAAGAATATTCAAGGTCATCCTTTTTAACTTGACCCTTGTACGGAGTAATATAGATTTTGACATAATCTCCATCTAGTTTATAAGTGAGATGATCAGCCTTTGATTTATTAAGTGCAATAATAAAGTCTTGTAAACTACTAGTGTCTTTTTCAAAGGTTTCTTCAGGCTTAAGAAACTCTAAGGTGTTTGGTGTCTTACCGGAATAAATAGCAGTGACATGTTTCTTTTGTTGATCAAGCACAATTGCTAGAGCAATGGCGGCTGAAATTTCATCAACATTAGGGTCTTTCGAGAGAGCAATAAGAATGTTTGCACCTTTTTGAATCTTTTCTGCAACTCTTTCCGGTAACTGCTGTGGATCAAGGCCAAAGCCAGAAGGATCTGACTGTGGGACTTTGGAACCAGCAAAAGGCTCAGTATTGCTGTTCGCTGGAGTTTTCATACTAGTTTTCTGTGCACTTATATCCATTTTTGTGTTGACCTAATTTATTTAAATTTAGCATAAGAACTTTATTTTGACAAGTAAAGAGAGATAGCCAGACACTAAAGGCAGGAATAAATAACAATAGTTTAAATAAAGTGGAACTATTTTTAATAACGAGGGGCTAATTCCCTTTGATAAACAACTTCAGCAATACCAGAACGTTGAGCCTGACCAACTCCCCAATAGTAAGCGTCTGAGCGCAGATTAAAGATTTCAGCTGGGGCAACAGAGCCGTCGTCTGAGATGGCATAATAACCACCAGCATGCTTAGCATATCTTGTGCCAAGGACGCGCTGATCAGCAGAAATACCAGATGTCATTCCACCGCCATGATTTGCACCACCAGTACGCTTCAAAGTGAGACTTTTCGCAAAGACTGGGCCATTAAAAATGATAGTCTCAGAACACTGTTCGGCGGTTGGTTCATTTGCATCGCTACAAGTGTTTAAATTATTTGAAGCGTTATCCTCATCAAGGATCAGCCAAGCGTCAACACGATTAACTTTACTGAGGATATTAATATTCTTAGCAAAGATGAGGATTTGAGGAAGTTTAGTGATGGACTCGGTAGAAACATCAGCATAAGTGGCCTGTTTTGTAGAAGTCTCATATTGACAATTATTGCCACCAAAACCAGCGTAACAGAGATTCTGGTCAATAGTAAGAGTACCGTCAACATAGAGTACTAGAGTATTATTCTGTTTATCATTGGTTGTAATAGTTTTATATAACGTGTCATAAGTACGGAAGAGAGTGTCAGTAGTCTTAGGGTTATGATCCGGTAGTTGGATCTGGGAAAGGTTGACGTCGCCACGAATATAAGTATTCTGCAAACCAGTATCATGGGTGGTAATTTTGAGGTTGCTATTTTTTGCAACATTGTCACGGTATCTGGCCTTAAGGCGAGAGAGTAAGCTAGATGGCAGACCATAGACACCAGACTCACCGACAGTATTACGGTTTGCAATAGTAAGATTATAGATACTATCAGAAACCTTAGCCCCGCCGGTTGGGAGATTATATCCATATCCTTTTTCATATCCTAATGAAGCACCAGAACCGAAACCAGAAACGCGACCACCAGCAATTACGTGGTATTCATCCCAAGAACCAAAGATCTTCTCGGCAACACTTGGATAAGATGCAAAGCCTTGACCTGGAGTCTTGCGACTAACTGCGGTTTCAATCTTACCGTTAGTAAACATACCACCGCCCCAAACCTGGAAATTCGGTTTTTTAGCAATAGTCACACAAGAAAGGTCAGAAATATTAAATTTGGTTTCGTCACCGCCAGTGATGGCTGGTCCGGTCGTATTATTCTCAAGATTATTCTCAGTAGTATTATGAGAGGAAGCAGGCCAGATAGAAGTCGCAGTACAGTATTTATATCCGACATATTCACGATTATCTGGGACGGTGCGTGAATAAATGTCAGAGTTGTGGTCACTACCATTGTAATTACCGTCAGAGTTCATAACACCTTTAATAGTACCCACAAGATGACAGTCAGAGGCACCATAGTAGCGACAGACATCTTGATCAGAGCGATCATTACCCGAAAGAGTATTAGGATTAGTGTGAGGAGGGATCAGCAGTTCATAAATACGGAAAGTTTCTTTATCAGAAGTATGGGTAGCGTAAGGATTTTTAGCAATCATATTATTTTGTCGAGAGAGGATATGATAAGAGCCACTAATATTAACACGCTCACCGCTAAAGGCAACGTTATCAGCGTCAATGGAACTAGTAACATAAGTATTGAAGTTGTACGGAGTTACAACACTAGCGTTAGTGCTGCGTTCGCCGTAATCCTTAGAGGCGACTGGATAATGTATATAGCGAGGATCGCTCTTGTATCTCGTTTTATTACCTTTATCACAGGTCCCTCCACTACTACATGAGTAGCTAAAAGTACCCCAAGATGTACCTTTTAGGCTTGGGAGTTGACCAGGAATAATAATCTTATGGTTACCAGGGTGTCCGATAAGGGCTGGATCCGTGTCTTCGCTAATCCCGACAACTCCACGATCAATAGGATTGCCATGTGAATCATAAGTGCGGAAAGTACCAGCGTTTTCAAAAGTTTTATCGGTCTGAGTTTCGCTATGTGCGGTATTTGTATCACAACCACATTCACCGCTTACCTTTGTAACCGAACTAACCCAAGATTTAACATCGTTATAGATAATTCCCTGAGATATTTTATTACCTACTTCGGTATTACTGCCGGTCTGAGCTGCAGAATTACAGTTTGAAACGCCATAGCCAAAGCCTGGAATCTGAAAACCATTATGTATGGCACGATTATTATTCTGCGTAAAGACAGTACTATCGCAAGAGTATGGAGGCGAAGGAGAGTCGGTTGGTGATTCAGTATAGAAACCATAGTCGGCAGAAATAATACCAGTTCCGGTAACAGCGTGTGGGTTTTGTGTTAAAACATTTCGATCATTGCCGTCTGCGAGAGCGGAGTTTTTGAAGAGATAACGGTTGTCGCCATTATCATTGCGCGAAGCGTAAAGACGGAATCTATTAGCGACACTTGGCGCATCTGCCGTGATTGTATAGTTCTCAGCTTTTTTAACTAGATCACGACCTACACCCTGTGCGGCATAACAGAGAGCGTGTCGAAAACGAATCGAGTCGCCAGGCCGAGCGAGCACAAAGGATTGCCATTTCTTATAATTCTCTGTCCCTGTATAGGACAGATTGACCACTTGAGACAATGCGGCGGTATTTCCTTTATAAGACGAACCAATGACACCAGGGACTAGTGCACTACAAATATCTGTGTCTTTTGGGGTACAAGTAGGATCATCGAGCGGACAATTTGTCTTTTTGTTTTTATCGCAGGTTGGATCAGTGTTTGGATCGCAATCTGGTTTTTTATATTTATCACAAGTCGGATCATTTGGATCGCAATCTGGTTTTTTATCGCCATAGGAGCAAAACCAAGAGAATTCGCCATCTTCCCATTTGAGGTCAG
Source organism: uncultured Candidatus Saccharibacteria bacterium (assembly GCA_938046735.1). Lineage (GTDB taxonomy): Bacteria > Patescibacteriota > Saccharimonadia > Saccharimonadales > Saccharimonadaceae > Nanosyncoccus. Next base: position 73,490 of record CALIXF010000008.1, on the reverse strand, counting down.
TGCGTTTTGTATAGTCAAGGTATTTGTGAAATTCTTTTTCGGCTTTATCATATTCTACATGATACTGACCAGCACGATTAACATATTTTTTGTCAGGGCTTAAAGTGTTTCGCCCAGTTTTCGCCTTGTCAGGATAGTTGGGGTATTGAAAATATGCGAATTTATTTGGACCATACGCATTATTAGTTGGAGTAAAAACTGGAGCGTTATTGATATACCTATGTGAAATAAAAACATAAACTCCTTCTGATTTACCGCAACCACGAATTATTTGAGAGTCACCTTTATAGTTTAAATGGCTAGCACTATCTGGATCGATTATTGTTGGGAGACCTCTCCGAATCGCCTTATAAGTAATAAAGTCTGGGTCAGTAATTAATTCTCTTTCTAACAGTTCCTTCATCGTAATATAAACCCATTCGCCACCACCACCTTGACTATTATTCTCTCCGCCGGTATTCCAGCTACTATAGCAGATAGTAGCTGGGTCCTTGCCACAACCAGAAATTGGAGCAGCCGTACCACCAGCACTACCACCACCTTCAGCGAGAACTGACGAAGTAAAGAAGAAGGAAAAGAGAAATAGAGAAAAAAGAAAGAGGAAAATAGAGATTTTGTAATGGTTCTTAAAAAGGTTGAAATACATGCCCTAAAATACCTCTTTGCTGATTATTTATTGATTATTTATTTTAGTATATAACCTAAAGCGGAATTGGTCAATTTAAAAGCGCCTAGATAACTAGGCGCAAGAGCGACTATGCTAAAATTCCTTTAAATAGGATAACCCTGTAAAATGACTAGGTATATTAACCCAATCTTCAATGCCCGTTGCTTTAACGTAAGGGTTTTGGATATAGTTTTTCATAGCTTTCTCTAGCATCTCCACCTGGATGAGATACATATAGCTATTCTCAGATCCAGTAATCTTCACTGTTGGAGCATTAGCGATCTGATCTATATCAATACACCCTTTCCATTGAATAATTCCTTTACCGTCGTAAAAATCTTTTATGACGAATACTGGTTTGGTGTTTTGAAAATACCTACCATTCGTGCTAGTCATATCATTACTAGTAGTAAAAAATAGCCAGATAGTGAATTCATCCCAGTCTGTAGGAATATATGGAGGATTCTCCATATAATAATTAGTAAAATCTAATTGCATCCCAGTAACTACATTATCCCTCTTATCGTAATCAGTATAGATATGAAGCTTTGTAGTCTGCTCTTTTTTTCTTGCAGGAAATTGCTTTAAATATCCGTAGACATCAAAGCTTCCATCTTGTCTCCAAAATGGCCTAGTCGACCATAATGGATAGCCTGTATCTGGGTTAATTTCAGGATAAGCAAAGTTATCCTGCCTCATCTTTAACCAACGTGCTGCACCAGTAGAACGGACGCACTGATAAATGGTCTTATCTTTCTCTATCTCGAAATTACTTGTAACGTAGCTTGGATCTTTCGCTACGCCATCAGGACCCAAATAGTCCGCTCTTGGAAAAACGGTCATAGGGTTGTCCCTGCCGATTTCCTTTTGAGGCTGATCTGTCGGAGTCTGGTCCTTTAAGCCGGCATGAGCCTGCTCGGTCTGATCTCCTTCTTGAGAGGAAGTGTTTTCAGAAGACACCTTAGTGTCATTTTCCTTCTTCTCTTCAACTTGTTTTGCCTGCTCTTCTGCCAACTTTGCAGCAGTACCTGTAGCATTTCTTTTAATTACGCCAGCATATGCCGGTGTAGCAAAAGCCATACTAGCGCTAAGAGCAACGCTTGTTGCCATGACTACTAGATTCTTCTTCATAGTCTTTTCCCTCCTTTTCAAAGAACCCTCGGGGCCTATTCCCCGTAGTTGCCGCGATTTTACAATGTTTTATATATATAGTCAAGCATAAACAATTCTAGTGGATAATTTTGGGGTAAAATCAGAAGTTCTATATGTAATTTAATACTTATACAGATAAAAACTATATAAAAGTTGATGTTTTGTGGTGGCTTTTTTTGAATTTAAGATAGAATAGAAGTATGCCAGAATTACCAGAAGTTGAGACAATTAAACGAGGATTGAATAAGTTTATCCTGAATAAAAAAGTAGCGGATGTGAAGATTTTATGTGATAAATCTTTTATTGGGCCGAAAGAACTAATTATTGGCCAGGAAATTATCAGTATACGTCGTTTCGGAAAGGCACTGGTAATTGATTTTGAAAATAATATATCAATGATGATTCATCTTCGAATGACTGGACAGTTGATTTTTCGAGCAAGCGGCGAAGAGTCGGGCAAAAAATATTTGGAGATGATCAAAGCGGGAGATTTTAAAACTACGCTTTATACCGAAAAAAGTTTTGCTGGTGGGCATCCAAATGAGAGTTTTTATAGTGAACTGCCAAACAAACAAACCAGGGTATTTTTTGAAATTGAGGAGTCTGGAGATTTTGTTGGGACGCTTTTCTTTAACGATCAAAGAAAATTTGGTTTTTGTAAGATTTTAGAAACTAGTGAGGTTATATTTGACAGTTTCATTAAAAAATTAGCTAAAGAGCCATGGGTAATGGAAGTTGAAGAATTTAAGAAAAATTTAATGAGACATAAAAATGCTGAGATTAAGCCAACAATCCTAGACCAAAGCGTAGTGGTGGGACTGGGAAATATTTATGCAGACGAGGCTCTATATATGGCAAAGATCCACCCGGAACGACTAGTTTCCTCTTTGAGTGATCAAGAAATTGCAGACCTGCTAAAAGCGGCGGGGATTGTCATGCAACGCTCAATTGACTCAGGAGGTAGCACGATGGCGACCTATGTAAAAGCTGACGGAAGTAAGGGTAATTATTTAGAGAAGTTCGCGCAAGTTTTTCGACGAGAAGGCGAGCCATGCAATCGTTGTGGTACGGAAATTATTAAATTTAAAGTGGCTGGGCGAGGAACACATATTTGTCCGAACTGCCAGAAGAAATTTTAGATGATTTACTTAATTGATGGCGATGATCGAAAAAAAGCTGAACAGACGGCGCGTGATTTTCTTGGAAATAATATTGAAGTAATTGATGCGGATGCCCTGGAGAAAAATGATCTGGTTTCGATATTTCAAGGAACAACACTCTTTGAAGAAACTCGTCATATCTTAATAAAAGATTTGAGCTTAAAAAAAGATTTATTTCTTGAATTACCAAAATTTATTGAAACTGAATATCAGGTGGTGATTTTAGAACAGAAAATCGATAAGCGTAATGCGACATACAAAGAATTGTTGAACGCCGCAAAGTCTAACCCTGAAAAAGTAAAGGTAGAAAATTTCAAATTACCCGAACAAGTGGATACTTTTCTCGTTTTTCGAGCGTTTGATGTCGCCCTAACCGATGGAAAACGTGCCGTAAAACTGATACGAGAAGCTGAGGAGGAAAATAGTCCTTATGCAACGATTGGCGCCTGGACAAAAAAAGCAGTCGATCTTTTTGCTGCTAAAGGCGGTACGGAACGAGAAAAAAAGATAATAAAAAGACTGGCCGAAATTGATATGCTTCTAAAACAAACTAGTTTTTCTAAAGATCCTTGGATTCTATTAGAAAGTTTTTTAATCGAGCTATCTAGTTTTTAATTATTATCACTTTCTATGGCTGTTTATTTTTAGTTTTAACTGAATTCACTGCCGAGGGGAATTAAAATAGGACCGCTGGGGTCCTATTTCTTATTTAGTAACTTTTTTGACGGTCTTAACAGTCTTTTTGGCTGTAGACTTCTTAGTAGTAGTTTTCTTCACGGTCTTTTTTGGAGCTTCCTGGACTTCGGTTTTTGCAGCCTTAGCAATCTTAACCAAATTTGCTTTACGACGAGAAGCAGTATTTTTCTTTAAAAGACCTTTTTTAGCGGCCTTATCATACTCAGACTGAGCTTTTGAAAGATTTTCAGGAGTAGGATCAGCCTTAAAAGCCTTAAGAGCGGCTTTAATGAACTTTTTAATTTGTTGATTCTGCGCAGTGCGCTTCACTGCTTGGCGTGCTGCCTTTTTTGCAGATTTGATAATCGGCATTAATTTAATTCCCTGTGATTTTTTAATAATATTCTTTTGACATATTATACATGATATTTCAAGATTGTAAAGAAAACAGATTGTTAGCTATAATGCTAGTATGAATATAATAGAATCACTTGTATTAGGTTTGACACAAGGTCTGACCGAATTTGTCCCGGTGTCTTCTTCCGGACACTTGGAGATTGTACAAAAATTATTAGGTGCAGGAAGCCGTGCGGAAGATTTTCATTTCTTCTTGGAACTGATCAATTTTGGTACTTTATTAGCGCTTTTGATATATTATCGCAAGGAGATTTTTAGAATCTTGAAACAGGTTTTTGTAAAACACGATCTTCATATGGCGTTGAATCTTTTGATTACATCAATTCCAGCCGGCATTATTGGGCTTCTGTTATCCAAATTTATTGAGCAACATAGTTTCTTCTCAAGTCTAACCACAATTGCGATCGCAATGGGTACCGTAGGGCTTCTGATGATCTTCGTTAATAGTCTGCCACACCTTTCCGAAACTGATGAGGAGAAATTACCACATAAAAGAGCATTGGCGATTGGATTGGCACAAGTTTTTGCCTTAATTCCTGGCGTCTCACGCTCCGGTTCAACAATTATCACAGGACGGGTGATGGGGATGAATTCCGAGTCGGCAGCAAAATATTCATTTCTAGCATCCCTACCAATCATGTTGGCGGTTTGCGGTAAATCACTAATCTCCAGCTCGAGTCGAGCGTATATTAGTGCAAACTGGCAAATGTTACTTCTATCAAACGCTGTGGCTTTCATTTCAGGTCTAATCGCTTTAAAAGTCGTGATGAAGTTCTTCAAAAAAGAGAGTTCGATCCCTACTTTTGGCTACTACCGAGTGATCTTGGCCTGTGTCTTGCTAAGTATCGTTCTATTTGCCTAGACAACAAAAAATCTACACGATTCTGTGTAGATTTTTTGTTACTCTTTTATGATACTCGAGTTCTTTTTAACTACTATTCTAAAGTTCTATACTCTACTTTATTCTTCGTCTTCGACAATCTTAATATGAGCATCTTTGAGCTGATAATCATCAACAAAGGATGGAGAACTCATCATAAGATCAATACCGGAGCCGTTCTTCGGAAAGGCGACAATATCACGAATATTCTTATTATCGTTTAAGACCATAAAAATACGCTCAATACCAAAAGCACAACCAGCATGAGGTGGAGCACCAAATTTGAAGGCGCTGAGCATACCACCAAAACGTTTTTCAACGTATTGATGATCATAGCCGAGAATACCAAAGACCTTATACATAATCTCTGGACTATGGTTTCTAACGGCACCAGAACAAATCTCATAACCATTCATCACCATATCATACTGATCGGCAACAATGGCAAGTTTCTCCTCATCTGTCGCAGCAGATTCGAGAGAGTTTAGACCACCTTTTGGCATGGAGAATGGATTATGGCCAAAATCGAGCTTATGCTCACCATCATTCCACTCATAAAATGGAAAATCAACAATCCAACAGAGAGCCACAACAGAGTCATCTTTAAGATTAAAATGATCAGCAAAAGCAATGCGAAGTTGACCCAAGATCTTGTTAACCTTTGTACGATCATCAGAACAGAAGAATATGGCATCACCATCTTTGGCACCGGTGGCCTCTTTGATTCTGGCTAGTTCTTCAGGCTGTAAGAACTTAGCGATTGGGCTTTTTTCAACGCCGTTTTCATACATAATATAAGCAAGGCCGGAGGCACCAAGCTTACGAGCTTTCTCGGTAAATAGATCAATTTGAGAACGAGTAAGCGAAGTACCGTTTTCAACACGGATAGCTTTAACACATGGACTTTGAAAAACTTTGAAGTTAGTATTTTTCAGAATTTCGGTCAGCTCGATCATTTCCATACCATAACGAAGATCTGGCTTATCTACACCATATTTTTCCATAGATTCTTGATACGAAAGACGTGGAATATCTTCTGAGAGAAGTTTTTTACCAGCAAAGTCAGTAACAAGAGATTTGATGAGGGGTTCAACAGTTTGCCTAACAGTTTCGCCTCGGTCCACAAAAGACATCTCACAGTCGAGCTGATAAAAGTCACCATAAAGACGATCAGCACGGGGATCCTCATCACGGAAGCAAGGAGCGATTTGGTAATAACGTGGCAAACCGCCGACCATGAGAAGTTGCTTAAATTGCTGAGGAGCTTGAGGAAGAGCGTAGAAAAGTCCTGGTTTCAAACGAGAAGGAACGAGAAAGTCGCGAGCGCCTTCGGGACTGGAGTTGGCGAGAATTGGAGTGGTGACTTCGATAAAATCATGCCGATCCATATAGTTTCTAAGATAAGAATAAAACTTTGCACGACGTTTTAAGGTATTTTGCATACTTGGACGACGTAAATCAAGGTAACGATATTTAAGACGAAGCTCTTCACTAGATTCAGGCCCATCATCGTGGGTATTGACCGGCGGAGTGTCTGAGCGATTTAAGAGTTCCATACTCTCGACAACGAGCTCGATATCACCAGTTTCAATATGAGGATTCTTAAGATCGGCAGCACGCTCACGAAGTATACCAGTGGCAGAGATAACAAACTCATCACGCAGGGTTTCAGCAAGAGTGAAGGCCTGTTGGTTTTCTGGAGTAATCACAAGTTGAATAATTCCCTGATGATCTCTGAGATCAATAAAAATCAAGCCACCATGATCGCGACGGGAATTCACCCAGCCGGATACGGTCACAGTTTCATTTAATTTATTTTTCAATTCGCCAGACAATGTTCTCATATAGGAAATAATATCACATATTGAGAGAATAGAGGAGAATGGAAGACGTGATTACTAGTACTCTAGACTCAATCAAATGCCTTGAAGTCTTTTATTTCGGCTAGAGCGTCTTTTGCTAGAGAGATAATAGCGGCATATTCCTCTCTTGATCTTTCAATGCCATTATTCATATTTTCCAATTGAATATATAGTCTTGATGTTATTGGAAATTTTTTCTTAAAATCACCAAAACCAAGTTGCTCCCATTTATAAATTAGGGCTCCAATACTATCTTCATCATAATTGTCCGCATAGCAATCTATACCAAAATAAAAGTCACGAGGATTTTCCAAAGATAAACCCTCTAATTCATTGCTAATACCGGTTAGTATTTCTTGCTTCTTCATAAATTTATTATTTCTAATAGTCTTCATCAAATGTTTTTTCGCTAGTTCAACAATACGATGTTTTGTTTGAATTGATTCTATATCATCTGGCTTCCAATTCGCCAACAGCTCCCAAAGTTCATCAATACGTGGAAAGCAATCAACAAATTCCTCGTTAGGTACTAGCTGCTTCCATTTTTTATATAGAATAAACAATTTGTAATCGAATGTATCTGCATCTATAAATGTAATATTTTCTGGCTGCTTATCTGCAAAGTATTTAGCAATATCATTAATTTCATCCTCAATAGATTGCTTATTCATTATATTGTATATAATAGCATGAAAAAATACCACTTCCAAAGAAGTGGTATTTTCCTTATTTGCTAATCATTTTTGGCTTATAAGTTTTATAACTTATTCAGCGAAATAATTGCTTAAAGCCTTCGTTGAAGTTTGACCCTTCAGATTAGTAAATAATGAACTCTTGCCAAGGGGCAGGAGGAATTTTCGACTTTTTGCGCGAAGATTCACGTTTAAGTCTACGCATAAGTAATTTTCTTACTCCGTTTAATTCTATTGCTCACGACCGACCACCCACCTCGTTAGTCAAAATACTCTAGAATGACTTGTGGAAAAGAGCAATACCTGAGATTTTAGCAGAAGTATTAAAAAATTGCAAGTTTTACAGGGGTGACGCGTAGTGTTAGGTTGAACGTTTAAGACTTTTACAGATTAGGCTTATGTTTTTGCATTTTATACTGTTTGATGTGACTGGTCTTTACAAAGTGCATATATTTATGTTATAATATGCCTCATATGGAAGAGATTAATTTAAGGGATTTGTTGAGCTATTTCAAAAAACACCTTGTTCTATTTATCGTGATGGTACTTTTTGTGGTGTCAGCTGGTACATTTTATTCCGTGTTTATCCAAAAACCAGAATACAAGGCACAGGCAACAGTAATTCTTAGTTCAGATAAATCAAAAAACACCATCCAGAATGAAATTAATGCGAACAAAAACCTGATTGATACTTATACAGAAGTCGTAAAGTCTCACCGTGTGCTTGACCGCGTAAGGCGTGAAATGCAGATTGATGATACTTATGAACAACTTGTTAAAAAAGTGACCGTAGCATCACTAAAGGATACAGAAATTATCAGTATTTCTGTAGTGGATCTTAATAAATATCATAGTTATTCCCTAGCGAACACAATTGCCGATACTTTTACAAGCGAAATTAGTTCAATCTATAATGACAAGAGCGTAAATGTACTGGATAGAGCTGTTGAACCACAGAAGCCCCATAATGTGGACTTGATAAAGCAAGAAGCAATTTATATGGCCGCTGGCATCGTACTAGCTGTTAGCGTTATTTTCTTAATGTTTTATTTTGATCGCACAATCAAAACGGCTGAACAAATCGAACAACTCTTCAAGCTACCGATCTTAGGTAAAGTGCGTAAGCTGGAAACCGAGAAACAGAAACAACAGCGTAAGAAACGTGCGGAAAAGAATGCTAAATTGGAAGCTAAATTAGCAGCCAAGCTCGAGAAAGAACAGAAAAAAGAAGCTAAAAGAGCTGAAAAATTGGCTACTAAACTTGAAAAACAAGAAAAATACCATAATGATCTCGGCGTTGATTATGAAGATACTGAAGAAGAGAACACTGGCGAGGTTCAGACAGAGAAAAAGACTGAGCCAGAGACTAAACCGGTTGTTGAGATTAAGGCAGTGGGGCGTAAGATTATTGCTGAAGAGAAAGCTAAACAAGAAAAATTGGCTGCTGAGGAAGAAGCAACTGAGAATGAGGTAGAGGATTTTAACGAAGAGATGCTAGATGAGGATTCCGAGCTGGTACTTCGTGACAACCCAAAGTCAAAGGTTAGTGAAGATTTTCGTACAATTCGTACTAGCTTATATTTCTCGCTAAATAGTAAGGAATCAAACGCAGTTTTAATTACTAGTTCAACCCCAAATGAAGGTAAAAGTTTTATTGCTTCAAACTTGGCCGTGGCTTTCGCAAAAACTAAGAAGAAAGTACTTTTGATTGACTGCGACATGCGTCTTGGCCGTCAACACGAAATCTTTGGACTTTCCAACAAGGAAGGCCTATCTAATCTGCTAGCCGAAAATAAGACCGAAGAATACCGTAAATATCTCCAAAAAACAACAGTAAAAAGTCTGTCAGTTATTACTCGTGGTGTAGTACCACCAAACCCAAGCGAGCTACTTGACTCTTCAGCCATGGAAACTTTTCTGGAAAAAGTAAAGCAGAATTTTGATTACGTGATTCTTGATGGTACACCAATTGATGGACTTTCAGATTCCTTAATTCTTGCAAAGAAAACTGATCGCTTAGTCCTTGTTAGTGCCGCAAATATGACTACGATCGAGGATCTTCAAAACTCGAAGAAGACACTTGAATCGATTGAGGTAAAGATTTCTGGTGTTGTCTTGAACCGTACTATTGATGAACGCCGTAATGACAAGTATAGTAAATATAATGAATATTATAATTAATTTATTAAATGATTGATTTACATTTGCATATCTTACCCAGAATTGACGATGGTAGTGGCTCTATAGATGAGAGTGTAAAGATGGCAAAAAAACTCACCGATTTAGGATTTACCGGAGCGTTTTGTACTTCACACTATATTGCCGATAGTACACAGGCAGCTGATAATAAGACAAAGAATCAACTACGAGAAAAATTACAGAATAAACTTGACCAGGCCGGAATAAAACTAAAACTTCTGCCTGGTAACGAAATTTATATTGACCCAAAAATGATAGATTTTCTAAAAGTAAAAAAAGCTTCTTGTCTTGGTGGAGATTTAAATACAAAGAAAAAGCATCAACACGTACTATTTGAACTACCATTTTATGCCGAAGTCCCATATCTTCGTGATATTATATTTGAGTTAAAAGCGAAAGACATTATTCCAGTACTTGCACACCCTGAACGCTATTTATTCGTACAGAAAAATAAAGAAATAATCTTTGGGCTGAAAAAATTAGGGGTAAAATTACAATCAAATTATGGAAGTATAGTCGGGCAATATGGTGGCAAAGCAAAGAAGATTATGAAATTTTTGCTAAAAAACCACCTGGTGAATTATTTGGGGACAGACATTCATCGAGCTGAGGGATCAATGTTCCTCAAATTCGAGAGGGCCGAAAAAAAGATGATTAAATTAATCGGTGAGGCTGAATATCGCAAAATTATTGCGAACGGTGACGAGCTCGCCAAGCCTTTCTTAAATGCCTAAACAGAACTAACAGGAGACAACCAAATGAAGCTCCCAGAGTATCGATTAAGACATCAGTGAATTGACCACTACGCCCGGGGATAAAAAGTTGATGGATTTCATCCGTGCAGGCGTAGAAAAAGCTAAAAAGAATGGCGAGGATAAAATATCTTGAGCTATTTTTTTGAGAAGAAGACTGACGGAAAAAGAGAAAAAAGAGGATTCCGAGGATGGCATACTCAGTAAAGTGTGCGGTTTTACGAACAACAAAAACAAGGTTACTTGCATCGAGATGAGAAGTATTGTTTAGATTTGGAAAAACTTGACGAAGAGCTTGGATAATTTGGCCACTTTGCGCACTGGAGGAGTCTGAACCAAAAGAAGACATAATAAAAATGAAGATCATCTGAAAAATCAGAAGCAAAGAAATAATCGACCGAGAATGAAGTTTTAGAAATTTTTTCATAAATTATTTAAGATATTCTTGAAGTTTGGCTTTGGCACGATCGACAGATTCTTGATAAGGGTGCCAAACGAAATGCTTTGGCTCTTGATAGGTGAAAGTAGTGGTAATATCGGCTTTGCCGTCAACATCAATGAGCTCGGTCTGCCAATCCGCGAGAGTAGTAAGCTGTTTATGAACAAGATATTTAAGATCATCACTAGTGAAGTTAGTTTGAATATTTTTAGCGATCGAGGTAAAAATTTGGTCAACTTTACTTAAAATATTAGGATCATGTTGGATTTTGGAGATGAGTGCGGCCAAGATTTTTTCTTGGTTACGACCACGTTCGCGGTCACCACCGACCCAGCTAATCGAAACCCGTTCCCTGGCGAGATCAAGAGCCTCGTCCCCATTAAGATGATATGTACCAGGACGATAGCTACGATGTCCGTGATAGGTATTAACGGCGTAAGGCAAAGTAATGTCGACACCACCAAGTTGATCAATAATAGAAGAGGTGGCATCAAAATTAATGCGTGCATAATAATTAATTTTAATATTATAGAATTTTTCCAGAGTATGAATAGACTCATTAACGCCGTAAAGTCCGGCGTGAGTAAGTTTGTCCTTTTGTCCATTCATGGCTAGAGGAACATAAAAATCACGTGGTGTATTTAGAATAAGAATCTTGCGCCTTTCAGGATTAAAGACCAGAATGAGATTTACGTCAGAACGAGCAGCAAAAGGCAGGGTGTGATCACGATTATCGATACCACTAATATAGACCGTAAATGGCGTGTTAAGTGAAGTATTTTTGGTGGTTTCTACAGTTTTCGGAGTTACTTTTAAAACAATTTCTTGCAAGACGTGTAATTTATCAAAGACGGCCCGATTATTGTCTTTTAAGGATTCAAGATGGCTATTAGCAAGGAGAGCGGTTTTGACAGAAGAGGCTTCTTTTACATCGGTTTGCTTGAACAGAGCTGAGGTTAGAGAGAGTAGATCAGAAAAGCCAAGATAATCAGACTGAGTGAGGTTTCTGGCAAGAAGGCCTTGACGTAAATTAGCATCGGATTTTAGATATTGCTCAACAGTTTCTTTGTATGGATCATTATTTAGAATACCAATACGCACAATCTCGCCTTGACCAGTCTTCGCCAAAGGAGAAGAGGCGAGAGTGATGAGGCTATATTTTTCTTCATACGTTTCATTCTGACCAATCTGAGAAAAATAGTTATTATATTTGTAAAAAACAAAGGTGAGTACGACGTTAATGATGATATCTAAGACTAAAAGAATAACTAGAAGAATAAATTTACGACTAATAATAATCAGGAGGACTACTAGTAGAAGATAGGAAATAATGACCAAACTAAAAAGATGAGTTGGTAAAATTTGAGACTGATATAGGAAGTAAAGCATAGCGAAACTGGAGAGTACGGCGAAAAGCTGAAAAAGCGACAAGATCGGTCTAGATTTTTTATTATTTTTTTCTCGTTTCATAGAGTAATTATACATCTTTTGATACCTTAAAGCGATTTTAAAGAACATCTTTGTAAACTATAAGCATCATAAACGAAAGGAAAGACATGAAAAATTATGATGCTAATCAATACGAAGAAGATGAAGTGCTAATTAAAAAAAGTTTAAAGAAGGAGAAAATCATGAAAAATAAGAGCCAAAACACAAAAAATTCCAAGAAGAATAAACAGATGGATTTGTCGGTGAATGAGGCTCTTATTTTGCAACAAGTGTACGAAGAGGGGGTGGACGATGTGGATAATATCGTGGATCAGGCTGGCATGCCAAAGAAAGTGACGATGAATGTGTTGACCGAACTAAAATCCAAGGGGCTTCTGACGGTAATTCAACAGACCTATGGTAAAATTTTAGTAAGCGTCACCAGTCAGGGTAAAAAGTTGGTGAATGCGATGTGGCCTGAAGCTGTAACGCTGGCTTATTAGACTGTTGCGGGTCAGAGATAACGATATTCGCTTATTAAACCGTTGCGAATCAGGGATAATGATGCTCGCTTGTTAAATTTACGATACTTTTATGAAAATTTTAATTATTGAAGATGACAAAGAAATTAATGAGGCCTTAAAAGAGGGGCTAGAAGACGAATCCTATGCCGTGGATTCCTGCTTTGATGGTGAAGATGGCTACCATACAGCGATGGCGGAAGAGTATGATTTGATTATTCTCGACGTAATGTTACCTTCAATGAACGGTTTTGAAGTCTGTAAGAAACTGCGGGCTGAGAAGAATACTACACCAATTCTGATGTTGACCGCGAGAGGACAATCACAGGATGTGGTAAGGGGGCTCGATTTTGGGGCGGACGATTATTTGCCAAAACCATTCAACTTTGATGTTTTACTGGCGCATATGCGGGCAATTTTAAGAAGGCCATCACAGAAACTGGAAGAAGTGTTGCGAGTAGGAGATTTGGTACTTAATCCAAATTCAAAACAAGTGTCGAGAGCGGGAAATGAGATCAAGCTAACCACAAAAGAGTATGCGGTGCTAGAATATTTAATGCGAAATGAGGGCAAGGTTTTGTCGAAAGAGAAAATTATTTCGAACGTCTGGGATTTTGATGCAGACGTGTTGCCGAACAATGTGGAATTATTTATTATGTTTCTGCGTAAGAAAATTGATAAACCCTACAAACAGAAACTGATTCAGACAGTACCGGGATTTGGCTATAAGATTGTGGGCGAGAAGTAATGAAAAAATCCGAAATAAATCGATTGACCCTGAGCTATCTTTCAGTAATTATGACGCTGTCTTTGATTTTTACAGGGATCATTTATTTACTTTCGACAGCGAGCTTGAACCGACCGTTGCTGCCAAGCGATGGAGAGGGTTCAAGCATAAATGTGGAAACACCCGAATTTGAGGAACACTCTTTTGAAAATACTTTCCGAAAGAGACTGGAAAAACGCGATAATACTACACGCGCTACAATTATTTATTCCCTGGTTGGTTTTAATATCGGGATCTTTCTGATCGGTATTTTTGTAAGCCGAAATTTGGCAAAATTGACTTTGGGGCCGATTGAGCGAGCAATGATGAAGCAAATGCAATTTATTTCTGACGCAAGCCATGAATTAAAAACACCGTTAACGGCGATGCTGATCCGGAATGAAGTAGCGCTGAGGAAGAAGAGTTTGCCGGAGGAGAAGGCTCGCGAGGTGATCGAGAAAAATATTGAAGAGATTTTGAAGATGAAGGAGCTGACGGGATCGATGCTTGATATGGCGCGCGAGAATGGCGATCGAGAAAAAACAGAAGAAATTATTGTATCTGATTTTTTGGGAGAACTACGCGAGAAAATGATACCGGTGACTGACGAGTACGGCGTGAAGATCGAACTTAAACTGGATCTTGAAAAAAATAAGACAGCAGTGGTGGCGAGAAAGACTCTTGAACAGATCCTCACGATTTTTTTGGACAACGCCATCAAATATTCTGGAGAAAAAATTATTTATTTGCGAGCGGGGAGACGCGGCAAGAACGTGTTTTTCAGCGTAAAAGATAACGGAGTAGGGGTGAAGAGAGAAGACCAGAAAAAGATTTTTGAGAGATTTTATCAGATAGACGTAGCACGCACGAGAACAGAGGATAAGACGAGCCATGGACTGGGGCTTGCAATCGCGAAGAATTTGGCGGAACGACAGGGATATAGAATTGTGCTTCGAAGTGGCGAGAAGCGGGGCGCGGAGTTTGAGGTGGTGGTGTAAGAGTTTTATAATAGTAAGGTTGATTTTATTTGTGATATCCGGATATAATACAAACAGAGAGAAAAGAGAACTTATCTAACATAAAGTGGAGGAATTAAATGCCAGCCGAAATTAGTATTTTTGATGACATTAGGCACGATGATATAAATCGTGAGTTTTGGAGTGCGAGAGAACTTCAAAAAATATTGGGGTATACCAGTTGGGAAAATTTTCAAAATGCTATCAAACGAGCTCAAAAATCTTTCGTAACAAGCGAAATAACAAAATATTACAACATAAATGACCATTTTCGTAAAGTCATGAAAATGGTTAATATCGGGAGTAAAGCAAGAAGAGAGCAGGAAGATTTTGAATTATCTAAATATGCCTGTTATCTTATTGCTCAGAATGGTGACCCGAATAAGCCAGAGATTGCTCTGGCCCAATCTTATTTTAATATCCAGACATTTAGGCAAGAGCAATTTCAATCGATGTCTGATGAGGAAAAAAGATTACATGTACGCGCACAAGTCATAGATAATAATAAGACCTTGTTTGATTCAGCAAAATCCAGTGGTGTACAGAACTTTGGTAAATTTAACGATGCTGGATATCGCGGTTTATACGGAATGCGAGCGAAAGAACTTGCTAAGAAAAAGAATATAGGTAAAGACAAAATTCTTGATAGAGCCGGAACAACAGAATTAGCAGCGAACCTTTTCCGTATAACCCAAACGAATGATAGGCTCCAGAATGAACTGAGTAACGAAAACATTATTGGAGAACAAAAAGCAGACTCAATACACTTCATGATTGGCGGCAAAGTAAGGCAAACTATAAAGGATATTGGCGGCACCATGCCAGAAAATCTTCCGCCTGAAGTTCACATTAAGGAAATTGAGAAGAAAATTAAAAAGAAAATTGGAAATAATGAGACGAAATATAAAAAACTGGGGTGATTTTATATTCTCTTTTGATAAAAAGGGGATATTAGTTTTTTGTAAACTATCCAGTTATAGTCCCCTAATAATTTCGATAGTAGTATAATGCAGAGTTACTCTCTTATATAGCGGGAAGAGTTATAGTCCCCTAATAATTTCGATAGTAGTATAATTGACCTCAATAGTTTATCGAGTTCGTCTCCGTTATAGTCCCCTAATAATTTCGATAGTAGTATAATAAACTAGATAGACTTAAAATCCCACGTTTAGTTATAGTCCCCTAATAATTTCGATAGTAGTATAATAATTAATTCGTTTAACTGATGCACAGATCGGTTATAGTCCCCTAATAATTTCGATAGTAGTATAATTACACACTTAAACCTAATCGAGGAGTCAAGGTTATAGTCCCCTAATAATTTCGATAGTAGTATAATTATATTGCTCAAGCATCTCCTCACGAGAGCGTTATAGTCCCCTAATAATTTCGATAGTAGTATAATTGAACAGTTGTACTCTTGAGTAATGCGGCGTTATAGTCCCCTAATAATTTCGATAGTAGTATAATCTAGCCTCGTGCTTCCGTTATCGCCTTGTAGTTATAGTCCCCTAATAATTTCGATAGTAGTATAATTGACACAACGATTCCGTGCCGGAATTAAGGTTATAGTCCCCTAATAATTTCGATAGTAGTATAATTTTCCGGCGTTTTCCCCTGTTGCTCAACTTGTTATAGTCCCCTAATAATTTCGATAGTAGTATAATAAAACCAGAGAAGCTTCGTCTATTATGTGAGTTATAGTCCCCTAATAATTTCGATAGTAGTATAATGCAATGGCTATTGATGTTGACAAAACGTTTGTTATAGTCCCCTAATAATTTCGATAGTAGTATAATATCGGCATGAATCCGTCAAGCCATACGGCGGTTATAGTCCCCTAATAATTTCGATAGTAGTATAATTAAGAAATATTGTACCTATCATGTTTTTTCGTTATAGTCCCCTAATAATTTCGATAGTAGTATAATGACGGTAATATTGACGGTGTAGCGAACTACGTTATAGTCCCCTAATAATTTCGATAGTAGTATAATCGGTTCTCGAGGGGAGCTTTGAAGCCGATGGTTATAGTCCCCTAATAATTTCGATAGTAGTATAATTCTTATTTCCCAAAAGATAGTCCTGATAAGGTTATAGTCCCCTAATAATTTCGATAGTAGTATAATTTTACGCTTCAAACCTAGATATGACAGACCGTTATAGTCCCCTAATAATTTCGATAGTAGTATAATCAGTTTGTAAAAGATATGATTTGGTATATGGTTATAGTCCCCTAATAATTTCGATAGTAGTATAATGGAGAACTCCACAACATTCCGCAACACAGGGTTATAGTCCCCTAATAATTTCGATAGTAGTATAATCACATATAACACTCTCTACGGCTTAATACGGTTATAGTCCCCTAATAATTTCGATAGTAGTATAATCCAGATGGAACAGCACTGTGGCAAGAAAGAGTTATAGTCCCCTAATAATTTCGATAGTAGTATAATCCAGAAGATTCAAATGAACCAGGTGAGAAAGTTATAGTCCCCTAATAATTTCGATAGTAGTATAATACCTCTCGTTGTAAGCCGTGCCGCAACGCAGTTATAGTCCCCTAATAATTTCGATAGTAGTATAATAGAACAGTGCATTCAGATAAGCACCATTGGGTTATAGTCCCCTAATAATTTCGATAGTAGTATAATAGACAAGTAAGACAGATAGTTTGGGAGGAGGTTATAGTCCCCTAATAATTTCGATAGTAGTATAATGTGCCATAGATTTATATACTGAAGACATATGTTATAGTCCCCTAATAATTTCGATAGTAGTATAATTAATAAGGAGTGATATGGCAAAACAATTAAGTTATAGTCCCCTAATAATTTCGATAGTAGTATAATTCAAATTTATTCGGTACTCGTACCAATACGGTTATAGTCCCCTAATAATTTCGATAGTAGTATAATCAGTAAAGAAATACTATTAAAAGAGCAAGAGTTATAGTCCCCTAATAATTTCGATAGTAGTATAATACTACAAATTTACTTACAGAAAATCTTCCCTGTTAATGGAAGATTTTTTGTTGGTTAAGCATTTTAATTTTAGTCTTTTCTTCTTAGAGAGGCATGCCTTTAAAGTTTATTTTTATAGTACTTATATCTACTTTCTAATTCAAAACAATAACATTTGCCCCTCGCCGATACGTTTTTCTTGCTCAGATTTCTCACCACAAATTACTTCCATATTGGTGAACTGATTCTCCGTCAACATCAACATACGAATTGATCCCTCATGTGGAGCATGCTTTTTTACTCGTTCAAGGTGTGTATTTGCGTTGTCGCGATCTGGACAGAGTCGACTATAAATACTATATTGCAACATCGTGAACCCATCATGCAGCAAATAGTTTCGAAAACGTGTAGCGTTTCCACGGTTAATTTTAGTGTCAGTTGGTAGATCAAATAAAACTAAGGCTCGCATAAAATTATAACTACTCATTTTTTCTTTCTCCCACCCAAAAAATTATTAATCAACAAAATTCCGGGAGTTCAAATAGACCAATATCTTCATTCCGAAATGCGGCAATAAAACTTTCAACCATAATATCAATACTATGCTTTATGGAGTAAGATAAATTACGAATTCTAACATTTTCATTGATAACTTGCGTGAGTAAGACCCGGTCCTCTTTTGATAGATTCTCATCAAATTCTTCACCGGTATGGCGGAGACAGACGGTTCTCAAAACATAAAAATCGACAAATGGACGGTAACATTCAATAAGATCATCGACTAAATTAAAATTGTTTAGTTCATTATGATGAAAAATGCCTAGCGAAGCAATTAAGCCATGTGACACTACGCTCCTAGCAATACAGCTTCGCATTATACTATATCCGTAATCAAGGGCGGAGTTATACCAGGTTGGCTGACGCCGAGTTGAGTCACTGAGTAGTTGATTAAAATAAATTCTCGCAGCAAGCGCCTCGCAATTTGAGGTGTCGCCAGATTTAACAAACCCAGATAATCTGATTAGCTCCGAGTATTCTAAGTTGAACTTCTTTAAAACTTCTGCCTGGCTAAGAATCTTCTGAATAATATTCTTCTGCCAAAGTTGTTTCCTGATTGGCTGTCGCATATTTAATTGGCCACTAGAAATTTTGGCCTGACGCGAGTGCTTTGCGTAGGGCAGAATCACAGTACTGGGCAGATGCGACTGGTCGCAGATAATTACCGCGACATCCTGGTTCGCGAGACTATTGATGAGGTTTGTGGTAATTTTTGTGCCATGATTATCAATAACTAGAGTATCAATATCCTCAATTGGTATAGTTAGCTCCGCTTCATCATGATAAAAACATAGATTGTTCCGGCTTAACCAAAGCTTTGTCTGCTGTTCTAGATAAACCGTACGCCAAGCCATAGTATTTTAATATAATCTTTCCCAAGGATAATTGTCGCCAAGAACCGAGATGTCGAGACGATGTAGCTCAGATAATGATCTACATGATATCCTATCAAATATCGAATTACCAGCAATCAAATTTGAAGCGAAGGCTATTACTGCATTAGTAATATCATATTTAATATAATACCCTTGCAAAATCTCATCACCTTTTTTCATGATTAGATAATCATTAGGATAGACTGAACAGAGTTTGATAAAAGTTTCATCCACAAAGTCGTAGCCACAAGTGGTTGGAAGGATTCTGGTGGAATCTTTTCGTACTTGATGAGCATAAACTGGTACATAAAAGAGTTGGTTCTTTCCTTTTATTTCCTTCTTATAGATATCGAGTCGAATCATTGAACCATTATTTACAAACTGCGTACCGTGATTAAGTAGGATACCAGACTTTACGTTTTTATCGTCGTTGACTTTAATCGTGATGACTGGCGAGAGTGGACGACTATTCTTGTCGAACTTAACATCATTCTTATAAACTGGCTCTTTGAAAGCTTTTTTAGGATCGTCGCCGTTTACCTCAAGAAGACTCTTTAACTGTTGATATAACACAGCATCACTCTGCTTCAAGATTGAATTTTCGAGATCAGCAAGTTTAACGTCTTGGATTTTCTTACGGATGAATGAACTGCGGTTTGGGTTGACCGAAATAATGCCAGTTTTTTCGTCAATTAAAATACCTTTTGGTGAGCGGATTGTATCATCATGTAAACTGCCAGTACCTTTACGTTTTGGCATACGCGAAACAAAGATGGGATGAATAGAGTTCTTAAATTTCTCGTCCTGATCTTTGTAAATTTCCCTGAACTGGTCGCGCCATTCGGCAAGAGTGTTAATTGAAGTATTTTGAAGGTGAGTTTTTGCCTCGTTGGATAGCAGCTCTTTCCTCTCCTCAGCTTTCTTTTTATCTTCCTTTTCTTCAGTTATGAAACAAGCAAGCGGGGTAGCACGAAAGCGAACTTCTCTATCAAAATTTGGCCAAGGCAAAACAGACTCGCGGATCTCTTCATATTTCGCAAGATCAACAATCTCACCAGTAACTGGATCCGTAACAGCAAGTATGCCATTTTGATAATTTGCAAGATCAATACCCTTAGTTGCATATTTAGCGCCTAGTTCAATCATTTTATTCATAAGGGCACACTGCCTAATTACTTCATCTGTGACAAGCGCCGTAATTGTCGCATCAACGGCATGGTGAAGATTATTAGAACGATTTTTCTTGCCGATATGCCAGACATGACGAAGATAAGAAGTGATATTGCCGGTTGGAGTATAGACCACCTTTTTACCTGCAGCATGCTCAGCGAATTTAAGATTCTGCTTAAAATAATTTGAGAGGAATCTTGTGATATATCGAGTATCGTTTAAGGCACGAGCGTTCCAATCCTCTTTTGGTGGAGTTTTAGCAAGAAGTCTCGCTCGCTTCTTTGCAAAGATTTTAGGATTAGATTCGATGCGCGCAACAAAACTTTGCCAGCGTTTTTCATCGTTACCCCAAGCCTCAAATGGAGTTTGATTGCGTTTTTCTTGATTTTCTTGATTTAAAACAAGAGCCTTGTTAATCATACTATCATTACCGCAACGTGATTTTGGAATAATATGATCTATTTCGCAATAATGTTCATCGGAGAAAAGTCGATTAAGATCAATTGGTTTTCCAGAATAGAGACATTTACCATCCTGCTGTTCATAGAGCTTGAATTTTGTAATTTGCAGAGCGGTTGGAGATAACACATGGAACTCATCCTTGAGACGTGCAATAATTTTTTCATTATTTTCACGATTTTCATCTTGAGCCTTGATTATTTCATTACGTTTATCGAAACTCTTGGCGAGTTCAGAGGCACACTCGACATGAAGCCTAGTCAGTGTGCCATATTTTTGAATAATTGCATTTACAACTTTAATACTCTGTGAAATTGCGCGCTTCGCAACTGGATTAGTAATTTGGTTGCTTTCTTCTTTTGAGAGGGCTGGCAAACGATTCAAATCGCCCGCAAGCTTGGCGGTAAAAATATATCCAGCATCAACTACAGCCTTATCATAAGTTTCGCCTTGCAAAATGAATGGGGTGATTTTACGAAGTGCTTTAAGAGATAAATGACCGAAGCCTGCAAAGGATTGCTTAATACCAGAAATACTATCGACAACTGATGGCTTTAGACCTAATTTCTTGAGCTCTTCTTTGACTGAGTCGTCTTCTTTATTGGCGGTAAGAACAAAGCCGATATTGTCGAATAATTCAATATTCGATTCAATATCTCTCCATTCTGCTGGCTGATCTTTGAGAGCCTTTTTAAGGGCATGATAGAACTTCATTTCACCAAATTTTTGTTCGAGAGATTTTTTCTTTGCTTCAGCATCATCTTTTAGAAGATCTTTTCGTTTCAAGCCACGAATGTAGTCGAAGTTAATTTCGTCAGCAGTATTCTGTGCCAATATTTTCTGAATATGGGAATATTTTAAGACAGAAAGTTCTTTGGCCTTTTCTATACAGGCTGCAATTTCGTCAATGGTTAGTTTATTGCCCATATTGTAAGTAAGGTGAACTAGATCAGAGGCAAGACGAAAAAGCTCAAAAGAATATGAGGCTCTTTGGGCGCGTGGCTCGGTTTTTTCAAACTGACATTTGCCGCGCATTTCTTCAATTTGCTTTGGAGTCAAGAAACGACGCTGAAAAAATATACCAAAATTTGGGCAATATAGTAAATCTTTGATATTATCTTCATTGATGGCTGGATAAAATTCAGCTTGTTTAGAAAGAATTTTTGTAATTTCATTCTCAAAATCTGCCCTAGCAAAGGAGTTACTGTAATCATCTGGCTTGTTGCGTTTATGGGATTTGAATTTCTCAGCGTGATTGAGGGCTTCGGCAACGGTTTTATATTCTTTTAGAAATTCCTGATTGGCATTAATTGCACTGAGGGTCTTTTTGTTTTCACTAGCATCACTGCCGGATTCGGCACGACTATTTGATTTGTAACCACGACGTTTAGAAATATGATAGAGAGCAATAAATAACTCTTCAGGAGTAAGTTTCTCAGAAAGAGCTTTTTCACGAACGGTATATGGGTTGAGTTGGTTTTTATGCGGTGTAAGAAGAGATTCGATTTGCTTGCTGTTTAGGATTTTTTGCTGAATAAAAAATTGTTTGAGGAAGTTAAGGCGAATGCGACGTCTATGAAGACGTTTTCGCATACTGCGCTTTTCGCGACGTGGAGTAGCGAGTGATTGGCCATTCTTGGGGTTTTCTGCACCGTCAAAGATACGAACTCCGAGATCCTCAATACGTTTTTTATCTAAGTTAATCACGGACCAGCCACAAGAAGTGGTGCCAATATCCAATCCTAAAGAGTACTTCATGTCTATGTTATAGCACAATTTTTTGTTTTGTCATGCAAAAGCGGAATGAGATTACGGTGGGGCTATTTAGATATAAGAATGACGATATAATACCGTAAAAATAGATAAGGTATCCCACGAGGGGATACCTTAGTGCTTTGCACAGATTATTGGAAATCTATATTATTATAGAGACCTAATAAACTTCGATAGTAGCATAATCCTTACTTAAGGGACTATGAGTATTATATATACTAGTTGAGTGGATATGTCAATAGGGGAAATTTTTATTATAAAATATTTATTAAGATGTTAATTAAATGATTTACATAATAGGTGATTTACGCTAAAAATGGAGACGTTGAGGTTAGGTTCCGACTCCAGTCTAAATATACCATTGTGTATAAAAAATAAAACCTCCTGGTCCCGAAACATATCGGGGGGAGATTTTATTTTTGTATCTTACCACTAGAAAATATGAGTGTCAAATGGAATTATGTGGTGCAACTGCTGATCTTAGAATCCCTGGGAGAGGTTGAAGTTCGGAAAAATTCATGAGCGGAATTAATGCGCGGGATGGTTATGACGTATTCACGGACTATGCAATATTATTCCCAGACCTGGTCACATGTTGGTATCCGTAACAATTACAGTGCCGGCCACAAATGTAAGAAATCCGAGCATAGTACCGGCAGGATTCGGGATGATGAGAATGTAGTCCTTTTTTGGCTCCTTAGTCCAGCCGTAAATAACCCAGATAAGACATGAGATTGAGGCGGTGAGTGGATGCCATGGTTGAGCTTTATTGCCGGCGAGATTAGCGAGAATTTGTGGGATGTAGGCGACAAAAGACAAAGACGCTGATTAACACACCAGCCGATCCGACAATAGCGTTGATTTTTTGTTTGTTCATAGTGTTTTCCTTTTGGGGTTTTGTGATGATATTTTAATAGAGTTTGGAGTGGATGATCAATAACTGTTTAGAAGATCTGAAGTTTTTGCACTTTTAATATAATCACAGAAAAAGAGAGTGGACGACAGTTTGCTGCAATGATATCCGTATCTATAACAATAATCATTCTATTTTATTTTTATTTTTATTTTCCTCTTGCATATTTTTTACTTTTCGTATAAGATGTAAGTACTGAGGTAAAAACTCAGCACATTAAAATCAATTTAGTAATGAAAAAATCAATATCGTAAACATAGATGTCTAAGATACATCTCATCTTAGCCTTTGGTTAAGAATAATATTTCGATGCGATGTTTGACCAGCGCAGACCGGCTTCCGGGCCATGTACTCTGAAAAAATTTAATTATCCTTGTCAAACAACATTGTATTTGGGGACTGTCCAAAAAAACGTATCTATCAATATCGAAAGTGCGAACGCGGGCATAACAGGGTGTCTCCCTGAAAGTCGATATTGATAGATACGAGAAAATGGATGGTCATTTTGTTAATTAATTTCGTTATTGACCTGAAAGGAATCATAATTATGGTTAGAGAATACATTTTTTCGTTAGCTAAATTGTGGCACCCTTATAACAGGCCGGAGGTACTTGATGCCAAAAGGATTTTGGCGCATAATCAATACAATCCTACGAATTCTTTCGTTAATTCTACAGATTGTAAAGATTATTCGCGATCTTCTAGGCTAACCGCCGGCCTGTAGTCGTGAGAAGAAAACACATGGAGTCATTCCCATCATTGATAAGAAAAATACGAGTAAAGTCTGGTTTGACGCAGACTGAATTTGCAAGACTATTGGACGTCTCGCCTATTCTGATCGCTATGATTGAAACTGGACAAAAAGATGTCTCAAAATCGCTTGTCGAAAAAATTGCAAGAATTCTAAATGTACAGCCAGCATCTATCAGCCCTTTCTTATTTACACATAAAATTAGTTCGATAAAGGATCTCTCTTCTATTGAGCAGCAATTATATAAGTATGGTACAAAGCTTCAAGAACAGTTAATAGAGCAGAGAGCTAAATTACTAAGGAGTCGCATTGAAGAAGAAAAATAATCCTCTTATCCCTATTAATATTAGAAGTAAAAATGAGCTAGCAAAGAGAATTTCAAACAGATATCTTTCTGTAAAAGATGCACTTGCTTTAATAAACGAAGTTAAGAATGATTTTGATGACTTATGGAAGGACAATCTAAAAGATTCAAAACCAGAAGAAGACAAGTGGGTTAGAAACGCAAAAGGAACAAAATTAGGAACTCTACTTTCGCTTATTAATAAGAAATTATTTGCCCCTTACGATAATTGTCTTCCTTGTAATATTTTTGGAGGAGTAAGCGGGAAAAATACTAAAAGTGCCACATTACATTTGCTTGGTAATAAGCGAAAAAGAACATTACTTAAGATGGATCTACATAGATTTTTTGAGCAAAACGATTATGAGAAGGTACTAGATTTCTTCCATAAAAAAGCTGGATGTAGCTTGAGTATGTCTCATTTTTTTGCAACAATTTGCTGTGTGCCTCTTGGACAAAAAGGTACACTGGGGACAAAAAGAGTACTAGCAAGAGGCTTTTCGACCTCACCTAGGTTAGCAATATGGTGCAATTTGCAAATTTTCAAACAGATCGACAGAAAGTCAAGAAGTATACTCAAAGATTTTGACCCAAGAGTATCATTTTATGTGGATGATATCGGGATAACGGCCAGTCGAGTTAACCTCAAAAAGATGACAGATGTATTTCATTGCGTCAAGAACCTATTAGATGGTAGTGGTAATTATAGACTAGAACTAAACACTGAAAAATGTTTCATAGTGGACTACTTAAATAATACGTATGACACAAATGGTGGGTATATTGAAAAAGGTCATTTTGAGCATCTAGGCAACGAGCTTAAAAGAAATACTGTCACACCAGGGATCAAGACTATGTCAAAACTTAGATCTGACGAGGCTAAACTAAAAACTCTGAGTGGACAAAAATACAAACGGTGCCTGAACTCTATTAGGGCACGAAAACGTTACGTTCACTATACAAAGAGTTAATATTATTTTATTGTCTTGCCAAGATCTTCTTAACATCTGAAGAACAGACGCTTTCAGTGTGACCGACTTATTAGATTGTAGGATTAACATACATACGAGAGTTTTTGTTAACTCTTATTCTTTTTATATTGTTCTAAATACTGCTTAGTGGATAAATAACCAAGCAGTCTCATAGCTCGGCTATTTGTTTTATTTTGATATCTTTTAAGTCTTCTTTTAAAATTATCTTCATCTGTTATCAAACGGTTTGTGCGTATAGTCTCTAAATAGAATAATCTTCGGCCCTCACGGTGTAATCTCTCTACTTTTCCGTTATGCTTAGGGGTATGCGGTTTAATATGTTTAAGTTTGGTTTTTAGTCTTCTTGCCATTGTTTCGAACATGCTATGGTTATTTTCTTTTAGCTTCTTTACCCAACGATAGATAGTTTATTTCTTGTGACATACTCAAAATAACCCCTCCGAGGTTGCATTAGTTTTTGGCTATTCAACTCTATCTATATACATCCTTAGAGGGATTGTTTCTTTGAAGGAATTCTCTTATGTGAGTTTAACTAATAAGAAGATTCTTATTAATCTTAAGAATGATGTATTTTAAATAACATTACAAAAATATTGCGACGTGGCGTGTTCACACTGGCGAGGTGGATCTAGAATCTCCAC
Organism: uncultured Candidatus Saccharibacteria bacterium; assembly: GCA_938046735.1. Lineage (GTDB taxonomy): Bacteria > Patescibacteriota > Saccharimonadia > Saccharimonadales > Saccharimonadaceae > Nanosyncoccus. Next base: position 47,423 of record CALIXF010000008.1, on the reverse strand, counting down.
CAGGGTTTACGGAAAATAATCGCAATATAATTAGATTGTCATCAGCTAAGGTTTTTATCACAAAATACCTAAGATATTGATTGAAGGATCTACATGGGGTGATTTACGCTGAAAATGAAGATGTCGGGATTAGGTCCCGACTCTATTTTTATGTATACTGTAGATATGAAATATATACTTGATTTACTTAACAATGAGCCTGATTTTAAATATAATCTATCAGAAATAGATATTAAAATTTCATGTCTTCTAGATAAGTTAAAAAGAGATGAAGGAAATGAGTATAGTATATTCCATTTCGCTCTACTAAGCAGGGCAAAATTCTATCTTTCAAGTTTAGAAAAGTTAAATAACTATGAAAGGTGTACAGATCTTCATTACGAACTATTTTTTCTATTATATTTTGGATTAATCGACGTATTAGATAAATTTCATAGAAATGCCAACCCAGATATTATTAATTGTTTTCATAAATCTATAGAGGAATTGAGAAAGACTATAGAACATAAAATTATTAACGAAAAAAAGTTATTCAAATATATTAGCTTTATTAGAGCTATTTCCTTTGCTCATATAGCTTCGACCAATACAGCTGGCGGTTTTTTGAATATGGATGTAAGCAATAACTATTTTGTATTAACTTCAATTTACCCGTTTAAGATGAGTTGGCCTAAAGGTAAAAGCGGCGGTGAAAATGAAAAAGCATTTTATTTTCATACTATATTAAAAATAGGCGATAACTGCAAAGCAATAATTTTTCCGGTATATGTTGAAGAGCTTGAACGTTATATTATAAGTCTTTTAAATAATACCAATCTCAACTCATTAAAATGATAAAAAGTTGCAATCTTGGCATAATCCAGCCTTGATGGGGCAATGAATTGTAATTTATTTTTTTACTTTAATTATTTTTAAGCTAAAATACCTATTTAGAATCTTAGTTTTTCCTATTAAAATCGAGATAATAAATAAGATGATTGTACTTAATACAAATGTTGAACAGTTAATAAAAACGTTTGTTTTTATTTTAATAACATTATGTATTATCGAGAAGAGTATGACCTGTAGAATATATACACAGAAGGTGGCTTTCGAAAGTACAGTAATTTTGTTAAACAATTTCTTGTCGATTGAAATATGCATTGCATAATTCCATAATAGAATAATCCATATTTTTATTATTAAGCTATCATAAAAACTTTCTGCATATAAATTTCCAAAAATGTATTTTCCTATAAAATACTCGTAGTTAACAGCAATTAAGGTTATAATCACAAGGAATATAGGGTTGTTTTTACGAGATAATATATTATTGTTTCTTATATTGTATCCCAATAAATAATAAGTAGTCCACGTCCATAGTCTTAGCGGCTGGATAACGATATCTTTTATAATAACGTCGGAATATTTTTTCAAAAATATATTCGAGATAAAAATTAGTGATGAGATTACCGCAAGAGAAAGTACCAATTTCCTATTATCTCTAAGATTATATAATATTGGCGTAATCAGATATATTATAGATAGCGCTACCATAAACCAAAGGATACCAAGATTGCCCTTATTACTAAGAATGTCTATAAAAATATCGAATATCACGTTAATATTCTTTTTCTTCAAAAGTGCATATATCGAACCATAAATAATGCATAATATAAATAAGAATAGATATATATTTACTACTTTTAGTAAAATCTCGTGATAACTTCTCTTTTTAGCGAGCATGTTATACCCACTTATCATAAAGAATAGGGGGATTCCAAATGTACCAAGATAATATAATATAGTATTGATGTAACCGCCTTCTACACCAAAAATATGCAATACTAGAACGGCTACACAGGCAGCTATTCTGATTAAAACTAAAATATAATTTCGTTTTATCTACTTTCCTTGTCTGATTTTAACTTCCTATTCAATATTTTCTTTAAAATATATCCTATAAATTCGTCTTTCATTAGAACAAGTAAGAAAATATAAAACAAAAAGCCAATAAATATCTGTATCAATAAAGATACTATTCCTCTTGCGATTACTTGAGATATTAGTAGACTCAATATAAACATAAATATACCTGCTATTAAATAGTTTTGTGCTATCTTTATTATTTTTATAAAATTAAAATCATTCTTCGTGTAATACATTTGAGTGCCAGTAACCACTAGCTCAGCAATAATGGTACCAATAGATGCTCCAATTGCACCATACTCTGGGATTAATATTAAATTAAACACCGCATTTATACATGAGCCAGCAATGACGGAGATAGTATATTCTTTTTGCCGCTTTGTCGGTAATAAATATTGCGTACCAATGACGTTGCTTAGTCCTATAAACAAAATTATAGGGCTAATAATTTTCATAATTAATGCGGTTTTTTCATAGCCAGCTCCAAAGAATAATGGAACAAAAGAATCAGAACTAATAAAGATGAAAAAGATAAGTGGAAAAGATAATAAAAATACTAGCCTAAAAGATTTTTTGATATTTTCATCTATTTTTTCTTTATCTTTATTCGCAAAAAAATTTGCAACCCGCGGCATCATTACTACGCCTAAAGAAGTTATAATTGTTAAAAACATTTTAATAATCTTCTGCGCTTGTTCATAAAACCCAACTTCCGACTTGTCGCTGACAATAGATCCAATCATTGTTTTATCTAGGACAGTGTAGAGTTGAACTGCGACCTGCGGAATAAACAACATAACAGTTGGTTTTAGATGTCTAAAAACCCTTAGTTCCCTTAATTTAATTCTATCTAAATATTTCGGCAAATAAAACCACAATGAGATATTTCCAAAAAATAATGAAGCAGCATAAATCCAAAAATAAACTGGAAGATCATTACTAGTTTTCACTAATACAAAAATTAGAATTAAACTTATTATCTTAATAAAAGTATTTCTTAGAACTATTTTCTTAAATTCTTCTAGACCTTGGAAGAACCAGCTAATATCTATGACATTACTTATTATTTCTAGAATTAGTATTTTATAGTAGATGCTATATTCGTTGCTGCCATTGATAAAATTAAAATAATAGATTATGAATGAGATGAACATAGTAGCAAAGCGTAGTATGATAATCTCCAAGAATAATCGGCTATATTTTTCTTTATTATTCTGATGATATGCAATCTCTCTTTGACCATAGAGCGCAACACCAAGTGAACCGAATAAAATAAAAAATGTAGTAATGGATAACGTATAGCTATATATACCGATATTATTTGCACCTAAAACCCTTGAAATATATGGTGTCGTAATTAAAGGTAACAACATCACCAGAATTTGATATGCCAAATTGTACAGATAATTTTTCGCGATTGATTTCTTCATGATATTCTTTATTATCCTTAAAACCCAGCCATTATGATATATATCATATTCGACCTTTTTCCTTGAATACTTCTGTTCATCTCAAAAATAGTGATCTGAAGCCGAGCTTAACCTTTTTAAGAAAATTCTTAAACTTACTATTCTCAATAAAATACATATTACAGTATTTAACTCTTAAATTGTTTTTTTCTACATATACATTAATCAAAAATTCAGACAAAAAACCATATATCCTTTTTTGCTGCTGCGTATAACCAGTTAAGTCAGTAATTTTTTCCAGATCAAATAATATATCAAATAACCAGGAACAATAACTGTCGTATATCTTTTTTGAAGAAATCATCATATTACAATAACTTGCTTTTCTTGAAGACATGACATTGTCATAAGATTCAATGTATTCAGGATATTTTTTTGCTATAATTTTTCTTAGATTAATTAAATCTTTATCTTTACCACTCGGGCTGTCAATAAAATGTTTATAAACATTGTGTTTTGTCTTAAATTTATATGGCAATACAATATCGTAGTGTTTTTTTTCTAGATTTTTTTCTATATATTTATCGTCAACAAGTTTCGAACGGAATCCATAAACGAAATAACGGCGATAGTGTACTATCCCCACATTATCGCAATTATGAATATTTTTCCATATCCAATATATAGCAGTAAGCTCACAATAATTTTCATTTTTGTTTGCAATATTATCACCTGAAGAATCAAAAATATATTTCATATTCTCTGTCGGTTTTTTGTTCCCCACAAAAATAGGCTGATATGTATCTAAAATATTATATTTAAAATCTTTGTGCGTAATTACGTAAATCTTATTCTTCATTTTTTTCTCCTTTAACTATAAATGGAAGATATATTATTACTAAAATATTAAATAATATTTCACTAGAAAAACATATCATAAATAGTATTATCCAAGAGTATATACTTATTCCCCTTAATTTAGCAAAACAAAATATTGATAAAATCAAAAATAACATAAAGCCGATAATACCAAAATATTTATAAATGCGAGGAATTGATGTTATATATTTCTCCTTTTTTGTATCTGATATCTTATATATTCCTTCACCAAATAAGACCGCAAAACTATTTTTTTCTTCAGTAAATGCTCCAATAAAATTTCCAAACCTTCCATTGGTAGAATCTTTTTCTATAAAGGTTCTACTAACAAATGTCTGAAATGAATCTGTTTGAAAATATGAGGGCAGACATATCACACCAACAAGTACTAACGATAGACCTATAATTATAGTTTTTATTTTTATATTTGTATTTTTCTTTTTGAACAATAAATTCATGATACAAATAGTAGATAATAATATTATTGCCATTCCACTTCCAGACAATAGCATACTAACTATGACGAGTATTTTTACGATTTTATTGTTCCCTTTATTTGGTCCAAAAAAGAGAATCACAAGTGCCATTGCATTATAGATCGCAAAATGTGATGGTTCAGCAAAAAATGATCTTGGTCTTGAATATGCATAACTAGTCCATGAATGCGTAAACATTATTTGATTATAATCATCAACTTCTGTTTTGAGAAATGGAAATGTGCCAGGAATAAAAATATTAAAATTATTTAAACAAATATATTGAATGATCCACAAGATACACGAGGTAGCAGATACAAATATTAAAAGATTTACTCCAAATCTATAGTCAAAATATGAATCAATAAAAAATGCACAAAAAGAATAATATAAAATTAATCTTAAAGTGGTTAGATCTGCACCAGTTTTTGCTATTCCAATAATTTGATACAACAACAATTGAATCGTGACGCATAGTATTACAATTATTAAAGTTGTAGACCATCTCACTGTTTTCTTGTGTCTACATGAATTAATTACTAATAGGGGGATCAAAATTAGTATGACAACATCAGCTAAAGTAATCGTGGCAATACCAACAAAATACATACTTAGAAGTGGAAGCAAAATCACAGTTGTTGTATATATTTTTTTCATTCTTGCCCCCCATATAATTTATCAATTTGTTGCATATATTTAGTTATATTTTCAAGCTCTATACTTTTTTTGATGGATTTTTCTTTTTTATTTAAATAATAGACTTTACTATTTAATAACTTAAAAATATTATCAATAAAATCCTTTTTTCTTGTACACAATGCCCCACAAGAGTCATCTATAATACTCGGAAGACCACCAACTTTTGACACCACGCATGGTAACCCCAACGATAAAGCCTCATAGACAGCCAGCCCATATCCCTCCCAGGCAGAAGTAAGCATAAAAATTTTTGACATTTGCATATAGTTATAAGGATCTTTTTGGTGACCAACAAAGTCTATGTTTTTATCTAAATTAAGTTTTTTTGTTAATTTAATTATCTTATTTTTAAGTTCTCCATCGCCAACCCAAACTGACTTAATCCGTGGACATTGTTTTTTTATTTCAGATATTATTCGAAGAAATAATTCTGGCTTTTTTTGTTCAGTTATCCTTGCTACACAACAAATATCGTATATTTTATTTTTATTATCCTTATTTATTTTTGACAATATTTCTTTTCTTGAAATCGGATTACCAATACATTCCATTTTACTTTTTAAAAATGGTGTAAAAATATACTCTTTTTCAATGGATTTAGATACGGTTAAAATATGGTCAGACTTCATCCCAGAATATAAGAAAATAATTGAATTAATACCAGGATATTTTATCCATGGAGAATTATTATGAATATGTGATATCAGGTATTTCCCCGTATTAGCCAATGAACAGACCACACTAGCCCTAAAGTCTGTTGCGTGTAGAATATCAGGATTATATTGCTTGACAACACGCTTTATTTCTTTTTGCGATAACTTGCTAATTTCTATCCATTTAATATTTTTTTCATCAAGAAGCTGGTTAATCGGCCCTTTTCGCGATACCCAATAAAAATCGTATTTATTTCTAAGATTCTCAATAATACGAAAATTTACGGCTTCAGCACCAGAAAATGCATTTGTACTCATAATAAAAAAGATTTTTTTCTTATTTTTCATTTTTAATAATAGCCTTTGCCTTATATTCTCTTTCTTGATAATAAAGAGTATTACTGTCTACATCTTCTCTTACGATTGTTCCTGCAGCGATAACAGAATTATCACCGATCGTTACTCCTTTCAAAATAATACTATTTGCACCAATCCAAACATTGTTTCCAATCTTGATTGGCTTCTTTACAAAATCTTTTATATCATTTTTATAGTCGTGATCATGATCAAATAACATTACGTTTTGACCAAACATAACATTTTTACCTATTATAATTTTTTGTTGACAATTCACGGAACAACAATCATTAAAAAAACAGTTATCTCCAATTACAACATTCCCTCCGTCATAGATTCTAAAAGAAACATTATTTCTCGCTTTCATTTTTTTACCAATAATTAAGCTCGAATCTCTTTTGATTGCAATGTTAAAATTCTTATAAACTATAGGTATTGTCTTAAAGCTTATCCTTTTTCGATAGATTATTTTATATAATACAATTTTTATTATACCTATTATTGTTTTTATATATTCAAATAACATTTTTCACCTACTATATACATTATATTTTATATAGACTATTACAGATATAGCCTACATCAAATTCTTTATTTAATTTTATATCAGTACGTTTTTTGTTACTTATTTCCGTGTTTTTTATACACCTTAACCAATGTTTTCTATTATTTTTTATAGATAGCATTTGAGTATTATCGCATAAGACAATATCCTTTGTTATATTATCCGAAAACACACACGGTAACCCGGCAGCTTGAGCCTCAACGCCAACAACTGGTAGACCCTCATATAAGCTTGGCAAACAGAAAATGTCCATCACTGAATATAATTTATTAATATCGTCACGTTGGCCGAGGAAGAGGACAGAATTTTTGAGACCAAGTTTTTCAACTTTCTTTTTGATTTTATTTTCTAATGGACCAGAACCAACAAGCAAAAGCTTTGAATCTGGATTTTTCTTGTGATACTCCTTAAAGATATCAACGAGAAAAGTGTGGTTCTTTTGTTGAACGAAACGTCCAACATGGCCAATCACAATAGTACTATCTTTAATACCAAATTCCTTGCGAAGCTTTTTGCGAGCTACTTCATCAAATCTAAATTTATCAATATCAATAGCGTTATGGATAATTTTTACTTTACCACGATCAAAAGTCTTATTACCAAACAAGTAACGACCTGCAAGCTCGGAACAAGCGAAATAATCCGTAGCATAGCGTTTGCTAAATGGACGCAAAATATTCTTAATTAAATTGCGTTTCCATTCTTTTGGATTACTAGTCGAATGGCTATGTGAAATACGAATTGGAACACCGGCTTTCTTAGCAGCGTAAAGTGGAAAAACTGAAAGAGTGTTAATATTCGAATGTACAATACGATATTGATTTTCTTTAAATAATTTTTCTAAAGCTTTTAAATATTTTGGAAGGTTTTGATATTTTGGAACAAGAAAAACGCGACCGCCAAGTTTTTTAATTTCATCATACGGAATGCGAGTAGAATCTTCATCGCAAATAAAATCAAACTGAATTTTGGAATGATCAAGATGACGATAGTAGTTCATAATAACCGACTCAACGCCACCACCAACCCATTTACCCATAATTTGAGCAACAATAAGTGGTGATTGTTTTTCCTGATCTTTCTTATTCACTAATTAGACCCCTGGTTTTCTCTTTATAGTTCTTTTTATAATACATTATTCTTGACATTTTGTCAATTTGCTGTGGTAGTGAGCTAAGTTTTGCCTATGAAAAAGGAGGCCTCAGCCTCCAAAGTTATACCAAAACTCTTCTCTTTTTACTTTTTCTCTCATACCTGGTTTATTCTGACGATATGCTTTTTCTCTCATACCTTTCATATCTAGCCAGTTCACACTTCTTTTGCTTCTGTATTTAAACAATTCTTTTCTCATACCTATATCCGGACAGCACTTTTTGCCTCACTGGGTTTCACTACATGAATCTGACGATTCTGGTCTTTGCGCTCCGAACAACTGTTCTTTGTAGCCAGCGGATCTTCTTTTTGCGCCATATCCACATCTTCTCTGGATTCAGGGTAGATGGAATCCTTCTTTTCTTCTGCTTTTTCTGCGCCGTGTTTTATTCTGACATAATTTTTCACTTCGCGTAAAAGATTTTCGGGATCACCTTTTTGGCCAACCTTCGATTTTTCATGCTCCGCTGCAGGGGGAATACTATTGTCCCGCAGGGCTCTGAGAATTTTGCCTAAACTTAGAGTAAGATCTCTATAGGCCATGACACTAATCGTTGTATTCTGTTTCTCTTCATCAAGCTGAATTTGTAGATTATTCAGCCGACTCTTAATAGAAGCTAAACAACCGTCGACACATTCAATCTCTTGATAAAATTGACTACCCAGCTCAGCGTGCTTCTTGAAAAACAATCTGACAAATGGATCATCAATTAGTTCCCTATAAAGATCCTGAATCCATTTTTCTTCATTTAGGACATATAAACAAATCGAAGTCACAACATCTGCCGCAGCATAATCTGGCTGGTCATGATAATATCCTAGAACCTTGAGACCCGGAGTGCTTAAAAGCTCCTCATAATATTCCGTGGACTGAAAAAGTAGCTGCTCGAATTCTATATATTCTACGCGCCTGACATCGATCATACTAAGGGGAACATAGCCCTTCACATTTGCAAACAACCGATTGAAACTTCCTAAAAAATCCAATTTATTCCTAATGAGATCGTCCATATAGGCAAAGAATAAAGCCTCGGCAGTGCTTACAACTTCAGAACTTCTTATTTCGGTTTTCTTCATTTTTTCTCCTTTGTTGTGTCTTTGACACGGAAACTAAGATGGGTGACCATCTCAAACTTGCTCTTTTGGAGCGGGAAACTTTTCGAGTTTTAGTATTTTAAAAAACTTTACTTTATTACAGTAACGTGTTCTATTAAAACATAAATAAATATTAGTGCAAGAATAAGAGTTTTCGAATGAAAAGATAAGATCTCCAGACATAAAGATGAGACCTTCAGAGGTGAAGATGAAATTTTCAGATGTAAAGACAAGATCCTGGATTAAAAAATAATGACCCCATAGCCTGACCTTAAATATAAAAAGGGAGCCGCGGCTCCCATAAAATCGTTAAGACTTGTGTTTGCAATGATCCTTATTCAATTGTATTTTGGCGTATATAACTGGAAAACCAGCTATACGCTAGGTATCTTTAAGACATATATTATAAATTCCAGATTACTTAGCTTATGCTAGTAGCTCATTACGGTCTTTTTGCGTAGCATGCCAGTGACATAAAAGAACGGGAGGAAGATCCGACTCATCGAATCTATAATAAGCCTCAGGCCCCATAAACATATCAAGTAAAATTGGAATACTTCTATTATCATTCGGTTTCAACTTAAGGCGGGATATTCTTAGTACAAGCTCCGGATATTCGTCTGTGATCTTATCAAAAAACCACTCATTCTCTCTTGCCTCGTCACCGAAATAAATCAAACCGGTACTCCTGAAAGAATTCATAAAGCGCAAGAATTTCTTTTTGGTACCATTAATCTTGAACTGGCTAAGTCTACAGAATGGACTCTGAATCGCTTTTTCTGACTTAGCCCTTAAAAACCCAAATATCATCTTTTCCTCCTTAAAGGATTTTCTTGCTTAACGATTTTTAATGTGCATTTGTTGCTATCCTAGGATGCAACAGGAGGTATTATAATAGTTTTTGGGATTTTGACAAGAGGGAGTTGAAAGAAATCTAGAAAGAACAGAAAATCATCTCATAATTGAATTGGGACTTGAGATCAGAAAGGGGCCTAAAAAAGGAGCCGGAGCTCCTTATAATTTTTACCGTTGCTCTATGCCAGTACTACTCCTGTTCGTCCTCATCAAGCGGGATCGAAGTGATCTTATCGTAAAGAGCACTAATTGAATAGTCATTCTCTGATAGATCGTAGTTTTTGAACATCCACTCCATCATAATGATCATAATGTCGATCTCACGATAAAGCTGTAGCTTTCTGCTCCTTAACTCAACTAGCTCCTTTTCGCATTGCCCTAATTGCGCATAATATTTATCAAATTCGTCTACATTGAATTTGATATGCGTAAGACAGGCAGCATAGTGGATAAGGCGTTTTTTGCGGTAGTCTTTTACGAAAGGAGAATCTGCAAGAAGCATACAATCCTCATAAAGTAACCTTTCGTACTTCAAGAACTGAACGAAAGCGTCAATCAGATCATCGAAGTCTGACAGCAAGTAGCCATCCTGACTGTTCTCTTGTAAATAATCAGCGACTTTAAAGCATTCATTGACACCTAGTTCGTCAAATTCCATGGCAAAGTCGATAAAAAATAACTCATATGTCGAATATTCTAACTTTTGCCGATTGGCCTGATCGAACGGAACGAAGCCCTTGATATTGAGAAAGAAGTTATAGACATTACTAATGCCGATAGCCTTACTCTTTTGGAAACCGTCGATGATCTCGATAACTTTCTGCATGATAACACTAAGCTCTGGACTTAGCGCCACGTCTTCGTATGTATTTAACATAGAAACACCCCCTTTGGTTATGGGACTGTAATCCCAAGTCTTAGCACGGTTTTAAATTACTTTACCATGCTGGTAATGGAGATATTTTACCATATTTTTAGTATTTATCAAATTTTTACAGAGAATGATCGTAACTATTGTTCGAAACTGCTTTTTTCAGGAAGGATCTTATTAAAAGCTTGTTCGAGCTCAGATTTAGTTTTTTCGAGATCCCTGACATTGCCGTCATTAATGCAGAGCAGATGATATTTTTGATGTTCGACAAGCTTAATGATTTTCTGATTTTCTACGTCATCCTCACTTAGCATCGTGTGGTGAGAAAAACGTGGTGAACGAGGTATGAATTGCCCTTCCAATAGTTGCGTGTAGAAAAATATCATATGTGAGATATCTTGGCTTGAACGAAATGAGTGAGCCGAAGTATTTGTAAGCTCTTCTTTCGAGTCTTGCCAAACTTTTTTGAAAGTAGATTTTAGATAAGATGTGGCACAATGTGGATCATAGATGAGAGAAAATTCTTTCCAGGGGGAAAGAAGGAGATTCCTAAGATTAAATATACCATATTTAAGATGATAGGCCTTAGAAAAATGTCGATGATAGAACTCAGATTTGTGATATTTTTGATTAATCTGTGCCATATTATTCATTTGAATATATGGGAATATATCACGAGAAGGATTATTGATGAGAATATTTTCCGCAAAAAAGGCACGTGGGAAATAAAATTCAGATTTGTTCTTTGAATTATCTTGTTTTTTATTTAGTTTTTTTGATCTGGACTTAGCGAAAAAATCGGTCGGTTTAGTGGATTTTAACAGATAAAAATCATCATTAAAATAAACAAAATATTCTGAGAGGCCAGGGATGAGATGAAGGTGATTTTCAATGGTATGAGAGTTAAAGGTGGGAAGAAATTCTTTGGGGATAAAATCCTCGTGGTGAATAATTCTAAGTTTGGGGTGAGTGGACTTAAGCCAAGATGGGAGATGTCCAAACGTTACAAAGAAAATTTGATTAGCCCATGGAGCAAATTTTTCAACTCCACGGAACCAGTATTTTAAAAAATCGAAATCATTACGAAAACGCAGATCGGACGCATCAATTTTTGGAGACTCGAGAGGATGGATGGCGTTTTTCGAATTTCTAAAAGGGTCAGAGGTGAACTGTTTAGAAGCTATCTTAACATCGACTCTCGTATTTTGAAGTTTCTGGAGTGTTTGGATTTTTTTAGCCAGCCATTTTGGATCAGTCCCATCGACCCAAGTGATAACAAAATCTATCTTTGGCTGAGACATACAGTGACTCCCCTATTTTTTAGTGGCTGCTTCAGATTCCACTTTCTTTAAAGCGGCATCAATCATTTCGTGAACAGTCTTTTTAAAAGTAGCTTCGTTAACCGAAACACTAGGCAGCTTTTCGCCATTGATAATAATGGTTGGTGTCTCTGTAATATTCACGAGTTTAGAAATCGCCATATCGGACTTCACTTTTTTCTTAACAGCTTCACTGTTCATATCAGCTAAAAATTGATCAGCATTACCTTTATGATTGGAAGCCTCTTCAAAATAAGCCTTAAATTTAGCATCACGTTTTCCCGAATCTAGATCTTCCCACTCGGCCTGATTTTTAAAAAGAAGTGTGGCAAACGGTTGCCAGTAGCCCTGTAAAGCGGCAGCATTCGCGGCGTGAGCGGAGGCGGTGCCATTTTTATGGTAGGTGAGAATAAAATTGCGAAAGATGAGACCAACTTTACCTTTATATTCTTCAACAATTTTAGAGAGATAGGGGAAAGTAGTAGCACAGCCTGGACACTGAAAATCGGCATATTCAACGATTAAAACTTTAGCATCTTTGTTCCCCTCATAATTATCGCCGATGTTGCCGTTGCGATCTTCCTTCCCAATATATTTTGAACGGTCAAGCGAAGCAATCCACTGATCGTACTGCTGATTCTGTTGATAAGAATAAACACAGAGAGACAAGAAACCGATGATAAGTGCGCTAACAGCAATAAATGGTAACTTCTTCATAAACCTCCTAAGCAAAATCTATCGCTTAATTCAATAAATTTTTGTATAATATAGATATTAGCATATTTTAGCGTGTTTGTGGGCGGTGCGACAAAAAACGGAGGTAAAAATGGACGAGATGAGTGCAGATCAAAATGCGGATTTAAACCAATCTTCAGGTATTTTTGATGAGAGAAAAAAAGGAATTTTTAGTCAAATAGGGGAGAAACTTGGTGGCTTTTTCAAAGGATTAGCCAAAGCTCTTGGGAAGATTTTTGTCGAGAAAAAAACGACTGAAGTGGATGAGAATAGCGGAAAAATTGAGAGATTGGATGAGCACGAAGAACATAATATCGAAAGCGAACCGACAAATTCGACCAGTGCGGCTGATACTTCTTTTGTGGGGCCGATGAATCGTAACATTTTTACCGATAAAGATACAGCGGCAAAATTAGTGCGGCATGAGGCGAAGATGAATGAGATCAACGAGATGAGTAATGGAATGTCAGGAACTGGGACTAATATAGAGATGGGTAACGGGAGTTTGCTTGCTAAGAATTTGCCTGCCGAGAGTTTGCCAGAAATCTTTTATCCGGAAACCACAGAAGACTTAGTGTGGCTGATCAATAAACTGCCAGAAGAAGTAATCTCAAAACAACAGAGAAGAACCATGGCGGCTGCAATGACTTTTGATAGTAAGATTGTAAAAGAGGTGATGACACCCAAAAATGAGGTAATTATTATCCACGAAAATGATTTTATGGGACCTCTGACTTTATCGCGACTTTATCAATCGGGTTTATCACACTTCCCTGTGGTGGGCGCGAGAGGTGAAATCGTAGGGCTTATCCACACAAAGACACTATTTAGTCTTAGCGTGAAAGAAACCGACCGAGCTTCCGCTTTCTTGGATAAGAATGTTTATTACATGAGCGAAAATTATACCTTAAAAGAGGCACTTCTTGCATTTATTCGTACGAGTTGTTATTTCTTTATTGTGGTGGACGATCACGGAAAAGTGACGGGACTGATGAGCTTTCATAAATTAATCGAAATGATTGTAGGTAATTTACCAGAGACAGATTTTGATCAGGATCAGGATTTGATGTCAGTGGTAAAATACGCAAGAACTTTGCAGGGGTCAAAGTAGACGACCAAGAATCGCGTGGTTGGATTTACTAGCCATAACATAGTAAAAACTGAGAAGCTGGAATTGAAGGCTGAAACAGGAGAAGAAATTAAATGAATTTAAAAACAGTTTATAAAACGAGACGGGCGATTACGGCACTGATTTTAAGCGGAATTGTGATTTTAACGATTATCGCAAATCCAAATTCTTATCAAAAAAAGGCCGAGTCAAGCGCAAAAGAAAATATAAACTCTGGGCTGCATAATAGTAACGATAACGGTAAGATAATTCAAGGCAATAGTCAAAATAGCGAAACTAATAATAGCGGTGATGATGGTAATAAAAATAATCCTGGTGAGCAGACAGAGAGAACACCGCTTGCAACAGAACTACTTTCAAAACTTGAGGTAAAAGGGCGGGCGCCGAAGACTGGATATAAACGAACCGAGTTTTATAATGGTTGGCCGGAAATTGAAGGCTGTAATTTAAGGCAGCGGATTTTAAAACGAGACTTTGGCGATACGGCAAAGGTGGACGAAAAATGTAACGTAGTGGCTGGAAAATTCTATGAGCCTTATACAGGCGAAGAAATGGAATTTAAAAACCGATCGGAAATTTCAAAAAAAGTGCAGATCGATCACGTGGTGGCGCTGTCGGACGCTTGGCAGAAAGGAGCGCAATATAAAACTGCTGAAGAGAGATTTAAAATTGCAACCGACCCTTTAAACTTAATTGCAGTACAAGCGGCGGCAAACCAACAAAAATCAGATGGCGATGCAGCGACTTGGCTACCAAAAAATAAAAGTTTTCGTTGTCAATATGTGGCAAGACAGATTTCGGTGAAATACAAATACTTACTTTGGGTAACTGAGGCGGAAAAAGAAGCGATGAAACAAATTCTAGAGAAATGTCCAGAGCAAAAAAGTTACTGAATTCAAATAATCAACTACTTTTATAAACCAGCGAAATAGCATTAAAAATACATAAGCTTCATATTATATATACAATATGATTAAAAAAGAATGCCTCGGACTTAATCCGAGGCTAAAGTGCTGGTCTTATATTTTACCAATGTTTCTGTTTAGGCTTTCCACCCTTGCTATGCTTCCCTTGCCCATATTCATTCTTCTTTCCACTATGAACAGGACCGGATAGGCTACTGATGCTTGTACCATGAACATTGTATCTCGCATAGCCCTTGCCAGACTGAGATAGATCGTCATGATGATTCCTATTCTTATTTAAACCTTTCTGTAATGCCATATCTAGCACCCCCTTTTCTACAGAAACTTGAGAATAATTATCTCACGTGATGTATTGTATCATTTTTATTAATAATTGTCGATCATTTATATGCGCGCGCAATTTCGTTGTGATACAATTCTTTAGAAGATATTATGACTATCTATTCATTTTCTGAGCTTGCAAACTATACACATATTCATATGTATGTGTTTTTTGGAATTTTTACAAATGAGTTAAAAAAGAAAAAGCTCGAGGATTCAAATTACAAACTAGATGTGAGCATTGACGGGAATGTGGCTAAATGGATACTGGATACACCAGAAAGAAAGATTTCAAATATTTTTAAAAAAATAATACAAGATACTGTTATAGATAAAAAAATAATAGACACGGCTATCTCAGAAATTGAACAGAAAAATGACTTTACATCAAAAATAAAAGACCTAGATTTATTAGAAAGAGAGATTACTAATGTTTGTTTTACAAAAAAGAAACCTGAAATAAGCAACGATTCAATGTCATCGCCAGCGATTGATTTCTATAAATAATAAAGATATTGACTTTATATTAGCCTTTAATGATTCCTACATTTTGTACATTGCAAGTTCATGTTATAATCTACAGAAATAAAAGTTTTCGTTGTCAATATGTGGCAAGACAGATTTCGGTGAAATACAAATACTTACTTTGGGTAACTGAGGCGGAAAAAGAAGCGATGAAACAAATTCTAGAGAAATGTCCAGAGCAAAAGACATACTAGAATTTTATGATTTTAAATTTTATAAAAATGATTCATTACTTTTGTTCTGCAATCCACTGTTGCAAAACACCAAGTTGATCAATATCTTTCTGTTGTTCTTCTTTTGATAATTCAGCAAAACCACAAGCAAGTTTTGGATCGCCATAATTTGGATCTTTTACCCATTCATTACGCTTGATCCAATTTTCATGAATTAAGTCAACATATTCATTGCGGACCTTTTCATCTTCAAGATTTAAACTACTTAAAGTATCAGCACCACGCTCGTCCATCAATCCAATCAAAAACTCTGCACCGCCACGATTCTGTTCTTTCCAATAATCAGAATATTTGTCGTAAGGTTGATTTGCGATGTCAATAACCGAAGCATGAGCAGCAAGCTCGGAATATCCTTCTGCCATCAAATCGTCTGGAGATTTATTCTTTAAGGCTTTTTCACCATTGACGCCGCGCCAAGCTGGCTGGAAAGTACCATCTTCAAGTTTTGGATAATTCTTCTCAGCATAATCTCTTGCAAGAGGGATTGCCAGAGACTCTACACGTGGATCTAATACTTTCTCCATATTTTCACCATTACTCGATGATAACTTTTCACCATTCATTTCTTAAATCTCACTTTCGTTTAATTTTTCATTTAATAAGACTGAGTCTTAATACGATTATACTACACACCAGATTTTGATGCCCAATTAAAGGTATGTTAAGATATAATATAAATAGTTTTAAAATAAATTTACTCTGGAAAATTTTATATGAATCTAAAAATTGGAATTGTGGGTTTACCTAATGTGGGAAAGTCGACATTGTTTAATGCATTGACTAATGCACATGCTTTGGCGGCTAACTACCCATTTGCAACGATTGAGCCAAATGTGGGAATTGTACCGGTGCCGGATGAACGCTTAGATGTCCTGGAAAAAATGTATAATGCAGAGAAAAGAATCCCAGCAACCGTGGAATTTGTGGATATTGCGGGTTTAGTCGAGGGAGCATCAAAAGGCGAGGGGCTTGGTAATAAGTTCCTTGCACATATTCGCGAATGCCAGATTGTCTGTCATGTGGTGCGTGTTTTTAAAAACGATGATATTATGCATGTCTCAGCCAGCGCAAACATACCAGCGCCAGTTGATCCAAAAGCTGATATCGAAATTATTCAAACTGAACTAGAGCTAGCTGATTTCGAAACACGCGAAAAAGTTGAAGCAAAGCGCAAGAAAAGCAAAGATACGACTGAGGAGATAATTCCATATTTGACAGAAAAACCAGTGATTTACATGTTTAATGTGGACGAAAACGAACTGACAAATGAAAATTTAAAGAATGAATTGCGTGAACTTGTAAAACCGGCTCGCGCAGTGTTCGTGAATGCAAAACTCGAAGAAGAAATGACCGGCATGAGTTTGCAAGAAAAAATGGAATTTTTGGAGAGTTATGGCGTAAAGGAAGATGCTTTAGGGGAACTTGTAAGGGCAGCCTATGACACTTTGGGGTTACAATCTTTCTTAACTGCCGGAAAAAAAGAAGTGCGCGCGTGGACAATCAAAAAAGGTGCAACAGCTCCCGAAGCGGCCGGGACAATTCATACTGATTTTGAGCGTGGATTTATTGCAGCAGAGGTAATGAAGTATGATGATCTTGTGAAGTTAGGAAGCGAAGCGGCGGTAAAGGCAGCCGGAAAATTAGCAACCGTTGGTAAGACCTATATTATGCAAGATGGCGATATTGTAGAATTTCGTTTCAATGTTTCAAAATAAAGAAATAAATTTACTGTTATAATCAGGCTATGATCTTAGGAATTGATGAGGTTGGTCGGGGCCCATATGCGGGACCACTGGTGATTGGGGCTTGCATTTTGCCAAATCCGGAAATAATCGAGCGAGAACCAGAAAAATATGCTTGGATTTTTGAACTAACTGATTCAAAGAAATTGACGGTTAAAAAACGTGAGATTTTATACGGTAAAATTAGAGACGGTGCGCTGGCAGTGGCCACGGGTTGGGTGGAGGCGAGCGAGATTGATAAAATCGGTTTATCCGCGGGTCTGAGGCTAGCTTGTCGAAGAGCCATCAAACAGATTCAAGAAACGCATATACCTTTTTCTGAAATTGTTATTGACGGGACGATGAATTTTTTAATTGGAACACCGCTTGAAAAATACGTCTCTATCCTAAAAAAGGGTGATCTTTTGATCAAAGAAATTTCGGCGGCAAGTATTTTGGCTAAAGTAGAGCGAGATCGCTACATGAAAAAATTGGCGGAAAAATATCCCAAGTATGGCTTTGAAAAACACGTGGGATATGGAACAGTCTTACATCAACGAGCAATGGAACAATATGGCTTAACACCGGAACACCGACGTTCTTTTCGACCAGTACGTGAAATTTTAATAAAACAGAGCGGTTCAATAAAAGATAAAAGGCTAATTAGACAAAGAAATTTGAGTCAATGTGAGAAAGTAGACGAGGGTTCAGAACAAAAAGCTGAAAACATAAAAGCTGGGGTTATAATAACGTCTACTGAACTAGGCAAGCTCGGCGAAGAAAAGGTAGCAGAGTACTTAATTTTTAAGGGACACGAAATTGTCGCAAAAAATTTTAAAACCAAATATTTTGAAATTGATATTATTTCAAGATTGGATAATTCCCTGTTTTTTACGGAGGTAAAATACCGTAAAACAGCAAAATATGGCGAACCGATTGAATTTATTAATAAACTTAAGCAGGATCAGATGCGATTTGCAGCAGATAGCTTTTTAGTGATACACCCGGAATTTAAAAATCATAAAGTTTACCTCGCAGCAGCTGGTGTAAGCGGTGAAGATTTTCAGATCAAGGATTGGTTAATTATTGAGTAATTATCTTATATATAAAATTGGAGAATATGAACTCTAAAATCCAGCTAACAAATTGCTATCTGATAACAAAAATAAACCTCGGTTGAGGTTTATTTGGATTTTTCTAGTTTTACGCTGCAGTAACTTCTTCAGTTTTTGTAGTTTCAGTCTCTACGGGAGCTTCGTTAGCTTCAGCTGGAGCTTCAACAGCTGCTTCTTCTTTAAGAGTATTAACTGCGATACGATCAAAATCTTTAGCAGCAAGACGAGCAGACTTACCAGAACGATTGCGAAGGTATGAAAGATTATTACGACGAACTTTAGCGCGTTTAACGATTTCAATTTTTTCAACCAATGGGCTATGCATCAAGAAAGATTTCTCAACACCAATACCGGAAGCAATTTTACGCACAACAATACGTGCAGTGTGAGACTCTTTGCGGTCTACACGAATTACGACACCTTCGAAAACCTGAAAACGGAATTTTTCGCCTTCCTTAATTTTCTGAGTTACCTTAACGGTATCACCAGAGCGAACGTCAACGATGGCTTTCTTTTTCTGGGCATCACCAATTTTTTTCAACACTAGAAAACTCATATTTTACCTTTATTACTTAGAACTTGACTTATTTTAACATAGTTTTATAGAAAATGGAAGAGGTGAGACGAGCAAAGAAAATAGATTGATCCCTAGAAAATAAATCAACTATGAATCTATATAATTATTATTACGTTTTTATAACTTTTGCTAAAAGACGGTAGTTTCGAGGCCGGCCTGTGGATTACCGTCTTTGAAAGTAGTGCAGGAATATTTCATGTTAGGATCGGATTCATATTTATTCAATACAGTAACAGCGGCTTTCATTTCCTCGGAAACATCCTTGCATTGAACTGCACCCATACCATTGGCGGAGTAGACTCCAATATATTGCCAAGCGCCACTTGGTAATTTCCTGCTGTAGACATTAGTCTGGGCGGCCATGCCATGATCGACATAACGAGGCATAGCGAGACCATTGGGATCCACAATTTTCTCCATTTTAGAGACATTAAGTTTTGCAATAACCTTAGTACCATCTTCATTTGTCACAATACGGCCACCAGTGATACGATAATCATCGCCAACAATGGTGGTGAGTTGAGCGAAGTTAATATTGAGGTCATTCCACTTAACGATCTGCTTTTCAGCTTTCTTCTCGGACTTATCTTCAGTTTTGGCCTCATCCTGGTCTTTAGTATTGACTACCTTAGTTTTAGTAGCAGATTCATATTCAGCGATGACAGTTTTACTATCTGTAAGCTCTTTCTGATATTGCTTGACTAATTTTGTGCCCTCATCAATTTTTTGATTACTATAAAAATATAAGAAGCTAGCGACCAGAAGAAATAGAATAGAAAGAGCAGAGGTGACAATGCCTACAATTTTCCAAGGATTGCCCGGTTTTTTAAGATCCTTGGAATTATCATAACTCGAGGTATCAAAACCAGATTCAGTTGCGAGCTGATCAACATAGTGATTAGGATGTAAATTTTGATCTTGGATCGACTCAACTTGGTTTGATTGCTGATTTTGGTCCAGTTGGTCAATTTGATTTAGTGACTCGACTTGATTTTGTTGTTCGTTTTGGTCCATTTTTACCTCTTATTTATATCACCCTTGATATTTCATCCAATGTTGTTTCACCACGCAAGCAAGCCAAGATACCTTTTTGCTCAAGGGTAATGAGACCGGCTTTTCTAGCAGTCTGTTCAATAGCATTAGTGTTTATATCTTCAATATCACCACGAATGTATTTTTGGACTTCTTCGGAAACAGTAAGTTGCTCCATAATCACTTTACGTCCTTTGTAACCAAAAGGATCGTCGATACCAGATGGTACGGCTTCAAAGAGAGTAAAATTATCTGAATCAAAATTAAAGCCAAGCTGATCATAAATCACCTCTTCGGAGAGCCCTTTGAGTTTGGAAAGAACAAATTGACGAGTGGCTTCATCTGGAGTAAATTCACGTTTATTCTCTGAAAGACTGCGAACAAGACGCTGAGCCATGACCATACGAATGGAACTGGAGAAAATTGGGTTAGTGCCGATAAGGTCGATCATACGAGAAAAAGCCGCGGCAGTGGAATTTGCGTGAAAAGAGCTGAGAACAAGGTGTCCAGTAATGGAAGCTTGGATGGCAGTCTTAGCAGTGTCACCATCACGAATCTCACCAACCATCACAACATCTGGGTCGAGACGAAGAATAGAACGAAGGCCGTCGGCAAAAGAACCGCCCTCAGTAGTATTGACTGGGATCTGAGAGATGCCGGAAATGCCATATTCAATTGGGTCCTCAAGAGTAATAATCTTGCGATCCGTAGTATTCAAAGCATTAATCATGGAATAGAGTGTGGTGGACTTTCCAGAACCGGTTGGACCGACCATAAGGACGAGTCCACGCGGATGAGAAATAACCTCGTTGATCTCTGAAAGCTCGTGCTCAGAGAGACCGAGAAGATCAAGATTTAGTAGCGATTCATCAAAATTAAAAAGACGTAGTACAGCATCTTGACCGTACATAGTCGGAACAGTTTCAACGCGGATATTCAAGAGATGTGATGAGCCATCACGGAAAATATCTTTCTGCATATGTCCAGACTGCGGAGTTTTAGCGGCGGAGGAAATACCGGCACGAGAACCAAGTTCGCCCATGAAGACACGGTAACGATCACGTTCAAGGTTAGCCACAGGATGAAGAATACCATCGACACGCATACGGATGCGAATGGATTCACGAAGGTTTTCAATGTGAATATCAGAAGCACCAAGTTTGTCTGCTTGATCAAGAAGAAAATCAAAAACCTTATCAGTCCCTACGGAGTTAAGAGTTTGCGAAACCGAAGCTAGGGTTTCGGAATCACCGTCACTGGCAATACGGATATCATCATAATGAACCTGCTTTGGCGGATCATAACGGAGCATGAGAACCTGATAAGCACTGTTTGAGATAAGAAAAAAATCAATACCATCACCATTAATGTTGAACTTTTCACTAAATTCTTTGATGGTGCTGCGAGGCGTTTGGCTGGTAACCATAAACTGATAAGGAAGGCCGTTACCGCCTTTTTGTAAGGGCAAAATGTAGTCACTGTGCATCCTTTTAATATCAATGATGCCAAAAAGGAGTGGCAAAGTTTCCTCGATGGGTCGAGTATCAAGATAAGGGAGACCAAGCGTTATGGCACGTGAAGAAGTAGCCTGCTCCTCATTCGATCGACGTTGCTCCTGGATTTGTTGTTCGTTCATTAGGCTTATTATAGCACAAGCGGAAAAACGGACTGATATTTATATATAAACATTAATATTTTTACGATACAATATTAGCAATATGAAAAATATTGAGGTTCAAAACAGAGACACAGGAATTAGAACAAATAACTACTGGGACGAACTTAGTAGCCAAAAGATGAATTTAGACACAAAAGAAGAATTGAATCAAAAAGATAAATTTAAGACTATTGAAGAAAAACAAGACGATTTACTCGAAGCAGCTAACCGAGTACGAGAAGCTTATCGAGAGAAGGATAGAGGTGAGGCTTTACCTTCAGCTAATGAAACGCAGAGAATAACTCCAGATTTGACAACTTTAGAAACTAAATCTGGAGATTTTGAGCATAAAGATAATGACAACCATTTTTTAAGCGAAACAGAACAACCGGAAACGACAGATCAGAAATCTTCTTTGACTTGGATGAAGAAAAAAATATCTGAGAATTATGATAAGCAAGAAAGACCAAGAATAGATAAGATAAAAGCAGGCTTATCTGACTATAAAATGATGAATGAAGCAAGAAGAAAACAAGTCTCTACTAGACCTGGCCTCTTCAAACAAGCGACGCGATTTGTTATGGATAAGCTGGGAATAAAAATCTCTGGAAGTGAGGAACGACGGAACCGGGAGGCGATGCACATAGCTTTAATCGAATATCACGAAGAAGAGATTTTACGTCAGAAAGAATGGGAGGAAAAGCAAAAAATAGAAGCGGCTCAACAAAAGGAGCGAGAAGCAAGAAAAGCAGCACAAGAAAGAATAGAAAAAGCTCAGAAAGAGCAAGAAGAGCTAGAAAGAGAGATGCGAACAGCGCGAGATATCACTGAACAAAATAAGCAAAACAGATTTGAAAAGCAAAGAATTCAAGAGATTATTGAACAAGATTTAAATTCTCGGTTGTTAAAAGTTGAAGATTTAGAGACAGAGGCGTTTTCTAATAATCCAGAAATTCAGAAACATAAAATGGTTTTTGAAGGATCAGAGATTCCGGTTTACGATCTTAATGGTTTGCCCTTTGCAATACTTTCTCATACCGTAGACTACCGTAATGTTGATAATCCACTAGATGAGATTGGGCAAAATACTTACCGTGAGGTAATGAAAAATCCAGGAGTTTGGAATGAACGACAAGATAAGGCTATGGAAGCAAGTGGGTTTGGAACGAGAAATGAAAATGCTAGAGGAGATACTATATCTACATCTTTCCGGGATTCCGAGAAAAACATCGATAGTTACGTGCCTGGTGAGCTGATTTATGGGTTTGAACAAGTTAGTGCCGACTCAATAATTAGTATTTCAAACGGGGATGGTGGCACGAGCAATATGGCTGGAAGAAGCGAGACTAACTTGAGCGATCCTAATATATTAGATCAAATTACAGGGGTAAATGGAACATCCATTTATAACGAGGTATTACTGAGGCGTTATTCTGAGAATGGGGTGCCTAAGAGTCCTGATTGTATCATTACAAATGGTACGGTTTCCGAAACGGCCTTAAAACACGCTAAGTTTTTTAACATACCAATTATCAATATCGACCGAGCCGCCTATGAAAAGAAGATTGAAAAACATGGCGAAAAGCTACTCGATTCGATTAATGAAAAAAATAATTATCTTGAATTGAATCAAAAACTTGAAGAATTACTTTCAATGTCAAAATATAAAAATCGATATCGTTCTCTTGATTCAATCGGTCGCAAATTTGATATACCAACTTTGTCATACGGTGCTACTGCGCTAGAAGAGAGATTGTTTGAAGTTTCAAAATTGGAGCAACAGAAGCGTTTAAATTTTATTGAAGGTGTTTTAGAAAACTATATTTCAGAAATTGAGCAGGCCACAAGAGAGAATAAACTAGCGCCAGAGCCTGATCAAATCAAGAATTTAAACATAGTAGTTTCAGATGTAGGACGACAGCTTAGAAGTACAGAAAATTCAGATATCCATGACGGTTTTCGAAGTGTAGCTGGAAATTGTAATAATATAGAAATTAGTTTTACAATGAAAGACGGGTCACGAGCTCTTAAGACTAGTATATACGATGGTGAGAATATCTTTAAACTTGATCAAGCGATAGAAAGTGGTCGTTTCAATGCAGAAGATCTTAAGCAGGCGGATAGTAGTTTTTACTATCAGTTTGAACCGTTGGTACGTAGATATTTTGAGGCATATAGAGAAAATCAAAAGATTAATAAAGAGAGTGGCTTATAACGCTGAACTAATATTTTAGAGATTAGACAGTCTTTTTCGGGAGCCAGGGGAAACAACGATTGACTTTCTTGCAATATACAAACACTTAACTCTATTGATCCAATATAATATTGTTCGCGAAAACTCTCATTATTAAACAGAAGGGTCAACATAATAAACGTCATTCATTCAGGAAAAACTAACCTGACGAATTAATACCGATTGCTACTTGATAATTTGAAGTTTCATATTGAAGAACAACGGCACCTTTAATTTACACGATTACGACAAGTTTGAGTGTATAGAATCAACCAAGTCATCCGTTCGTGATTCGATCCATTAGCTTGGAAATACTAGTGCAGTATTTTGACATGCGCCTTCTTAACCGCGGTAAGTACTCCATACAAGGTTGGGCTTCAAAGACGATTTGAATACTATTTTCTTCTATATATATTTCATACGTACTAAATGAGTGAATGTGATAATTCAGACACTATTCATTAACAAATGGTATATCTGCAAGTTTTAACTCTGGACCGAATTGAAAAATATTAACCATTACGGTAATATTTTTAACAATATATTTAAAAATATAGGTAAATAGATAGGTACCGATTAATTGAAAGCGGATTTTAAAAGTTATTTATATAGAAAACAGAAGTGCGATTTTTCTTGATACGAGCCTAAAGCGCGTGTCATTACAATAAATCGTTCGCTAATTTTATGTAAATACTTGAAAGGCCAATTTTACTCATCCTCGACAGTAATTCTTCTTTGTCCCTACATCTTATAGTATTTTCCTTTTCCACAAACATTTCTAGCAAAAGCTTATTTTCTATAATAATGGACGCTAGAGATAAGTCAATCCCGAGTCTGACCAACCCTATAGCAAGACTATTATCGGTACCATATTTTAATCGCTTATATAATGTCTCGTCAATTTTCTGAAGACTATTTAATGTTTCGATTATAGGCATAAGATTGTAATCTATATTATCAAGATTCTCTTTTTCTAGACTAACGGCATAACTAGCAAGCATATTCGTATCGCTATCGTTGAAACAATGATAGTTATTAAATCGACCCTTTACTCCATTCTTATCGCAATCACCTATTTTTCCAACATATATGACACATCTCTTATTTAATTTAATAGCCTGTTTCCAACGACCGATATCTAATGCAATCAGTCTAGCGAAATTATAATTATTTGAGGATCTATTCCGAAGGATATGTAAAATTCGATTCCGCATTGTTGCATTTGTAAAAAATGTATAAACCCATCTGGAATTATGTGAGCTAAAAGTTGGTTCTAAAATACATTTCATTAAGACATTAACTAACGTGTCTACGTCTTTTATCGTATCTACTTTATCTAGTTCCTGACTAATAGCGACTTCAAAAGAAAATATATCAAAGAAATTTACCCCATTTTTAAAACAAAAACTCCCGAACTCCGTTTGTGCTAAAACAGGTTGAGTTTTACTTATTTTTCCATATAGAGAACGTCGTCTATCATCTATATTACCAAGAATTATAGTCTCTTTTATTCTGCGTTCAACTTTATCTCTAGCATTATATTCTTCAAGTAGAGGATTTAACAAAATTTCTTTTTGCACAATATCACCTTTAGCAACCGACCTAATAAAATTCTTAGAATTTACCCTACGTCGCATAAACCAAGTATTTTGCATTATGTAAACTTTTGGAATTAATAGCCCAATATTATAATTATTCGTAGCAAAAACATCACTAAATCTACAGATGCGACCAATTAAATTATTGAATGACGACGTAGACAATTTTTTGTTTCCCTTACTGTAATCGTAAATAAAAATTCTGTCAGCAGGTATATTAACCCCTTCCAATAAAGTACTTGTAGTAACCATATACTTTAGTTCTGGTATTACTTTAAACAAATACTCCACATATCCTTTTACTATATCCGTCATTCGCCCATGACTAATTACTATCCCATGCTTCAATAGTCTTCTTAAATTATATGATTTATGTACTAACTTTGAGAGAGAGTCGCAAGCTTCTTCTATGATTTTTTTACTTTTTTCGCAAAAGACCACTTCATTAGTTGTGACTGCTAACTCATTAGCGATTGTCTCTATATCACTTGGCTTATTTGCATAAATAATATTTTTATCTCCACTGCACTCTATGGTTGTAGAAAATAAATCTAAGTCAGTTCTTTTAAATTCAAAAAATTTATCAATAAACTGATCATAAATAGAAATGGTTGTATCCTCACTATTCCATACAAAAAATTGTGGAACCTTAACAAACTCGTCTATACGACTTATAATGGAATTATTATCGACGCTGACAACGTCTAATGATTTTTCGGGATTCATAATAAACGGAGAGTAATAATCAATGTAAGAACTTGCGTTTCGAGTCTTAAGAATAATTATAGTTCTTGCCAATAGTAATGATCTTTGATCTTTGTCAAAAAGATTATGAGCCTCATCTATAAAAATGTAATCATATGAAATATTTGGGAATGAGACAAGTATAGACATTAATCTTTCTTGCGTTAAAATACTTATGTGTGGCTTTGAGGATAAAGCAGCTGTCATCATGTCTGGATGAGTTATGACGTCATTTCTATCACCTTTTTTCATGGCTATCTCGGACACAGTCTGAGCAAGTAGTGATTTTGTTGGAATAATTAAACAAACCCTATAACCAGATTCATATTTGTCAATACATTTTCGTATCATAAGCTGAAATTTTCCATAAGACGTAGGGGCGATAGCTCTAACATTATTCTGCCCCAAGACTCTTCTATCAAAATAATATTGTTCTTCAGTTCTATAATACTTATCTTTACACGTCAAAGATAATGCCCTCGACAATAGATTGCTAATATTGCCTGGTTCTTTATTCTGATTATTGATTATCTTGTTAATTAATTCTACAACCGGATAATAGCCCAAACGTTCCGATATATCACGGAGTATTGCAAAATCATTAGTAATAACAGCAAAGTGAATGGATAAATAGTAAGCCATTTTGATTAGTCCATCATCACCAGTTACCAGTAGAGTTGCGATGAATCCAATAATCTTATCTGTATTTTTCTGTGACATATTAGTAAAAAATGCGTAATAATCGTCCAGAAAAGTATCAATATTACTAATTGACTCTTTCTTAAAAACCCATCTTAAATCCTTTAAAGTATACTTGTTCATAGTATTTTACCTTCATCCGTAATAAAATCTAACACATCAACAAATAACTCTCGTCTCACAGAAATAATTAAACACCTATCAAAAGTTTTCTCAGATTTGATTTTAGACAATTCACTCTCAATATCATCCACGAATTCAAATTCATTGTCACACTTACCAAAATTTACCACCATTATTAATGCGTTCCGTGATGTACCATCTAAAATATCACGTCTACTTTTTGTTAATAACGAAACTAGATCTTTTCGTTTTTTATTATGCTCCATATACAAAGCATTGATTTCATTGAGAGCCACTTCCCATTTCTTTATTGTACTAGCACTACCTGGCTTACTGATACCAAGGAAATATCTGTTTAGTCCATCTCTAGCTCTTCTCATCAATACCTTACGATTTTGATCATTGCCGGATTTAACTTCTCCGTACCATATTGTATGTGTTTTATCTTCGCAAAAATTTAAATCAAAGCCATGTTTAATATTCCGATCAGACATAGATAGTAACCTACTTAAAGAATTAACAGTAGATCCAAACACTTCAGGAACAACTAAATGCATAATTAGCTCTCCAAGACACCCAACTTTATTAGTTTCTGGCATATTATTAAGCATACAACTCATCTCTTGACACGCATGTTTATATGTAAATAATTCAGGATCTTGACAAACTACCCCCTTACCATAACATATTTCCTGTAGATCACTTCTTGTAGCAGAACATAGACAATCAAAATGTTCGGGCAATATTCTAACTACTCTATAATTATCCTGGCGTGGAATTAATTCTTCAAAAAACATCTTACCTGTATTATATCGCAACAGAGAAAATATCTTCCTAATATAAAACGATGAATTGCTGTAAGCCTCTGAAATAGAGCTGCAACTGTATAAATCTGCACATTGTAATGCCAGGTTAAAACCAGTGGTAACCAAAAAAGAATACTAGTAAAATTCAGAAATTGTTCAAAAAAATAGCGTTGCATTTTAATCAATCTGTTATAAATATTTCTTACCATTCCATCATCTCATTAAATACTCATTATGTGGCCACTATGATACCAGTCAAAAATCGCGGACACTACGGTACGCATTATCTCAATTACCATTACTATAACAAAGACCTGCACGCACCAAAAGAACAACGTACGGCATGTACGTGATTATGGACCAACTTTACGAGAGGTTTGATCGAATCAGCGATAAATACCGATTTATAAGTCTTGTTCGACGTTATGACAGAATATATGAATAAGAAAATACAGGAGCTGGATGTCGAGCAACACGAACTATTGATCCAAAAACCCAAAACAGCGCATGATCGACGATCTTACCGAAAAGTACACTGAACTCGACAAAATGTCATAAATATCGACGAAAGAATCAAGCAAATTGAAACTAAAATCAAAAATCCTGAAAAAACGCATGACAGTGGAGAAATTTTCGAATCCGCTAAATTTACTAATTAACAAATTAGAAAAGGGAGATCTCGTCGAAAAGGATATTTTGGTACGAAATATGGTTTCGGACCTCGAAATTGATACATAAAAAAGGGTGACTTATAAGCATAAATCACCATTCAATTTCATTTTCGAACCCAAGTTTTCCACAGGTTCTTCATTTGGTGAGCCGGGTGGGACTCGAACCCACGACACCAAGCTTAAGAGGCTCGTGCTCTAACCTGCTGAGCTACCGGCCCGACTCCTCAATATAGTACCATTTTTTAGGAGTTTTGTCTATAAAATTCTGGTCTAGAGACACAAACAGTTACTCTGTTAAGTTGGACAATTATTCAATAAAATTTTGTAATAAAAAATCGGCTTACACCGAAAATGGTACACCCGGAGGGACTCGAACCCACGACCCTCTGTTCCGAAGACAGATGCTCTAATCCACTGAGCTACGGGTGCAACTAGACTTAGTTTATCACAAATGGTGTTGATTTTACAATTTAGTAGAAAATGTCTTGCTCATGAAGAGTGGAGTCAAAAAAATAGCAACTCAGAATACTTATTAACTTAACGTCAAATTAAGTTAGAAAACTGACTCGAAACTATCGACACGAAGTCTACTTTCTTCGCCGGATAGGGTACAATAGAGTTATGGATGACTTTTTTCACTTAGTACAGACAATCATTATAATCATCATGTCCATCGTAATAATATTTGGTATAACAGTATTTTTCGGGGCACCGTACGTACCAAGTCTGGCGGGTGAACTAACAAAAATGTTTAAAAAACTCTACCCATTATCCAAAAAAGACTTACTGATTGATATGGGATCTGGTGACGGGATCGTACTTAAAGTGGCAACTGGATTTGGAGCAAAAGCGATCGGTATCGAGCTTCATCCAGTACTTTCTTTCTTGTCTCGTCTCAGATTACGTAAGTTAAGCCCAAAAGCTAAAGTTGTCTGTCAAAACTACCTGGACTTCCCTTTTCCGCCAGAAACGACCGTGGTTTATACTTTTAGCGATTCAAGGGATATCAAAAAAATCTATACAAAAATCAAATCTGAAGCAAAGAGACTACAGAAAGATTTATACTTTATTTCAAACGGATTTGAGGTGCCTGATGTGAAACATGAAAAAGCATATTCCTCTTTTTATCTCTACAAAGTGACGGCGAAAAAATAAAAATTGCGATACAAGCTTGGCAACATAAATATCTTGGATATCATAAATGAGAAACAAAAAAGTTCCAAGAGGAACTTTATTTGTTGTGTTTGCGTTTCTCGCTGTGTTTATGATTGTTATTACGATTAAGCTTGGAAATCACAATCTTCTTTTTCTTAACTGCCATATTAGCCTTTCTTTAATCCGTTATATTCTAACATAAACTAACATTGGTGACTAGTCTTAGATCAGATTGACTAAAAATAAACTAATTATCTAACCAATGCTAATCAGATTAACCATTACTACATCAGACTGACCCAAAAAATAAACCCCGGCATGAAAACCGGGGTAATTTCCGAAAAAATAGATAGTACTATTGCTAATCCATACTTTTGCGAAAACAAGAATATAATAGATCTAACTTAATAGGGTCTATTTTTATTAAACCATAAAGTCTACTATACTCGATGACGATCAGCGATCATATTATGATACGCCCAAACGAGGTCATTATATATACCGTTATACATATCCTGACACTCCGGGAGATCCCACTGGCCATAGTCCTTTTGCTTCAAGCGTAAAATATCAAAATATAGCTCAACAATCTGATCGGTCATAAACAAAGTAGACCAGGCTTTTTGTTGCACCAAAGCACCATATCTGCTTCTGATATCATCCACTTCGACCTGCCATTCACTTTGTTTCATAAACAATTTATGGCGAATACGAAAGAACTCGCTGCAACTGATAACTTTTTTGATCTTTTTTAGACCAAGAACCTCTTCCTTGCCATTATTCATAGTAACAACAAAGAATAGATCAGAGTCGCTTCGGTTAATTTTCGTAATAACACCGTCCGTATAAGGCCTTGTACCTAGATTCATAAGATCAACGAGGTTACCCAAATTTAATTCCTTAATGTCTTTAATTTTAACTGAGGCCTTCGTTTTATCCAATCCCGCAAGATCTTCACAAGAACGATCGTGCTTTTTTTGATGATCTCTAATCGATATTCGATCACCCACGCAATAAATCTGCTTACCACAAGCAGTATAAATTGCGATTGGACTTTTCTGTTTGTCGATCACATATTTGATCCCCTTAATGTTAGTTGTTTCTAACTTCATAAATTCCCCTTTCTGGGTTAATTAGAGTCCGTAGCTTGCGATGAGGTTTCCTCATACTCTAACCATTCACCAAGAAACTCTCTTGGACAGAAGTTAAACTACTCTTAAATAGCCTAACTACTATCCAAGAAAAATAAAGCTTTTAGTCAACTAAAGATATGCTTATTCTTGAACCTATATTTAATCGGAAGTTAAAGTGCGTAGTAATACTATATTTATATTATATAATTCTTTTTTGGGTTGTCAATGAGGGCCCCTGAACTAACATCTCGAGGTGTATCATTTGAGGAATTAAAGTAGGATAGATAGTTAAACTGTATGTAGTCAAGGGACTCTGTTGTGTGCTAGAATTAAGTATTAATACCAACTTTTTAGGCATGGTTATGAAAGGAAAAAATGTTAAAAATTGAAGAAAACGTAATGATTAAAGACCTCGTAACGATGCGGATTGGCGGTCCAGCAAGGTTTGTGATCACAGTGACCGAAAAGGAAGATATTCCAGAGGCATATAAGTCTGCAAAGGAACACAACTTGCCGGTCTGGATACTTGGAGGAGGAGCAAACACTTTTTCTAAAGACGAAGGATTTGAAGGTGTGATCATTCTTGATCGCATTATGGGGATTTCTCAGGTTGAAACTCCTGAGGGCGAAGAAGAAAAAGAGAGTGTGGCTTATTTTAAAGCTTATGGTGGTGAACAGTGGGATGATCTGGTCACTTTTGTGTCAGAACGTGGATATTCAGGAATTGAAGCGATGGCTGGCATTCCTGGTACAGCGGGAGCAGCGCCAGTACAAAATATTGGAGCTTATGGACAAGAAGTAACACAGGTGATTGTTTCAGTCGAAGCCTATGACACCAAACTTGAAAAGTTTGTAGTAGTGCCAGCAAGCAAAATGAAGATGAGCTACCGCAAATCAATCTTCAACTCCGGTGAGAACGTGGGGCGATATTTTATTTATTCAACGACCGTGCGTGTGAAAAAAGGTCAGCTTAACCCGCCTTTTTACCGCTCTTTGCAAGCCTATGTAGATGAACACGGGGAAACTGATTTTTCACCACTGAATATTGCGCGGATGGTAAAAGAAGTGCGTAATAGTAAATTACCAGATCCAGAGAAAATCGCCAGTGCTGGAAGCTTCTTTAAAAATGTATACTTGACAGACGAAGAGGCCGATGAAGCGGAGGCGAGAGGTATTCAGGTTTGGCGAAATGCAAAGGAAGTTGGACCAGATTCGCCAGAGAAGCGAACGAACTTGGTTAACTCTGGCTGGCTAATTGAGGAAGCTGGACTCAAAGGCAAAGTTTTTCACGGAATGAAAGTAAGCGATAAGGCAGCATTAATTCTAATCAATGAGTCAGCAAGATCCTACGCCGACCTTGCGGCCGCACGCGAAGAGATTGCTAAAATTATCTTTGAAAAATTTGGTTTTAAGATTGAGCAAGAGCCAGACGAAATTGAAGCATAGGAGCTAAAAAATGGTAAAAGAATTAAATGGTCGAGAGCTAGTGGGTTTTGTGAAGGAGAGACAGGCGCATCTTGTGCAGATACTGAGGAGCAACAAAAAGCGCGCAAAACTAGTAATTATACGAGATTCGGATAATCCTGTGATTACGAAATATGTTGGTCTGAAATGTCGATACGGTGAAGATATTGGAGTCGAGGTGATCGACTTAAAAGTTGAGCCAACAAGTGCAGCATTAAAAAAAGCGATCAAAGAGGCAAATGAAGACAAGTCGGTTTCTGGAATTATTGTACAATTACCACTGATTGATGCCGAGATTACGGAAGAAGTTTTAAAAGAGATTGCGTCAGAAAAAGATGTAGACGGACTGTCCGGAAAGGGTAATTTTGATAGTGCAACTGCTACAGCGATCAACTGGCTACTAACTGGATATAATATCGATCTCAGTCAAAAACAAATTGCAATTGTGGGGCGAGGAAGACTGGTTGGGAGACCACTAGCTTCAATGTGGGAAAAGTCTGGCCTTTTGGTTGAGGTTTTTCACCGCGGATCGGATTTTTCGAAATTGCATGATTTTGATGTAATCGTAACGGCGACAGGGGCGCCAGATCTAATCACAGACGAAATGGTACGAAGTGGAGCAGTGATTGTTGATGCTGGAACCGCAAGTGAAGGTGGAAAATTGGTGGGAGATATTTCCGACGAGATTCGCGAGAGATCGGATATTTCAGCGATTACACCGAAGATCGGTGGCGTCGGACCTTTGACGGTCGGAGTATTATTTGAAAATGTGTTAGCAGCCGCTGGGCGGGAAAAATAGTTTTATCAACTATAAGAATATGGAGCTTTGTGAAGTTCCATATTTTTATATCTTGTCTAAGATTATCTATTGCTAGATAGGGGAGATTGTATTATCTAGAAAAATTAAGCGGTGTCTAATGAATTATATAAGATAATTATTTTAACTACCACCTTGACCACCTTGACCTCCTTGACCACCTTGGCCACCTTGATCTCCTTGATCACCACTGCCTTGGCCTCCTTGACCACCATTGCCTTGACCGCCTTGGCCTGGCCTTTCCCATACAATCTTATGAGTAACATTACCACTGGAATCTCGAATCTCCATAGTGCGATTGCCAAGATTATTAATATCTGTACCTGAAGCGGTAGAAACGAGTCCACGAAGGTTATCATTGTAATCACCAAGCTTCGTAGGATCGTTAGATACAATATTAACTATTTGATTAGAAAGTTGCTTGATTTTATCCGATGATGTAGGACTTAAGACTTTTACGGTATTGCCGTCTGCATCAGTTGTTGTCTCAGTATATAATCTGGTTAGCTCCCTAGCATCAGCCTTACTGAGATTTTGCATATCTTTAGAGTCCATGTTACCAACATACTTATCTATTGCACTGGCACGACTGTTTGATATAGCCATACTCGCAGTTGCATTATCTTTCATACTCTCGATATTACCGCTCCCCTGCATTAGCTGCATCTGTGTGTAAGTAGCACCAAAACTATCTTTGAGATTAGAATTATTAGATACAAAATCCCTAGATAGCACAGCTCTCGCGCGATTTGATGATTTCTGTGCTGAGATTTTTTCTCCTATACCTACTTTTTTGCCATCTTCACCTATTCTGTAATCTTCATATACATCCATACCAGCCAAATAGTCGTTATATGTTTTTTGTCCTTCTTTAGTAGATAGTAAATGACGTTGAAGGGCACGAAGATTTAAGTCGTTTTGACGATTTTCTTCTACCGTACCACTACTATAATCATGCGACTGAGCCTTCTCTAATTGACTTATTGTATCAAATATGGAGAGATTTTTACTAGCATACTGAGACTGTAAGGATTTTACTTGATTTTCGTCTTCAGCAGTCATGGCATCATAACTGGCTCTCTTCATACTTTCTGTATCAGTATTATATTTATATTGAGACATTGCAGCACCAAGAGTAGCAGCCTGTTGTGCATCTTTACCTAAGACGCCAATAGCATTCATGAGACGCCTTCGTTGAGCTGGTTTCATATTAGACAACTGTTCTTGAGTATATCCTTCATACTTTTTAGCGAACTTCGACTGCTTACCAAATTCACGATTGGCAACAGATGCTTTATAGCTATCTGAACCAGTAACCTTTTTATTAGCATATTGAAGTCCACTACTAGCACGACTGCGGAGCGTGGCAATACCACCAATAGCCGCGTCAAATCCTTTCATTGCATTTTTTGTCATAGTTGGAACGGCAAAATATGGAGCAATGCTAATTAGACCGGCAACAAGTTGAAGATAGAATTCATTCGATCCATGGACAATCAGATTGGCAGCCATAAAACCACCGCCTACCATAAGACAATATACTGGATAAAGAGTGAGAAGACCGCGGAACAATGTGAACCATCGTCTAAAGATTGCATTGGTATTTGGTATAGCATAAAGAACAAATGCAATTGGCGAAATTACGATCATAATAATCACGAGTGCTTGGCGAACACCGAGCATCAACATAGCAAAGAAACCAGCAATAACAGCGCTTGCAAGAAAAGTAAGGATAGGAACAAGAATAGTTAGAAATCCACCGCTACTGATTATACTACCAGCTACTGCAACGCCAGCCCCGGCAGCTACAATTGTTCCAATAATTGCAACTATCGAGGTAATATAACCAACTGGCCCCAAACCATCACCGCTCTTACTGCCAGCAGTTAAACTACCACCAACACTCTCGAAGATATTTTTTATACTATTTCCTAGAATATTTGAAATATCTACTAAAATACCACAGATGATATAGGAAAAGTTCACGATGATAGCCGTTACAATGAGTTTTGGCAAGATTTTTTTAATACCATAGTTATCAATGCCAAAACCGGTAACCTGCGAGAAAATTACAAACAAAAGAGCGATCACGAAGAGGATGTTACCGATATTTCGGAAGAAGGACCAGGCTTGATACATTGTGGATGATTCATTATTTTTTGTAAGTTCACCAATAATTGAATCGTGGACACGAAGAAGTGGCTCGATGAAACCGGAGAAAATCCCCTGTGCTGCATCACGAAGTGTGTAGATCAATGGACAGATTATCCAACCAAGGGCACCGGCATTTGCAAAACAAGCGGCTGATTCGCCATTGGCGCTATCTTCTTCCTCAGAAGCATTACTACCAGCAAGGTCTTTACAACCTTCTTTATTTGGATCAGTTTTACAGTCGATTGGAGTTGCATTACAGAGTGGGAAACTTGAGTCTGCGGCACAAATAGCGGGAAGGTCTACCTTGTTAAGATATTCCAAAGCCTTACGAGCGGTAAGCTGTTCAATATTAAACCCATCTTCGGCTACACCATTAACGACGCCAAGAGGGGCATCAGCCATTACATGTGCACCATTCTTGCTGTCAAGAGTCATCTCATCAAGTGGACAATAGACCAATTCATTCTTCCCTGGTTCAGTTTTAGATTCACGATAGTATGGAAGATAAACTCCCGTTTTTGGTTTTTCAGTTTTACATCCAATATTTCCATCGACTGAAATTACACCGAAAGTATCTTTAAGAATATGATACCAGTTATAAGCATTAAGTGTTGTTTCATAAATGTTTGATCTTTGAAGTTTTGAATAGCTTGGTAAAAGAAAATCCATGATTTTGTTCAAGTCTGGAGAACCAGTATTTTTATAGGTACGAACTTCGTCGTTCTTAGTACTCCTTGTCCCATTCAAATCATCAGTCGCTTCATACGACTTGGTTTCATCGACTTTCACGGTAACATTTGAAGGATCTATTCTTGCACCATTAGTGCTACTATCATCAGCGATAGCCTGAGCAAGAGTCTTATGTTCACAGGCACCGTTATTAATTGGAATAGCACCAAGATTTACACTCGCTACCTTTTTGATGAAAGATCTGAAGAAATCTTTTGCATTGTATTGTGGCATGGCAAGATTTATGTTTAGATAACCGGAATCAACTTGCACTGGAACTGGATCTATCTTACAAGAATTTGCTTTTTGCGGAGTATTAATAGCAATACCAAACGAGCCAGGAGTTGGACCATTTACTACGTCCGTAACAAACTGGACGTAATCGCCACTATTATTTTTTTGTAGATATATTTTTGGAACTGTTGCAGATGTTCCATCTTCACCAGTAATAACACCATTGCGAGCACTAATACAAATTGGAACAGTCTGTTTATCTTGACCTACGCTATTAATTGTTACGCGATAAACTATCGTCGCACAATATACATCCGATGAGCCATTTTTTACTTCTGTATAACCAAGACTCTCTAAGAAAGTATTCATCTCAGCGGTTTTACTAGTATCCGGAAATTTACCACCCATTTTAGGAAATGGTGCAAAGGAATTACTCTCTTTAGTATTATTGTACCCGTATAATAATTGATGGCATGAGATATTTCCATCCTCAACGGTGTTACCAGTACCATACTTGTAAAGAATATTTACAGCTTTCTCATCTTTAAAATATTGATTAGCAGAATCAAATAGGACGTCATAAAAAGCATCATTAGTTTTTACAGTGACTGTATTTTTTGGCTTTAAAACATTATTCATAATACATTTATAGATCGAATGTCTTAGTGTTTTTGCGAGAAGAGCATCTTCTGGCGACAATCCATCTGCGTAAACATTTTGATGAATACTTGTCCTAAATATACTGGTGATCGATAGAAAAACTAGAGCAATTATTGATGCTATAAAAAAACCAGCGATGAACTTTTGTCTTATTTTATTACTTTTTATCTTCATGCTTTGATATCCATGTTATTATTTTTTCTTTGTATAATCCTTTAATCAAATTATCAATATTCACCAGTAGATCCTGAAAATTTGATCGTATAGTTATATCAAAATCAGTAATTTTTGTTGCCACTTCAAGATAATTAGCATGGTTTTGAGCGTCACTACCTAATCGATCTAAACATTCATTATCTAAGCCTTCGGTTTTAATACATCCTGCCTTATTAGCATAATTAAGATAATTAACTTGATTTCTATAATACTCCTCAATATGGGATAGTTTTTCTTTAATTGATTCATTAGAAATTTTACTATAATCTTTAAGGTAAAGCGAAATTAAATTATTTGCGGATGATTCACCATCTTTAATGTAGGCTTTTCTGATATTTGGTAATTGTTGTGATAATTGCATAAGTGACTTGTAATAAAAGAGCTGTTCGATAAGATTTTTATTATCATCATATTTAAGATAAGCATTATATAATTCAATTGCGTAATTATACCGTTTTTCCGATGACGCAGTACCAAGAGCCATATCATATGCATATGTATAATTAGCTGGAATATTTAAATTAGCTTTTTTCTTATCATTCTGGTCTCCGTATTGATAGATTTTTACAAAATTAATTAAATCATTCGGATTCTTTGATGCATGATTTATATTTTTTAAAATCAAGAACATAACTATTAGTATAATAATCAAAAAAGTCACACCAATAATGATAAAAAAGGATTTTCTTTTATTTTTTTGATTCTGTGAAGTAAAACTATATCCCGGCGTGGGGTCGAGCCGTTCCCTAGAAAATAAGTTATTTTCCGTATAGCCTGTAGAATAATTTTTTTCAGGATCCATCTTGTTTTTATTATAACATAAGCATAATATTTATGATTGAATTGTATAAAAAAAGACCCTCAGAAAGAGAGTCTTTAAGTAGTTATCCATTATCAGAAGTTCCACCTATCACTTGAGAATCTTTGAACGGATCTTCTCTAAACGATACGTTTTCCAATTCTAGATAAGGGACTATAGATGTTTTAAACCCTACGTCGAAAAAATCTCGCATATAGAGTGTACAGTTTCTTCCTGCATAGTTTTCCATATAAAAAACATCCGCTGGAATAATCATATAGTACCTTGAATTAAGATTGGCAAAATCAGTATCTCGAGGAAGCATGTCGGATGCATCGCCGCCAAATTCCCTCATCCAGGTTGAGCAAATTCCTCCACCGTTATCAAAGACATAATCTTTGCTTGACGCATATATATCTATGGTGCTAAGATGTCCATAACCGTGCATATCATCCTCATCAGGATAAAAATTAAACTCCATAGTGATGCCGTTTTTAAACTTTACCATCACTACTAAGTCATATAGTCCATCCGATCGATATAACTCATATCGCTCAAAGGACTCAGCCCCATAATCTGTTAAATACTGTTTAAGATCAAAGTCTGCAGTAAATCTTTCTGCATTTCTATCTACATTAGTAAGATAGGCATCTATCTTCTTGGACTTGATACTTTTACTGCTGTTGCCTCCACATGCGGAAGTAAATACTACTACCGCGAGTACGAGTACCATCAATATAACATTTAACTTTTTTTTCATAGTTTTTTACCCCCTTTATGAAAAAATTTGACCAGAGTTAATGTACTCTAGTCTTTTGTTGATTAGTTGGTGTGATTATACTATATATTTTTATATTTTGCAAGCATAAGAATAATGATTTTATGATTTTGCAAATAAAGGAACTACTCCTGTTTTCTTCAAACAGCTACTTAATCATTTTCCTCATATTAATACAAATATTAAAAAATTTGCAACAAAAAATTGAATCTCTCATACTAGTTGGCTGTAATAAGTCAGCTTCGCTTAGTATGAATTAGTTTTGGATTGACAACAAAAAAGAACCAGATTTTCTCTAGTTCTTTTTTGTTTAATTCGTAGGGTTTACCTAGAATTCATGGACTTCGTTTTGACGTCCGAGAGTTTTATACTTCGGAGCGGTCAATTATCGAAGTTGTTTACGGCTAGCAATGTAGTATCCAGCAGTGGTGACTACAGAACCAAGTCCAATAACGCCAGTGGCGATTGTTTCAGGACCGGTTTTTGGTAACTCCTTTGGAGTAGGTGTAGGAGTTGGGGTTGGTGTAGGAGTTGGGGTAGGAGTTGGGGTAGGAGTTGGTTCACACTTCTTGTTTACATAGACGTCAGCACTGTCTTGGATTGAAAAACCGTTAGCAGTAGCTTTAGCCCAGTTAATAAGACGGTTGTTACCACAAGAAAGATTTTTATCAACAACCTTAGCGAGGAAGCGGACATAACCGTCACCGCGGAGGTCGTAGTTACCAATATTAACACCAGTAGTCATTAAACTATCTTCGTTATTGGTAGCACCCTTAGGGATGTCAGAACGAATAAGTTTAGTGGTACCCTTAACATATTCCATGTTAGTTGGAAGAGAATCCTTAACCATCACGTTGTTAACTTTAGAAGCGTTAAGGTTTTTGTAGTGAATCTGATATTCAACAGTGTCACCAACATTGGCGTCAACAGATTCTTTCCAGCCCTTCTCACCTTGCTTACGAACTTGCTTCATGATTGAAGTATTTTCGAAAACTGGTTTAACTTTGAGTGTGACATAACCAGCATATTCATAACAACCTGGCATATTACCATCAAGCTTGTCATAACCAAGTTTGACACCGTTTTTAACTAGGTTGTCAGAAAGAGTAGTACCGCTCTTGAAGATATTGTTTTCAAAAAGAGCAGAACCTTCAATATAGTCGAGGTAGAAAGCACGACCATCAGCACTCTTAAGATTTAGAGAATCCCAGTAGCGAGATGGAGTAGCGTTGCTGGCGTTGATATAACCAGTGACACGAGCTTCTTTTGCGATCATGTTTGGAAGATCAACCTGTGCTGTAACATCTTTAGCTATAGCATTTACACCCTTCGGGTTGTTGTTGTGGATGTACATACGAATGATGTAGGTTTTACCTTCTTCAATGTTGACATTACCAATATTCCAGACGTTTTTCTTACCTTGATTGCCGGTAGCTTCATCACGAATACCGATGAATGAACGTTCGTCGGTAAGAGGTGTGGTGATACCAGCTTTTCTCTCAGCTTCAGTAAGAGAAGAGTCATTATCTTTGATAGAGTTCATAACGATTTTGTCGCCAAGCTTACCAGCGTTGATATCAGCGATGGTGTAAGTTGGACGGCCGCCAGCGTTATCACCCCAACCGTAAACGGTCGAGACGGCGGCGATACCAGCAGCTACAGAAACAGCAGCTACAGATACAATTTTGAGTACTTTTTTCATAAAAGCTCCTTTCTTATAGATTAATTATTTTCACTTTAATTTTGTATTGGTTTTGCTGGGTATTGGTTTAATAAACATTCCCACAAAGTTTACTAGCCGAATTTTTAATTTTCGTCTTACCACGCAAAACCGAATCATCTCAAATTCAAAATCATTCCATGGATATCCGGCAGCCCTTTGTAGGGCCACCGGAAAAAGTGCTATAGATGTTGCTACTTGCCCAGACCTTGCGGCCTGAGCCTGTAGCGAGTTGCCCATATAAACCAGCTACTCTATTCGAGATTAATCTTCCGGAGTGAACTCCTGTCCGTAACCAGACAACGGAGCACCTTCCGTTGCGGAACTAGAGTTTCCAGAGTTTCCGGATCCCGAGTTTCCTTGGTTGGCCTGGGTTCCCGTAATCAGGTTCTGTCCCTGATCAGTCTTCCAGGAAGACTGAGTCTCGGGAATCGTCTCACAGTTCATCTTGTTCTGGTCGACATGATCGACCGTCACATTCTGATGAGACTGATCCTGAGTAGGGGTTGCCGGAGTTTCCTTTGCAGGATCTCCGTGACCCTTGCCAGTTTCCACAATCGGATCATTCGGCTCGTAAGCGTCAGTGCCGATTGTAGCGGAACCACCACCAACCTTTGCACCACCGTTATTCACGGGGTCTTTGCTCCTCTCCTTCTTTGTTTCCGGAGTAGGAGTAGGCTTGGTCGGCTCCGGACCTGGTTTAGTAGGTTCCGGATTTGGCTTGGTCGGTGTCGGAGTAGGTGTTGTTTCCGGCGTCGGAGTCGGTGTTGTTTCCGGAGTTGGAGACGTAGGTTCCGGATCCTTATGAGGCTTTTTAGGCTTCTTAGGAGTCGGAGTTGTTGGCTCCGGATCTTTGCCAGGCTTCTTAGGAGTCGGAGTTGTCTCCTGTGGAGTCTCTTGTGGAGTTTCCTCAGGCACCGGCTTCGGCCTCTTGCCAGGTATCTCTGGCCTCTTATCATGGACGTTAAATCCAATGATAAGAACATCCTTTCCTGACTTAGTCAAGAAAGAAACGATCAGAGCATCCCTATCTTCTGGCTCTTCAAAGATCTCCGCCTTGATTCTGCTTGGCTGCAGATCATTGGCGGGACGCAAACCCCAATGCTTCTCAGCATAGAGTCTACTTACACCTCTGACCATAAAACGGTCTAGGAGCCATCTGGTTCCTACCGCATATTTCCTATACTCCTCTGTTACAAGGATAGGACCGTCTGCGGTTTCCTTGGTAAGGAAATAACCGTTACCAAGACCACCGTCCTGGAAGGCTGCATCGTACTTTTGTACGAATTCACCTAACCATGGGTTGAGTTCCAGAAGAGTTGAGCCGTCAGAGAACTTAGACTCTGCTAGTGCTCTTGCTACCGCAACACCATAAACCGGGTTACGGAGCAACTCTTCCGTAAGTTCTGTCTCCCACCATCCTTTGACAACTTCGTCCGAATAGGACTGATCGTCTTTCTGGCTGGCGCCAGAAAAAGGATAGGTGATGGCGGAGCTAAAGCCAGCCGCAGCTACCCTAGCTTTATTTTCGCTAGGCATGCTGCTTCTCAGAAATTCTCGGCTGACGTTTGGAAACGCAGCCTGAAGAATCTCTGAGTCGAGGTCGACGGTGAGGTCGGCCTTGGCCGCATTAAGTTCTTCTTCCGTGAGGCTGTCGGAAGCGATCGCTTCCCTAGTATTTTGAACGAAATAAGTATTTTTCGCCCATACTACTATGCCCATGACAGCCATGATCACTGCCATGGCTATCAAAATTTTGTTTAACGGGCTGACGCCCTTTCTTTTTTTATTCATTTTTCTCTCCTTTCCCCTCTAAGGGGAGAACTACATAATGCCTAGCTGCTTAAGCAGGAATCTGCCAGTAGCTAGACAAACAACGATAAGTACCACAGTCAAAACTCTAGAAGGAGTGATGACCGCCTTTGCGGCTTCAAGCAGGGCGCTATTAGCTGCAGTTTCAATACTATCTTCGTCTTCGTCTTCAACTGCCTTCCCTCGAAGGAAGTGTAAAATTCCAACGATGAGAAGACATACGGCGATAACCGCAAAAACAAGACTGGAAAATCCAAGTCTTGCTGGTGAGTATGCAAAATAACTGCTGAGAGCAGTTGCAGCTGCATAGCTCACCATCGACCAGCCGAGTTGTGGCTGACTGGGCGAAATGGCTAATATATATGTTAGGATAACGATCCCAACACAATACGCTACCGCCGAAAACCACTGGCTACCAGGAATAAACCTGGCAACCAGATATGGTAGGCCAGTGAACAAGAAAACCATAATTATTACAAGTCTGTGGAATTTCTTGCTCCTGAGCGGGGCTGCTTCATCTCCGCTCTCTCTGGCATTTCTGAAAAGACCTATCTGCAGTTGCCTGGCTGCAAATAAGCCAACGATCATGTAAACAAATAAAAAAAATATATTGTTCATATTCCCTCCTTGGGATCTTCCGCTTTGTGCGGTTGGATTTTA
Source organism: uncultured Candidatus Saccharibacteria bacterium (assembly GCA_938046735.1). Classification (GTDB taxonomy): domain Bacteria; phylum Patescibacteriota; class Saccharimonadia; order Saccharimonadales; family Saccharimonadaceae; genus Nanosyncoccus. The sequence continues at coordinate 4,009 of CALIXF010000008.1, read as the reverse complement.
AGGAGGACATGACGCCTCCCTAAAATAGGTTGAGGCGCCGATTAGGCGTCAGTTACATCTATATAAACAGGTTCTTATTTGAACCTGGGATGATTCGGTTTTTAATGGTCGTCATTGTTGGTAACGGGGGTTAAGCCGTTCCTCAGACTGCTGTGATTATACTATATATTCTATAAAATGTCAATGGTTATACAATAAAAGTGCTTATGCTTGCAAGTTGCGTGAAAAGAGGTGGTAAAAATGAGTAAAATACAGCGGTGGTTTGAGGTTTTATGTAGTTTTTGGCGTGAAAAATCCCCCTCAAAACGAGGGGGTAAGAGATAGAAGAAGTTACTGAGCCTGAGTTGAGTCGTCTTTAGAGGATTTCTGCTCATTAAAGAGCTTCTTTTCCTCTTCGGTTGCCTCGCGGGTAGAGATGGTATTGCCATCTTTTACCTTTGAGACGAAGACAGACTCTCTAACCACAGCTCCCGGTCTTGTCAAAATGAAGTTCAATACTTTTTCTTGCGAAACAAACATTGTATCCATCCCCTCATAAGACACGAGGTAGCCAGGGTGAATTATCTCTTCTGCACCGCGGTCGGCAAGGTTGTTAGCCGTGCGGCTCATCAGATCGGGGTTCTTGGCGAATCCTTCTTCCAATAATTGGAGTAGACGATCAGATGCTACCCCAGTATGGAAGAATCTGTCAAGATCCTGACCGGCCTGTAGCGAACCACTGTAGGCCGCTAAAGCCTCAGACTCCGCCTCTTCAGATTCCTCAGAAGGATTCTGAGTTGCGACCTGAGCTGTCTTATCTTCGTCACCTTTCTGGGTTGGCTTCTTTGGTTTTGGAGCTTCAAGTTTCTCAACCTCTTCAAAGTCCTCGTCATCGAGGTCTTTGTCAAAACCGAACACGTTTCTTTTTAAGCTGTCAAAGACTTCCCCCCAGCCTGTTTCTTCTTTCTTTTTGGACATAATTGCCCCCTTTCTGACGCTGTTGCGTCCAAAAATATCCTAAACTCTTTACAAGAGCCTCTACCAAACTATTTAGTAGACGTGATTATAATACTATAATATAAGCTTTTTGTCAATAGCATATTATGGTTTATACCTCTGGTAATTTAGACTTGTCAAGGGCGATGATTTAAAGAATTTTCTTTATGGTTATGATAAGATAAAGATATGGGATACGACTTTGCATTAAATGACCAAGAGCTTGCGCGATCTTTTTCGTTGCGAGACAATAATCGCGATGAGTTTTTTCATTCTTCTGGCTATGCTGATGCACAAAATTCGGGAAAAATTGGAGCGGCTTCTTTGGGAAAAACAGTGGCGGAGCGACAAGACTTGAATGAGAGTCGTCGTTTTGTGCGAGGTTATGAAAATGCGGGATTAAATTCCCAGATTTCGATCACACGAGAGCGAACTAGAGGAATATTTGACCGTGAACGCACGGCGACTGGAGATATTCTAGGGAATAATGACGCACAGTCTGCCGATGGGAGCGAGAGACGGCTTGGAGAGGGGGGGACTGGTCGTTCTATGGACACTGGTACGAAAAATACTGGAGAGACCGGAGGATATCGATATCATGAAGATTTGGCGCGAAGACAAGAAGCGGTGCAGAGAGCGACTTCACGAGAAGGGGTAGCAAATGGATCTGCTGGGATGACTAACTATCGAGATTATACCGCTGCTGCTAAGCAAAATTTTAGTCAAAGGCAATCGCGAGATGGGGGTATTATCGGGAGTGGGGGTGGATATAGTAGGGGCTATGAGGGAAGTTATGGTGGAAATGGAACTGATTCAGGGCAAAACGGTCGATATGGTGTGAGTGGATCGCGTGGTGGGAGTGGATATGGCGGAAGTAGTATCGCAAAAAGCTTCAAACCAGATTTTGGAATGAAATTTGGATCTGACGGAAAATAGAGCTTGAGATTATTAGTAGGATTCAATTCGTCAAGAAAATAGCGATAGATCTCCTTGTAAGGCGATTTTAGATCTGGTATAATAACTGTGCTGGATCTATAGTCTAGTGAATTTTTACAATTTGGTGGGAATAGCTCAGTTGGTTAGAGCGTCTGATTGTGGTCCAGAAGGTCGTCGGTTCAATTCCGATTTCCCACCCCATGTTTTATTATTGAATTTAGAATTCAGTTTTTATCTTTTGACAAGTAAACGTGGTTGGAATAAAATTAATTGTAAGATTTTGCGAGTGTAGTACAACGGTCAGTATACAAGTTTTCCAAACTTGGGACGAGAGTTCGATTCTCTCCACTCGCACCAGAACATAAGAAGAAAGAGTATTTGTACTCTTTATTTTTATGTTTACCTATACAAGAAAGACCGCGAAACAGGATTACTCGCACAAGTATTAACGATCTCTTAGGAGACATTTTCATATATTGAGAAGAGATGCGGATCAAAAGCCGTTAAAATATACTCTTAAAATGCCGTTATTAAACTTTTGTTGCTGATATTAATTATTACAAGAATCGTTCACACTGTTTTTTACGCCACTTATCTGTAGAATTTGATGATAATGTTGATGTCCTGGCTCATCATCTAAAACTTGAAATACCTCACAGGACTCTATTTTTAGTGTTGTGTTATTAAAGATTTTTCTAATTTTTTCTGGCGTATATTTATTTTTAGCAATCTTGTCAGTTTCGTCAAATGTATGCAGAAAGAATCTACCACTGTTCTTTAGATTATTTTCTATAGTATTAACTAAAGCTTCTGGATATTGTAACTTTTGAATTACATAATTGGAATACACCAAATCATATGGTGCATTTTTTGACAGATAAAAATTATTTAAATCTGTTCCGGTTATAATATCTACACCGTCACACTCCCATCCAAGTTTTTTTAGCCCCTCAACATCGACTCCATCCCCACAACCTAAATCTAAAGCTTTACCATTGTTAGGAAAATATTGTATTACGAATTGTTTTAATTCTGGATTCATATGATGTATTATACAATAAAAAGACCCCGGAAATTAAAATCCGAGGTCGGTTTTTTATATCCAACATTCAGGGTCTTCGCCCATAATATCACCACTGTAAGATAGTGCTCTAGCACGACACCCACAGCATGAGTACTTTTTTACACAATTTGAACATTTTCCATGAAGATTCATATCAAGAAAAGCTTTTGTTATTTCATTATTTTGATATTTTTCAGCGATTTCTTCAACTGTGAGATCAAACGTATTCATCATCGGGATATCTAAAAGCGAGCACGGTGTCATCATTCCATCAGAATTTACATTAAATGAAACGGTTGCGGCTGGGCAGCCATCCATTACTATTTCCGATTTTGATGTGGGTTCATCACTTGTTCCTCTTATTAAACACTTTAGAGGATCGTTTGTAGTAACATTGATATGAGGATATTCTTTTTTGAGACGATAGATATTTTCGAGAAAATGTCTCTTTTGACTACTTGTCATCCACATTCCGTTATTGATTTTTGCTTTACCGGAATAGATTACTGATGTAAAGCTGACCCGTTTACATCCCAATTGATCTGCTAAAGCAGCCTGTGCTGACATTTCATCAATAGTGTCTGGCATGACAACGGTTTTCATAGAAGGAATAAGTTTTTTACTTTCCCTAGACGCTATCATCTTTAAAGCACTCGTAGCTTTCGTAAAAGCACCCTTGTGTTTACGAAAAGTGTCATGATCATCGGGTTTTGTCGAGTCGACACTAATCGACAACATCAGTCTTTCGAAATTCAATGACTCAAAGAAATCAAGTAAATCATCCGTTATTAACGATCCATTTGGGAAGATTTGTCAAGGACATAAACAAAATTTTTTTGATAAATTTATATCTTCTCTGTTTCTCTCTTGATTAGCTTTAGTATTTTATCCTTGTATGTTTCCCCTGTACCTTGCTTGAAATGTAAGTTTACGGTGTATTTTGTTTTTCCAATATCCATTATTAACTGTTTATGTTGTGGTTCTTTTATTACTCTTTTTTCTTCTTCCATGTGTCCTCCTTTCCGTTTTTAAGCA
>CALIXF010000007.1 GCA_938046735.1 uncultured Candidatus Saccharibacteria bacterium | reverse complement strand
ATTTAAAAAATAAGGATTATATTTTATTTCTTTTGATTTTTTATAAAAAAAGGAGTATTATCTCCTGAATTGAGACAAAACTCCTTATTCCAAAGTTTTTTTATTTTTAAATTAGGAGTGAACTGTTGCAAAGGAGTCACCTTACTGCATGGAGAAATTGGTTTGAGCAATATACAATCACTCACCAGTCATCAGACGAACCGCCACCATCAAAGCCACCGCCGTCCCAACCACCAGATGAGTCGGAGCCTGAGTCAGACCAAGAGGATCCTGAATCTGATGAGTCACCGCCCCACCAGCCACTGCCAGAATCATCGCCATGTGAACCGCCACCACGACCTCCAGATATAAATCCAATGATCATCACGATGAAGTAAATGAGAATTCCAAATCCGATAACTCCGTCACTCGAACTGCTTTTTCGATGCCGCCTCGAAGAACTCCTCTCACCAGCATACCTTTCAAGTTCCCTTAAGCGACTAGAATTGGTCGCATAGTCGTAACTACTTTTAGAACTTGAAGCAGTCGTACTCGATCCACTATAGAACATGTAGTTGAGATTGTTGACTATTGAGAGAACTCCATTGTTGTAATCTCCTTTTTGAAAATAAGGGCGTGCTGTTTTCAAAAATCTATTTGTCTGATAGTCTGTGATCTTACTGGCCACATTATTACTAGTTTCAATCCGTGATTTTCTATCCTCAATAGCGACCACGATCAAGACACCGTTGTTGTCGCCCGAGTAGCCAATCTTCCAAGCTCTAGCAGTTTCATTGGCAACTGTTTCGATTGTTTCTCCCTCTAGGCTTTTCACAACGTAAACGCCCATTTGGAATTTTTCTGCTTTTTTACTATTGACATTATTCAATTCTCGTATCTGACTTATAGTCTCATCCGTTAAATAATGATCCGGGTCATAGATCCCGTACTCAGGTTTTTCAGGTGCTGTAAATGCTGACAAGAAGAGAAAGACCATCAGCAATCCAAGCAAGCGAACCAACAAACTATGTTTAAAAAATCTGCTTCTTTTCATAATAACCTCCCTGATAAAGGAAAATTGATTTAAGGAATTATAGCATTTTGA
>CALIXF010000006.1 GCA_938046735.1 uncultured Candidatus Saccharibacteria bacterium | reverse complement strand
ATTATCAACCGCCTTAATTAACACATTATTTAAAATTGGTAAAGTTGTTCTACTACCTGCAGCTACTCGACTTACTACACCTAAAGCTTTTGCTAATTTTCCTTGTTCTACTATGATCTCCATAACTCTCCTTTATTAAATAATTAATTGTAGTAGTAATAGACTATGTGTAAAATGTGTATAAACTGTATTTTACAGAGACAAATATCATTTTTCTTTGTGTAAAAACTATTGAATAACTTTGTAAAACTTAGTGGATAAATCATATTTTTCAACAAGTTTTTAATATAAATTGTTTTTATTATTTCTTTCCACATATTTTTCCTCTATTTTTTCACCAGGTTTTTCACCCACCTTTCCACATCTTTTCCACAGTTACTCATTTAATTGCTCTCTAATTTCACTAATTTCATCACGCAAGCTAAAATTTAGTTTTATGTCCGACTCAATCTTTCTTATTCCGTGCATTACTGTAGTATGATCTTTTACTCCCACTTCCAAGGCTATTTTAGGTGTACTCATCTGTAAGTCTTTTGACATTATAAACATCGCAATCTGTCTCGCAGTTTTAATGTTTGAGACACGACTCTTTCCACATAATTCTTCTGGCGTAATATTATAATAATCGGCAATTTTTCCAATAATTGACTTTGGATTTAAATTTCTACTCCTTACTCCGCTTGTTGAAACCGATGCGAGTCCGTCTTGAATAATCGACAATGGAGAAACTCCCTTTAATTCTGAAAGAGCGATAATTTTTCCATATAAGCTTTGTAGATCGCGAATATTAGTTTCGACATTTTTTGCAATATATTCAATTGCTTTATTTTCTACATCAACTCCGTCAAATTCTGCTTTTGCGTGTAGGATTGCACAACGGTCTTCAAAAGTTGGGTATTGTAAATCAAAAGCTCCAGTCATTGTTAATCTTGATGCCAGACGTTCATCGACTGTCTTAATTTGGCTCGGCAAGCGATCACTTGTAATGATCACTTGTTTATTTGCCTGGTGCATATCATTAAAGATATTAAAGAATTCTTCTTGGCTTTTTTCCTTACCAACGATAAACTGAAAATCATCAATAATTAAAACATCAAGTTTTTGAAATTTCTTATGGAAGTTCTCCATATCACCTTTTCTTACGGCTGTAATAAAATCGCTATAAAAATGGTTGATTGGTGTGTATAAAATCTTTAATTTTGGATTTCTTTTTAAAAGCTCATTTCCAATTGCTTCAACAAGGTGAGTTTTTCCAAGACCCGGCCCGCCATATAGGAAGAATGGATTATATTTATCGCCAGGATTTTCGATAATGTTTTTCGCAACCGCAACCGCAAGTTCATTATTTGTCCCCACCACAAAATTATCCATCGTAAATTTACTATTTAATCCTGTAATCAAGGTTGGATTAAAGTTACTCGCAGGTATTCTAATTTTTTCTACTGTATTGACCCTAGTTTGTAAATCCTCTAACGCTACTTCGCGGGGCCTCTTAACTCGTGTCGTATTGTTTACGATTACATAATTTGTATTTTTAACGGTAATTTTATTTGATTCTAGTGCAGTCCTGATTTGTGGATCGAATTTTTTTCGAATATTTGCCTGCATGAAAACATTTGGCACTCCAATTTGGATCATCCCATCTTCGGTACTAATTAAAGAGGTGTTAGTTTGGGCAAAGAAAGTAGCGTAGTTTTCCTGGGAAATTTTCTGTTCAAGTTCTGCTAGTACATTATTCCACACATCAAACACAGCCACTACCTCCAGCTCTATTACCGTATAACCTTTATTATTTCCATTATACCAAAAAATATACTTTTCCACAGGTTTTATTTTCTTTATTTTTTATTATCTAATATATAAAAATTTTACAGGGGCAGAGTTATCCACATTTTTATCTAATAGGGGGTCTAATGTGGAAAACTTCTTGAAAAAAGTGGAAAACTACGGTATAATTAGACACAGTTTACAAATATATGGATTATTAATATAATCCTATGTGAAATAAAAGGAATAATATGCCAAAGCGTACATATCAGCCACATAAGCGTCAGCGCAAGCAGGAACATGGTTTCATGAAGCGTAATGCTACTAAAAATGGGCAAAAAGTTTTAAAACGCCGTCGCATTAAGGGGCGTGCTCGTTTAACTTATTAAAGAAGTACCGCAAATATGCGGTATTTTTTTAGTTCACGTCAAAATGTTTATGCTATATAATTAAACTGTATGCAACATTTTCTTGAAACTATTCAATCGGTTTTTGAAATTGCTCCCAAAAAACGTTTTGAAGTTTTTGAGCTTTTTTTGAGCTTTATGCTTTATAATTTGGTTAGTCTTTTGCCTCCAATTGCTACTGCTGGTATTATTGCTGTTATTACTCAAGGTTCAAATTTTCATGCGATCTGGTTTTATGTAATTCTGTTTTTACTCTTTTATATTATCGAATATACTTTACTTGCTTGGAAATATTATATCTATGTCACTCTTTCGCATTATTACTACAATACAGTTCAGCAGAAACTTTTTGATCATGTTATTAATAATATTTCAATCACTGAAAAAATCTCACGTGGCCGTATTACTGATACCTTCAATGAGGATATTTCATATCTAATTCAAACCATTAATTCCGCCGCTATTGCTTTGACTGGTATTATTCAGCTTCTAATTATTTTTCTAATCTTTGCCAGTTATAGTGTATCAATTGCTCTCGTTGCTCTTATTATTGATCTCTTCTATATTTTTCTTATGTCAAAAAATTCCAAATTCGTTGCCAAATACTTTGATGGTGTACGCAAATATAAGGACCGTATTTTAGATGTTTTAAATGAAATCCTAAATAACCTAAAACAAATCAAAACCCTTAATTTAATGCCTATCTTAAATCGTAAAATTTCTTCTAATCGTAATAGTTTTGATGCTCAATATGACAAACGCTATCTTTATCTTACTGCTCGCTATTGTAAAATTCCTATGGTTGTTCAGGTTGGTAAAATTATTCTCTATGTTCTCCTTGCTATTTTAGTTTTTAAGAATCAAATCACTATTGATAAATTAGTTTTGTTAGTTAGTTATTTTGAAATGGTTGTCACAAATACTGATAAAACCCTTGAGGAGCTTCTAAATCTTAGTACTTACAATATTCGTCTACAGCGTATTAAGTCCATTCTTAATTATACAAGCTATACTAAAGGTAGTTATGGTGATCTAAATAATGATTATATTAATGGTGACGTTTTGTTTGATAATGTTTCTTTTAGTATTGGTGGTCGTGAAATTCTTAAAAATATTTCCTTTGAAGCGAAGCCTAATGAAATTACTGCCATTGTTGGACGTCCAGGCTCTGGTAAAACTACTATTATAAACTTACTCTATCGTCTCTATTCTATAAAATCTGGCAATATTTTCATCGACGGTGAATCGATCTACCACTATACTAAAAAAGTATATACTACTAATGTTTCTGGTGTTTTTCAAAAGCCCCTGATCTTTAAAATGAGCATCAGAGATAATCTTAGTGTTGTGGATCGTAGTAGCCAGCAACAAATTAACGCTTGTAAACGTGCTGGTATTTATCATAAAATTATTTCCTTACCTCGCGGTTTTAGTACTGTCCTAAAAGAAGATCGCGGTCTCTTTACTGATGGGGAACTACAGAAACTTGCTATTGCAAGAGCCCTTTTGAGTCAAGCTGAAATTCTCATTTTTGATGAAGTAACGAGTAACGTTGATCCAGAAACTTCTAAGGAAATAATTAATATTTTAGAAGATTTAAAAGAAGATCATACTATCATCATCATTACTCATAAACCAGAAATTATGAAAATTGCCGATAAGGTAGTTGTTTTAGATGCTGGAAAAGTAGTAGCAAAAGGAAAAAATAGAGAAGTTTTTGCAAAAAGCTTGCTTTATCGCAAATTACGTACTGCCACTTTTGCTAAACCAAGTATTGATGATGAAGCTGAGCATATTTTGGAAGATAGTCCATCTGATTTTCTTGGTAATGATGGACCGGCCTTTGATTTAAAATAAAATTATTGTGATAAAATAAGCTAGATGTTATCTAGTAAATATCGCTTCCATTCGCGTGGTGGTGTTAAATATACTTATCAAAAAGGGAAGACAATTAGAACCCCAAAACTTTCCCTTGTTTTTGCACCCAATAAAAAGCAGAAACAACGTTACGCGGTTGTAGTCTCTAAAAAGGTTCTTAAAACCGCTGTTGGACGGAATCGTATCCGTCGTCGGTTCTATGAAGCAATTCGTCTTGAATTCGATCCAACCTTAAAACTAGATTGTATCTTTGTTATTTATTCTAAAGAGTTTACTAAAATGGATTTTAGTCAAATTAGGGAGTTAATTAAAAATCTGTTAGTTAAGGCTTCCGTTGAAAAGTTTTAGATAATTTAATTTTTTGTTATAATAAAACCACTTATGGTTATAAGGTCAAAGTTTAAAAGACTCTTCTGCTTATTCTTTGTAGTAGTTTATTATTTTACTTCCTCTATTATGCCTGTCTCTGCCTTAAAACTTCCTAAAGGACGAGCATGGGAATTTACGGAAAATGATATCGTCTTTTATAATCCAGATGGTAAAAAAACTAGCAACTGTCTCAGTCCAGATCGGGATTGTCAAACAAGTGACGGTTCGGATATTAGTGTGGTTGGAGATGGTTTTCTTGGTGTTGATACTTTTAAAAAAGAACTTAAAACGCAATTCTCCAAAATTGATACCACCGATGCAAACTATAATACCGTTTCAAACATTACCTTTGATAATCTAGTTACGAATCTTAATACTAAAACTTATAAAAAGAACCTCATTCTTAGTTACGGTACAGAGTCTAATTCATCATTAACCAAGGAGCAGATTAATCAACTTATTCTTGCTGCTGGTTCCTCAAAAACCATCTACTTTTTAAATAATTATAATGCTGGTAACACTATGGTTGAAACTAATAAAAATATCGAAGATGCTTCAAAAACATATAGTAATGTTAAAATGGTCGACCTTTTTACTAAAGCTAGTCAGGATTCAAATTATATTAGTAGTAATAAACTCTCAAATACGGGTGCTAAAGATCTTGTAAATATGCTTAAAAGTCTTTTGGACTCTGGGTGTTCTGGAGCTTTTACTAAATATAATTTTACGGATGGTCAATTACGTGGTATTACAATTATGGCACATCAAGAAAATGGTCTTTCTCCACCAACCTCGATTCTTACTGAGGTCTCCCAGATGGCAAACATCTTTGAATCTTCTCAAATGAGTAAATATAATAGCTATTCCAATAAAGAGCAGGGATTTATCGATATGCTATTAAAAAGTGGCTGGTATAGTTCTCGGACGACTGCAAAATATAGTGAATCTGCCAATGTTGCAGAGTCTCACCTTAGCATTGTTAAAGAAGCTTTAAACAGTGGAAAACGTAGTTTGCCCACTGGAATTGTTGAACACGATAGTATTAATGATATTACTTCAATTACTAATGATGGTATAGCTCTTGATAAGAATAATAAATCTAACTATATTTCCAAAAAGACTATTATTAAAAATAAGTTTGGTTCAACCTATGTTTTTTATCAATGGGCTGATCCTAATGCTCCAGATAATAAAAAAGGAGATCCTTTTGGATATTTTCAAGGTAAAGGTCCAGGTGATCTTGAGAATTCTATTGGCTCATCTTCCAGTTCATCTGCAAGTTCTATAAAGTCTACTGGTCCATCTAGTGATCCTAATGTGGTTGTTACTTCTGATTTTAAAAATTATGCTGGTGATACTATACTCACGCCAGTTCAAGTGAGTCTAATTGAAAAAAATAGCTCAATCTATAAAGAGGCCGCCAAAGAAGCTGGTATTCCATGGCAAATGCTTGCAGTGCTTCATTATCGAGAACATAGTTTATTAGTTTCTAATCCAAGCAATGGGCAGGGTATTTATCAATTATATTCTTATACTAACGGTGGAACTAATGGGGAGGCTTTTTTGCCCGCCGGTGATGTTTCTGAGCAAGAATTTCTTCGCCAATCAAAAATAGCAGCCAAGATTATAAAAGATAAAGCTCCAGACTTAACTGAAAACCCAAACTCAAATACTGTTAAACGTGCTTTTTATCGATATAATGGTGCAGCATATAAACAACAGGCTCTTGATATGGGTTTTTCTGCCGAACAGGCAGATAATGGTGAAGGTTCGCCATATGTTATGTCACGTGCTGACGCTAAGCGTGATTCCACTAAAGGCGGTATGACTTGGACTATGTATACAAAAGATAATCAAATCTCTTCCAATATTAATGTTGTTACTTTTGGTGCCTATGTTGTTTACCTTGCGCTTGGTGGCCTTACTGATAATTCCGGTAGTATTGATTGTCTTAATTCTAGTTCCAGTTATTATTCTGGTGGTGGTAATGCTGCGATTTCTAAAACTGCACTTGAACTTGCTTGGCATCATTATGATACTGATAGTCTTACTAAATCATATTTTGCAGCAGAAAAACGTACTTCAATTCGAAAGACTGGTACCGCTAAATATCAAGATGCCTTAAGGCAGGTTAATAACATGGGTGATCAATCAGATTGTGGTCGCTTCGTTTCGACTGTATTACGCTCTTCTGGTGTAGATCCGAATTTTCCATCCGTTGGGACTAGTGCAATTTTAAGTTATTTAAAAAATCAAACTTCTTTATACGAAGCTATTCCTAATACTGGAGATACTTCCATTTTACAGTCTGGTGACATTCTATCAGTTCCTGGCCATATTAAATTAGTTGTCTCTATCAACGGAAAGTTACAAGAAGTTCAGGCTTCTCTAAATGGCCATGCTCCAGAAACATCAGATGGTATTGGTATTACAGATAATCGTGGTAAAGATGGTAAATATTATATTTTTAGAAAAAAATAAAATAGGTGATCTATGAAAAATTTTTTAACTTTCTCAAGAAATCAATACCAAAATCGACGTAAAATATTTTTCGGTGCAATTATCTTCTTCGTTCTTCTCTCACTCTTTATTTTTGTTAATTTCTTAATCAATATCAAAAAGACTGCTCAGTTAAATATTCTTATTTCTCCAGTTGATGCAAAAATTACAATTAATCAAAAACAATACTATAATGGTAAGCAAAAAATTGAACCGGGGAATTACCAAGTTAAAATTGAACGAGATGGTTTTCAGTCGGTTAATATAGAAATTAATTTATCATCTGGTGATCAGAAGTATCTTTACTACTGCCTAACCCCGAACAATCAAGATAACACTTGGTATAAAGATCATCCAAAAGATAATCAGACTTGTGATGAAATCAACCAGGCGCTTAATGATATTCTAAAAAGCGAAACTATGAAAGACCCTATTTTTTCTGTCACTCCGTATCATAATGACGATAAAAGATATTACATCGACAGTGTTTTAAACGAAGACAGGAGTATTACAATTAAAATTAAACCATTATCTTGCAAAGCTGAATTGAAAAAAATTCTTAATCAAAATGCTTTAAATTATTTAAAATCTAAAAATATTAATCTTGATCAGTATAAAATCGAATATATTGAAGATTGCTAAATAATCCACCTCTAATATGTTATAATTAATCAAATGTTTGAGTTAATCGATTTTATAATTGTAAATCCAATTATTAATATACTATTTGTTATCTATAACTACATCGGTGATTTTGGTGTAGCTATGATTATCTTTACTATTCTCGTCAAGTTATTAACTTGGCCACTTGTTAAAAAACAGTTTCTTCAGATGAAGCTGATGCGTAAGATTCAACCTGAATTAACCGAGATTCGTAAGCGCTGTAATGGAAATAAGCAATTAGAATCTCTCCAAATGATGGATCTTTATAAACGTAATAACGTTAAACCATTTACATCAATTTGGACACTTCTCATTCAGCTTCCGATTTTCTTTGCGATTTTCTTTGCGATTCGTATTATGGTTACCCCAACTGTTAAAGATAGTGTTGAAAAGCGTGCCTATCCAGTTGTTGCTAAGATGACTCGGATTGACGAAATCATTAAGCTCCAGAAATCTTACCTTGAAAATACTGAAACTAATACCTATGATTTTAAACCTCAGCTCCTTGGGAAACTAGATCTCTCTACAAGGGCTGGCGTTAATTCTTTTAGTTCAATTATTATTCTGATATTTGTCCTTGGCTCAGCTTACACTCAGTATTTGATGTCAAGAATGCAGATGCCGAAAAAAGGAAAGAAAAATACTTGGAAAAAAATGGTTGAAGATGCTAAGGCTGGCAAAGATATGAATCAAGCTGATCTAAACAGCATGGTTTCTGGTCAAATGAACTTTATGATGCCAGTCATGATGATTATGATTACTATTAATTTTCCAGGCGCTCTAGTTATGTATTATCTCCTTTCAAATATTATTGCTATTACTCAACAAAAAATTGTCTTTAATCAGGTAGATGAACAAATGGATAATAATACCGATCGTGCTATCCTCCGAGAGTTGAAAAAGAAAACCTCTGAAATTAGAGAGGCTGAGGTCATTGAAAATAAGAAAACTGGTACTAAGATTACACGTATTTCTGCCAAAGATGCCAAAAATTCTTCTCGTGAAGCTACTTTTAAAAATAAAAACCCCCAAAACAACAACCAACCAGATAACGGTTAGGAGAATAGGAGTTTTTTATGAATCGTGATGAGTCGATTCGTTTTGCAACAAAATACCTTGAGGATCTTTTATCATTCTTTGGTATCAATGTGGCTGTTTGGTCTACTATTGATGATGATGTTATTCAGTTGAGTGTTCCAAGTACCAGTCTAAACTCATTACTCATTGGTAAAAATGCAGACAACTTGCGTGCCTTGCAACACGTAGTTTCTATGGCGCTCGTTGCCCATAATTCTGAGGTAACTAGAGTTAATGTAGATATTGCTGATTATAAGCGTCAGCGCGCAGAGCGTATTGAGCAGAAAGCTGAAGGTTGGATCCAAAAAGTTCGCGAAACTGGTGAATCGATGACTTTAGAGCTTAACGCCGTCGATCGTCGTATTGTTCATAAGCTGGCTGAAGACTACTCAGATATTGTAACGCATTCTGAAGGTGAAGGTCGTGCCAGACATTTAATCATTGAGAAAAAATCTATTTAATTAGATATAAAAAAACACCCAGATCCGGGTGTTTTTTTATATCTATCCTAAGCGTCTACTTTTCCAACTATAATAATAAAATCATAATTCGTTTTATCAATACCTTCTGGTAGTTCATTTGCGGGTTTTACGGTAGTTCCGTAATATGACTCAAGTTTTTGCTTAGTCTGTTCTTTATTACCAAGATTATATATCAGAACTTTCTCAGAGTAATTACTTTTTGGTGCGTTGCCAGTTCCAGTTACTCTAAATCCAGCTTTTTCTAGTTCAAGTTTTTCGTTTGCTGCAATCCCAGATTCATTTGTGCCATTTAATACTAAGATTCTAGAGGTTGCAGGTGAATCACTATATTCAGTAATTTTTGAATCAAGATATTGTTGAATCTTTGTGTAGTTTTGTGCGCCAGCACTTGGAATTACAAAAGAAATATCCTGTCCGCCAACTGGAAAACTTGCATTTCTAACCAGATCTCCATCGCTCAAGCCAGTTAATGGTGCAGATGTAATATTAGCTGGACTAAAGTTAGAAAAGATTTTAGCTGCAGTTTTTATCTCTTCGATATTAGCATTAGTTCTCAGATTATCACCAAGCACATTAACTAAGTTGATCATTGCCGGAATATCCATACCTTTTTCGGCAATCTTATTCTTTATTGCAATTAATACTTTTTGTTGATTTTCACCCCTCGTAAAATCTCCTCCTACTGAACCATGTCTTGCTCTTGCGAGCCCTAAAGCTTTTTCACCGTCAAGAACCGTTGGTACACCAGCCTTCATTTTGATACCAGTATAATAATAATCATTAATATCATTATCAACAGTTACTGTAATTCCACCCAGTGCATTTACGATCTGTACTAGAGACCCCCAGTTCACATGGATATAATAATGCATCTCCATGCCACTAATCCTTGATAACTCTTTCATTACAGCATTCGCACCAGCTTCTTCGTTTTTTCCGTTATTGCTAGCACAAGTAAAGATCTCATTAATTTTTCCCGCATAACACGCCTCTTTTCCAGCCTTCAGGTCTCTTGGTAAGCTCATCGTCACAGCATTTTTTGCCTTCTGGTCAACTGACATCATCATTAACGAATCAGTTAGTTGTGCTCCATCATGAATTGTTTTTCCTTCAGTTCCAGCCATATCATAACCAGAGGTTCCAAAAATTGCTATATTTGTACGGCCTTTTGAATCCATTTTTAGTGGTGTTACTTTTTCAGATACCACAGTTTTTACAAGATCCACTAAACCAGATTTTCCACCGGTTAATTTTGATATTAAACGGTCGCCATAAAAATAGGCTGCTGTTCCACCCCCGATTAAAATAATTAAGAAAATTGTTAGTTTTATATGTCGTCTAAAAAAGCCTTTTTTCTTCGGTTTATTTTTGTTAGGTTCAGGATTATTTGTATTAGAAACTTTATCACCAAATAAGTTATCTGCTCCTAGAGCCACAGAATCTTCTAAAAATGCATCATAGTCTTTTTTTGAGGTTTTTGGCATCTTTTTCTTGAATAGACCAAAGGGTCTTTCTCGTTGTAGTTGTCTATCACGTCTAGTATTATCGATATCACCCAATCTCTTACGGCTATTACTCGAGCCTAAATTAAGTACAGAATGATTTTGATTCTCGTCGTATTCTCCAGTATCAAATTCTTCGTTAGTTTCTCTCAGTTCGCCATCGGAAAAGTCCCAATCTGCGACACGGCTAGCTCTATCAACTTCTTCATTTTTTCTCCGACGAATTTCTGCTTGGTCAACTAGTGGGTCATCACTTTGCGCCATCGACATATTCTTGGCGCGAATATTTTGCTTTCTTAGTCTTTCAGCGCGTAAGATTCTCTGTTGTTCTAAGTGTTGTTTTGTGGCATGAGCCTCACTTACTTCTAAACCCGCTCTGGGGCGCACTTGTCTTGCTAATTTTTTATTTCCTGAAGGTGAAACCAGTCCATCAATATATGAATTACTCATTTTTACCACAAAATCTCCATCTACTATATAATTATAACAAATATGGCACTAAAATTAACGAAAAAGCAAAAGCGTTTAATGGACTTTCTGGAAGATTTCCAGAATAATCATGATTATTCACCGTCTTACCGAGAAATTGCTGCAGGTCTAGGACTTCGCTCTGTTGCCTCAGTTGCTGAGCATATAGATAATCTTGTACAGCTGGGTTTTTTAAAACGAAATGCTGGTTCTGCTCGCTCTCTTGAAATTGTCGATCTTACATTTCCTGAAACCACTGCCTTATTCAAACAACGCCTTGAATTTGTTTCCGATCCAGATCGTCAAGTCTTACTTGAAGCCGCTCAAATTCTCGGTCTTGATCTTGAGTTGTAATATGTAAAAATCATCATTTATAAACTAGTTATTCTAAACTAATCGTTTTGATTTAAAATAACCTGTTAAACCGAACAGTCTAAAAACAAACAGTAATTAAAACCGAACAATAAAAATCGCTGGTATAAAAACTTGTGGATAAAACTACTAATCTGCGAATAATTAAAACCGAACAAGCGTAAAAAGTTACATAATAAAAACATATAAAATACAATGTGTGATTGTGGAAAACTTATGCAAAACTAAGACTATGTTAAAATATAAAAAAGGAGGTCCATGGGGTTATTTAATTTTCGAAAAACAGTTGATCAAAAATCCATAGATACAGACCAATCAGTCTTAAATATACGTACGCCTGGCTTTGAATATCTCAAGAATAACGAGATTTATTTTGATAGCGCCTGCCAGTCACTTCGACCACAACCGGTCATTGATAGTCTAATTGAATATTACCAAAAACATAATTCTTGTGGAGAGCGTGTTAAATATCAGTGGGGAAGAATCACTGATCAAAAGATTGAGACCACTCGTGAACATCTTTTGAAATTTCTCAAACTTAAAAAGAAAGATTATTTTGTTAGTTTTACTCTGAATACTACCTATGGTTTAAATCTTTTACTTTCTCAATTCAATCCCAAAAAAGCGGGAATTAAAACTATTATTACTTCTGAAATTGAACATAATTCTGTTTTTCTTTCCACTCTGCAATTTTCAACCAGTACTAAAACAGAAAGAATTGTACTTCCTCGCGAACAGGATGGTAGTCTCTCTATCTCCGAAATTCCCGACAATTCCTTAGTCGTTGTTAATGTTATGAGTAATGTTGATGGTCGTATCCTTCAAAATCTTCAAGAGGTTATCGATTATGTCCACCAAAAACAGGGATTTATTATTCTCGATGCCGCTCAGGTAATGGCTCACCATTCTTATATTCTTGAACAAACCGAGGCTGATGCCATCTGTTTTTCTGGTCATAAAATCTATTCTCCATCTCTCGGTGTAATGATTGTACGTAAAAGTCTTCTCGACTACCTCAATGTTACATTTTTAGGTGGTGGTATGGTTGATGATGTTGATAAAAATACCTATCTTCCATCATTTGCTCGTCAAGATAAGGCCCATACTATCTTTGAGCCAGGTTTACAATCTTGGGGTGAAATTATTGCCTTAAATGAGTCAATCTCTTGGCTCGAACAACTCCCCCAATCTGCCAAAGATCGCCTTACGTATTGTTCCGAAAAGATCTTTCAATTTTTATCTACTAATCCAAAAATTCATTGTCTTAATCATCAAGCTTCTACCGTCCTTACTTTTTATCTCGACCAAATAGATAGTCATCTTCTAGCTGAAGCTTTAAGCGATCAGGGCATCATGGTGCGCTCAGGCTATTTCTGCGTTCATTATTACTTGGATCATAAACTCAAGCTTCCTCCGCTCGTACGTCTCTCTTTGGGTTATCAAACTACCGAAGGTGAAATAGATCGTCTTATCAGTATTCTCAAGAAATTTTAAAATCGCCAGTAATTAGTATAAAATAATAGTATCGAGCCAACTGGCTAGAAGGGAAGTAATGGTTTGTATTGCAGCATTTATTATTTTAAGTCTCATTTCTGTTTTTGTTGGCTTTTTAAGTCTTTTTAATAAACAATTGGGTCAAAAATATTGGGCAGTTTTTAAGAAAGCTTGGCATTGTGTTTTTAAGAAAGTTCGCTTGCAAAAATGTGATACCAACTTCAAAGACGATGTTAAAAATACTCTCTTAAGACGTTTAGTTTTAAAACATCCTAAACTATTAAAACCTGCCAGCATTTTTATTGAAACTATTTCTATACTAATCGTTTTTATTACGGTCTGGTCTTTTATTATTGCAATTAAGTCTCTTCTTGCACTTTGGGTTTTTGGTACTTGTAATGTTTCAGAGCCTAGCCAATGTGGTCTCGGTGCTCAGTCTTGTACTATTGACCAATCCGAGCCAACTGATCTAGCTGGTAAAATTGGTCGTGGTTTTTCTGAATGGGGTGAAATTTTTTCGGCTATTCCTGATCATCTCAAGACCTGGCAAGAAAAAGAGTATATTCTTACCTCCAGTATTCCTCTTATAAAAATCACTAATGATGATAATCAGGATCAAACCAAAAGACTCTTTGATTTTTATCGGAACCGTACGGTTCCAGAATCAGAGAAAATTGCTATCAATATAGTCGACCCAGGTTGCGTTGTTTGTATGCAATCTTATCGCAACCAAAAACAATCTGGTTTTTTTGACCGATATTTTACGGTAGCTAACCTCTATGCTATTCCAAACACCTCCGGCGGATATAAATTTGACAATTCAAAACTTATCGCCGATTATCTAAATTCAGCCGTCTTCCTCGTGCAAGCGTATTTAGAAGATCATTTCACAGATACTAATTTTGATCTAAATACATTGAGTAATCATTCTGAACTTGAAAAACTTTTACATCTCCCCACTAAACTCATTGATCGACTTTATTCTGAGTCCAAAGATAATCGTAAATTTATTGATATTTTTAATTATTCTTATGACGCCAAACAATCTTTAGATGAGTTGGATATTTGGTCGAAGGAGTTTGGACTCAGTAAAAACTATCGTCAACTTTTATATGATATTATTCAGTCCCGTCATCAAAGTCGTTTTGATCAAAAAGTCAGTTCTAAAGATGCTCTCGTCTCTACAATTTCTAAAAATTCATTAGATAAAAAGACGAAAGAAAGTATAGAAAAACTTAGTCAAAAACTTTCCGAGAAACTCAACGCTAATGATCAAAAAATCAAAGAACTAGTCGAGCAGAGAATTAAAGCTAAAGGTATCCCGGTCGAGATCTATGATCACAAAAAACATAATGGTCTCTTTAAAATTTAACGGTTAAACTTCTCAAAATGTGTTAAAATATAGACATAAACAATATAAACAGAAACAACATTATGTCAAGATCTCCTAAAAACAAACGCCGCCATTCTAAACGCCCTGCAATCATTTGGTTTTTGGTGATTTTTGTACTCGCTATTATTACTACAGCTGTTTATTTTCTTCTCTTGCAACCACGTGAGGTCAAACAATCAAAGCAAAGTACTGAAGTACAGGCCGAGCATCTTCAAACTGAAAAAAATCCTAACCTAAACGACTCAAAGTCGAAAACCGAAGAAAAGGAAGATCTTGAAGCTGGCAAAACTCATCAGACCCCAAAACAATATGAAAATACTGATACAACCCCGACCACTAAGCTTACCGGCTTTATTACCTATTCTGGTAAAAACGGTAATAATCTAACTATTCGTATCACTATTAATCAACTTCTTAAAGAAACCGGTACTTGTACTCTTACGCTTACCTCTACTAATGGTCAAAAAATCGAGCGCACCGCTACCACTATCGATAATCCATCCTCCGCCACCTGTCAAGGTTTCGACATTCCACTCTCTGAAATCCCAGTTGGCGACTATCAAATCGATATTGATATCAAAACTGCTCATCAAAACGGTAATATAAAAGGAAGTATAACTATCTAAATGATGAATTTTGTTCAAGGTAAAGTCAAAAATCTCAAAATTAAGCACATTTTACTCTGTGTCTTTGCTTTTTTCATGATTTCCTCATTGGCTTTTCTTGTCACTAAAAATCTTAAGCAAATCCATGCCCATGATTTTTCTAGTTTTAACCCCGGTAATATTATTTCCGATGGTGTTATGGCAAATTATAATGCTATGTCGGTTGAAGAAATCCAGCGTTTCTTAACTAGTAAAAACGCTTGTCGTGATACTAATATTACTAAAGCTAGGTCTTATCCAAATCTCAGATATCACGTTGAAAACGGTCGGTTCATCTGTCTTTCTGAGGAAACTTTTGAGTACAATGGTCAAAAACAAACTGCCGCCCAAATTATTTTTGAAGCAGCCAGAGATTTTCAAATCAACTCACAAGTTCTGATTGTTCTTCTCGAAAAAGAACAAGGTCTCATTACCGATACCTGGCCAAATCATATCCAATACCGTAGCGCTACCGGCTTTGGTTGTCCTGACACTGCGGAATGCGACTCAAAGTATTATGGATTCCGAAACCAAGTTCGAAATGCTGCGGCTTTATTTCGCTCAGTCTTGAATGGAGGTTGGACTAATTACCCAGTAGGTAGAAATTATGTCCAATATAATCCAGATCCAAACTGTGGTGGTTCTGTAGTTAATATCGAAAACCGCGCCACATCCGCTCTCTATCGCTATACTCCATATCAGCCAAACGTTGGCTCTCTCGCCAACTACCCAGGCACCGCCTACTGTGGTGCTTATGGTAATCGTAATTTTTATGTCACTTTTAATCAGTGGTTTGGGAATTCAACACAAATTAAAAAAGAAGAGTTGAAACCGCTCAATAAACCAGATCAGAATTCCAGTCAAGACGGTTCTATCGATAACGGTGAATATACTATAAAAACATTGCTTGACAAAACTAAATACCTTGATGTTCGCGAAGGAAATAAAGATAGTGGCGCATTAGTGCAACTTTACTCTAAATGGTCTAATAATAATATCGCTCAAAAATGGAATATAGAGAGCATCGGTGATGAGATATATAAAATAAAAAGTAAGCTTTCCGGTAAGAACCTTTCATTTGATGTAAATTCTATAGAGACTAATCCACAAATAAAACTCGAGAACGAAAATCTTGATGATTGTTCTCAACGTTGGAATATACAAAAGAAAGAAACAGGTGAGTTTAGATTTATTTCTTCTTGTGATGTAAATCATTCAATTAACGTTAAGGATGAGAACCCAGTAGATGAATCACCGGTGCAAATTAATAAAAAGAATAACAACAAAGCTCAAGCATGGGTAATTGAAAAAGTTAATCCTAATAAAGAAACTCAACTAATTCAAGATGGTATTTATAATATCACCACTGCACTAAACAATAATCAATTCCTTGATGTCGCGAAAGGTAATACTGAAGATTATGCTAAGGTACAGCTCTTTCATAAATGGCGAGAAAATAACGCTGCACAGCAATGGCAGTTTAAGCATCTTGGCAATAATGAATATCAGATCATTAGTAAATTATCAAATAAAGCCATAAGCGTTAACTTAAACAAGGTGCAAAATGGAGAGCAATTATTCCTCTTGCCCGCAGACTCTAATTCTTGTAGCCAAAAGTGGAAAGCTATTCAAAACGGTACTGGGTTTGTATTTAAAAATAGTTGTAATCCTATTTATGTTATGGACGTTAATGCCTCACTTGCTATTGATGAAAATCGAGTACAGCTTTGGGGAAGATGGGGGGAAGATAATAGGGCTCAATTTTGGATCCTTCAACGTACTCTCTAGATCATTTTGATTTCTTTATATTTTTTCATCGCATGCTATAATAAAGACATGATGAAGGTAGATAAAGCTTGCTTAAAAAACTGTGTTTTAATATCCGGAACCGATCACTCGCTTTCGCAAAAAATTGCAGATCACCTCGGTCTAGAATTAGCAAATCGTACATCCGATACCTTTAGCGATGGTGAAGTTCATGTCCAAATTCTTGATGACATTAGGGGGAAAGATGTCTTTATTATTCAATCTACCAATCCACCTATTGATCAGCATCTTTTTCCAGTTCTGCTTCTAGCAGATGCTGCCAGACGTGGTTTTGCAAAAAGTATTAATCTTGTTATTCCATATTTTGGTTATGCTCGCCAAGATCGTATGGCAGAACCAAACACTCCAATTAGTTCAAAAGTTATTGCCGATATCCTACATTCTGTTGCTGTTAATCACGTCATTACTATCGATCTTCATTCCGCACAGACCCAAGGTTTCTTTGATATGACTATAGAAAATATCACTCTCGAAAAACAATTTGCCGATTATATTGAGAAAAACTATGAGAAAAACTCTTTCGCCATCGCCTCGCCAGATGCAGGTGGTGTCAAACGCGCCCGTAAGATTGCCGACCTTGTGCACTGTAATGACGTCATTATTATTGATAAAAATCGCTATGTCAAAAATAAAAGTAAAGTCATGAACATTATTGGCGACCCCAAAGGTAAAAATATTATTATTATTGACGATATGATCGACACTGCTGGAACCATTTGTCATGCGGCTACCTCTCTTAAAGAGAAGGGTGCTAAGCAAGTTAGCGTTATGGCGACCCATCCAGTCTTCAGTGGTAGTGCTTATGAGAATCTTGGTAAAGAGGATATTGATAAAATTGTCGTCACTAATACTCTTCCCATTAAGTCAGAATTAACCAAGGTTGACACTATTGACGTATCTGAAATTCTTGCAGAAAATATCTATCAAATCTTTAGTCATAAATAGGTAATTATATGCAAAAAATCAAAAACATCATAAAACTCTTACGACCAAAGCATTCCATCAAAAATCTCCTCATCTTTTTACCGTTGATTTTTGGTTTGAGAAATCTTACTCTCCAAGATTTTCGTAGTAGTATAGCTGGTTTTTTTGTTTTTTGTTTAGTTGCATCCTCGATTTATATTATCAATGATTATAAAGATATTGAAAAAGACCGTTTACATCCGGTAAAAAAATATCGACCTCTAGCTAGTGGTGCCGTCACGAGGAAAGAAGCTTGGATTACTCTTACTGTTTTGCTTATCCTTGCCATTACTATTGCAATAGCATTTCGATTTTCCGGAATCTCAATTGCCCTTATCATGACATATTTTTTGCTCAATCTTTTCTATTCGCTTGGTCTAAAAAATTTACCAATTATTGATATTACTATTCTTGCTTCCGGTTTTCTTATTCGTCTCTTTCTCGGTAGTAGCTTAACTAATATTGCTATTTCTGCCTTACTTTATCTTGTTGTTATGTCGGGGGCATTTTATCTCGGTATCTCAAAACGTTATAACGAAATTACTAAAACCGGTAGTCAAACACGTGCAGTCTTGAAAAAGTATAACGCCGAATTTCTGAAATCCATCATGAATATGTTTCTCATGTTAATTATCGTATTTTATACAGAATGGTGTGTTAATGCAAACACTGAACATCGTGATCTATATTTGCTTAGTGTTCCTCTTCTTATTATTCTCATGATTACTTATATCTATATTGCCGAAAAAGATAAATATGGTGATCCGGCTGATGTGATTATGAAGAATAAATACCTTGCTGTTATGGGCCTCATTTTTGTTAGTTATCTCATGGTAATTATTAGGCTTTAATATGAACGTATATGATTTTGATAAAACAATTTATGATGGTGACGCTTCACTAGACTTTTGGAAATACTCTGTTAAGAGACAGCCTCTCTTAGTCTTTTATTTACCATATCAAGTTTTTTCTGCCATTTTATTTAAGAGCAAACTAATCAGCCGTAAACAATTCAAAGAACGCTTCTTTAGTTTTTTAAAATCAGTACATTCTCTAGATTTGAATGGTTTTTGGGATGCTCACCAATATAAAATAAAAAAATGGTATCTCAATCAAAATAAGTCTAATGATCTCATTATTTCTGCTTCACCTGAATTTATTTTAAAAGGAATTACAGATCGTTTAAAGATTGAATTACTTGGTACTAAGATGGATTTTCAAACGGGGAAGATTTCTGGTGAAAACTGTCGTGGTGAAGAGAAGGTAAAGCGTCTATATGAATTTTGCAAAGACCCAAGAATCGACCAATTCTATTCTGATAGTAAAAGTGATACACCACTTAAAAAACTTGCGAAGTCGGCATATCTTGTTAAAAAGAATCAAATTAGTGACTGGAAATAAATAAATAAAATACTGCTAATACATTAGCAGTATTTTCATAAGATGAATAATAACTAGTTCAACTCCATCAAGAGTAAAAACATTTCTGATGCATGCCAGACATGCGTTAATATAGGTCCTTCAAGAACGCTATAATGTTCTGACACAAATTTTTGGTCATCTGCAATAGCTTGATTTAGACCAGCTTCATAAGATAACGGGTAGTACTCATCGAGTATGTTAACTTTACCATAATTGCCATTTTTATAATGTGTTGATGCCCACTCAAGATATGAAAATAGTCTAGATTCAATTACTGGCAAATTTTGTCTTGGTGTGTCCTTATCCCACCACGTCAGACTCGCATAATGGTCCGGTGTCTTTGGAGTTTTTAGGTATCTGCTTAGGTCAATATTATTTTTCTTTGCTCCAAATAGTAATAGGCTTGTAGGATAAAAACTCATTTCCTCACCGTCAACAATCCCTGTGAATAGTCCATTTTTAGCCTTTTTCTTTACTTCTTCGATGATTTTATTTATTAAATCAGAACGATTATTTTTAATAGCTCCAAGCATATAGAGTAATTCGCCAGGATTATCAGCCTCTTTAATTCCACAGCTATGATCATTATTTATTAATGAACGCTGACAGTCATATATTCCAGTAATAGTTTTTATCCAAGGTTCTAGTAAATGAGTATTATTGGTATTTTCTAAAACCATCGTTGCTAACATAGTATCTCTATACCAAACGTTATTACTATTCTTATAACTAATAATATTTGGTTTTAAAAGTATCCCATCAAAATTAAATAAGATTTCCTGATTCAACACCCTAAGTATATTAGCATATTTTCTACCTTCAAATCTTGGAAGATTAAACTTTTGTTTACCTTTTGTTAAGGTTTCAGTTTTTTCATTATTTTCTAAAAATACACCATTTTCATCTTCGTAAATTCTTGTAATATTATTTTTTTCATCAGCTAATAATACCGTATATTCATTTGGAATAATAACTTCATATTTATGGGGAAGTTCTCTAATAATTTTTTTAGATCTTACATCAATTATTTTTCCATCTTTATATAGAAGCTTATCACGATCTACCATTCCAAAATAGAAAAAGTTTGAATACTGTTTATTAGTTTTTTCGAATTTACCAAGATAAAAATGCTCACGATTTAGATTGATGTTCAATTCATAATAGTAATTAGCCAGACTGGAAATCAGTTCAATATTCTTTTTGGAATTTAAGAAATTTTTATAATCAGATTTTGCTGCAATTAGCATTTCCTCATTTCGGATGGGTCTTGAGCTCAAAGAAGTATTAATTACTTTTACTCCCAATATTGCAAGGAGTGTAAAAACTAATGCTCCAATTATTGCAAATATTTTCTTTTTTACACATACAAAAATTAATAATATTACTGCCATTACAGCTATAACGAACAATTTCTTTGGTATTACATGATTAAAACCAAAAATCATAAATATTGAAACCAGATATCGTATTACGCCAATAATCTGTGCAATTAAAATAATTGCAATAAGTGTATAGATTGGATACTTACACTTTTTTATCAAATTCATATGAGTCTTTTCTATGTTATTCACAATATAGAAAATCATAATTAATGGTAAATAGATGTAATTTAATGTATATAAGAAACTCTCGCTAGGTCCATAGAAAATATGAAGTATAAAATTAAATAAGTAAGCTAAAAGTATGCTTAAATAGAATTTATGTTTCAAAATTCGTTTTCTATTTTGCAGAATGAAAATAGCGTTAACCGCAATCAGTCCTCCAAATAAAAGGCACGCAATGGTATTAATTATAATATTGCTATAAAAGTTGAATTGCGTAGAGTTAAAATCACCCAATAAACTAAACTGAAAAACTGTACTAGCCTTTATCTGCATTAGAACATTTCTAATTGAGAATGTTTTATCAATATATAGGAATTCCTCAGAATTTTTATGAAGGATAAAACCATCAATAGAGGCGGTGAAAAAGTTATTAGCAGATGGCCAAATAACATTCTGCAAACAGGCGATCATTACAGCTACAGACGATGACAGAAAAATAACAGAAAAGAAAACTAGAATTCTATGTTTTAGATTTTTATTAAAAATTGTTATAAAACTAAGTAAAATAATAAACTGAAAATAGTTTGTAATAGTGATACTTATTGCAATTACCCCAAGTCCAATTAACAATAATATATCTATATAGTTTAATTTTTTATCAATTAGATATTGTCCAACAAGCCACATTAATAATAAACCGAACTCAGCATAGATATAGGTCTCAAATATTGAAATAAATACTACTTGTGAAAAAGATAATACAAAGAGTGCAAGTACCAAATTTAAATTAAACTTGTTTACATTTAGCTTTTTTAAATTAAGATAAAGCAGAATTACACACAATGCACCTATAAAGGCTTGAAATATGATAGTTGCATTTGGTGAGCTTAGCAAAAATTTTAAGATTTGTACGAAAGGTTGGGTAAAAATTACAAATAGTGGATGAACTCTCGTTCGGTAATGGTTGCCGTGGAAGTTTGTTAGATCGTCAAAAGCTCGCATAGAATCGGCATTATATATAGTGTCGTTAACCATTCCGTTCGATAAAGTATTTACACAAAATAAAAGTACAATATTAAAGATAAAAACTAAAAGAAAAATTTTTATTAAACATCGCAATTCATGTTTATTTATTTGTAAAAACTCTTTAACTTTTAACATAAATCTCCTTATATTCCCTTAAAATCATTTTTTATCTCTTTGACAAATGAATTGAAAGAATGGCGCTTTTTTAATAATTCTTGGGCATTTCTCACGTAGTCAATCAAAACAGTCTTATTCTTCTGGATTTTATTTAATGACTCCACGTATTTTTTGACGTCACAAGGATCGTCAATCAAAATTCCAGTTTTTTGATCTTTAATAAATTCGTGCACTCCGCCGTCATTACTTGCGATTACTGGTAGTCCAGCAGCTGTTGCTTCTAGAATAATATTAGGGACACCATCTGCTTCGCTAGTATACAAGAGAATGTCATACTTATTCGTTGGTATGTTGTTAAAGCCATCAAATGTCCCACGATATGTGATTGTCTCAATGTTATCAAAATAATCATGTTTAATGTCACGTGAGAATTCACCATAAATATCAATCGAAAAATCTTTTTTAGATAGATTTTCTCCAATACTTTTTAGGATATTTGGTAATTTTACAGAAGTAATTCTACCAGCCCATAAGATTCTTAACTTATTCTCATTATTAATCTTTGGTTGAATGATTTGCTCCTCAATTGGCTGGTAGTGAACTTTGAATAAAACCGGATTTAGTGCATGTTCATCAATACATTCATCAACAACGGTTTGGTTATCCGTGTAAACTTTCTTTAATGTGTCACGTAGCATAAATATATATGGATTAACATAAGTAAAACGCCCTCGATTTTTACTTCCTTCAATAAATACAGTATTAAAAACGGATGCAGTAAGATTATATTTTTTTTGTAATAATATTTTATGTCTTATCGCCCACAAATAGGCAAATTCAGAGTTTATTATATGTAAATTTTTACAATTAAGCTGAGTAATTAGTCTTGAAAAAAGAATATCAGATTCATAATCAGTTAGGCTGTTCTTCGAATTTCCAAAATCAATAAAGTCCACATATTCTGGAAGTTTTTTTGCCCAAATATTGTCTGATGGTAATGTACTAATTACCGAAAATGTCCAAGTTGGATGAATCTCTTTTAAGGCCTTTATTGTATTTAAAAGCACCTTATCTCCACCACCTCTTACTATCCACGGAACAATAAATATGTAGTTAGGATTATAATTTTTAATCCTAGACGTGATATCAATAAAAGTTTTACCAATCGCAATATGCATCTCTGGTTTATATATAGAAGTATTTTTTATCAAATCCTTATATGGGTATAACTGTGTATCAATTTGATTGATCTTAATCCAATGCTCATATAAGAAATCTGGTAGGGAATTGATTGTATTCAGTTTTTCGTATTTACCAAGTAATTTAAGTGTCAATTTTGCTGGTGGTGTAATAAAAAAATTTAGAAAGTTATTATTTCTTATTTTTTTATACAGCGCATATCCTCGTGTTTTTAATGGGGTTTTTATATCTGACTTAGTATTTTTCGGGAATGCTGCCTGGAGGCTTTCTATATCAAAAAGCCCCACATGGGGAATAATGAAACTATTTAAATTATTAGTTGATAACATTGAAGAACCTGACCTTCTATAGAATAAGACGGTTTCTTTTGCAATCTTGTGGCTAATTTTTAACTTGAGAGTTTCTGCGTTAAAGATATAATCCTCGTATCCATATCCATCTCCAAGCTTATGGTAGGGTACACGCAAAAATGTCTCTTTTTTCCCCATAACAACAGAGCACCACCTATTTTCACCAATCATTATTACAGTGTCATTGTTTTTATCTCTTGAGTCTTTTTGAATCGTTAAAACACTAGGTACATTTAGTCCAAAGTTCAAAACTGCTTCCGGATGAACAACTATTTCAAATGGAGACTCTTTTATAGTTTGGTATGCTAAAAGTAGCCAGTTATCGGAAACCAAATCATCAGCATCCAAGAAAGAGATATATTCTCCAGACGCTTTTTGTACTAGGAAATTTCTAGAAGAGCCAAGATCTCCAAATTTATTTTTGAATATCAATATATTACTATTATTTTTATAAGCATCAAAATAATCCAATGTTTCTTGGTTGCCATTGTCAATGTGCACCAATATTTCAAAACTAATATTTTTTTCTTCAAGCCTCTTTGTTGCTTCCAGAATGCTCCGCATTGTTTTGTGCGCAACTAGCCCTTCATTATGCGCAGTTATCGCAACCGTTAAATCATACCTCTTCATATTAGCTTGTATTATAGCATAGTGTATCTAATGTTATAATTAAGCTATGAGAAAAACCATTAAAAGGTCATCCACTTCGCCAAAAATCATTCTAATCCGTAATACTTTTCCTAAAAACTATGGCGGTGGCGAAACCTACCAGCTTACTCTATCAAAAACCCTAACAGATGATCATTATCATCCCATTATCTTTACTTCCTCCTCCGAGTTATTTACAAATAGCCAAAAAGCCAAGATCGATAGTCAAAAAGCCCCTTTCTTGAAATTTCAGAATTGGAGTGGTCTTAAGAATTTTCTACTACCCCTTTATGTACTCTGGCAGTGCTATCTTTATTTTTGGTATTTGTATCAATTTAAGCAATTTAAGCCACAATCCATTATTATTCAGTCTCGCGATGATTGGATTGCTGCCACTCTCGCCGCTAATAAACTCAAGATCCAAGTTCTATGGATTGATCACATGGATTTTCGCAGTTGGGTTTTACAAAATGTTGAACAAAAATATAAGAATTTAATCGGTAAAAAAATCCTTAAACTTGCCAATCGAGTTAATCGTATTATTTTTATTTCAGATTATGAACGACTTTTTTTTGAAAAACTTATAGAAAAAACTCCTTTTCAGTTTTTTTCAAATCTTATTACCATTAAAAATGGCGCCATCGACTCTTTCAAAGATTATCAGAACCACGCTATTACTCCGCAGTCATTTATTTATCTTGGTCGCCTCGAAGAATATAAGGGAATCAAGGAACTTATATCCGCTTTTTCGCAAATTGCTCCAGAATTCCCATCTGCCACTCTTCATATTTATGGCACTGGCTCTCTAGCATATTATTGTAAGAATCATCAAACCACTCAGATTATTTATCATGGCTTCACCAATCAGCCTCTTGAGAAAATTGCTTCTAACGAAATCTTTGTTTTAGCTTCACATATTGAAGGACTCAGCCTCTCGCTCATTGATGCTACTATGCTTGGAAAACCCATTGTCGCCACTAATATCGACGGTAATCCGGAGATTGTTCAGCACGAAAAAAATGGTTTTCTAGTTCCCGCAAGAGACACTCGATCTTTAATAGAAGTATTTCGTAAGCTTTTATTAAACCCAGAATTAATTAAATCTTTTAGTCAAGCTTCAAGAAAAAAATACCTCAAAGAATTTGATTTTTCAAAAACCATAAAAGAACAGCTAATCCCAATCATTGAAGGAGGAAATCATGTCTAAAAATCCATTAATCTCTGTTATTGTTACGACCTACAATAATGAAAAATATATTAAGGCCTGTCTCGACTCTCTCCTCGCTCAAACCTTTCAGGATTTTGAAATCGTCGTTATCGATGATGGCTCCACCGATCAAACTTCTAAAGTTCTCAATCAATATTCGGCTAATTCTCGTTTAAAAATTCATCATCAGCCAAACGCCGGTGTTTCGGCCGCCCGCAACCAAGGTCTCAAATTGTCTCACGGCAAGTTCGTTTGTTTTGTCGATAGCGATGATTATGTCGCTAAAAACTATCTTGAAAAGCTCGTCGCTCCTCTTCTTCAAGATTCTACTATTGATATTTCGGTTTGTGGTTATCAAGAAATTTATCAAGATCGTCAAGCTAGCTATCCCCTTAAACCTCAGCTCCTCACTGGCTTTCAGGCTACTAAAAATCTTCTACTCAATCAACGTGACTTTGACGTGCTTGCCTGGAATAAACTTTATAAAAAATCTCTGTTCACCGATTACGATATTCTATATCCAGTTGGCCAAATTCACGAAGACAATCTTACTACCTATAAACTCTATTCCGTTGCAAAGAATGTGCAGTATCTTGAGGATATACTTTATTTTTATCAACGAAAAAATTCTCGCATTACTAAAGATTTTTCTTCTACTGAGAAAACCCTAAAACGACTTCAGGTTAAAGAGCAAATGGCTATAGAAGCTCAAAAATATTTTAAAACCCCCGATCTAAAATATGCTGCTGAAATTTCTCTTCTTTTAGCTTATTTTGCTTTTATTGATAATTCTATCACTCATCACATTGATCGAAAATATTTTAGTGTTTATCGTCAAAAAGTCCACGACCTCTTAGATGGCAAATCTGAGAACACTTTTCTTACTGCAAAACTCCATTTTTATATCAAACTTCTTATCTCTCCTCTGGGCTTTCTCTATCAAATTTTTCGCAAAATCACCACAAAGAAGTTATAATAGAATAAAAGCTATAAAAAGGAGCTAAGAATATGAAAATTCTCGTCACTGGCGGCACTGGCTATATTGGCTCTCATACCGTCGTCGAATTACAAAGTCAAGGACATGAAATTGAAGTTCTTGACAATCTATTTAACAGTAAAATTACTGTTCTTGATAAAATCAATCAAATTGCTGGTAAAACTCCAGTTTTCCATCAGGTTGATTTGCTTGATTATCAAAAAATGCGCGAACTTTTCTCTAGTACTCACTTTGATGCTGTGATTCACTTTGCCGGACTTAAGGCTGTGGCCGAATCTATTGAGCAACCGCTTCGTTATTATGAAAACAATGTCACTGGTACTCTCAATCTCTTGAAGTGTATGGCTGAGTTTCAGGTTAACAAAATTATTTTCTCATCTTCCGCCACTGTCTATGGCAGTCTCAATTCTGGCAAGCTTGATGAATCTATGACCACTGGTGTTGGCATCACTAACCCATATGGTGAAACTAAGCATGTCATTGAAAAAATTCTCGAATCTGAAGCAACTGCTCGTCCCGAACTTTCCGTAGTGATTTTACGCTACTTTAACCCAGTCGGCGCTCATGCTTCCGGTCTTCTCGGTGAAGATCCAAATGGTATTCCAAACAACCTTATGCCCGTCGTCATGCGCGTAGCCGAAGGCAAAATTAAAGAATTACAAGTTTATGGTAACGATTATGACACTCCAGATGGTACTTGTATCCGTGACTACATTCATGTTGTCGATCTTGCTAAAGGTCATCTTGCAGCTCTAAAGGCCACCGCCACCCCTGGTACTAAGGTTTACAATCTAGGTTCTGGTCGAGGTTCTTCCGTTCTTGAAATTATTAAAGCCTTCGAGGATGCCAGCGGTAAGCCACTTCCACACCAAATTACCTATCGTCGTCCAGGTGACCTTGCTGAAATTTATGCTGATCCTTCAAAAGCCAAAAGCGAACTAGGTTGGCAAACCGAACTTACTGTCGCTGACGCTATGCGTGATACAATTAACTTCCTCAATAATCAAAAATAAATCAAGGTTATTTTCTAATCTTTGCTGCTAAGCTGGCAAATGGTAAAACCAGCGGATTTAAGTACTTACATTTTTCTGTTATTTTTTGATTACTTCTTGCTACTGCTAGTGCATGGGAAATCCGCCATCGTATCATTACTCGTGATAACCAATATCTTTGTTCTTTGGTCGGATTCTTGCCAACCCATTTCAATAAATAGTTAAAACTTTTCTGCCAATTTTTCCAGGGTAGAGAAGAGTTTGCCACCGTGCTAGTCTCTGTTCCATAATGATAAATATAATAAGGTTTTGCTAAAAATTTCAATTGATCAAACCCATCTTTTTCTGCACATTTCAGATATTGCAAAACAAAATTTGTATCTTCCGCAAAATCCCATCCCGTCGGAAATTTTAGTTCATGTTTCAAGATTACATCTGTTCGGAACATCTTATTTACTGAAGCATAAAGCCTGCCATCTTTTGCCAAATTCTTTAGTATATAAGTCTTAAAGTCCTCCCCCTTTTCTCGTTCGGGAATTTTCTCAGTGAACATCTCTTTTTTGGTTTTTTGATGGATTCTCTTATATAAAAAACCCGATGTTGCCACTGCTACCTTTTTTTCAAGTAGTAGTTTACACATCTCGCTCAAATAATTTTTTGACACCGCATCATCAGAATCAATAAAGGCTACTAGCTCCCCATGCATTTTTTCTAGTCCAGTATTTCTTGCCGCTGCTGGTCCCGCATTTTCTTGCTGTAATAACATAATTTTCTTGCTAGATCCTTTTAGTTTCTGTTGTCGGCAAAACTCCGACAAGAGGGAAAAGCTATCGTCTTTTGAGCCGTCATCCACGCAAATAATTTCTAAATTTTCGTAATTATCTTGCATTAGTTGATTTAGTAATTTAACTGCTATTTCGCCAGTATTATAGACCGGAATTATAATTGAAATTAATGGTAGCTTCATATGCCTATTGTATCATTAGGAAAATATTTTTTGTCTAAGTTCTCTATGATATAATTTAAGATATGAAAATACCTAATCTCGGTAGTCGCAAAAATCGTATCCTCCTAAAGGAACTCGTTAAAACTGATTTTAAATTACGCTATCAAGGTTCAGTGCTTGGCTATCTTTGGGCAGTGTTACGCCCCATGATGCTCTTTGCCATCCTATATATTGTTTTTGCTAAAATCTTAAAAATGGGTGGCGATATTCCACACTATCCAGTCTATCTGCTTGCCGGCACCGTACTCTGGAGCTTTTTTTCTGAATGCACCAGTCAGGGTATTCAGGCCATAGTTGCTCGTGGTGATCTTCTCCGTAAGATTAGTTTTCCAAAATGGATCCTGGTTGTTTCTGCCACCGTTACAGCGCTAATTAATTTTCTCATCAATCTCGGTGTTGTTATTATTTTTGCCCTCGTAAATGGTGTCACCCCCAATCTTGGCTGGTTACTTGTTCCGTTTGTTATTCTTGAGCTCTATGTCCTTGCGCTTGGCATCTCCTTCTTTCTTGGTGCCATTAACGTTAAATATCGTGACATTTCTTCTATCTGGGAAGTCTTTATGCAGGCTCTCTTCTATGCTGTACCAGTTATCTATCCCATCACTATGGTTGCAAGTGCTAGCCCCTTTGCTGCTAAAGTTTTTCTCTTAAATCCAATAGCTCAAGTAATTCAAGACGTTCGTTATTTCCTTATTACTGATCAGACCATCACTACTTGGAACTATCTCCCCGAGCGTCTATGCTATTTAATTCCACTTGGTATTGTTCTTCTCGTTATTCTTCTTGGTGGTATTTATTTTAGAAAAAGATCTAAGTATTTTGCGGAGGAAGCCTAATGTCAAAACAAAAAGGGAAGAAATCGTCCAAAACAACAAAACCAGTTTCTATGTCAAAAAAATCTTCTAGCCAGACACATTTCGATGATCAAGAAGATATTATTATCGTCGATCATTTATCAAAAAGTTTTAAACTCCCTACTGAACGCTCATGGGGACTGAAGCAAGCTATCTTTAATCGACTTAAAGGTATTAAAGGCTATACGGAACAGGAAGTTTTAAAAGATATTAGCTTTACTGTCAAAAAAGGTGAATTTCTAGGCATTGTCGGTCGTAATGGTTCCGGTAAATCTACGCTTCTAAAAATCCTCTCCAAGATCTACACTCCTGACTCTGGTTCTATTACCGTTAATGGGTCACTTGTTCCATTCATCGAACTCGGCGTTGGCTTCAACCCCGAACTCACCGGTCGCGAGAATATCTATATGAATGGTGCTATGCTTGGTTTTTCCAACGAGGAAATGGATAAGATGTTCGACGATATCGTGCAGTTTGCTGAACTCGCCCCTTTCATGGATCAGAAACTCAAAAATTATTCCTCTGGTATGCAGGTTCGTCTCGCTTTTTCCATTGCCATTCGTGCTCATGGTGACATTTTGATTCTTGACGAAATTCTCGCCGTTGGTGACGCCGCTTTTCAAGAAAAATGTAATCAGTATTTCGCCTCTCTTGATAAAAATCAGACTGTTATTCTCGTCACCCACTCTATGGAAAATGTTCGCCAGTTTTGCGATCGTGCCATCCTTATTGATCAAGGAAAAATCATTAAAGAAGGTGATCCTGAAGTCGTCGCTGATGCATATCTCAAACTGTTTTAAGAAGAAAGGAAAAATATGAATTACGATTATCTTATTGTCGGTGCCGGATTTTTTGGCGCGACTGTTGCTGAGCGCCTCGCTGCTACTGGCAAGAAAATATTAACCATTGATCGTCGTCCTCATCTTGCCGGTAATGCCTATTCTTACACAGATCAAGAAACCGGTATTGAGATTCATCAATACGGTTCACACATTTTTCATACTGAAAGCGATGAGGTCTGGAATTACATTACTAGATTTACCAAATTTAACGATTATGTCCACACCGTTCCGACTCATCATGAAGGTAAACTCTATCCTATGCCAATCAATCTTGATACCATTAATCTCTTATATGGCAAAAATTTTACCGCCGAGGAGGCAAAGGTTTTTATTGCTGAAGAAATTAAAAAAGATATTGAAAAATATCAAATCGAAGAGCCTAAGAATTTTGAAGAAAAGGGAATCACTTTAATTGGTGAAAAACTTTACCAAGCCTTCATTAAGAATTACACTGAAAAACAATGGGGAACAAGTGCTAAAAATCTCAGTGCCGAAATTTTAAAACGCATCCCAGTCCGTTTTGATCACGATAATCGCTATTTTGCTTCTGCTAAACATCAAGGTATCCCCAAAGCCGGCTACACTAAAATTGTTGAGAACATGCTGAATTCTAACAATATCGAAGTTCGCCTAAACACTAGTTTTAAAGATGTCGAATCAGAAATCGAGGGAATCAAAGTGATTTATACTGGCCCCGTTGATGAGCTTTTAAATTACGAATTGGGTATTTTGCCATATCGTAGTCTTCGTTTTGAGGCTGAATGGACAAATGATGACCTTGGTCACGCTGTAATTAACGAGGCTGACAAAGATATTTCATATACTAGAACTCACGATTATAAGTATTATCAAATTCACCAACCAAAAGTTCTAACTTCCAAAAAATCTTATCTTTGCAAGGAATATCCAGCCGATTATGAAGTCGGTAAAGAGGCCTACTACCCAGTTAATAATGCAGATTCTGAAGCTCTTTACCAAAAATATCTCAACCTCTTGCAGGAGCGTTATCCAAACATCATTCTCGGTGGTCGTCTCGGCGCTTATCGTTATTGGGATATGGACGTTGCTATTAAAAATGCTCTCGATCTTGCCTCTTCTATTCTTAAAAAATAAATTAATTCTCTACAACTTAATTCATAGTGCTATAATACCCTCATTAAGGAGGTTCACTTATGTGTGGAATTGTTGGTTATGTCGGAGAAAAAGATGCACAGGAATTTTTACTTCAGGGACTTAAGCGACTTGAATATCGTGGTTATGATTCTGCCGGGATAGTTACCCTAAGTCCATCCCATCAAGCGACTTTGCTACGTGCAGTTGGTAAGATTAAAAATCTCGAGTCCAAGATTAAGGATCATCGTACTCATGATGCTATTGGTATTGGGCATACTCGTTGGGCTACTCACGGTAATCCTACTGAAAATAACGCTCATCCTCATCAAGCCGGTTCAATTTTTCTTGTCCATAATGGCATTATTGAAAATTATCAGGAACTCAAAAAACAGCTCACTACATATACCTTTCAGTCGGATACCGATACTGAGGTTTTAGCTGCGCTTATTGACAGTTTTTATCAGGCTGGTAAATATCCTCTTGAAGATGCAGTTACCCAAGCTCTCAAGCTGGTTAAGGGCACTTTCGGTATTGCAGTTTTAAGTGTGCTTGATCCTAAGCATCTTGTGGTCGCTCGTTCAGGCTCTCCACTGGTTATTGGCGTTGGTGAACAAGAAACCCTCATCGCTTCTGATGCCTCCGCTCTCGTTGGCTATACAAAAAAAGCTATCTATCTTAATGATGGTGAAGTCGCTCTTGTTTCAAAAGATCATATCGAGGTAAAAACCCTTGACTTACAACCAGTTTCAGCTCAAGTTGAAGAAATTCTTACTGATCTTTCTGCTATTCAAAAAGGTGGTTATGATCATTTTCTCCTCAAGGAGATTATGGAGCAACCAAATAGTCTTAAGGAAACTCTACGCGGTCGTGTTAATCAGTCTGAGCATACCGTTCATCTTGGTGGGCCCAATCTTAGCCCAAAAGAATTAAAATCTGTCCATCATCTTATTATGGTTGGTTGTGGTACTGCCTATTATGCTGCTCAGACCGCCGCATATCTCTTAGAGCAGTTTTTACCAGATGTCACAATAGAGCCAGTTATTGCTTCTGAATATCGCTATCGTCATGCCTATATCCCTGATCATTCAGTTGCTCTCATCATTTCCCAGTCTGGAGAAACTGCTGATACTCTCGCCTGTCTTCGTGAAATAAAAGGACAGGGAATTAAAACTATCGGTATCGTTAATGCTATTGGTTCTACTATCGCCCGTGAGGTAGACGGTGGCACTTATGTTCATGCCGGCCCTGAAATTTCTGTCGCCAGCACCAAAGCTTTTACTTCTCAAGTCACTGCTCTCCTTATGTTCGGTCTAACTATTGCCGAGGCTAAAGGTGTCAATCCTCGTCTCCTTGCCCCTGTAATCGATGAAATCGCCCAACTTCCCGATGAAATTTCTCGAATTCTTCATTTTGTTAACCCAGCCCTTACAAGACTTGCTGAGCAGTATAAAAACTATGAGCACGCTATTTATCTTGGTCGTGACGTTAATTATCCAATTGCACTTGAAGGAGCCTTAAAACTTAAGGAAATTTCTTATATTGATGCCAACGCTTATCCTACCGGTGAACTGAAGCATGGGCCTATCGCTCTCATTGATGATCGCTTTTTTGAGGTTGTTATTCTGCAATCAGGGTTTCTTTTTCAGAAATCTCTTTCTGGTATCCAGGAAGTTCTTGCACGTGGTGGCCATGTCATTGTCTTTACTGATACCGATTTTGATTTGCCAGTTGAGTCTATCATTAAAATTGATACCAACTTTAATATTCTTACTCCAATTCTTTTTAATCTTCTCAATCAACTATTTGCTTACCATATGGCTGTAGCTAAAGGGAATAATGTCGACCAGCCACGCAATCTTGCTAAATCGGTTACAGTTGAATAATCTTAATTGTTTGAATCGTTTCAAAAAGAAGATTATGAATATATCAATAATTCTTATCCTTTAAGCATCTGTACCTTTTCCTATTTCTAGAGTAAAATATCTTTAAATGAAAAAAGATTCTAGCGTTGTTTTCTTCCGTTTTTGTCTGATGCTTGGTGATTCTTTGGCAATCATTGCATCTTTTTTGTTTGCTTATCTTATCCGTACTAAAATCGACAGCCGCCCCTATTACTTTGTCTCCGACCCGCTTAAGTTTACTTTTTCAGTTGCAGTTATGGTGCCAGTCTGGCTGATTATCTTAGCTATCCTTGGACTTTATAATAAAAAAATCTTTCTCGCCCGCTCTCGCTGGCAAGAAACTTCTCGTCTTTTTGCTGCCTCTGTCATCGGTGTCATGTTCTTAATTAGCTTTGATTTTTTCCTAGAGGGCGATCTTTTTCCAGTTCGTCTTATTGCTTTTTATGCCATGGTTATCTGTTTCTTCTCGCTTACCATCGTTCGTTTCTTTTTAAAGTTTATCCGTCGACTTATTTTACAACAGCGCATTGGCTCTCTCCGTGCTATTATCATCGGTAATTCTAAGGCCACTCTACGCCTAATCTCACAAATGTTGGATTTTCCAGAAGAAGGCTACCGCGTTGTTGGCGTTGTGGCCGGGAATCAATATATCCCTAAGGAATATCGCAAGAAATTACAGTACTCGTCACTAAAGGAAGCTCTTAAATTCTGTGAAGCCGATGTTATTTTCCAGACAGACGAAAAACAGACCGAATATGTTTATCGCCAATCCATTAATCATCATTTACATTATTATTTCACTCCTTCCGAAACTACTCTCTCGACTTCTATGGGCGAATTAGAGCTCATTGGTAGTACCCCTGTTATTATGGTCAAGGCTACCCCGTTGGTTGGCAGCGCCAAAGTCGCCAAGCGCTTTATGGATCTCTTTTTAGGCTTCTTCTTACTTCTTATCTCCTCTCCATTTATGTTAATCATTTGGCTCTGTATTAAATTATCCACTCCTAAAGCTCATGCTATCTATTCTGAAATCCGTCTAAGTCGTTTTAATCAGAAAGTTAAGATTCATAAATTTCGTAGTATGAAAATTGAATATTGTGGTATGAGCCCCGAGGCTGCTTTCCAGAAAATGGAACGGGAAGGGAAGCTTAAAAATGCTACTAAAATAAGTAAAGAATATCGTGAAAATGGTGACTTTCTTGAACACGATCCTCGTATTACCAAAATCGGCAGATTTATTCGCGCTACCTCACTCGACGAACTACCTCAGCTTATAAATGTTCTCAAGGGTGACATTTCATTAGTCGGTCCACGAGCACTCGTACCTGGTGAGCTTCGGAATTATGGTGATCGTTCACTTCTTCTTACTGTCAAATCCGGTCTTACCGGTCTCGCTCAAGTTTCTGGTCGTCGCTCAATTAGCTTTGATGAACGCCGCGCCCTTGATCTGTATTACATCCAAAACTGGTCTATTCTCTTCGATCTGCAGATTATCTTACGCACTATAAAAGCCGTCTTGATTCGTAAGGGAGCAAAATGATTCTTACTTCATCGCAATCAAAAACTACTCAAGGTGAATCTGATCAAGACTTAAAAACCTTCTCAAAAAACAAGAAACTTAGAGTGGCTCTGGTCTGTGATTGGCTTACTGTCGTTGGCGGCGCTGAACAGGTTCTCCGCGAAATTCATCAGATCTTTCCAACCGCCCCCATTTATACCTCTCAATACCGCTCGAAAGGAATCGATTGGTTTAAAGATGCCGAAGTGAAAACCGGTTATCTAAATTTTTTTCCCGCTTTCACTCGTCGCTTTATTGCCCCGCTTCGCCAAGCTTATTTTAAACATCTCGATCTTACTGACTACGACCTTGTTATCTCTGTTTCAGGTTGTGATGCTAAATACGTCAAAACCAAACCAGGCGTCCATTTTTGCTATTGCCACGTTCCCACCCAATATTATTGGGGCAAAACTATAGAATACCAAAAAGATCCTGGTTTTGGACCACTCAATTTTCTTGTCCGCCCCATTTTTAAGCTTCTTTTACCAAGGTTAAGAAAAAAAGACCTTGAAGCGGCCGCTCGTCCAGATTACTACATCACTATCTCGGAATTTGCCAAATCGGAAATCAAAAAATTTTATAAGAGGGAAGCAAAAGTTATTTATCCGCCAGTCAACACGGAGAAATTTTCAGAGGTAGTAAAATATAAAGACATCAAACAAGGGAATTGTCAAATACTAGAACAACATCAAAATAAAAAAAATCAAATGAATCAAAAAACATATGACACAATAAAAAACAACAGAAGTCAAATTGAACAAAAAAATTATCACACAATTAAAAGCAAATATAGTCAAGCACAACCAGAATCTGGTCATAATATAAAATCGTCCAGTCGTCAATGTGCAACTGTGGAAAACTATGTAAAATCTATCATCTCTCCCGCTCAAAATGGTTATTTTATTAATTTTTCTCGTCAAGTAAGCTGGAAACGTCTTGATCTTGCCATCTTAGCTTGTATTAAAGAAAAACAACCGCTCGTTCTTATCGGCGACGGACCTGAACATCAAAATCTCGCACGTCTCGCGGCAACGCACCCTGATCTCATTACCCTACTCTCTACTATGCCGCAATCTGAACTAAAAGAATATCTAAAAAATGCCAAGGCTTTTATTTTTCCATCAGAAGAGCCCTTTGGTATTGCCCCAGTCGAAGCACTCGCTGCCGGCTGTCCCGTCATCGCCTATAGTAAAGGCGGCGCCAAGGACTATATTTTAGATGAAAAAAATGGCGTTTTCTTTGACCATCAATCCGTTAATTCCCTTGTTACCGCCATTAAAAAATTTAATTATCTTTATTATGAAACAGAAAATTTAGAAGACGGAAGTAATAAAAAAACTGTCTCCCAAGAACATGTATCTCACTCTTCCCTCCTTTCACCT
>CALIXF010000005.1 GCA_938046735.1 uncultured Candidatus Saccharibacteria bacterium | reverse complement strand
CCAGTCCACCAAATAGGGACAAAACATCCATCTGGAAGATTACGGTCTTGATGCTTCGTATTACTCCAACTCCATGCAATTTGAGCAGACTCTACAAAAGGAGCAACGTTAAATGTTTTTTGTGCTACAGCCAGACACCACAAAAACCAATCTGTCAGAGGCTTGCCTTGGTAGTAAACGACAAGCTTTTTATCATCTAGGTTTGGAAAGATTTTTTGCTTAAAGCTCATTTTAATTCCTTAAACATTAAGATTATAAATAATACTCCAATAACGAGATACGAAACCAATGCTTGAATAAAACATCCATTCAAGGTCATGAATAGCCAAAATAAAATATTAAATAGCATCAATCCTCCCCAAGTTAAAACTGATAGCCAATTCGTCTTTTTCATCGATGCGCTCCATCAATAATCACGAATTTAAGGATTGCCCCGAGAACTGCTGTAATAATCGCCCAGACGATTTTAGCTTGATTTTCTTCAAGTTTATGAAGACGACTAGATCGGTCTGCAGCTCGTTCTTCTAAGACTGTAACTCGTTGAG
Organism: uncultured Candidatus Saccharibacteria bacterium; assembly: GCA_938046735.1. GTDB lineage: Bacteria > Patescibacteriota > Saccharimonadia > Saccharimonadales > Saccharimonadaceae > Nanosyncoccus. The sequence goes on along the minus strand of CALIXF010000005.1, from coordinate 47,893 downwards.
ATATTGCATTAAATGTGTCTATTTTGTGATTAACTTCATATAGTTGATCACTGACATTCTTGATGTCCGCTTCCATCTTTCCTAATTTTTGGTATAGAGCCGAATCGTTATTCATATGAATATAGCGTAAGCGATTATAGGGTGGCAATGGTATGATTCAAGCACGAAAACTTAATTGGTCGTCATTGATTGATAAAAATATCCAATATGGAACTAATAACGGAACATTTTACCCATCCGGAACACCAACGACAACGACAATAACCTTCCCGCATCCCTTTAATAATGCTCCAGCAGTTATGGTTATTCCACGCTCAGTAGCGCAAAACGGCGCTAGTTTGTATGGTGAAATTTATGTTGCGACGATACGTTCTATCAGTAATACTCAAGCAGTTATTACTTTAAGAACAAACTACCATAATAGCGTCAACGCAAAATATGATTGGCTAGCGATTGGCGACTAAATCCATCAACTAGTTTTTGTGTAATACAGAGTAAAATATGCCGTAGCCTGAGACCTGTCGTCTTTAGTAATTACTACCACCTCTGTGTTTGATAAGTAGAAGTTGAATGGTGCTGCACTGGTAGAGCTTAGGAATATTGCACCTTTTTCATCCCAAGGCGCATTCGTTACAGATTGCTCAACTTTAATAATTCTATCTAGTTTAGAGATGCCATGGGCAACTCTTTTAGTGCTGTTATTCGGTAGGGTGCCGTAGCTGATGGTCTTTTTGTAAATAGTTTTACCGTCCACCCATTTCCCAGCAATTGTTTCTTCAGATGAAAAATTAAATGCTTGAATCATACCATTGCCAATATTGGTTCCGTCTGCTAAACCAGCACAAAAATCAGCTAAGTACTTGTCGTTAGCGACCATTTGATCCATTTCTGCTGCGGTTAAAACATCCAGTGGTGTAAAATCCATATTAGGATATGGTAAAGTTGCTGCCATTATTTCGTCTCCTCATTAAAATAAAAATCTGTGTACTCAAAGCTAGTATCAGTTGCAGTCATCACAATTCGCTGAGCCAAAGCAATATCAATCTGTTTAGCAACGCTATCTAAGAAGCTTTCAATAGTCTTTTCGGACTCTGAAGTTGTCAAAATCATTAGACAGAACTTGACGACATTTTTGTCTCCAATGGTGTAATTTTTAGCGTAACGATATGTCGGAGTTTGAGTAGTTTTTGCAATATTATGCTCAAAATAAGTTCGTCCAGCCGGTGATTGACGAACGGAAAACTCATCATTTAGTTTTGGTTTCCAAATCGCAACTCGATCAAGAATAAGTTTGTTTATCATATCCATGATTATGTGATTTAACAGGGTGGCAATGGTATGATTCCATTATCAAAATTAAATAACAAATATACTACCGGCGAACAAATCATAGGTACATGGGAAGATGGTAAGGCTATTTATCGTAAAGTAGTTAAAGGCACTGGGTTTATTCCTGCGTCTACAAAGTTAGCTGAGGCAAATGCCATCAATACGGTAGTTTTTGCTCACTGTGAAGCCTTATCTGATTATGATGAATGGCGTCCGATTCCATGGCTTTATGGAAATAGTGCCAATAGTGTTGATGGAGCATGGCATGGCGGTTTTTCTATTCGTCCAAAACTTGGTGATATTGCATTTCAAGTCGGTTCAGCTATCAGCAAAACCAAGAGATGGCATGTGATCGTAGAATACACAAAAGCATAGTAAAATGCGGAAACTTTTAAATTTATTCGCTTAGTGTTTTTTACTAAGAAAAAATAGAAAAATCTTCTTGACTTTATACGCCATGTGGTGTATAATTAAGATAGTGGTAAAGACATTGGCACATTAAAAAATGGTAGAAAGGAGGAAGCTATGAGTATTTCATTCAAAATCTCTCGATTAAGACTTGAAATAAAAATTACTTTCGCCCCACGAAGACGAAAGTAATCTAACATAACGATTCCATTCTAGCAAGACATAACTAAATAGTCAAGTCTTTACCACTATTAGGAGAAATATGAATAACGATATTGAATATATTACCATCCCAAAAACTGAATATAATGAATTAAAAGATAAAGCTGACAAATGGGATGAATATACGTCTAAATTAGCCAAAAATCTGCCAAATAAGAGCCTTAGTGCTAAGCAACGTTCTGAAGCAGCCAGAAGAGCCGTACAGGCTCGTTGGGCTAAAATAAAGGATTGACATATTGTGTAATTTTTATTACACTCAAGGAAATTGATGTAATGGAGTTTGAGCCTCCTCGTTTTAATGACGAGGGGGCTTTCTCATGGAATAGCCTCATTATAAGCGAGGTAAAATGTCGACTAATAGCTATTACGTCAGGATGGACAAGAGGACGCTCCCCACCGTTTTTAGTGGTGATTTAGTAGCGTGGAGTTGGTATTACTCGCTGAAAGATTATATATCACGATTTAAGCCAGATAAGTATGGGTATGCTAGGATCTCTAATCGTGTCATACTACAAGATTTTGGACTTGATAGGTTTCAATTTTACCGATTAAATCATAAGCTTGTTGGTTTAGGTTTAATAGCTATTGATGATGTTAAACGAGGTCAGAGGGTTTTTTCAGGGATTAAATTACTTAGAATAATATAGGTTAAATTACAAAAACTATGGAGGTAGCTGAAGAAGCATACCTCCCTTTATTTGTCAAATTTTACCTGTGGAAAACTATACAAAATCTGTGGAAAAGATGTGGAAAAATACCCTATTTTTTGTGGATAAGTCTGTGGAAAAGTACCATGAAGTGTGCGAAATCCGCACACTTCCCGACCCCTGTTAAGTGTGCGAAATCCGCACACCCATATAACCATATATACCAATAGTAATAGGCTTAACTAAAAAAGTAATTTAATTTTAATTTAAACACGAAAAGCTTCCCAAGCTCTTGCTTGGTGATTAGCCGAGCTTGGGGCTTTTCTTTCAATAAGGAAGAATATGAAAAACTTAAAATCAATAGATAAGCAATTGATGAATATTTGAATTACTGCGAGAATGTTCGTCGTATGAGCGAGCAAACACTTCACAGCAAAAGATGGATTTGTAGGGAGTTCCTCAAAACAATTAAGATTAACAGTCTTAGTGAATTATCAAACAAGCACATCAATGAATGGATAGAGGAGCAAACTGCTCGTGGATGTTCTGGCAGGACAATCAACGGTAGGCTAGTCAATCTAGTCGCTATGCTTCGATATTTTCAAGACATGGGGGTATCATTTCCGAAACTAAAACTAAGATTGATCATTAAATGTAAAGAACAACCGCCTCGTCGTGTTTACTACACTAGAGAACAGATTGAGCAAGTATTGAAGTATGCTGATCATTTAGAGTGGCTGCTAATAAAGCTTTGCTTTGATTGCGGGCTTAGAATTTCTGAATTACGCAATCTTCGACTTATGAATCTTAATGGAAGAATGGTAACGTTTATTGGTAAAGGATCGAAAGCACGTGAATCGTATATGAGCGAAGAAGCAAGAAGTCGGTTAGACGATTGGATTCAAAGAAACCGAATAAGCGATTTTATCTGGGTGAGAACACCCGGAAAAAATGAGCCGATGTCAGTTGAAGACATACGTTATTTGATGAGAAAGCCATTTTATCAAGCTGGCTTCAAAAACTTCTACCCACATGCTTTACGCCACTCTTTCGCAACTGACATCCAAAAACATGGTGCTTCGCTAATGGAGACTAAAGAAATGTTAGGACATGCGAGGATTGAAACTACGGAACGATATGTTCATGGATTAGAAGGACACTTGGAATATTTTTTTGATAAATATAAATTTACAACAGCTTAGTAAGAGGTAATATTGGTCATGCAGATTGGTGGTGGTTGTGGAAAACTATCTGCATGACCAGAATATCGTTATTGACAAAATAACATATTTTAGCTACACTGAAAATATCTTAGCGAAGTCATCAAGCCAAGCTAAACTCTTTAACACTTAGATAATAGAAACCGTGGTAATTTACTATCATGGAAAATTTTTAAGTGTTATAATCATTACCATGACAGAGCAAAACAAGAAAGTCGTTTCCGACTACAATGGCTATGATTATAAAAAAATCTTCTGGGAAGATGCCGATCGTAAATATGAAGACATGGCAGACCGCCTTGCGATCAGGCGTCTTCTCCCTCGCAAGATGGATACTTTTGTTGATATTGCCGGTGGTTATGGTCGCCTCGCCAAGGAATATCTCGATCGTGCTAAAACTGCTACCCTTTTTGATTATTCTCAAACAGAGCTTGACCAGGCAAAGGAAGAGTTTGGTAATCGTATCAATACGGCTCAGGGTGATATCTATCACACCCCATTCAAAGATAATCAATTCTCTTGTCTCTTAATGGTTCGCGCCACTCATCATTTTGCTGATCTCCCTGCCGTTATTAATGAACTTTACCGCATTCTCGAACCAGGAGGTATTGCCGTGATTGAAGTTGCTAATAAGCGTACCCTGCCTAAAATGTTCCGCTACTGGTTTAAAAAATCTAAGATTAATCCATTTGACAAGACTCCTTCCAATCTTAAAAATATTGATAAAGACGGTTTTTATAATTATCATCCAGCCTATGTTGAAGATCTCTTCAGAAAAACTGGTTTTGAAATTGCTGATATTCTTTCCGTTTCCAACTTCAGAAGTCAAACCATGAAAAAAATCTTTAAAACTAAAACTCTTGTCAATTTAGAGAAGAAATTTCAAAAACCTCTCGCTAGTATGCGTTTTGCTCCAAGTATTTATTATAAATTAGTTAAAAAATGAAATTATTTCGCCTAAGTACTTATCGTCTTTTTTGTCCGTCTATTTTTGATCATCATAAAAAATTACAAGATCCATTTAAGATTATGGTTATGTCGGATCTGCATTTTAGTTATCAAGTGACAGATCAAAAGCTAGAAGCCATTGCCAGGCAAACTAAATCCCTCGCTCCAAAATATATCTTAATGCCGGGTGATCTTGTTGATACTTTGGATATGGTTGATGCCGAATCTGAACTTCAACGCTTTTTGAATTTTCTGAAGTCTTTAGGTGAACTCGCCACGGTGATTATTAGTGTGGGGAATCATGATATGTACCGCAAACCCAAGGGCGGCCATCACGGTTGGCAATATGATGAAAATAACCAGCTCTTTGATCAAATTCGTCAGCTTAAGAATGTCCATCTCTTAGACAATCAAGTCTATGAGGATCAATATATTTATTGTCTAGGTTACACTCAGTCCCCAGCATATTACAAATCCAAAAATGGTGTTACTGAAAATCTCCCTCAGATGATCAAAGAGTTACAGTCTCTACCAGAGAATTATCTTTATCATCTCCCACCCAAGAAGTTGAAATTCGCCCTTATTCACTCTCCCGTTTTTTTAAATAATTCAGAAATCAAATATCAACTTCGTGAATTCGATTATTTTATCTCTGGACATATGCATAATGGTATTGTCCCGCCCGTTTTTGATGAACTAATTAATAATTCTCGTGGACTAATCTCTCCCACCAAAAAATGGGCGCCAGATAATTCTCGTAATACTCTTAAGACCTACGCTGATAAGCTCCTAGTTGTCGGTGCTCTTACGACGTTTCATGAAGCCATTAAACCGTTCAATAAATTAAACGCTTTCTTTCCGTCTTATCTAACACTCATGGAATTCACTACCAAAAAAACTTACTCTAGAAAACCTTATATCAGGCATACATATAAAAATTGGTAAAAATATCAAATAATCAAAAAAGATGATTAGTTTAATCATCTTTTTCTTTACTTAAAACAAAAACAATAATTTGGTAGCGCCAGTAGGGTTCGAACCTACGACCTTGAGCTTAGAAGTCTCCTGCTCTATCCAGCTGAGCTATGGCGCCAAGTACCTCCTTAACTATAACACAAAAAACATGCTTTCGAGATTAAAGCACTAATTTATCCCATTTTGTAATACAGAAGTCGGCAAGATTTTTGATTTGGTTAAGATCTTGTCTATTATGAGTATCTTCAATAGCTACCACCGCCGCCCCTGTTGCCTTAGCGGCGGTAATTCCCAGCAGGCTATCTTCAAACACTAACACTTTTTCAGTAGGAACTGCATAGAAATCAATTAATTTTTGATAGACTTCGGGATCTGGTTTCGGCATTCTTACATCATCCAAGGTCACAATTCGATCAAAATACTCATTTAAATTAATTTCTCTGCCGATTAATGAATTATTAGATGAAAAGAAGTTGATCTCACTGCGTTCAGAACTTGTGGCTAGTCCTATTTTGCAATTATGTTTCTCTCTTATTTCTTTCATCACCTGAATTACTCCCACCTTGGGTTTAATTTGGCTTCGTATCGTTGGTAAAATCTCAAATATTTTCGCATAAATTTCTGCTAAAGATTTCTTGCCACCACCATATTTTTCATTTAATGCCATATAATATTCATCATCATAATCACTCTTAGTTTTATTCTTAATTTTATCTCGGAATTTTATGATCTCTTGTACATTCTCCCGAATTCCATATAATGTTTGAATCAGCTGTTGATCGAGTTCTCTATATGATCTCAACGAATCGGCTATTACTCCATCAAAATCAAAGACAATTAGTTTATATTTTGATAAATCAATTTGTGTCGTACCCTTCATTTTATCCGGATTATATCACACGTCATATAATACTTGGCTTTGGTAAACCGTTAATTATTCTGTATTAGTAAAATATTGCGATGTATTATTCACTGAGCCCCCTTATCGATAATGATACTGTAGATGGTAACGCTGCTAATTAAAGTGAACGAAGAAGTAAAGATATTTTTAATACGGCAATTGAGATTATAAATAAAATTAAAAGCACAAAAAAGAGCCATCTGGCTCAAATTTATAAAATGGTGGACCGAGTCCAATCGAATTGTAACGACCTCGTATCAGACTTCTACCGCGTTAAGGGTATTATTACGGTTTTATATCCTACAAACTATATCCCCGGTCTCACTAGAAATGAAGAATACAACCCGAAGCATTAGCAACCCGGACGGCAGACAGGTCGCATTGCCAATGTTAAAGATCTCCTAAGAACTTACAATGTCAATGATAAAATTGGATCAATACTAATAAGGAGTGCGTATGGATCCAAAAGAACAACAAAACCAAGGCAAAGAATATGTAGAATGGTCAGAAGAAGCTAAGGAGAATATGCTCAAGCTCATGCTAACACTAATGAAGATGGAAGAAGAACAAAAGCATATGACCGAGAAAGAAAAAGAGCGTAACGCAATTGGCTTTATCTGTGAAGATGGCAAGTTCGTCTATTTTTAACTGTGGCAAAATTAAAGGCTATGCGCCAGGTGGTATAATAAAATAAAAGTAGTAAACAAGGACTTATTTATGCCTAGACCACGCAATAAACAGGACTTATTAAAAGCTGGCGAAGAATATTACGCTAAGCTAATTGAAATGGCCGATGGAATGAGCGAGAAAGAAATGAATACTGAGTTTGATTTCTCCAATGATCCATCAAAGAAAGAACGCCATTGGGGGCGCGATAAGAATCTACGTGATATTTGGGTTCATTTATACGAATGGCACCGCATGTTACTTGAGTTCGTCGATACGAACCTAAATAAGGGCGGTAACGCACCGTTTTTACCAGAACCATATACTTGGAAGACTTATGGTGATATGAATGTCGAATACTGGAAGAAACATCAAAAAACTTCACTTGAAGACGCACGTAAAATGTTCGATAAATCGCATAAAGATGTCATGAAACTAGCCGAAAGCCTAAGCGAAGAACAGCTATTCACCAAAGGCATGTATCCTTGGGTAGGCGGCTCTGTGCTTGGCTCATATTTCGTGAGCGTTCTCTCCTCTCATTATGATTGGGCAATGAAGAAGCTCAAAGCGCATAAAAAGAATTGCGCGTAATACCGCTCTAGTGGCGCACCTTTCTAATTGAAAAGAGGTATTATGGCAAAACGCCACACGTTTAAGAAAACAAAGCCCGGCGAACCAATACCGGTTACCGCCCGACAACTCGAAAGCTTTATGCTCGAGCATAACGGCAGATTTAATTCACGCGATTACGATAAGCTTGAACGTATGGAGTTAATAGAATCATCCGTTCGCGATGCGATCCACGAATTAAATACTTACTCACTAGAGACGTTGGCACAGCGCTTTGACGTGCGCCTTTTGGGGCGCGGTAAACGTGTATTTGCAAGGTTAGACACGGAAGACGACAATTGGTACCACTTTACACTTTCATACATTCCACGCGCGCTAAATAACCGTGACATGAACGATGCGATGGTACAGATGTTCTTCATTGGTAAATGGCGCGTCCATAAGCTTTCGCTCTGGGCTGAGCCAGAAGATATCAACCATTATGGCGACGATTCTAATAAAACATTCTAGTAGATAGTCAATAGGTGGTATCCATTTGATTACAATCGGGTTTTGAAAGTTATTATACAGAAAATAGGGGTGGAATTTTTTCTTGACGCGAGACAGCAATATATGTTGAAACATGATACAATTAAACTAGAAAAAGAAAGTTTTGCTGAGGCCTAAAAATTGACTCAAATTGAAAAAATTCGAAAAAAATCGGGTGGCTGTATTTCTTATAAGTTTTACGGCATCAAAGATCTTTCGGCGGGGTTTGACGTAAAATTCATCATAGATAATCATGTCTTTTTGAAAGAGGTTTTTACTACCGTCTATACAAAACTCACGATAAATTCTTTAGACGAATTTCGGCTATTCTCCCTAGCCAAGAAGATTAGCGATATGGAAGAAATTATTCCATATATCAATACCGACGAGAATAAAACTATCGTTAAAGACTTAGTGTTGACTTGCCGCAAATATTGCGAAGAAATTGGCGGCCAAGGTGCGGTGATAAAATATATCAACAAAAGTTACAAACACATCCTTAATAAGAACAAACTAGACCATACCCTTGCTGATGTGACGTTAGAATTTATTTATGAACATAATAAGAGTATCAAAAAGCCTGTGTGGTTGTTCTTGGCCAATGAATACGGCTATCGTTTGCTTAACGAGTATACCAAAATCAAAAAAGTTCTCCTATCCAACAATTATGGATCCGCAATGCTTGATAAGATGATAAAAATTGAGGATCCAACCAGTCTGATCGAATGTCACCTTAACGATGTTTTTAATGTGTTGTCAGATATCATATTAAACTGCAAAGATAATAAGTTGAAACAAGTGGCAGCGCAGAAAACGGACTACATATACGATATTATTGATAATTTAAACAAGGATGATATTACTGGAAGAGATTTGTTCGTAAAAGACAGTATATACCGAGAGCTACTCAACTATTTGAGAAAAATTAAAGATAAAAGAGCTAACATATTCTCTCAAAAGACGGAAGAATTAGACGACAAACTAAATGAGTGGCTAAAAACAAATGGCAAGACTGTCAGCTACGAAATTCCTATTGGTGAGATAGTCAACATGTGGCGAAAAAACAAGCATTGGGAATCTAGACTGCTAAGTTTGACTCATGATTTTCACAAGAGCGACAATAACAATGATATTAGAGCATTAAGTAGACTAGGGGAGTGTGAAAAGCTAGACTCCATATTAGACTTTTGTAGCGTGAACATGCCTACGGACAAATATTTCACATATAGTCGTCAGTTGGCTTTGCAAATGCAATCAAATGTTGGTGGCGGAACGATTTTTGCAATTCTTCTTAACGACGATGACGCTAAAGAATATTACAAGCTTATCGCGTCAGCTATTTATCATATTCAAGACATCGCCAAATCGAATAGAAAAAAGACGCTATCGACAGACATAGGCATACTGATTAGTAATATTGAATCTATTAGAAAAAACAAAGACAAAACTGACGTAAAATCGATTTACTATGGTGCCACTATGTTGGCTTGTGCCTTGTCGGAAAAAATATTGAAGATAATTTACGAAGATATAATGATGGATATGCAATATATTTCAACTGACGGCTTAGAGCTTGGGAGTCTTTTAAACTCTGACAACAAAGAAAATCCACTCATTCCAGTATTTGACATCAATCATCTCAAGCATCTTGCGTTCTTTCTCTGCAAAGTTGGAAATAATAGAGTTGGGCAAGGAACACGTAATAGCTTGGCTCACTTGTCTGATAATATTGAAGATAAACTAGGCGATCAGCTTTTATCGCAATTACTATGGATCTTTACTGATATATTGAATACTGCGTTTTGGTATTATATCGACAGTGCAGAAAACGTTTGTCGATAGTTTTGTATTATGCATTATAATAGTAAAGTTTTTCTAGATAACAGTTAAGTTCTTCGCTGTCGTGATCGTTAATAAAATCGATATTTTCTGGCGATAAAGGCGGTATAGAGAAATTCTTTAAGTATTTCTTTTGATAACATTTATAATTGCCGGAGATAGTGTAGCTAGTTTTTTCTATGTAAAATTCCATGATTGACGAGTTCAGTATTTTTTCAAGGATATGATATTCAACTGGAGTACCACTAATACTATACCCATTTGCGTACAGGCATTTATTGCCGTTTATTCTCCTAAAATTTGGCTTTTCGCTAAAGGCAGAAAAATAAATCTTATCTCCCCAGTTAGAAAGACCTTGCGATCGTCCATATGAGTACCAAGGCGAAATAATGGGCGCTCTTGGGCTATTTCTAGAATTCAATAATTCCTTTTGACTCTCAAGATATTTATAGGCAAGAGGGTATTTCTGTTTTAAAATATTTTCATCGAGAGGGATTGTTTTGCCCTCCTTAATAATGTAAGGGAAAATAATATACATTATATCGTTTGGATCCATATATTTTGACACCTTTATAAAAGGTAATACTATGTCAGTCTCGATGTAGAACTTTTCGCCATCTGCATATTTGTAGTACATTATTTTCGAGTCATCGAACCCATCTAAAATATAAGTTTTATCTTTCAGTGTAGCGATGCCAGTTTTTATATAATCACCAAGCTTTATATTGAAAGACTCGATTTTACGCAATCGTTCCTGATCAACATCATTAGTTAACTCCCATACCGAATGTCGCAATCCTCTTAGCTGAACATCTTCATACTGAATATCGCGCAAGGATTCTGCGATATTACTAGTTTTACCAATTTGCGTACATCGAACTCTTGTCTTTCGGTGTCTATTCAACTTAAGTATGCAATTGTATGTTAAAGCGGGTGAAAAAATAGTATTATCTCTAAAATCGATGATGGTATCTACATATATCCCATTACTTAAAAAAACGCGAAGAGGTTCGGCTGATTTAATGTACATAAAATTATTAGGAATAATAAATTCAAGTGAGCCCTCATCGGTTAAATGGCTAATTCCTTTTTCTATGAAAGCATAAAAAATATTAAATGTGCCTGTCGTTGTAGTTGTATAGTTGGATTTCAAAAAACCAATTTGTTCATCAGATAAATCATGATTATTAATGTATGGTGGATTTCCGATAATATAATCATATTTAGATTTACTCGATTCGGATAAGAAATCTTCTACCCTTATATTTGTATTTATCTCTTTGACGTTTGGATTTTCTAAGACTACATATATGGCGCAAAGAAGATTAGCATACTTAACAAAAACAGGGTTAATGTCATATGCATAGATTATGTTTGCTAGGATGTCATCTAATTTATATCCGCTATTGCGAAAGTAATTCAATACCGAAAAAAGGAAGTTGCCACACCCGCATGCCGGATCAAGAATTTTTTGCCCAGGCTTATAACCATCAAGCACGTCGGCTACGATAAAATCACAAATATATTTTGGCGTAAATACAATGCCACCTTTAGCTTTTTCTCCATCGCTCATGGATGATTCTATGAATGAAGATATATCGTAAAGCGAATATTCTTCTACATTAAGAAGCGGAAGGTGCTTTCGTACATTTACGATTAAAAAATCTCTTAAGCCGTCGTTGAGGATATCTTCAGGCTTAATATGGCGTCTATTTAATATGCGCAACAATAAATTTGCTACAATACAATCGAGAGAGAAACCTTGGTCTAACAAATTTAGGAGTTGTTGCATGAGCACAGTTGTCTATGGTATTAAAGTGTATTATTATAATCATTATAACTTATTTTAAAGAAAAAACCTATGGATATTAACGATTGTATATCTACAATTAAGCACAAAATAGAGCTTGGCATTATTACTACTACAGATCATGTTACTGGTAAAAAATACGACAATGGATCTAAGGCAAAGGAAGGTATAATAAGGTCTTCTCGACTAATTAGATATCTACACGAAGTGGTAAAATACGATCTTATTAAACACGGTATCGATTCAGAAATAATTTATCCACCACTAGGACAATCAAACCCCGAGATTAAGTTGGCTGGATTCTTGAAACAAAAAGATCAGGATGTTACAGTTTTACCAAAAAATACAACTAAGACCAAGACTAAAATAACTTGGGGACCACTAGCTCATGAAAATGTCTATGACGAGTATGGCAAGGAATTTACAGAAAAATGTCTTGTTGTTAATGTCAGGAGTCAATTGTCGAGTCTAGCAAAAAACTCAGACACACTTTTTGAAAGAACTTTCGCCGAAGCGATGAATTTGCATACTATATATGACAATATTGTTTTAGGCGATGTATACCTTATACCAGTATTTGAGTATGATGAATCTTATGCAAAGAATAACGAGGTGGTTTTCTCAACCAGAAAGACAAACTTGGAAAAATACATCAGCTTCTTTAGCTCAATAAGTGGCAGAAAGAACGTCAGTGATGATGGTTATAAATATGAGCGATGTGCACTTCTCATTGTAGATTTTTCAAACAATACCCCAGTTCTCTATACAACTACACAACAACTTAAAGACGAGCGTCTTGTTGATAAAGATTTTGATCTTGAATTGGAAGATATATCGTTCACGCATTTTGCAGATGATTTAATTGCTAGATACAAAGAACGTTTTGACGAATCTAATATTTCTTAGCTAGAGCTTTATCTACACAAAAATGATAATCGCCTCCACAAACCCACATTTCGGGCAAATTTTAGTCTTGTTATTCTCGTGCGATAACGCAGGGCGCTCAACATAGTACTTGCCACATTCTGGGTATTTACGACGCTTTTGAGTGACCTTTAAAACAATAGTGGGTATCTTTATTCATAATAAACTCCTTAGCCCTTGCGAGAACGGTCCAATATTTAAAGCACGCACCTATTGCGGCTAATTTTATTAACGAATCAATTGCGAAGCCCCTCGCAAGATTTTCCTATTAAACCTTAATTTAGAGATATTAATGCAAGCTCTCAAAACGTTTATACTTACTCGACTAATCATGAGCAATTATAATGGAATTAGTTCAATTGCGGCACCTAAATTGGTGTTTTTTAATTTCAACCTTGGTGGGGAGCTGTGCTCAATGGGGAGTACTGCTCGTTATTGGAGCAACAAGTGTTTTAAGTACGTTAGAAAGGCTAACATTAGGCTACATACGCGTCTCGACGGAAGAACAAACTTTCGGCGCTTCCTTGGAAAACCAAAGAATTGCAATACAAAAAAGAGTCCGATCTAGACCCTAACTCTGGTATGGTGATCTCTGCGGGAGTCGAACCCGCGTTGACGGGATGAAAACCCGTTGTACTAACCGTTATACTAAGAGACCATACAAAATTGTACTGTTATTATTCTAACAGAAAACATTTATTTTTCAATAACCCTTTTTGGATATTTAAAAAAATCAGCCTTCCTTACATTTTAAGCTAAAAGTAATCTCGTAATCTTTAACCGAATAAGGGTCTTTTGGTTTTATTAAAGCATAAGAGCCATTTGTGTCACAGCTAAATTTATCATGTGAGAAATATTTCAACATATCTTTGTTATTTTTCTCACTATAATCAAGTAGCTTTCTCAACTTCACTGGCGAAAAACCAAGTTGTGTATATTTTTTAAAGTATTGCCCGAGATTATCTTCTTGACCCACTGCAACATGGTCGCGAATGAAACGTTTATAAAAATCATTCTCATAATAGTCGCGTGCCAGCTCCTCCATTTTTTGGTTAGCCAGCTTCGTACTTGTTAAGTTATTTTTTACAAAGATCGCCGCTACCACTACTGCTAAACATGTCACTACGATCATTAGACTTAGAATACGCATTAGCTTTAGGCTTCGATTATTGCATCTCATAACTGAATTATACCATAAGTATTTTATATTTTAATTCAACCGGTATATAATAAACCTATGCAGAAATTTGCTAACGAACAGCAGATGATCAACTTTGGTGAAAACCTTGCAAAGACGCTTGAAGCCCCGACCATCATAGAGCTCGTCGGCGATGTTGGTGCCGGTAAAACCACTATTACAAAAGGTATTGCCAAGGGGCTTGGGATCGACGAAGAAATTACTTCGCCGACTTTCACTCTTTCTAAGCGTTATCCTTTTCAGAAAGCTGGTAAAGATTATTTTCTAGTTCACTATGATTTTTATCGCCTCAATGATCCTGGCATTATGTCTGAAGATCTTTTGGAAAACATTCAGAATCCTAACACTATTACTATTATCGAATGGGGTGATTCCGTTAGTAGCCTTCTTCCCAAAGATCATCTCCGTTTTTTTATCACGATCAACGATGACGGCTCGAGGAGTATTAATTTATGAAACTTTATCTTGATACTTCAACCCCCGAAACTATCATCAGGCTTGACGAAACAGAATATCGTATCCCACTTGGTAATCAGCTCGCTGAGCAACTTCTCTCTGTTATCCTTGAAAAGCTTAACGAACATCATGCCACTTGGTCTGATTTAACTGAAATTACGTTTATGGCTGGCCCCGGTTCTTTTACAGGTCTTAGAATTGGCGCTGCTATAGTAAATACTCTTGCTGATCAATTAGAAATTCCGCTTTATAAGTCAACTGGTGAACGAGTCCCCATTATTCTACCGGATTACGGCCGCCCGGCCAATATTACTCTGCCCAAAAAATGAGATTCTTTGTTATAATTATTTAAGAATAAGGGGCATTACATGGATCAAGAAAAAAATACTTTCTCAAATAATAATTCAACCACTATTGGTGGTGTGACTTTTGGTGGCGGAACATCATCGGCAAACACTCAGTCAGCAACTACTGAATCAACAAATAATACCTTCGTTACTACCTCTCAAGATCCTTTTTCGACCGCTTCAAGTAGTCCATTTGGCGACAATGGTTTTTCTCAGGCTGCCAGTTCCGGTAACCCAAATTCCAACAGTCAACTTGCCGAGCGAGCAATTGCTAATGCTGCTAATCTAGCTGCCACACAGGCTAAGAATACTAATTCACGGAATAGTACCAACGATTTAAATACTTCCCAAACTTCTTTAAACGTTCCAGTTGTCTCGCCCACTCATTTTGACTTTCAAACTAGCACCAATCCAACCATTCCTCCTATCCCAGAAAATGAACTTCCTCAGCCTATTGATCCTAAAACTGACCCTAAAGCCATCGCCCTAAAATCCCTTAAAAAGATGACCACTATGTCTCTTGTCTTTGGTATCTTAATGGTAATTTTCTTAGTTTTAAGTATTATTGGCCTTGTTTTTGGTATGTCTCAAGGTGATAAAATTACAACCCTTGAGCAAACTGTTGCTACTAAAAATAAAATTATTAAAGCTGTTGAAGAAACCACTGGTATTTCTAATATCAATAAGCCTGAAGACGTTCCGGTCTATAAAGCAACCACTGGTTATATCTATCTTACTGATTGGCGCATCAAGATTAAAATCCCGGATAACCTCACCAGTGTTAGTTACATTTTAAATAGCTATGCTTTCCGTAGTTCAATTTGCTTTAATGCTGTTCAAAAAGGTACTCAGTATAAACCATCTTTTGCGGATCCTGGTAAAAATCTTGGTCGTCAAGGTTGTCTCAGTCGTATCCCGGTTACTGATGGTGATTTCGATGCCACTACCGGCGTTCGTTTTGGTACCAAAGTCTTCACCTATAAAGATTATAATTATTTCTATGTGGATCCAGTCGTCTTCAGCACCGATAGTGCAGAACAGGGCTTGGAGAATACTGCCAATCAGTTAATTCGCAACATGCTTACTGATAATATTGAACCATACGAATAAGAATATGTTACAATAAAACCGTCTGGGGGATGATTTTATCAAAAATGTAATTATTATATATTTTGTTGAAAAAGCTAATATCAGGAAAATATTAGCAAATCAAATATAACAAAAGGAAGAGGAATATGGATTTTGTCCCGATTATTATCGCCGCTATTGTTGGTCTTGGCGCCGGTGCTGGCATGATTTTTGCCTATGATAAAAAAAATGAGAATGGCGGTAAAAACAAGGCTGATGATCTTGTCAGGAAAGCTAAGAATGAGGCCTCCGATATTGTTTTGAAAGCTAGAAAAGAAGCTGCTGATCTTGCTGAAAAATCAAAAAATGAAGAAGATAGTAGGCGCAAAGATTGGAAGCAAACCGAAAAACGTCTTAGTGAACGTGAAATTTCTCTTGATAATAAATTTGATCAAATTGAAAAACGTTCTGAGCGTCTTTCTCGTCAAGAAAAAGAAATTGAAGAACTTAAAAACGAAATCCATTCCATTCGCGACAAGCAACAAGAAAAGCTTGAGAAGATTGCTGCTCTTTCTAAAAATGAAGCCAAAGAAAAGCTAATTGCGATGACTGAGAAAGACATCAGGGAAGACCTTGTTAATCTTGTCGTCAAACAGCAGCGTGAAATTAAACGTGATATCGATGACACTGCTCAATCCCTCCTCGTTACTGCCATGGAACGCATGTCTTCCGAAGTGACTGCTGATCGTACTGTTACTGCTCTTAAGCTTCCCGATGATGAAATGAAGGGTCGTATTATCGGAAAAGAAGGTCGCAATATTCAGGCTCTTCAACGTGCTACTGGTGTTGATATTATGGTTGATGATACTCCTGGCATGGTTGTTCTTTCTTCTTTTGACCCTATTCGTCGCCAAGTCGCAAGATATGCCTTGGAGCGTCTTATGAAAGACGGTCGTATTAATCCATCCAGTATTGAAGAAGCAGTTAGTAAAGCTGAACGTGAGATTGAAAAAGAGGTTATCCGTGCTGGTGAGGATGCTGCTCGTGAAGTCGGCATCATTGGTATTCCTCATGAAATGTTACACCTCTTAGGTGAACTAAAATTCCGTACCTCTTATGGTCAAAACGTTTTACTTCACTCTATTGAAATGGCCCATATGGCTGGTATGATTGCTGAAGAAATTGGCGCTGATGTTCGTATTGCAAAAACTGCCACCCTTCTTCATGACGTTGGCAAGGCAGTTACTCATAAAATTGAAGGTAAGCACGCTGAAATTGGTGCCGAACTAGCAAAAAAATATGGTATGTCCGATCAAGTTGTTCATGCTATCTCTGCTCATCACAATGATATTGAACCAACCACCCCAGAAGCTATTATTGTTAAAATTGTTGATGCTATTTCTGCTGCTCGTCCAGGTGCACGTAATATATCTGCTGAGAACTTTGCTGAGCGTATGAAGGAATTAGAGAATATTGCCACCAGCTTTCCAGGTATCGATAAGGCCTATGCTATTTCCGCAGGTCGTGAAATCCGTGTCATCGTTGAGCCAAAGCAAATCGATGATCTTACTGCTTTGAAACTCGCACGTGACATTGCGGATAAGATTGAAGCCACCATGAGCTATCCAGGTATCATTAAGGTAAATGTCATCCGCGAAACTAGAGCTGTTGAATATGCTAAATAACTAAAACAAAAGACACCAATGCGGTGTCTTTTGTTGTTGACTTTTTTATGGTCGGGGCTACCAGGATTGAACTGGCGACCTCACGTCCCCCAGACGTACGCGCTACCACTGCGCCAAGCCCCGAATTAATTTCAAACATATGGTCTGGGCGACCAGATTTGAACTGGCGTTTACCCCGTGGGACGTTCCGCCAGTTCCCAGTTTAAAAAGCGTTAGTAATATTTTACAATGGTCTGGGCGACCAGATTTGAACTGGCGACCTCGCAGTCCCGAACCGCGCGCGCTACCAACTGCGCCACGCCCAGATATTTTTATCTTATCACGAAAACCCCAAACTCTGTTAAAATCAAACTATGGAATCCAATAAAAAAACTCCTCGGTTTTATTTAGCTTTTTCTTTAATTTTTCTTATTGGGATTTATATGTCGTTAAGCCTGAGTGGTATTACTAAATCGATTACAAATCAAGAGGCTGAAAATTATCGGTGTTTTAGCGATTTTCTCACCAAAGCTTCTCCTTCACCGCTTGATACTAATAAAACTCTCGTTCAGACAATTTATTTTTTTCTATTATCTTTCTGGTCAAATTTTTTTGGTGCATCCTTAATTACCTATCGTTCTTTTTCGTTCTTCTGCGGCGGTTTAATTATTTTGTCTCTCTTTTTCTTTTTTAGAAATAAATTTACCTTAAAGACTACAATACTTATTTTATCAGTATTAACTTTTAATCCGTTTTTTATTCAAATTAGTCAACAGTTTACTTCTTATACAGCGCAAATTTTAATTGCTTTTCTTTTATTATTTTGTACTCTACAAATATTTAAAATTTTCTTTAAAAAAGAATTACTTTCAAAAAAAGATACTGTATTGTCGGTCAAGTCTCCAATTATGTTTTTAAGTATGGTAATTTTTATTTTAGTTCTTGTTATGTCTTCTACCTTTCAGAGCCTTGCACCAGAAAAGAGTGTTCGTAAAATTATTACCGCAATTTATCAGACAAAAACCCATAAAACAGATCCCGGTGAGCAGGGCGGTGTTACTTTTCTTGTTTTTGATCAAGATTATTCATTAGCAACATACGTGGAAAATCAGCTTATTGCTAAAGAATTACACGAAACCCCTCTCAGACTTCAGTGGCATGAACATCTAGATCAATTTATTCCAAGTGGTGAAGTTGCTGATTTTTGGCAAATCAAATATAAAGGTCAATCAACTAGCCCCGCCTTTAAGGATCTCAAAAACTTCCGAGAAACTGATCAAATCACCCTTGAAGATTATTCAGCTACTCATTTTCAAAAAATCAAATCTAACTAGTCCGTAGTCTTTGCACCTTATCTGTTTTTCACGTATTATCCAAGGGTTAATTTTTGCAAACCTATTCTAGATTTTTATATTAAGGCTGTAATTGCAGCAATTGTTCCAAAGATCACACCAGGTACGTTTGCAATAATGATCGGCCATTCTTTTTTCTTTTGGCAAAAGCCATAAATAACCCAAAGCAGACAGTTAATTGCTGCCACCGTAGGTTGTAAAAATCCACTCCTATGTCCATTTAGATTATTAATTATCTGCGGAAAATAAGAAATATACATCAACATCGCAGTGCGGGTTGCCACCCACCCAAAAATTTTTAAAGCTTTTTCGTTCATTTTTTTCATCTTTCAAGTTATATATTTATATAGTACAATACAATATTTTCTCTTTAAATAAGTATCCTTATAAATATGTTATAATTATCCAAGTTATGAGTAGATTATTTAAAAGAACAAAAATCTTGGCCACCATCGGCCCTTCTGTTTTCTCAGAAGAAAAAATCACAGAATTAATTATGGCCGGCGCTAATGGTTGCCGTCTAAACTTCTCTCACGGAAGTTACGAAGAGCGTGACGAGCAGATTCGTTGGATTCGCAACGCTGCTGCCAAAAAAGGTCGTTCAGTTGCTATCTTACAGGATCTTCAAGGTCCAAAGATTCGTCTCGGTATTTTAAAAGACGACCGTCTCGACGTTAAGACTGGTGACGAATTAGTTCTTGACTATGCTGTCAAAGAACACGACGGTTCAACCACCCTCCCAGTTCAGTACAATCTTGCTGAGCGCATGAAAGTTGGCGAGCCACTTTTTATGTATGATGGTAAGATCCGTTCTAAGGTCATCGAGATTGTCAGCAACACCGCAGTTCGTGTGCGCATTGAAAACGACGGTTTTATTATGAGCCGTAAAGGACTCAACCTTCCTGATACTGATTTTGGTGGTGATGTTATTACTGAAAAAGATATGGCCGACATCGAATTTGGTGCTTCTCGTGATTTTGACTTTGTTGCTATGAGCTTTATCCAGAGTGCTGAAGATGTCGAGAAACTTCGTCAAATTCTTCTTTCTCATGGTTCAACTGCGCAAATCGTTGCAAAGATTGAAACTAAAAAAGCTATTGAAACCGACGAAAAGCTTGAAGCTATCGTTAAAGCCACTGATGCCATCATGGTTGCTCGTGGTGATATGGCGGTTGAAGCTGGTAATGAAGTTGTCCCTATTGTCCAGCGCAAGCTTGTTAATCTCTGTCGCAAACATGGTAAGCTTTGTATTGTTGCCACTCAAATGCTTGGTTCAATGGTTGATAGTCCAGAGCCATCACGTGCTGAAGTTTCCGATGTTGCTAATGCCGTCGTTCAAGGCGCTGATGTCGTTATGCTTTCAGACGAAACTGCTCAGGGTAAATACCCAATTGAAGCTGTCAAGCAGATGAAGAAAATCATTCTCTATACTCAAAATCACATCGGCGTCAATCCACTTGACACTGATCCAAAGGGTGAGAATGAAAGCTATAATGCTGTCGCCAATGCCGCCGTCAAATTAGCTGAAAAAATCAACGCTGATGTTATCGTTTGCGAAACCGCTTCTGGTGCTATCGCTGACTCAATTGCTGCTGAGCGTCCAACTCTTCCAATTATCTCAGTTACAAGCAGCGCTCGTGTTGCTGGTCAACTTGCTCTTACTTATGCAAATGCCAGCTTTGTTCGTCCGTACTCCGACAACTATGGCATCGATCTGCTTCAAGAGCTCAAAGCTTCTGGCTATGTTGCGCCAAAAGAGGGTAGCAATCAGGTTCTTGCAGTTATTGTTTCTGGTCAGCCAAACACCGTTTCTGGCACCGACACAATTCAAATTCGTAGCATCTAATAGCAAAACAATTCAATATTGTGAAAATAATACCCGCCACAGGGTATTATTTTTTGTATCATAAGGCTATACTATAGTTATGTTTGATAAAACCACGATTCGTGATATCGATCTACGAAATAAAAACATTCTTGTACGCACGGATTTTAATGTGCCACTGAGAGACGGCAAAGTACTCAGTAATTTCCGCTTGCAGGCTGCTCTCCCTACTATTCAATACCTGTTAGCTGGCCAGGCTCATCATATTATTTTAATTTCTCATCTCGGTCGCCCAAAGGGTCAATTCGATCCTGCACTTTCTCTTGCTCCAGTTGCAGGGGAGCTTTCTCGCTTTCTTGATCGCCCAGTTACTTTTATTTCACAGACTATTGGCGAAACTGTGAAGAATCAGATAGATGCTTTGCCCCAAGGTTCCGTCGTTCTTCTTGAAAACCTTCGTTTCTCCAGTGCAGAAGAAGAGAATAGTTTGGATTTTGCAAAACAAATTGTATATGATACCTCTGCCGATCTTTATGTTCAGGATGGTTTTGCAGTTATTCACCGTGCTCATGCCTCTACTGTCCAAATTCCTCAGCTTCTCCCCACCGTTGCGG
The DNA here is from genome assembly GCA_938046735.1 of uncultured Candidatus Saccharibacteria bacterium. Classification (GTDB taxonomy): domain Bacteria; phylum Patescibacteriota; class Saccharimonadia; order Saccharimonadales; family Saccharimonadaceae; genus Nanosyncoccus. The sequence continues at coordinate 26,382 of CALIXF010000005.1, read as the reverse complement.
GTTTTCTCATCGAAAAAGAGGTCACAAATCTAAGCCAGGTTCTTCAAACCCCCAAGCCACCAGTTACCGTGGTTATCGGTGGTGCAAAAATTAGTGACAAACAACCCCTGATTGATCGTTTTCTTCCACTTGCTGACCATATTCTTGTCGTTGGCAAAATTGCCGCTGATGACTATACTCCTTCTGATCCTAAAATTTATGTTGCCGAAGATTTTCGTGAAGATCAAGAAGGGAACAAGCTCGATATCGGCAACCTTTCTTTATCTAAAATTCTCCCAACCATCAAGCACAGCCATACTATTATCTGGAATGGTACTGCTGGTAAAACCGAGGAGCCAGGTTTTGATCTTTCATCAAAAGCTATTGCTGAGACTATTGGCCTAAAAAATCCTGAATATAACCAAACCATTATTTTGGGCGGTGATACCTCAGGTTACGTTGAAAAACTTCTCGAGGCTCATACTGTTAATTCACGGGGTCTCGACTCATCTCCATCACTAAAATACAGCCTGATCTCTACCGGTGGTGGCGCTAGTCTTGAATTCTTGCTTGGCTTGCCTCTCCCAGGCTTGGATGCGATAAATTAGCACTCTACACTTGACAGTGCTAGTTTTTGCTTTACAATAGAACTATGCAAGATGATTTTACAGAAATTATGAATAATTTGACCGAGAATGCCCGTTTTGCACTCCAGAAATCTGATTATTATGCTAAACGATATAATAACGGTTATATGAGTACAGAGCATCTTCTCCTTGGTATCCTCTCTCAGGATACCAGCACTGGTGCCCGCTTTCTTGCGGATGAGGATGTTAATCTCGAGTCAGTTGAAAAAACTATTAACCACACCGCCGTTGAGGTGCCAGGCTCCCAGATGGCCATGATGTCTCTCTCTGAGGCTGCCGTCTTAACTCTTCGCATGGCTGCTAATTTTACTAGAGAGCAGGGGATCAAAATTATCGGCACTGAGCATATTCTTTATGCTCTTTTGCGCCAGCCAAATTCTCGTGCCAGTCTTATTCTTCAAGGTCTTAAAGTCGATTTAAATAGTCTTACTAATACCATTGAAGAATACACTGAAAAGCAGGCTGAAGATGCTAAGATTGATCAGAAAAAGGCTGGCTTCACTCGTAAAACTCCTCTTAAGTGGCTTACAAAATACGGTCAAGATTTAACAGAAATGGCTAAACAAGGTAAACTTGATACCGTTATTGGTCGTGACCAGGAAATTGAACGCACTGTCACGATTCTATGTCGTCGCACCAAGTCGAACCCAGTTCTTATTGGCGAAGCTGGCGTTGGTAAAACTGCCATCGTTGAGGGTTTAGCTACTCGTATTGTTAAAAACGAAGTCCCAGGTAATTTAATCGGTAAAAGAATTTATCAGGTTGACCTTAGCTCCGTTGTTGCCGGTACTAAATTTCGTGGTGAATTTGAAGAGAGAATTAAGGGAATCATTGACGAAGCTTCTGGTAATAAAGATCTCATTCTCTTTATTGATGAAATTCATCTCCTTTCCGGTGCCGGCTCTGGTGAAGGCAGCCTAGATGCCGCTAATATCTTAAAACCTGCTCTTGCTCGCGGTCAAATCCGCCTCATTGGCGCTTCTACAATGGATGAGTATCGCAAGACCATCGAGAAGGATAAAGCTCTTTCACGCCGCTTCCAAACTGTCATCGTTGAGGAACCTACTGATACTGTTACTTTACGTATTTTAAAGGGTGTAAAATCTCATTATGAAAAACATCATGGTGTCATTATTCCGGATGAAATTTTGGAAACCGCTATTAATATGTCTAAGCGCTATATTAATGACCGTTTTATGCCAGATAAAGTTATCGATGTTATCGATGAGGCTAGTGCCATTGCTAAAGTTGCTGCCGATAAAAAAGGTGGTGGAGAATATAAAAAGTTAAAGATTGAACGTGAGGATCTTCAAAAGAAGATTGAAGAAACCGCTGAAGCTGAAGATTTTGAAAAAGCGGCTCTCTATAAAACTCGCGTCGCTAAGATCGATGAAGAAATCGAAAAACTTGAAAAGGCTGGCATTAATGATGAGATCTCCCCTACTCTTACTGAAGAAAATCTCGCTACTGCGATTAGCTTAAAAACCGGTATCCCAGTTTCCAAAGTTCACGGTTCCGAAATGAAAATGCTCACCGATCTTGAAAAACATCTGGAAAAGGCTGTTATTGGTCAAGAAGAAGCGATCAAGGCTGTTGCCAAAGCTATTCGTCGCGGCCGTTCTGGCATCGGTGATCCGAAACGTCCGATTGGTTCCTTCCTCTTTATGGGGCCAACCGGCGTAGGTAAAACTGAGCTTGCCAGAGTAATCGCTCGCGAGGTTTTTGGCGGCGATAATGCACTGATTAAAATTGATATGTCTGAATTTGGCGAAAAACATAATATTTCTCGTCTTGTCGGCGCTCCTGCTGGTTATGTCGGTTACGATGACGGTGGTAAGCTCACCGAAGCTGTTCGTCGTCATCCATACTCTGTTGTTCTCTTTGATGAAATTGAAAAAGCCCATCCTGAAGTTTTCAATATGTTACTTCAAATCCTTGAGGACGGTGTTTTAACCGATGGACAAGGCAACCACATTAAATTCAACAATACAATTATTATTCTCACTTCAAACCTTGGGGCTGATGAAATGTACGACGATGCTGAATTTGGTTTTGGTACCAAAAATAAAAAGAGTGATAAATTCGTTGAGGAGGAATATGAAGCTAGTAAAAACGCTGCTATGAAAGCACTTAAGAAGTCTATGCGACCTGAACTCATTAATCGTCTTGATGCGATCGAAGTTTTCCACGCTCTTACCAAGAAACAAGTTGAACAGATCTTTGATAATATGATTTCTGATCTCAAAAAACGTCTCGCCACCAAATCTTTTGGCTTAAAGCTTACTAAAAAAGCTTCCGAATTCTTGATCGACAAAGGCTTTGATCCTAAAAACGGCGCTCGTCCACTTCGTCGCGCCATCGAGGATTATCTCGAGTCTATCATTTCTGAAGCTATCATCTCTGAGAAAATCAAAAAAGGCGAGATCGTCGTAGTTGATCTTAAAAATGATAAATTAGTTCTTGAAATTGAGAAAAAGGAAAAATAGTCTATGAAATATCGCGCAAAGTTTGGCGGCCTCTTCCTAGGCTTTCTTATAATCTTCGCCTGTCTTTGCGTCTACATTTTTCAAGATGAGTTTAAGGCTAGAGATTTTATCTTGTCTGGTGAACTTTCATCTATTACCTCTTCTCTAAAACTTACTGATCGTGCTAACCTCATTCTCCGCGCCACCCATCCTGAGTTGCAAGATAAGAAAAGTTTTAATCAGAACTGTAATAGTCACAGTCAAGAAATTTATGTTCTAGGTTGTTATCGCGAAGATCAAGATCGTCTCTATGTCTACAATGTAAATTCTTCCGAACTTCCAGGCGTTCGTGAAGTTACAACGGCTCATGAAATGCTACATGCTGCCTACCATCGCCTCCTTTTTTGGGAAAAGTTAAATCTAAAAGACCAACTCCAGTCGGTTTATGATAGCCTTCCTGCGGATTCTGATCTCCGTACTTCTATGCAGAATTATCGTCCTGATGAATTTTACGACGAGCTCCACTCTCGTATTGGTACCGAGGTTAAAGACCTTCCCGCGTCTCTCGAACGTTATTATCAAAGATACTTTACAGATCGTCAATCAATCGTTAGTTTTAATCAGCAATATCATAATGTTTTTATTGAGCTTAAGAATGAAACTAATCGCTTAAAAGAATCTATTGAAAAACAAAAGCAGTCAATCAACTCCCGTACCAAGCAATATCAAGAGCAAAAGCAACAACTAAGCGACGAGATTACTCAGTTTAACTCGCGCGCTGCTTGGGGTGATTTTATTAACCAGACTGAGTTTAGAAAACAAAGGCAGGCAGTTATAGGTCGTATTAATCAGCTTAATCTTCAATACGATGAACTTAAAAAATCTATTGAAAAATTAAATCAAGACATTGCTAAATATAATCAAAATATTTATCACAATAGTCAGCTAATTGAACAGATTAATTCCAATTCAATTCCGAGAGTTGACAAGGGTCTCTCTAGTAGTTAATAATTAAATAAAGGAGTAAATATGACAAAACCTCAAAAAATCGTGAATGATTATCTCGTCCCTACCGTCATCGAAACCACTAACCGTGGTGAAAGATCATACGATATCTATTCTCGTCTTCTCAACGATCGCATCATCTTCATGGGCGAAGATGTTAATTCCCACACCGCTAATCTCGTAATTGCCCAGCTACTTTTTCTTGCCCATGAGGATCCCAAGAAAGACATCAAGCTCTACATCAACTCTCCAGGCGGTTCCGTTTATGATGGTCTCGCCATTATTGATACTATGAATTATATCGAGCCAGATGTTGAAACTATTGGTATCGGTTTGCAAGCCTCCATGGGTGCCATGCTTCTAAGCTGTGGCGCTAAAGGCAAACGTTTTGCTTTGCCAAATTCTCGTATTATGATTCACCAGCCTAGTTCAGGCACTGAAGGTAAAATTACGGATCAGGAAATCATGCTTAAAGAAGGTATCTTCTTGAAGAAGCGCCTTGCTGAAATTATGGCCAAGAATACCGGAAAAACTGTCGCCCAGGTCATTAAAGATATGGATCGCGATAATTGGATGTCCGCTGAAGAAGCCAAATCTTATGGTATTATCGATCAAGTCATCGAAAAATAACAAACTCAATTTTAAAATTATGAAAACAATTTTTATCGCAACTGGTAACACCTCTAAACTTCAAGATTTTAAGTTATATTTAGGCGATAATTTTAATATAGAATCGCCAAAATCCCTCAATATCAAGATTGACGTCCCAGAAGGTGTCAATTCGATTGAAGATAATGCAATAGCAAAAGCACGAACTTACGCTTATAAGACTGGGCTAGTTAGTATTGGTGATGATACAGGCTTTTTTATTGAAGAGTTGAATGGAGAACCTGGAGTTGCTTTAAGACGTTGGGGTGGAGAATTATCTGAAAAAACCACTAGGGCTGAATTTTGGAAATATCTTCAAAAGAAAACCAAGAATCTCAAAAATTACAAATGCTATTTTAAGCAATGCGTTGCTGTTGTTTCACCATCGGGAAAAATGGAATTGGTATACAATATCAACCACGGAATTCTTAACAAAGAAAAATTAAAATTACCATACAATGGTACTGGTTATCCCCTGGCCGCGGCATTTGAGTCAGATAATCGTCAAAAGACTTGGGATGAAATGACCAATCAGGAGAAGAAAGACTTTGATCAAGTATTTATCAATAATTTATTAAAAGCAATCGATCAAGTCATCGAAAAATAACAAAAAATATCCACCAACTCGGTGGATATTTTTTCGTCAAAAGCTCTAGCTTCTATTTTTCTTGATATAAGTGTCTTCTTTTTCCATCTGCGCTTTTAAGGTATATTCCTTACATTTTCCATTAGAACAGTTTGCTGCTTCATAAGAATATGAACTTCCTTCACGTCCTAAATTAATCCCACTTGGATCTGTAAAAAGACTCGGATCCATCACTTTTAAATTTTCTTCTGAAATTTTTTCTGGATAATAGCCATTCTTAGCGTGAAAGCCCTCCTCTAGTGCATAATACATCGCATTGATCGCCTCTTTACGTTGCTCATCACGGTGCATCGCATCAAGATTGAGTTTTTGTAAAAAGAACAAAATCAGAAGCAGTGAAGCAAAGAAAATCACCACCACTAATTCAATAATCGTAAAACCCCTCTTTGTTTTTTGCTCAATCATACCCATATTATACACGATTTTCAGCCAAGAACTTTTTTACCTTAGGTACAATCGTTTTAAAGTGTGGTTGCTTATAAAAATCTTCAATGTTTATCCAATGAAATCCGTTCGACTCGTTCGGATCAATCTCTACTTCTTCAATATCATCTGCCACGAAAAGATAACCGAAATCATGGTGCAGATGTGCGTCCTCTTGCTTTTTTGGATTTTCAGGAATATGGTGAGAATCAATATTAAAGGGCACTAATGGTTCTTTTGGATCTAATGCAATATAAGTGAAATCACTTGCAGATTTTCCAGTTTCTTCCTTTAATTCTCTTAGTGCTGCCGCAATAGGTGTGTCGTCAACCGCTTCGATGTGTCCACCTGGCTGTAGTAAAATCCCCAAAGATTTATGTTCAAGCAGTAGAATTTTCTTAAGTTTTGGATTAATAATAAAAGTCGAAGCCGTAAAATGTCCCGTAAAATTCTTACGATTAAAAATCTCTGAATCAGATATTTTCACTTGTTTAGCTAGATTTCTTGCCTCCTCAAGGCGCTCCACATCTTCCGGATAAAATTTTAAATATTTTTCGATCAGCTCTCTTATCATAAATTTATTTTACCATTAAACCCTGTTATAATCTTAATATGGTAAAAAGCACGAGCCAGTTTGTCTGTCAGAATTGTGGGACCAAATATTCAAAATGGGCTGGTCATTGTAGTAATTGTGACGCCTGGAATTCAATTATAGAAGATCTTGTCATCACTGAACCAGCGGGGAAAAACGCTATTTCTCAAGCTAAAACTAGCGGCCAACTTCTTAAATTTACTAAAATCAACGAAATCACTATTAGTAGCAACAAGGAACGTCTCAAAACTGAGTTTCTAGGTCTCAATGAAGTGCTTGGTGGCGGCATTCTTAGAGGCTCTGTTATCTTACTCGCCGGACAACCAGGTATCGGTAAGTCCACCATTCTTATGCAAATTTGTGCCGAAATTGCCAAAAAACATCATGTACTTTATGTTTCTGGCGAAGAATCGGCCAGTCAGGTTAAAATACGTGCTACTCGCCTCGGCGCTAATTCCGATAAATTAGTTTTTGCTAGTTCGACTTCAGGCAATGATATTGCAAAAACTATTCATTCTGGTGAGTTTGATCTTGTTATTGTTGATTCTATTCAGACTCTCGCCATTAATGAAATTGCTTCCGCACCAGGTACCGTCTCTCAAATCACTAATGCAGGTAATTTAATTATTCAAGCTGCCAAATCTACCGATACCGCTGTTATCATCGTTGGTCATGTCACCAAGGAGGGTACTCTTGCCGGTCCTAAGGTTTTGGAACATCTTGTTGATGTAGTGATAAATTTTGAAGGTGATCGCTATGGTGGTTTTAAAACCATCCGTGCTGTTAAAAACCGTTTTGGACCTACGTCTGAGGCTGCTATTTTTGAGATGAATGAAAAAGGATTAAGTGAAGTTCAAAATCCCTCTGCCGCTCTTCTTGCGGAACGCCAAAATACCGATGGCTCGATTATTCTTGCCACTCTTGAGGGTACACGTCCTCTGCTTGTTGAAATTCAAGCTCTTTGCACTCCCACAAATTTTGGTTATCCCAAGCGTGCAGCTTCTGGTTTTGATCTTAATCGTCTTAATCTCTTGATTGCCGTCATCGAGCAGCGCACAAAATTAAACCTTAGCGATAAAGATATTTTTCTCAATGTCGTCGGTGGTATTAAAGTTAAAGATTCTGCTGCTGACCTTGCTGTTTGCCTTGCTATTGCTTCTGCTGCTGCCGGTCGCAAACTTTCGGAGGAATATGTGGTTTTTGGTGAAGTTGGTCTTGGTGGCGAGATCCGTTCTGCTTTCCGTCCCGATCAGCGCATTAGTGAAGCGAAAAAGCTTGGCTTCAGACACGCTATCGCTCCCGCCACGATCCATGACCCCTTCATTATTCCAGTAAAGGATTTACGTACCACTTTAATCCAGTATGTTAATGAATAAATATATCACCGTATGAATATTTTATATACATTCTTAATCACAAAATCCTACACAAATTTATCTCAAAATTGGGGAATTAAAATATGAGAATTTTAGGCATCGATCCTGGTACAGGTATTTGTGGTTTTGGTGTAATTGAAGCCAAAAGGCAGAACGGTCGGACTATTGGCCGTGCTAAAATGGTTGACAGCGGTGTGATTATTACACCAGCCCATACTCCACTCCAAGAACGTCTTCTTGATATTTATGACTCGCTTCATGAAATCATCAAACTCAATCAACCAGATTGTGTTAGTATTGAGAAGCTTTTCTTCACCAAAAATATCACCACAGGTATATCTGTTGCAGAGGCTAGAGGTGTCGCTCTGCTTGTTTGCAAACAGCATTATCTTCCGACCTTTGAATATACTCCAAACGAGATCAAAAAAACTATGACCGGTTATGGCAGCGCCGATAAAAAACAGATGCAAGAAATGGTTAAGCTTCACTTAAATCTCTCTGAAGTACCAAAGCCCGATGATGCCGCTGATGCTCTCGCTGCCGCTATTACTCATTCACTCATGCATCTCTGTGAATAAATTTAAAAATAGACTTCAATAAAGTCTATTTTTAAATCATAAATATTACTTAGTAATTAATTGCACGGATTTCAAAGAAAGCCTGAGGGTGTGAACAAACTGGACAAACTTCTGGAGCTTCTTCACCTACAAAAGTGTAACCACAGTTTCGACACTTCCAAACTGTCACCTTGTCAGACTTAAACACTACGTCATCGTCGATGTTTTTCATCAATTTCAAATAGCGTTCCTCATGTGTTTTTTCAATTGCTGCCACACCTTCAAATTTTGTAGCAATCTCGATAAAACCCTCTTCCCGAGCAATTTTTGCAAACTTAGCATACATATCTGTCCATTCATAGTCTTCGCCAGCTGCTGCAATCTTAAGATTAGTTCTTGTGTCGGCTACCTTACCATCATTGAGATATTTGTACCATAATTTCGCGTGTTCTTTTTCGTTATCAGAAGTCTCAGTAAAAATCGCCGAAATTTGTTCATAGCCATCTTTTTTAGCTTGTGAAGCAAAGAATTGGTATTTTACACGAGCCTGTGACTCGCCTGCAAAAGCAGTCTGCAGATTTTTATAGGTTTCGCTGGACTTAAAGTTCTCAGCCTCAATATCAGACATATAATTCTCCTTTAATTAACATAGATGTTACAATATATTATATAATACAGACTTCCGAAGCGCCAGTAGATAAGTATCAGGCAGAAAGGACCAAATTGGCAATCGAGCGTGTAATTGATAATATTTCACATCAAGATGATACCGAAGAACAGGTGATTGAAGTTAGTCTTCGCCCAACCAGTTTTCAGGATTATGTTGGTCAAGAACGCTTAAAGCGTAATCTTAAAATCGCCATTGATGCCGTCAAAAAGCGTGCTGATGGCACTTCGCTCGATCATGTTCTGCTTTACGGCCCTCCCGGTCTTGGTAAAACCACCATGGCAAACGTCATTGCACATGAACTTGGTGCTAATCTTCGTGTCACCTCTGGTCCCGCCATCGAGCGTGCCGGTGATCTCGCCTCAATCCTGACCAATCTCCAAGATGGTGATGTTCTATTTATTGATGAAATTCATCGTCTACGTCGTGCAGTTGAAGAGATTCTCTATTCTGCCATGGAAGATTACAAACTTGATATCGTCATCGGTAAGGGACCTGCTGCTCGTTCTGTCCGCCTCGATCTCCCGCATTTTACTGTTATCGGCGCTACTACTCGTACCGGTTCTCTCGCTGGCCCACTTCGCGATCGTTTCGGTATTACTCACCGTTTGGAATATTATAAAATTCCCGAAATTGAGCAAATTGTAACTCGTACTGCCGCTATTCTAAATACTAAAATTAAACCTGAGGCCACGTCTCTTCTCGCTACTCGCTCTCGCCTCACCCCTCGTATTGCCAACCGTTTAACAAAGCGTGTTCGTGATTTTGCCGATGTTAATGGTGATGGTGTGATTGATGCTGAAACTGCTACTAAGGCTCTTGCTCTCCTCGAAATTGATGAACTAGGTCTTGATCCTGCTGATCGCAATATGTTGGAGTTGATGTTAGAGAATTATGAAGATCGACCTGTTGGTCTCACCACTATCGCTGCCCTCACCGGTGATGAAACCACTACGATCGAGGATTATTATGAGCCATATCTCATCCAACTTGGCTTCATTGAAAAAACTCCTCGTGGCCGTCGTGTTACTGAAAAGGCCAAACGACATCTAATCAAGTTTAAAAGATCTCTAAGCATAGGTTAGCCTCATTTCTATAAATAAATTTAAGTGCTACCTTATTTTTCATGCAGGATTCTGTTGTAAAAATTGTGAGTTAATATGTCTATATTGACAAATGAGATATTATATAATACAAAAGTCCATACATATGGAAGTAACTTAATTTTTTTATCAAAAAGGAGGGGAAAATGATAAAAAAGATTATTATTACGGCTACTATTATTACTACTATTGGAATTACTGCCACTGGCTACAACTACCAGGAAACAAAGCATCTTTCTACCATTAGCTCAAATGGAAGCACTTGTTCTCGCAAGGGTGATCCCGTAAACAACGGAAGCGCAAGGATTGGTGGTGGTTCTAAGGTCGTCGAGTCAGGTGGCGAAATAAGTTCTTGTTCTCGCAAGGATGATCCCGTGAACAACGGGAGTGCACTGCTTGGTGGCGGTTATTCAAAATAGTAGATATATCTAAAAGGTCTCAAAACGAGGCCTTTTTTTAATCAAAATTTATTTGATACATTTTTTCATAATTCTGAGTCAGATAAGTTAAAACTAAGGTTTTTATTTTTATAATTTTTTTATAATTTTTGGTGATTCATTCTCTAAGTAATAGTTGTCAGTATACTCTTCTTTAATAATTCGATTAAATCTCTCAATATACGCATCTCTGTTAGTACTATACGACATAGGCAGTTTTCTTTTTATTAAGTGATGCTAATTTAAGTATAGAATCTACCCTATTTTTATTGCCAATACTTGTTTCAAAGGTTGTGAGCTATTACGTTTAATTTGCAAAAACTGCCTTAAAATGCTATAATAACGCAAATTAATTGGGACCAGAATATGGCAAATAACTCCAAAAAACAGCTACCGGGCATCGCTTTTGAAAAAGGTGAACATCTCGTTTTGGTAATTAAAAGAACTAAACTTATTCCTCTCGGCTTTTGGGCTGGTGCTCTTATCTGTTCAGCCATTCTGATCGCTGCGAGTATCCTCGTCAATGGTGGCAGTTCCTTTATTTTTAATCTTGACACCACTTCGAGATCATTTTTGCTCATGATTATTCTCATTATGCTTGGTACGATCTGGATTGCCACACTCATATCCACTCATGTCTATTCCGGCAACTGCCTCTATGTCACCAATAAACGTTTAATCCAAAATACTGTCACTTCTCTTTTTTCTAGCTCTACCAATGTAATCGACCTTATTGCGGTTGAAGATGTTAGCTTCAAACAATCCGGAATTTTTGAACATCTTTTTAGTATTGGCACTCTCCGTATGTCGACTATTGGCTCTGAAACCACCTATACTTTTGAGAACGTTGATACACCAACCGATGAGCTTGAAACTATTACTCATCTTGTTCATGTTGAAAAGGGTGAATCTTCTGACGATTCCTGTCCTGCTGGTACATCAGCTACTGTTGTTAACTCCAGTGCTCCCACTACTGTCGTTACTACGGAGCCAGTTACTTTTGCTAATACTAACTCAGATTCAACACCTCCAGTTGTTGAGGTTGTTACAACTGCTACTCCAGTTTCGTCAACTATTGAAGAAAATATTCCTGTTACTTCTACACCGAAAAATGTCGACACTAGTAGCACTACTTTCAATACTCCTAATAATTAAACCCGTTAAAAATACCTGGATCGTCATAGCCAGGTACTTTTTATCCAACATACGATTAACGCTGTTTGAGTGCTAATCTAATCCTTTCTTCAACCGGAAGATCTCTATCAACTTTTGCAAGCGCGTCGGTCGCTTCTTTTAGTGGAAAACCTAGCGCCATTAAAGCATCAAGTGCCTCATCATTTTTAGGCTGATTTTGGATCGTAACTGCTTCAGTTGCGCCATATTTTGTTGGTAATCCCACCTTATCTTTTAAATCCACAATCACGCGTTCAGCGGATTTTTTACCCACCCCTGCTGCCTTACTTACAAATGCTGTATCCGCATTTGCAATCGCGTTACGTACTTCTTCTGGTTTTGCTAAAGACAAAATCGCCATCGCTGCTTTCGGTCCCACTCCATTCACAGAAATTAACATCTCAAAAATCTTTTTCGCCATCAAACTCGAGAAGCCATATAGATCTTCGGAATTTTCTCGTATTGCATGGTATGTATAAAATTTTTTCCTCTCACCTACATTGGTAGTCTCGGCATCAATCTGTGACAAGCCTATTTCATATCCCACACCGTGAACATCAACAATAATCGAATTTAAAAACTTTTCAGAAACTTCTCCCTCAATGTGTGCAATCATAGCATTATTCTACCATAGACCACCATTTTTCCTCAGCCTCTGCTTATGTTTGATATAATAAACATAAAGGTATTAAAATGTCTGAATTAATTGATCAATCCCCTCATGTTGAAAACCAAGATCTTCTGGATTCTCAGGATGTTCTGTCCCCATCTTCTTATCAACCTGAAACTAACAAAACATATCAAGACCCTGAGCTTGATCTGCTCACTTCCATTTCTTCAAGTCTTCAAAAACAACTTGGACTAGGCCAAGAACGTGTTGGTCTAAATCATCAGGACGATCATGAATATGAGGATGATCACGAAAACGAAGATGATTACGAAAAAGTAGACGACGATAATTATGAAGAAGATGGCGAATATCAGGAAGATAGCCGTGAATATAACGAAGACGATGGAGATGAGCGTGTAGAATTTCGTGATGAACATCGTCAAATCAATCAATATCCTCTTACTCCTGAAATCTACGAGCGTTTTCCGTTTCTGCACGAACTGCCTCAAGGAATCGCCGTTATGGGTGGAGTTGCAAGAAGTGCCGTTCGGCAATTTTTGACCGGCGATATCGAGCCGATTCGTGATCTTGACCTTGTGAATATTAATGATCGTGAAGGTGATCAGCCAATCACTCCAGATGATCTTGACCGGCTGTCAAAAGAGTATATGCCGGATGATTATGCTTTTGGTTATGGCATCAAGAGTGAATCTTTTGAGCACTATTTTCGTACGCGCGATTTTACCATCAATCAAAGTTTAATTCTAAACGGCCAGCTTTATTTTACCGACGTTGCAAGAAATGATTTTCTCGAAAATATTATTCGCCCAACTTATTATGAGCTACCGAATTATGATAATAATCTAAGTAGCCGTCTCTTTCTCAAGGCTCTCATGATGCAAAGCGTTATTTCAGGCTTCTCTAGTTCTATCCCAACTTTAGAGGATGTTCAACATGTTGATCGCATTCGCACTTTCGATATTGCTTTGATGATGAACAAGTGTATTAGTCGCGATGTTGAGACTGCTCAGAATTTTACCGCTAATCTCATCGATTGGGATCTTATTTCAGAAGAGTATCTCGGTCGCCCACTCGCCGCCGCTAAAGAACTTCGCCAGTCCCTATTTAATTTCAGTTACTATCCTTCCGCCTATAAACCAAAAGAATCGGCAGAACTCGGTGAAAAAACGGATCATGAGATTCAAGAATATTTGGACTCAATTAACTTCCGTGAATATGATCTCCCCGACTCAATGCTAGATTATCATGCCTCTGATCCAAGCATCCGGTTGGCTATTTCTGAATATGAAGAAGGTCCAACTGATCAGATTCGCTTCCAAACAGATCAAAATAATCTCGAAGATTATTGGGAGCCAAAAGAAGGCCAATATACGAGTCGAGATTTTGATTTTATTAATTCTGACGATTAGGCTCAGTAATTTAAATCATCATTTTTTGAAATATTGGTAAATAAAAAATAACGAACTGCCTCGTTATTAATCTTCTAAATTTTGGTAGCACCAACTGGGATCGAACCAGTGACCTTAGGCTTATGAGTCCTACGCTCTAACCAGCTGAGCTATGGTGCCACTTGGCGGAAGGGACAGGATTCGAACCTGCGAAGCGTTAACTTGCTGGTTTTCAAGACCAGTGCCATCAACCACTCGGCCACCCTTCCGCTAATTATTTTAACAGATTATTCAGCGTTCGTAAATACGTTTGTGACGTCGTCAAGATCGTCAATTGCGTTTAAAAGTTTGTCGACTTTTTCGGCATCCTCTTCACTTACTGGCACTGAAGTATTTGCGATGTAGCGAAGTTCTGCATTTTCTACAGAAAGACCAGCATCGATCAAGGCCTGCCTCACTTTCATTAAATCAGTCGCCTCTGTGATAATTTCAATCCCATCTTCACTTTCGTTGGCGTCTTCCGCACCACAATCGAGAGCTGTCATCAGTGCATCTTCGCCTTTTTCGGCAATCTCGATCACTCCCTTTCTCGCAAACTGAAACATCACACTTCCTGGATCCGCCATACGTCCACCATTTTTAGAAAGTACATTACGCACTTCTGGCATTGTGCGGTTTTTGTTGTCGGTCGCAACTTCAATGATAATACCAATTCCTGCAGGACCATAAGCCTCGTAAGTTTCCTCAATCATCGCGGCTGCACTCTTGTCGGTCGCCCTCGCAATTGCCCGCTCGATATTCGCTTTTGGCATATTCGCTTTACGAGCTTTTTCCAGTACCATCGCAAGAGTAGGGTTCATTGAAGGATCACCACCGCTTCTTGCGGCAATCGCAATCTGGTTTGCAATTTTTGTAAAAGCCGCGCCACGTTTTGCGTCGACGATGGCTTTTTGGCGTTTCGTGGTCGCCCATTTACTGTGTCCTGACATCTTTTGACCTTCCTGTTTTTATCATTTTCTTCTCTATATTATACCATTAAAGTCGTACGAAATCTCTACTGATTGTCGCCATTCTATCTTTTGGCAAGTTAAATTTCTTTCCCGGTTTATATTCTCTAATTGCTTCTAAAAAATCTATGATTTGAGGTCTGGTTAGCGAGATCCCTCTTCCAAGACAAATCGTTCTCAAAATCTCACACGTCAGCATATTCACCTCTTTCTCGCGTTCCTGTGTACTTATATTATTTTCGCACACCGTCTCCCCCGCACTACTCTTAAAGAAATCTCTTTGAAAAATTATCTCATCCCCCGAATTATTTATAATAATTTGCTTAGATAAATCGGTAAGATTCTTCTCGATCTCCTCACGCAAAACTTTTTGTTTTTTGGCAAGTTCTAGTAGTTGATTTTTTGTTTTTTGTTCTAATTTTCCTAAAGCTCTTCTCACTCTATTTCGTAAATAATCATCTTCAAAATTCGTTGGATCTTGTCGAAAACAGAGATGATTCTTACTAGCATAGCGTAAAATATCAATCTTGCCTATTCTGAGATCCACTAGCGGTCTTTGAACTTTTGTATTTCCAAACGGTGCTAATCCTCGCCAAAAGGTTCCACGAATCAGATTAATTACTATGGATTCTAAAAGATCGTCCACGTGATGTGCAGTATAAATTATACCATTATATTTATTCGCGACATGATATAAATAATCGTATCTTTTTTCTCTGGCCTCCTCCTCGGAAACTCCATCTCCAAGCATAATCTTCCTAGATTCAAACGGCACCATCAATTCCGCACATTTCTCTTTGACAAACATCTCGTCGGCATCGGCCGAGTCCCTTGTTCCGTGATTAAAATGTGCCACCAAAATATTGGCTGGTTCTTTTTTGTAGAACATATCAAGTAGTGCCATTGAGTCAATTCCACCAGATACTGCCAAAATCTTTTTCACTCTTAAATTATACCAAATTCTGCTCATTCCATCTCTACCTCATATCTGTTATAATTACCCCATGAATTCAGACCATATTCGTAATTTCTGCATTATTGCGCATATTGACCACGGTAAGTCCACTCTTGCTGATCGCATGATGGAGATCACTGGTACGGTCGAAAAGAGACAAATGAAATCTCAATTGCTTGACTCCATGGAGCTTGAACGTGAAAAGGGAATCACGATTAAATTGACTCCTGTTCAAATGCATTACAAAGGTTATGAATTGAATCTCATTGATACTCCCGGTCACGTTGATTTTTCTTATGAAGTTTCACGCTCTCTACAGGCTGTCGAATCGGCTATCCTCGTTGTCGACGCCACCCAGGGTATCCAGGCACAGACTCTCGCCAATGTTTATCTCGCCCTCGAGCAGGATCTCACAATCATTCCCGTGATCAATAAAATCGATCTTCCAGCTGCTGATGTTGAAAAAGTTTCAGGCGAAATCGTTAATCTTCTTGGTTGTAAAAAAGAAGATATTATTCCGGTTTCTGCTAAGACCGGCTTAAACGTTGAAGCGGTTCTTGACGCAATTATCCAAAAAGCACCAAGTCCAAAAACTCCAATCGAACCCGAATCGACTAATCCCACTCTCGAAACTCGTGCTCTCATTTTTGACTCCTATTTTGATGATTATCGTGGTGTTGTGCTTTATGTTCGCGTCTTTAATGGCCAAATCAAAAAGAACGACAATATTTTTATGATGGCTTCCAAAATAAATGGTATCGCTCTTGAGGTTGGTGTCTTGACGCCTGGTATGCAACCTAAAGATAATCTCTCTGAAGGCGAAGTTGGCTATATTGTGACTAACCTAAAAACCACTCGCGAAGCTAAAGTTGGTGACACTGTCACCCTACAGAAGAAACCTGCCAGTACTCCGCTCCCAGGTTATAAAAATGTCTTACCTTTTGTTTATGCTGGTTTCTTTCCAGTTTCCAATGACCAGTATAAAGATTTAAAAGATGCTATCGAGAAATTATCCCTCAGCGATTCCGCTTTGCGCTTTGAACCAGAAAATAGCCCGGTTCTAGGTTTTGGTCTTCGCATCGGTTTTCTCGGTCTTCTTCACATGGACATCATCAAGGAGCGTCTTGAACGTGAATTTAAATTAGATCTCGTCGTCACTAATCCGTCTACAAACTATCAAGTTCGTCTTAATTCCGGCGAGGAGCTTGAAATTAAATCTGCTTCTAATCTTCCTGACACTAGTTATGTTTCCGAAATTCGCGAACCTTGGGTCAGGGGTGAAATTATCTTGCCAGTCTCTATGATCGGCAATGTCTTGACCTTAATTGTTGAAAAACGCGGTTTGCAGAAAAATATTTCTTATCTCGAAGATCGTGCTCTTATCAATTTTGAGGCACCCATGGCCAATCTTCTTACTGATTTTTATGATCAATTAAAATCACTTACTTCCGGCTATGCCAGCTTTAATTATGAAATTTCGGATTACCGTCCTGAAGATTTAGTACGTGTAGATTTTCTAATTGGCGGTGAACGCATAGATGCATTGGCTCTGATGTGTCATCGTTCTGAAGCTGATTCTATCGGCCGCACAATTACAAAGAAGCTGAAAGAAGTGATCCCTCGCCAAAATTTCGAAGTTGCCTTGCAGGCTGCTATCGGTGCTCGTATTATCGCTCGCGAAACTATCGGCGCCTTTCGTAAAGATGTGACCGTCAAGATTCATACTGGTGACCGCGACCGCAAAGCTAAATTGCTCGAGAAACAAAAACGTGGTAAGGCCAGGATGAAACGTTTCGGCAAAATTGACATCCCCTCCGAAGCCTTTACGGTCATGCTAAAACGTGATTAGGACACACAATTGTGTAATTATGTTTTATTTCATTTAAAATGATATGCTTGATATCTTTTATCCGATAAATTCAATCAACTTCTCAATTACGGCATCATAAACCTCGTCACGGCTCTGATTTGCCGGTACTTTAATCAGCATCTTTAACTCATCGTAGTGATTAAGTACTGGCATTGTTTTTTCACGGAATTCGGCAAGTCTGGTTTCAAAAACCTCCATATTTGCATCGTCAGCTCGTCCGCCACGGTCGTTTAGCTCCTTTGCTACTCTAAAACGCTTCTTTACTTCTTCCTCTGTCAGATCCAGCATAATCACTGCCCTAATTTCATGTCCACTCGCTCTTGCGGCTTCCATAATCTTATCTTCTTCACCAGACCAGCGTCCCACACTGGACAAAATCAGGGAATCATTCTGAAGTTCTTTGCGTGAAAAATAAGGCAAGATTATATCATAAAAGGTATTTGTTGGAATTAGTTTTCCACTTCCAGTCATATCTTCATTCTGTTCCGCCTCATAGGCACGGATTATAATCCCGGAAGATAAGAATTTTGCCTGTAAATCTTCTGCAAGTCTCATTCCCACCGTATCCTTGCCACTCATCGGCAAACCAAAAATATTAAGGCTTCCCGTACCCAGCCAGTTTTTTATCATTTCTATTTTTTCATTCAAGTTCTGTCTATCCATGATTAATTATACCATGTATAGGATTTTTCAATAATGTCTCCAGTTTTCAAGTAATCATTCTGGATAAAAACACAGAATATCTTGCTTATGCTATTTTGCTTATGTTATAATTCATAATACAAACAAAACCTAAGGTTATTTAAAAGGGGAATATGAATCTCATGCGTAACAGTCATGCAAACACCTTTCTTCGTCTTCGTTCTAGTAAGATCTTTCATTTTATTCCTTTTTTTGCGTTCAGTCTCGTGTTTGTCTTTCTTAGTCTATTCGCTATCTATCAATCCCAGATCTCGACTTTTGCGGCCCCAGGTGCTCCTGGTACGCCTGGCAATCCCGCCTCTTTATCCACTTCAGTTTCCACTCCCGTTGTCAACTTTAATTTTAACGGCACGGAAATTCAGTCTTCGACATTTAAGTCGTCCACAATCGCCCTCAATGTCAGCACAAACAATATAACAGGAGCTACCACTTATATTTCTAGTGTCGACGAAGATACTAGTCTAAATCCGACCGACTCTTCGGTTGCTCAAAAAATCACTAGTATTGACTCCAGTATCAGCGAAACAAGTTTTGCTCCCAAAAAGTGGGGATATCGCGCTTCAAAAACCACCCCTTCCGGCAACTTCAATCCCATAGCCAAACTCAGTAGCGCGGATATTTTATATACCGAAAATAATCCCGCCACCGTCAATTATAACGTTGAATTTGGCGTAAAATCTGGACCAGACCTCTTGTCTGGGTCATATACAAAACAAATCTTATTCTCCTCGATTACAAACCATGTTCCTACCTCAACAACCTTTATACGAGGTCAGGATTTTAAAAACACTCTTATTAGCCTTGGTTCTATAGGCGTTGTTA
This sequence comes from uncultured Candidatus Saccharibacteria bacterium, assembly GCA_938046735.1. Lineage (GTDB taxonomy): Bacteria > Patescibacteriota > Saccharimonadia > Saccharimonadales > Saccharimonadaceae > Nanosyncoccus. Next base: position 7,289 of record CALIXF010000005.1, on the reverse strand, counting down.
AATCCTTTAAGCATTCTACTTCTGCTCCCCCTGCTGGCGCCGATACTAAGGTTGTCTCTACCGCAGACTCTGACGTCCCTGCCTATGTTTGGTATGATACTGCTAGTCAATCTATTCTCTGGTATAGTGACGCGGATACTGCCTATGCTAATGAAGACTCAAGCCATATGTTCAATGATATTGGCGACAATTACTCCGATATGAATCTTATTGATACAGCCGGTATTAATACCAGTCGCGTCAAAAATATGAGTTATATGTTCCATAGTAGTAAATGGATTATCAAAAAAATTAATCTTGCTGGCTTCGATACTAGTAATGTTACAGATATGAGTTATATGTTCGGTAGCTATGCCTATAATCCAAGTTGGTCCGTTGATCCTATAGATTTGTCAAGCTTTAATACTAGTAAAGTCACTAATATGCAGGGTATGTTTAGGAGTTCTTATTTTCCATCCATCGATATCAGACACTTCGATACTAGTAATGTTACAGATATGAGCTTCATGTTTAGTGACTTAAGAAAAGCCACTTCACTTGATCTCTCAGGTCTCAATGTTAAAAAAGTTAGTAATATTCAACATATATTCTCAGGAAGTAATGATCTTCAATCTCTTAATCTTGCTGGCTGGGAGCTTGATTCTATTACATCCATGTATAGTTTATTCAGTAATCTACCTAAACTTACAAGTCTTAACCTGAATGGTTTCACCACAAAAAATGTCACTGATATGACTTATATGTTTGCTGGTACAAAGAAGCTTGCGAATCTTGACCTTTCAAGTTTTGACACTAGCAAAGTTACTACCATGGAGAGTATGTTTCAAAATATGGAATCACTAAACAGCATTAATCTCTCCAGTTTTGACACTAGTAGTGTCACTAGCATGCAATATATGTTTAGTATGAATATTACAAATCCTCCAATCTCAACTCTTGATCTTTCAAATTTTAATACTAGTAACGTTACTAATATGCAGGGTATGTTTGAAGGTATGGCAAATCTCACGGATCTCAAAATTCAATCTTTTGATACTAGAAAAGTGACAAATATGAATAGAATGTTCTACTGGACATTTATGTCTCCTGAAAATTCCATCCTCGATATTTCAAATTTTGACACAAGAAGTTTAGTTTCTGCTACCGGTATGTTTAATTACACTAAAGTGAAAACTATTTATGTCTCTGATAAATTCACTGTATCTCACCTCTCTCCATCACCCACTGAAATGTTTATGACTAATACCAATCTTGTTGGTGGTAATGGTACGCATTATGTTTATCCAAATAATAGTAGTCAATACGCTCATATTGACGCCCCAGGCAATCCTGGTTATTTCACTCAAAAACCTTAAGCTCTAAGTTCACGAAACAGTTATCTATACTCTTTTAAGACGTATATCACCCCATGATTACATTTTTTGGCACTCTTGTATTTTGAGTGCCAAAGCGTTATAATAAATCTCAGAAATTATGGAAGATCAGTCACAGATTCACCTTACCGAACGTCAAAAGGCTATTCTTTTTGCTATTATCGAAGAATATGCCGAAATGGCCGCTCCCGTCGGCAGTGTCACTCTCGCCAAGCTTTTTGATGTTTCTAGTGCCACTATCCGTGCTGAAATGGCCAGGCTTGAGGAACTCGGCTTGATCGCCTCTCCGCATACTTCTGCTGGTCGTATTCCCACCGATGCCGGCTATCGTTTTTATGTTAACGCTCTAGTCGAACGTGAAAATAGCACTACCGCTACTGATCTCTCCAGACCTTCTCCTGTCGCTAGCTCTTTCATGTCGCTAGACCCTGATGATTTTACTGATTCCATCGATGACTATTTTGACAGTTCTGACAGTCTCTTTCTTGATCCGCCATATCATCGTCTCGTCCCTAGCCGCGCTCTTTCCTCTGGTCCTCAAAATAAAAATCGTAATCTCCACGCTCTTGAGGTTCGCATCAATGCCCAGAATCAAATCGAATATGCCATCCGCACTGCTGTTGATATGCTAGTCGAATTGACTGGTAATCTTGGCCTCGCCACGATCGGCAACCAGCTTTATCTCTCTGGTATCTCCAAACTCTTTTCTCAACCTGAATTCACGGATTATCAGCGTATCCAGAATGTTTCGCAATTGTTAGATAATCTTGAGCCATGGCTTAAAGAAGCAAAGCCTGGTCAGCCTCTCAACATTTTTATCGGCGAAGAGAATCCGATTGGTAAAAATTCTGATGTTTCGCTTATTATTAGTAAATTCCGCTCTCCCTACTCCGATTCTAGTTATATCGGCATCCTCGGTCCTACTCGTCAAAACTACGCCCAAGTTATGAGTCTTGTCCGCCACGCCGGCCAATATTTAGAGAATATGTATTAAAAGAAAGGAAAAAATGAATAAGCATCAAACCATACCTCAAAATCATTCAGAGGACCACTCCCTAAAAGATCATCCTCATTCCCAGTCTGCCGCTCAAACCTTCACCACGGAGAACCAGCCACAAGAGATTGAAAAACTTGCCTTACAAAATGCTGAGCTCATCGGTGATCTTCAGCGTACTCGTGCAGATTTTGAGAACTTTAGAAAACAAGTTGACCTCCAAAGGGAACAAGCTAGAAATATGGCCAGGCACGCCACTGTTAGTAAATTTTTGCCTCTCATTGACGATATGTCTCGTGCCCTCAAGGCTCATCCCGATTTACTTTCTCCAGTTCAAAAAACCCTCGACAAGACTCTAAAATCTCTCAACCTCTCTCGTATCGATTCTAGCGTCGGCACTGCTTTTAATCCTGAATACCATAACGCCATCTCGATGGATGACGGTGAAGGCGAAAAAGAAGTCATTGCTGAGGAATTGATCCCAGGCTATCTCTATGAGGGTCAAGTTTTGCGTGCTGCCATGGTTCGCGTCAAACACCAATAATTATCTTGTATCTCGCATCGCTCCCTTCTCCATGTTATAATAAGCATATGAATTATCCACAAAATAAATTACAGCGCACTGCCGAACGCATCCGTGCCTGTAATTACCTCACTGTTACTCAAATTTTCCTCAAAGATAACTTTCTTCTTGAGCGACCATTAAGTTTTGATGATATTAAGCCACGTCTCCTCGGACATTGGGGTACCTGCCCAGGTATTAATCTTGTCTATTCTTGTATGCGCAATATTTTTGCTGATCAAAAGGAGAATACCGTTTTTGTCCTCGGTCCAGGACACGGTTTCCCAGCTTTACAAGCCAACCTTTTTTATGACGGTGATCTTGCAGCAGTCGATTCGACCCTGTCTCGTGATTATGCTGGTCTTGCCAAAATTTCCGAGCTATTTTCTCGCATCGGTGGCTTTCCGTCTCATGCTAGTCCCTCTGCCCCTGGCGTGATTTGTGAGGGTGGTGAACTTGGTTATTCTCTTGCTACTGCTTATGGTTATTGTCTAGGACACCCCGAGCGCACGGCTATTGTTCTACTCGGTGATGGTGAATTTGAAACCGCCACTACTCTGGCCAGTTTAAACCTCAACGATCTTCTGTCTTCCCCAAACAATGGTAAAATTATCCCTATCTTACATCTCAATGGTTACAAAATCTCTGGTCCAACCGTTGCCAGCCGTCGATCCGCACATCAGTTAAACGAATTAATTCGTGGTTTTGGTTTTCAACCTATCCGTATCGAAGAACGCCTCAGTCCAGTCGATACTGAAGAACTTGATATTGTTGATTCCTTTGATGATGACGAAGAAGATTCCGATTCTTCTTCTTTTGAGGCTGTTGAACATAAGATCACTGATTTTATCCGTGAAGAATATGACGATCAAGATCAAGACACTGCACGCACAGCTTTTGAGTTGACGTATCAGGACACAGATTTGATTATTCAAAATCTCATCACTGATCTTGACGCGGCACTCTTACAAGCTAAGCAGAGTCAAAAACCAGTCTTCATTATCCTCGAAACAGAAAAAGGTCTCACCGGCCCACTCATTGCTGAAGATTTAAAAGTTCGGGGTAATTTTAAGGCTCATCAGGTTCCTTTGCCAAAAGCTAAATCTGATGAAACCGAACTCCGCGCCCTAGAATCTTGGCTACGCTCATATCATTTTGAAGAACTATTTAACCGTGAGAAAGGTTTTATTCATGAATAATTTTAATCCCGGCTCCGCCAAGAAATCTATCGCCAAAGTACTTGGATCGAAACTTAAACAACAGGCCGAGCGAGATCAGACTTTCTATCTGTTCAGTCCTGATGAGACCACCAGTAATAAATTAGATGAGATTTATCAAGCCACTAGTCGTGCTTGGGGCGTCTCCCTTCCGCAAAAAAAGTGGGATCTCCCTGAGTCTCCCGACGGACGTATCGTTGAGTTACTTTCTGAAAATGTCCTCTTTTCCGTCATGATCGGCCATTTGCTCTCCAACGAGCCAGCCATGATGACTAGTTACGAGGCATTCTTTACCATCATTCTTTCTCAGATTATCCAACATCTCAAATTTTTGGAACAATCTGAAGAAGTTCAGTGGCGCCCAAAGTATCCCTCAGTCAACCTTTTAAGTACTAGCACTTGTTGGCGCCAGGACCACAATGGTTTTTCTCACCAGTCTCCAATTTTGATTTCCTCATTGCTAGATCGTCCGGGTAATCACGTAAACTGTTTCTTTCCAGTTGACGCTACGGCCGTAGATCCTTGTTTTGATTTTCTTATACAATCCAAGAACCAGGTCAATCTCGTTACTTTTAATAAAACTGAAGAACCAATTTGGCAAACCGAAGCTGAGGCAAAACAAAATTTTCTAGCTGGTTGTAGTCTATTTGAATTTATCTCTAATAAAAATACTGCAGGTGATTTTGATCATCTCTTTGTTACCGCCGGTGATATTGCTACCCGTGAAGCCGTAGAGGCTATCAAAATCCTGCGCCAGGATCTACCAGAAATGCATTTTGGGCTCATTAACGTATCTTCGCTTACACATGGTGCAATCGGTACAACTACTCGCCCTCTTTCTCAGACAGATTTTGATCATCTCTTCGGGCAGTCCGCTCCGATTACGGCCAATTTCCATGGCTATCCAAATACTTTTACGGATATTCTCAGTAATTACACTGATAAAAAACGTGTCAAGAGCCACGGCTTCGAGGAACAGGGAAGCACCGTTACGCCTTTTGCCATGCTCACCATGAACCATGCGTCAAGGTTACATCTCGCGTTAGATGTCGTGATTCTTCTTGGTCGCTCAGATCTTATCGAAAAATATCAAAAACAACTAGAGCTTTACAATTCTTACGCTCTCGAACATGGCATCGATCATCCTGAACTCGGCATTGATAATTAATTAGTTTTAAGTATTCGCAAAAAAACTAATTACCTTTTACGACCACGCCCCTTCATAAAACCCATTCCTGGCTTACCTGTTTCGGCAATTTTTGCGAACATCATTCGGCCTGAACTGGTTTGAAGAAAACGTACAAATTCAATTTCGATAATCTTACCAATCTTTGAGGAAGCTTCGTCCACTACCACCATCATTCCGTCTGGCAGGTATCCGACACCTTGTTTTGGATTGCTCCCCGCCGCCACGATTTTTAATTTAAGTCTCTCTCCCGGAAGATAATCTGCTCGAAGTTCCATAGCTAGATCATTAATATTAAGTACATCAATACCAAGTGTTGACGCCACTTTCCCTAGGTTATAATCATTTGTCATGATCAGTCCATGATTTTCTTTTGCCAATTGGATTAAGCGATCATCTACTGGTGTACGATCTAGTGGATCTGACAGGATTATCACGTCAACATGGACAACTCTTTCAAGCTCTCTAACAATATCAAGTCCGGCCCTCGCGCGGTTTCTTTTTTCAGCATCTTTGCCGTCCGCAAGAAGTTGCATTTCGCGTAGTACGCTACGAGGAATAATCAGTACACCGCCAAGAAAGCCAGTTTTTGCTACATTTAAAATCCTTCCGTCCATCAAAGTTGAAGAATCGATATAGATTTTACGAGTTTGTCCGTAGTAATTAAAACTCTTCTTAAAAGAACGTACCGCTAAAAACGAAGTCTGTAGGAATATCACTACCACTAATATTAAAATAATTTCAGTCATATAAGTATTATATCATTTTGGATAAATCGATACTATATCACTTAAGTTTTACTTCATAAGTAGCTTATCATATAAAAATAAATATCTCATATATGAGATATTTATTTTTATAAAGTAATGACTCTTATTCGACACCGCCTGGATAGTCAGTCACTCTCATCTTTACGATACCGTTCTTATCCGCCGGTTCGAGACTTGTCCAAGGTGCGATTGAAAAACCAGTTTCGCCATATCCATAGGTTGTTCCATTCTGGACTCCGCCAATATATCCTGAGCCACCACCCGCGCCAGCACAGGTCTGATGTTCGTCATAAGCTCCTTGTCCGGTAAATCCACCTGCCCATCCACCACCGGCACCCGGTCGACCTAAAACCGCATTAGCTATTTTTGGATAAACATTTGCTGGAATTGGGGCAGACGCTCCGAATCCTGATCCTCCCCCAGTTGTTTGTGTACCGCCAGTCCCAGAGAAAAGACTACTATAATTCGGGTCTGATGTTGATCCAAGATACTTACTTTGTCCACCCACAGTGCCACCGCCGTGCCCACCCCTAAAGCAGAGCGAACCACCTGCTCCACCCCCAGCTACCATTATTCTTTGTTCTAAACGATAGAATTTTATACTAGTTATATCCGCTACTTGATTTGTTGTTTTAACTCTTAATCGAATTTCCACCCCCGGTCCTGGGTTTACCCCAGGAAGATGGGTAGCTGGTGGTGAACCAACAGGGTAATTAAAATACACTAAGATGTAGTCGCCAAATTTCTGATAATATACATCGGATAAATAATGGTAGCCATAGTCATAATAAGCTAGTAAACCCTCAAAATCCACATCTGGTAGATTAGTTGTTTTAATTACAGCCTGATAAGTTCCATGTTCAATATTAGCCCACGGACCAGCGTTAAGAAGGGCGTCCGAAGGATTAAAACCTGGAGAGTATCTCATATTTTTATGCTGTCCATAATCTTGGACATCCGGCCGAATATCACTACCTCCACCGCCTCCACCGGCTCCCCAATCGTTTAGAGTCGTCCCCTTTACTAAAAGTCCCGTTGATCCGTTGCCTCCACCGTTAAAACCACCCTTTGCGTTGTACCCGACCGTGGTTCTGTCGTTGCCGGCCTGTCCTTTACCCCCGACAAAAACCATTGTCTTTTCGCCTTCAGTAAAATCCTTATATCCGGCTGAATACCCGCCTTTTCCT
>CALIXF010000004.1 GCA_938046735.1 uncultured Candidatus Saccharibacteria bacterium | reverse complement strand
GCATTAAAGCAACTCGAGTTACCTCAACTTCCAAGACTAGTTGGCAGGGCCGATGATGGAACTGAACTTATCGCCGCTAACGGTCCTTTCGGCCCATATCTTAAAGCAGGGAATTATAATATTCAGCTAAATCGTGCAAATAAGGAAGAAAGTCCCTATACGATCAGTTTTGAACTTGCTGATCAGCTCTATCAAAAGAAAAAATCATCCATTATTGCCGACTGGGGAGATATTAAAATCATTCATGGTCCTTTTGGCCCTTACATTAAAGGCCCTTCTATCAAACCCGCCTCTGGTAAAGGGCGTCCACGTCCTAATAATCTCAAAATTCCAACAGATCTTGACCCTAAAACTATTACCTTGGAACAAGCCACCGAACTTCTTAGAAATAAATCTATTTCTACTAAAAAGCCCCCTAAGTCTCGCACAGGAAAAAATATAAAAACTACTAAAGCTACAGCCAAAAAATCCACTAGCAAAAAAATACAGCCAAAAAAATAGTCACAAAAATACTCCCGCTTTTCTTTTATTTTTATCCCATATCTTTTACCTATTTTTTATGTTTCTATCATAGTATAAATATCACACCATAAAAATGCTTATACTTATATTTAAATAAAACTTATTAGGATATGTGTAAAATTTATGGTACAATAGAAAACATAAAAACCTAAAAGAAAGCCGAGCAAAGACCGGATATTTACAGAAATATATCGTTGAATTTCATTACTTGACAAACAGCAATTTAATGTTATTATATTATAAATTTCAGTATTATTCAGTGGTGGAGAAAGGGAAGAAGATCTAAAAATGGGTCAATACGAAGATGTAATCAAAGCAGCCATCTATGGTAGCTTAAACATCATTGAACAAGATCGTGAAAAAGAAATTATTTCTCGCCGCTTCGGTTTAAACGGCGATCGCGAGACTCTCGAACAAATCGGTGACTTCCTTTCAATTACTAGGGAACGTGTTCGACAACTAGAAAAGGCCATCATAGTTAGACTTCGTATTGCCGCTGAAGATGGTAAAATTCCTGAATTAGCTGCAGCAGAGAAAATTCTAATTAGAAACCTCACCGAGGAGGGAAGAATTGCCAAAATCTCCGTCTTAACTAACAAGATTTACAGACATGAGGCGACTAGTCTTGAAAAGTCTTATCTTATCTTTCTTGGTGAAATTTCCGCTAATCTTACCCTAATTGAAGAAACTGAAAAATATTACGGTGCTATTGGCATTTCTGATTATGGTAACGAAAAAACCATAAAAAAACAGATTGATGAAATTGTTACCCTTATTAAAACTAAGAAAGCTCCACTTTCCTTGGAAGAGCTTGACAGTAAGTTAAATTATGAACACCCTAACTATATTCGTGCCATCGCATCAATCTCTAAACAATTATCTTCCTTAGATGACCAGTGGGGTCTCACAAAATGGCCAACTGTCAACCCGAAAAATATTCGCGACAAAATTTATGTCATTTTACAAAATAAAAAGGAGCCGATGCATTTTAATGACATTGCAAGTGCGATCTCCTCTTCCAAATTCCGCAAAAAAGACGTTACTTTGCAAGCTATTCACAACGAACTAATCAAAGATCCTCGCTTTGTCTTAATTGGTCGTGGCATCTACGCCCTACGTGATTGGGGTTATAAAAAGGGAACTGTTTCTCAAATCATCACCAGTATTCTCGAAGAGTCCAAAACCCCACTCACCAGAGAAGAGATTGTCAAAAACGTCCTCAAGGTTCGCAAAGTTAAAGAAACCACCGTTTTGCTTAATCTTCAAAACAAAAAGCTTTATCAAAGAGTCGACAAAAATACCTACACCGTCGCAAAATCCGAAAAATAACAGAGTTTTCACGGCCTTTTAAAGTTTTCCACTCCCAATAAATAACAGCTAAAACGATAAACTTTTTTTATTCCTTTCGTGCTAAAATATAGATATGATCATTGAAATTCTTCACTTTCTTTTAATGCCAATTGTTTGGCTACCAATCGTAATTGTTTTAGGTATTTTAACCTACCGTAATTATAAAAAAATCAACCAACTCAAGGTCCTGAATGTCGATTCCGTGCTTTTAATGTTAGAAATTCCAAAAAATAACGACAAGCAGGAACTCTCCGCCGAGCAAATGTTTGCTTCACTACATGGCATTTTGCGCGATGCAGAATCCCTAAAGGGATCTGGCGGCATTCAGGAACATCTCAGTTTTGAGGTTGTTAGTACAGGCGGACAAATCCGTTTCTATGTCTGGACTCCCAAGACTCAGCAAAGTTTTGTTGAGGGGCAAATCTACGCCCAGTACCCTACAGTTCAAATTTACACTATTGATCATGATTACGTAGATAATCGCGACAAACATGAAGTAATCTATACCGCCGAACTAGGGCTTACAGAAAATACCGCTCTTCCTATCAAAACCTTTGAAAATTTTGAGGTTGACCCATTGGCCGGTATTACTGGGACTCTTGCCAAACTCGACCCTGACCATTCTGAAGAGTTATGGATTCAAATCCTTACTCGACCAATCGCTGATTCTTGGCATAAAGATACCGATAATTGGATCAAAGTTCTTAAATCTGGCAAAAGTTCTTTTCGCATCTTCAATATTGATATTACTTGGATCCTGCAAGCTATCTCTGCTCTCTGGACTCCACCAGCTGGTGGGACTACCTCTGAGACTAAGATCGAGCTTTCTGAACGTACAAAGTCACAAATTACCGCCGCCGAACAAAAAGCCACCAAATTGGGCTACGAAGTAAAGATTCGACTCGCCTATCTTGGTAATAGCGAGATTAACGCTAAACTTAATATGCAGGCTCTTGTTGGTACCTTCAAACAGTTCAACTCTACCAATCTTAACGGCTTCAAGCAACTTGGTGGTAGTTTTAATAAAGAAGATCTTGACGCCTACAAAATGCGTCAATTTACAAACCCTGGCTTTATCCTTAATATTTCCGAGTTAGCCAGTGTTTACCACCTTCCTCACACTTCAGTCGAAACCCCAAACATCGTCTGGGCAACCTCCAAAACTGCTGAGCCACCAGCCAAACTCCCTCTCATCACCGGCATCACCAGTACTGACGAAAATATCTCCGCTTTTGGTCTCACTAACTTCCGTGGCATTAATCACCAGTTCGGCATGTTGAGAAAAGACCGTTCAAGGCACGTTTACATTATCGGTCAAACCGGTGCTGGAAAATCTGGCTTACTCGAACTCTTTGCTCTCTCTGATGTTTTTTATAACCAAGGTTACTGTATTATTGATCCACATGGCGATTTCGCAGTCAATAACCTCCGTTTCATCCCACCACATCGGATAAAAGACGTTGTTTATTTCAATCCAGCTGATACTCAATTTCCAGTCGCTTTTAACCCTCTCGAGCTTTCTGATATCACCAGAAAGCCTAATGTCTGTTCCGAGGTGATTGGTGTATTAAAACGTATGTTTGGCGACTCCTGGGGACCTCGCCTTGAGCATATCCTTCGTTACACTCTTCTAGCTCTCCTTGATCGCCCCAATTCCACCTTGCTTGATATCTCTCGCATTCTCACCGACAAAGATTTTCGTAAAGAAACTCTTGATTATTGCACTGACGTCACTGTCCTACAATTCTGGAAACAGGAATTCGGTCAATGGAATGAGAAACAAGTTAACGAATCTATTGCCCCAGTTCTTAATAAAGTTGGTGCTTTTACCGCTAATCCAATCATCCGTAATATCATCGGCCAGCCACGTTCCAGCTTTGATGTACGCAAGATTATGGACGAAGGTAAGATTCTTGTTGTTAATCTCTCTAAGGGGCTCATCGGCGAAGATAACGCTGGCATTCTCGGATCTTTCTTAGTCACCAAGATACAGCTCGCCGCTATGTCTCGCTCAGATATCCCAGACGTCTCAAAGCGTCGACCTTTCTATCTTTACGTTGATGAGTTTCAGAACTTTGCTACCGATTCCTTCTCCGTTATCCTCTCAGAAGCTCGCAAATATGGTTTAAATCTCACCGTCGCCAATCAATATATTGCTCAGATGACCGATTCGGTCCGCGATGCCGTTTTCGGTAATGTGGGTACTACCATCTCTTTTCGTGTTTCTGCTGATGATGCACCAATTCTGGTCAAGCAATTTGAACCAACTTTTGACAGCTCTGACCTTATTCAGATGAACAATCGTCATTTTGTCATCTCCATGATTATTAATGGTGAAAAAGCTCCAGCTTTTTCTGCCACCACACTCAATATTCCTAAAGCCCCTACCGATAATCTAGACGCCATCATCGCTAACTCACGTAATCTCTTCTCTAGGCCACGCGCCGAAGTTGAGGCTGAAATCCGTGCCACTATCGAACAAAGCGAAAAATACAAAAAAGAACTCTCTGACTCCGGTCGCAATCAAAAAGAGGTAATCACCCCAACAAATCACTCTAACACTCCGCATTTTAGACCAGAATTCATTAAAGAATCTAACTTTGCATTTAATAAAAAGTTTTCGCCTAACACCATCGCAGGGAAGAGCTCTCTTACACTTAAAGATCTTGGCAGCGCACTTAAACAGCTTGATTCTACTATCACACCAATTACGTCTAACGGTATCAAATCAGCCACTGACCTAGCTCGTGAACAGAAAAAAGATCATGATAAAAATTCATCAAAAAAACAGGGGAATACTTCTTTTGAAAGAAATCAAAATACCAATATTAACAATACTTTCTCCTCTCAGTTTAACGTTGATAATCAAACCAAAGAAAAGCAGGGAAACAATCCTAAAAATCGCTCAAAAAATAAAAAGCCATTCAAAAACAAGGAAAAACCCACTTTTGAACCAGTTCCACTCACCCCTATTGCAAAACCAACAAATCAAAATCACAGCCCCACCCACATCGATTCCACAAAACAGCCCTCTCAAAATTCAACAACTTCAGATTCAGCACGAAAGGTTAATTTTGCCTCTGATCTTCACGATGGTCGCCCTGGTTTTGCAACCAGTCAGAACTTACCAGGGAAACATCAGCTAGGAGAAAACGGTTTCCGCCAAAATCTGCAGGGAGATCATAATTCCCCAGATAGCGGATATTTCTCTATTCATCATTAAATAAATAACCCCCTTAAAATAGGTTATTTATTTAGATAATAAGAGATTCTTATTTTTATCACATATTCTTCTCTATCTCCCATCCGTATATAATTCTCTGTCTCCTGCCTTTTTTCTCTTTCGCAATATTCTTTTCGTAAGAACACAGCAATTCTTTTCATTTAAAACACATTAAATAAAAGAGAAGATCTAACAGCATGAGCTCACAATATAGCCTATTAAATAAAAGAGAAGATCTAACAGCATGAGCTCACAATATAGCCTTTTAATCTATCTCAAAGGTCAAAAACAAAGCCCCAACCCTACTACAACATAAAGGAGAATTGACACACGTAAAAAAGTTCAATAAATTCCATTTGTTGATTATTTTTGTCTAATTTTTATTTTTTTAAAAGGTATAGTTAATCGTTTTTTGTCCATATTTACAATGTCGCACAATAACTATTTTACGACGCATAAGATGAAAAAACTATAAATGACACAAAAACATCAAAGGGGCTCATTTTTTAAATACTTAACGATAAATAGAGAACCATTTACTTATCGCATTAAGCTCATCCCCATAATAAAACTTATTATTTAATTCATAGATTTACAGATCAGATACATCTCGTCACTACCTTTAGTCGTATGTATGATTCCGAGTAATTCTAAAACACCGGGAGAAGAGTTTCGAATATATGAGTCCACGTCACCCCTGTTACACGCTATTTTTCATAAATTCTTCCGTGAAAATTCATTTTTTACCAAATTTCACGGATTTTTCCGCCAAAAATTTGTTTTCCATGTTTCCCTTATCGAATCCTTTTCCCTCTTTATTTTGTTTAAAATCTTACTCCCGCTTTAGCTTTTTTCATACAGTTAAACCTTCTAAAAAACGTTTTTCGTTTGTTTCCCTATCTCCGAACAAAAACCGAACAGAACTATATAGCATGATTTTTTCCTTTAAGGTCTTTACATTCTTCGGTTAATAAAAATAAGGCATTTCTGCCCTATTTTCTTACTATTTTTTTCAATCAACTTTATAACTTCTTCTTCCGCAACTCTCTTGTAAAGAATTTAATTCGATCCCCCAGTTCAATTACTAATTTTTTCTCTAGTTTAAATGCAATACCACCAGTTTCTCCAGCCACTAATTCATTGACTTGCATTTTTTCTTTTTGTACCGAATCAACTTCAACTTCGCCGATCAGCTCTTTTTCATGATATACGCGCCCCAACATGCCAGCGCTTACTCGACCAGTTAAAATTTCTCCGCCAGCAATAATTGCCGTACGTTCAGTCCTAAAGACCCCCTTAATTTTCATTTCGCCGGTCTCTTCCTCAACTATCTCATCATCAAGTAATTGTTCCATCGACTGTTTAGCATCATCTAGTAGTTCATAGATCACTCGGAAATTACGGATTACTACGCCGTCTCTAGCCGCCAACTTTACAATATTAGTTGGAATATTCACGTTGAAACCATAGATCACTGTATTGTCACCCTCAGCCATGTAGACATCATTTTCCGTCACGTCACCAACTCCAGAAGATACAATATTCAGCGTGATCTCACCCTTAGTATCAATCATTTTTAAAGAATCAACCACAGAAGTCACAGAGCCGAGTACGTCGCCCTTGATAATCACGTTAAATATTTTTGAGTTATCTGCAGTATTCATCATTCTTAGAAGGTCTGAAGACGTCACATTTGCAGAAGCCAACTCTGAAGCCTCTGCCTGTGCATTCAAAAGAGCCTGCTTTCTAGCCGTTTTTTCATCTTTCACCTCAGCAAAACGATCACCAAAGTTTGGCAATTCCTTAAAACCAGTTACCGTCACAGGAGTTGACGGTGTAGCTTTCCCCTTTGGTTTCCCTCTAAAATCCATCATCGTCCGGATCTTGCCATAAGCGCTACCCGCCACTACAAATTTACCAGCCTTCAATTCCCCACCGGTCACCAATAAATTCACAACTGACCCCTTGCCAACTTCCATGTGTGATTCAATCACTAAACCTTCTGCTGGAATTTCCACATCAGCCTTCAGTTCTTCGATATCTGCCGTCAATAGAATCATATCTAGTAGTTTATCTAAGTTATCCCCACGTTTCGCAGAAATTGGCACCATTGTTACATCGCCACCCCACTCCTCTGGTTGCAAACCATGCTGTGCAAGATCAGCCATTGTACGTGGGATATCTGCCCCCTCACGATCAATTTTATTAATTGCTACAATAATTTTCGCATTAGCACTTTGTGCAAATTTAATCGCCTCTATCGTCTGTGGCTTCACACCGTCATCAGCTGCCACTACAATCACTACAATATCTGTCAACATCGCTCCATGTTGACGAATCGCCGCAAAGGCCTCATGTCCAGGCGTATCCAAAAAAGTAATTAAACGATCATCGTGTTTGAGTTGATAAGCTGAAATATGCTGAGTAATCCCCCCTGCTTCCCCCTCCACGGTCTTTTTATGTAATAAAGAATCCAATAAAGTAGTTTTACCGTGGTCGACATGCCCCATCACTGCTACTACCGGGGGACGCAAAACCGCTTTTTCTGACAATTCCCTATGAAAATTTGAAGTTTTTGTCGCCGTATTCTTACGTTCTAGTCTTACATCTTTTAGTTTTAATTCATCAATAATCAAGCTAGCAGTATCAAAATCCAGGCGTTGATTAATCGTCGCCATAATCCCCTGTTTAAATAATTCACCGATCAATGCGGTTACCGAAAGGCCTAACGCCTCTGCTAGTTCATCTACTGTGATTGAACCTGCAATCTGAATGATCTTCTCTTGGGTCTCCGCCATTTTTCTCCTTCCCTGTTTTGCCCATCATAAAAAACAGGCTTAATGCGTAAAAATTAATCCTATTTTACCATATTTATAGAGAATAAGAAAATGCCAAAACTAAAAAGTTAAAACTAATCCGCATAGCCAGCAACACGTGCTGTTTCCATATTGGCCGCCACAGTCGATTTTGCATTTTTCGCAATAGAGTTAAGCCTCGCTTGCTCCACCTTAAGATCATCACGTTCTGTCTCTAAATTAGCAATCTGTGCATCCATTGCACTCATCTTATAATCATATGTCGTTACTTTTGATTGCTCAGACACATAAAACAACCCAATCATAAAAACTTCGATTACTAAAATTGCAATTGCTGAAATTCGTCCAATCCCCCTCGCTTGATGTCGCACTGTATTACGGTTACGAGAATAACCTGAACTCACCGCATTAGCCAAGTAACTTGTCCTAGGACGATCACTCGTATTACGCAAACTCATTCCTCGCAAATTACCAAACCCCTGTTGTCGCACAGTTCTCACTCCACTCTGCATTTTTATTTTTCCTCGCTTTTTATCTTTAAAAACTCTCGCTAAAATCTTCTCAGCAAAAACAAAGGTTTTAATTAGAGTTTTTTAAATTATTGTTATTTGTTTTGTTGTTTATTTTAGTTCGGAGTACCTTCGTTTAGCGAATTTACCCCGTCATAGACCGAAACCCCTTACCAACCGCACCACCGCATCGTTGATAAGAGTTTTCGGGAAGGTCATATCTTTTTTGTTAAACACTTATCCCAGTTGACTTAACAACCGTGTCGGGATTCTGTCGTTTCCGAAAGTTTCCCGATAGCAGGCCCAAACGGGCCTGAAGCACCCAAAATTATAGCCTTTAGACTAAAATTCTAGATTATTTTTTCTCTAGCGAAAATTAACTTTGATTTTCTGTGCTCGAGATGAGTTTTTGACAATGATTTGTTTTGGCATATTGCCTCCTTTTTATTTTTATTTTTATCATTCCAAAAACCATCGGCCCATCCCCGTTCAGACTAGCTTAGCAATCTGCTAAATTTTTCTAGCTGCCCTCAGTTTTGCGCTTCTAGCTCTTGGATTGATAACTAATTCATTCATGCCCGCAACTATTGGTGTTTTATTTAAGATTTCTAATTCAGATTCTTCGCCCAGTGAACTGACTCGCTTAAAATATTGTTTCACTAATCTATCTTCTAGACTATGAAAAGTAATAATCGCAATACGTCCACCCGGTTTCAGTAATTTCGGAATTAACGGTAAAGTCCTCTCGATTAAGCCCAGTTCATCATTTACGGCAATTCTAATCGCCTGAAAAACTTTAGTCGCTGGGTGTTTTCCATACCATCCTTTCGGACTTAAATCCTCAGCTAACTCTTTAGTAGTTTTCCATGGCCGGTTATACACAATTTCTCTTGCGTGTTTTCTTGCCAGGCCTACCGATTCTTCCCCATATGTCTCAAAAATTTCAATTAATCTTTTTTCCGACCAATGGTTCACAATCGTTTCCGCTGACAGATCCTGCGCTTGATCCATTCGCATATCCAATTCCCCCTCATGCATAAATGAAAAACCCCGCTCCGAATTATCCAGTTGCGGTGAAGATACTCCAAAATCAGCTAATATCATATCAAAAGTTTTTCCACACTTGATTAAAGACTGCGCCGCATTATAAAAATCTTCATGCAAAATTTCCAAACCAAATTCACCTTCCGGGTACTTCTTTGTTAGAACTTTAATTGCATTTTCATCTCGGTCGACTAAAACCGATTCTTTATAATTCCGCGTAACCGCCAAAATCTTTCCCGCATGACCTGCATAACCCGCCGTCAAATCTAAATACGATTCACCCATACCAGGCTGCAAAATCTCGAGAACTTCCGATAGTAACACTGGCTTATGAAGCTCTTCCATGCTTCTATTATATCAAAGAGTTTTATTCTCTGTTATATTGAAGCTTTTAGTTTGAGATCGCTCAACTAGAAATTTTAGCGTGTTTGTGTTTGTATATTTTTTGTTTAAATGATTAAGAACTTTTACTGGTTCTTCTTAATCTTTCTATACAATAAATGCTGCTATAGTTTTATTCAGTGCAAGACTGAATATATATCTATAACCGTTGAGAGACTTATTGTGTAGGTTGTTTGTTGAGTTAATTGGGAGGTGTTTATAGATGTACTAATGGTTTTGATGACGCGTTTCCTAAACGCGCGCCAAGACTCCTAGTTGATCGACCTCAAACATTTTTTAATGTGCCAAAAAGATTGCTCTTTAACTATTGTTCTTTTTTACCAAGCGAACCACTTCATAATCTTGATTATTTTCCATATTCTTTCTCGCTTGATTATTCATTGTTTTAATCTTCTTTTTTGTTTGTGGTTTTTGTTTTGTTATCCACTGACCCTAGTTTAGCGCCATTAGCTATATAATGCAAGTGCTTTTTGAATATTTTTTACAAGTTTTTCAACTTACTTTTCCACATGTTCATATATAATGCAAATCTTTCTCTGTTTTTCTCAGTCATTTTTATTCATTCCTACCTCTGTTATTTTATAACAATTTATGTATTCACTTTTCCACAATTGTGCAAAACTTTCATCTCTTCCCTATAACTTTTTTAATTCACTTCGCTTTATTACCTTGCAATTTCTAATTTATATTTTATAAAAAACCGAACAATAGATACTTGATCATAGATATATTTATTCAATCCATTACTTGCTATTTCTTAGCTCTTATTTTCTAATAAAAACTATAATTCTCCCAAAAAACCGAACATAATTAAAACAACTCAGCTACTTAATATTTCTTTTAAAGGATGATTAAAACTCTATTAAAGCCTCCCGTTCATTATTAAGTTTAACCCCCTCAAAAAACACCGTGGTTCAACACCACGGTTTCCTCTCTATTTATAGCTTAGACTCTTGTCCTATAAAGCTTTATAGTAAGCACGCCCCTCGATCCTCACGTCTACATAACTCACTTTTAGCTCTCGTTTCTTGAGATATTCGATCATTCTCATCACATCTTCCAGCGTTTCTGCCGTTCCACGATCCAAATTACATTTATAAAACTCATCACGCCCCTCAAAGTAAAGATCTACTTCTCTCGTCTTACCTGTCGGAATAATTGCTTTTATAATCTTAAGTCCACTCTCTTTTGCATCTTTTTCAAACAACCCAACATATTGCTTAGTACGTTCAGTTATATAATTTGAACCATCTTCATCAATAATACTCACCGTTGGCACATATTTTACAGTCTCAACCTTCTTCTGGCTAGTCGTCGGCACTCTTTTTACTGCACTTTGAATAATCACCACCCCTATTACTACTATAGCTATAATTGCAACACCAAGTAATAATAACTGTACTCTTTTCTTTTTCTCCCTCTTTTCTAATAATTTCTGCCTCACTATCTCGCTCTCGACTGATTCACGGTCGCCTGCAATCGTTCTACCTAGTTTCATTCCTTTTCCACCCATTTTTTATTTTTTGCTTCTACAATAATCTCCATCATCCTCTTTGATGCATCTGGTTTTGACAGATCATGTAGATTCTTTGCTAGCTCCGCCCTCTTTTCATCATCTTCAAGCAGTTTAATTATTTTGTTCAGCAAAAGTTCCGGTTTTTCCATCATCTTACCATCCAAGATCATTTCTACTGCATTTGACTTATTCAGCCTTTCCGCATTTTTTGTTTGATGTCCACCGGGTAATTTTTCAAAAGGCACCAAAACCACTGGTTTTTCCAAAGCTGCTAATTCTGTAATTGTTGTAGCCCCCGCCCTTGATACCACCAAATCTGCTGCTCCTAGAATTTCACTCATTTTTGGCGAAAAATTCCACATCCTAAAATCCGAATTTAACTTTGCCTTACTCCATTTTTCAAATTCTTTAAGTTCCAGCATATCGTCATAATATTTTCTTCCTGCGACGAGTCCCACACTTGCCTTCTCAAGTAACTTTTCTAAAATCTCATTTACAACTAAATTTAAATGCTCTGAACCCTGTGATCCCCCCGTAATTATCACTAGCTTCTTTCTAGAATTAAAACCAAGTTCTCTTTTTAAATCATTTTGCACGGAAGCTGAAACTGGTACAAATTCTGGTGCTACTGGAATCCCCACCCACTCAATCTTTTTCGCCACCTCTTCTCCATACTTTTCAGATTCAACTGGTACACCAGTCGCAATTTTTACCGCTTTCTTCATCAAAATACGATTAGTCAATCCAAATACCGCGTCCGACTCATGCAATACGTAAGGAATTTTCAAAAAACCCGCAACCAATCCTACTGGCAACCCTACAAATCCACCTTTCAAAAAAATAACATCTGGCCTTTGTTTTTTATTAATCAATCGAAAAAATGATTGTATATATCCCATACCAAAACCAATCACACTAACAATATTTCCAAACACCACGTCAAAAAATGTTCTTGCCCCTTGGTCAAAATAATCCTTTAATTTCAAGCCATGATAACGTCGAAATTTTCCCGCAAAAATCTTCCGCACTCGAATATATTGTCTATTTTTATGGCTTTTTTTCTCCTCTTCACCCCAGCCAACAGACATTTCATTTGCCAAATTCAAAATATTTTTATAGTACTTACGATCAGTCCAAAATTCTACTTGGGTATTTGGATACTTTAAAAGGAGCTCGCGAATTACAGACATCGCTGGCGTAATATGCCCGCCAGATCCACCACCAACCACTAGTACTTTCATCAAAAATTATTTCCTTTCCACATCTGTTAAGTCTGATCTCATTGTATACTGTGAAATATTTAATGCCAAACCAATAATCGCCATATTCAAAATTAAGCTAGTACCCCCCTTTGAAAGCAATGGCAGGGTAATACCAGTTAGTGGCACCAACCCAGTCATAGCTGCGATATTCACCACCACATGCCCAGCCAGCCATGCAAAAATACCAATCGCAATTAACTGATAATAACTCTCTCGCGTGCAATCCGCAACTTTTAAAATTCTCGATAACAACATATAGTAGAAAAACAACACCACTATAATCCCCACAAATCCAATCGTCTCTCCAATCACGGCAAACATTGAGTCCGTAATCGACTCTGGCAAATACCCAGCAGTTTGTACATTATTGCCAATCCCCACCCCAAATAGTCCACCCGAGCCAATCGCAATTAAAGCATTATTAATATGGTAAGCGTTTGAAGAATCACCCTCCAAGAAACCTTTTAGACGTTCTTGTCGATGTGGTGAACTCATCGCTAATCCTGCAAAAATTAACCCTGTCACCGCAATCGTCAAAAAAACCTTTGCCCCCGCCCCGCTCACCAATAACATCGCAAGAGCCATCGCAATTAATGGCAATGCAGACCCCAAATCTTTCTGCGCAACCACCAGAAAGAATACTGCCAGTAGTAGCGTTCCAACATATCTTACCCAAAAAGCATATCCATCTTTCTTTTTTAAGAAATCCTTTATCAAAACTATTGCATTTTCAACCTGACCTTTCTGCTTTTTAGCACTTTGCATTCTCGTTTTAATCTCGTTCTGGTAGTTCTTAATGTTTCTTAAATCAATATCACCACGCCTTAATTCTTCCGTTTTTCTACCAGAAAAACCACCAGCCTCCCGATATTCAGTACAAATTTTTGCAAAATAAAACAATGCACCAAATTTCACTAACTCCGCTACCTGTAATTGTAAAAAGCCCAAATTTAACCAACGACAAGCACCAAGTGCACAGCCAACAAACGGCAATTTCACAGTTAATGCACTAATAAACATTAGGAGGCAAAGAGTTAAACTACCAAACATCAAAAATTCTGGCAGTTTACTTGTTATTTTTAATACTTTCCTCTGTTTACTACCCGCAATGTCGGTTTGTTTAAGCGGCAGTTTTAAGAAAAAAATCATTGTTAAAAAAGCTAATACAACATACAAAATCTGACTTTTAAAAGTTTGGTTTGGATCATCATTTCGACCATAAGCAATATTCTGAATATTTGTGTAGGATGGTCCAATAATACTCACCATGATTGTACCGATTAATATCAAAATAAAGGTGGCAATAAAGATTCTTTTATCAGTTTGATGTTTACGCATAATTTAATCCCTATTGAGGAATAATCCCCCCAGCCATTGCGATAAATATACCAATGATCCCCATCACTCCTGCAATCACCCAAAAGCGCATCACAATTTTCGCCTCGCCCCAACCGCTTGCTTCTAGGTGGTGATGTATCGGTGCTGATATAAAAATCTTTTTATGGAATAGTTGTTTTGAACCCATCTGAATTAATGACGAACCAGCCTCCACTACAAACAGTAGACCAATTATTGGTAGCAACAAGAATGAATTTGTCATCATTGACACCACGCCAAGTCCAGCACCAAGCGCAAACGAGCCCACGTCACCCATCATAAAACGAGCTGGCGGCACATTAAACCAAACATAAGAAAGCAACCACCCCACTACCGTCATACAAAACGCAAACAGAGCAATTTGCCCCCTAAAGAGAGCGATAATACCAAAAGATCCATAAGCCATCATCGTCAATCCCCCGGCCAGACCATCTAAACCGTCTGAAATATTTACTGCATTGGAAGTAGCGACCACCGAAAAAGCAAACAGTAACATCATTACCACTGCACCAAGCTCAAAATCACCGTAAAATGGAATATGTATTCCCGTCCAACCAAGTTTATAAGTAAAAAACCAACCTAAAAACAGTCCTACAATCGTAATCATTGAGAATTTTACCGGCGCTCTGAGTCCCGCCGCTCCGGATCCAGTCCCAAAGACATTGATTAGATCATCAATCAATCCCACTACTGATCCACCCAAAAATCCCGCCAGTGGCAACCAAGTCTCAGCACGATTCCAGTTACAAGACCAAGTCACAATTGCCACCACAGCCACTCCGACAATACCTGCCATTGTCGGAAAAACTCGCTTAAATTTATGTTCGTGTAGCTTAGTCATCACCGGCAAAGCATCACCCTGTACTGTTGTTTTTTTCTGTTTCTTCCAAAAATGATATTTATAAGCAAGATTCGTATAAATTGGTGTCAAAAACATTGCCAGAAGAAAGCTTCCTAACGCCAAAAGTAGACCATATAGAGCATTACCGTCTAAACTACCCCTCATCTCACCTCCTCATCTTTAAATAGTTTATCATAAACTGGCTAATCTCATCAAATATTGGTTTCGCATTCATCCCACCATCTAATCTTCGGTTGTCGGACCAAACCTTTGTCATTATTACATACTCTGGATAGTCTGTTTCTGATCTTGCTCCGTAACCCACATACGTACCAATTGTTTCATCAAAAGTATATTTTCCATTCTTTACCACCTGAGCTGTACCAGTCTTTCCTCCAACATAAACTCCTTCATCATAACCCTTAACGTTTGGAAAAACTAATCTTGCAGTATGTAACATACTACGCATCGTCTCACTTGTTGACGACTCTAAGGCTTGATGGTCACGCGATTTTAATTCACCCCTTACAAATTCACCATTTTTCATCTCACCTGCTACTAAAGTCGGCGTATAATAATCACCGCCATTCACCACTGACGAAAATGCTGTTACCACCTGAATCATGGTCAAATCTAAACTCTGGCCAAACGTCATGTTGGCATACCTCGCATTCGTTGCATCGATATCGGTTGGCGGCACAACCGTTCCTCTTGCCTCGGTTAATTCAATTCCAGTATATTTACCCAGTCCAAATCGATTATGATAGTAGTCATAAAGTCTTTCTTTTCCCTGATAGGTAATTTCTGTTTCCGATCCACCTAAAAGCCTTAGCGCTTGAATTGATCCAGTATTTAACGAATAAGTAAACACTTCTTGCATTGAAATCATTCCGGTGTGGCCTCTAATTGCATTTTGAATCGGCCAGCCGTCAATCGTTACCAAATCCGTATTATTATAAGTAGTTTCTGGCGTCATTACTTTGCTATCTATCGCCGCCGCCAGTGCAAATGTCTTACATACCGAAGCCGGATTGAATGCATCCATCGTTACATCCGTCTGAAAAACTCTTGCATCTGTTACTTTTGCATATTCTGCCGGATTATAACTCGGAGTTCCCGCCATTGCTAAAATCTGACCATTGCGTGGATTCATCACTACAGTCGAAGCGTGCGAAATATGAAAACGCTCCGCCACACTTTTTACTACATCTTCTGCCTTTTTCTGAATATTACGGTCAATCGACAATACAATATTCTTACCATCTTCTGCGGGAACTCTCACATTATTTTTTCCGATTGTTAGCGGAATATTATTCACATCTTTCACCGTCTTCAGTACACCATTTACTCCAGTCAATTCTTTATCCAGCCCACCTTCTACTCCATACTGGCCTTTTCCCTCCGCATTCACAAACCCGAGCACCTGTGCTGCTAAATCACCTTCTGGATAGACTCTTTTCGTTGCTCCTTGCGCATAGACTCCAGTAATTTTTGCTCCTTTGATCTGTTTTGCTTTTTCATACGGCACATTTCTCGCTATCACCGCATAACGCGAAGCTTCATTCTCAAATATTTTTTCCCAAGTATTCACGGCAAACCCCTGAATTAAATTATCTATCTTCGCCAAAATCTCTTTCTTGTCTTGTTTCTGCTCAGTTCTCAGCAAAAACGGATCCACTGAAATTGTATACACTTTTTCATTCATCACAACCGGTGTAGTTTTACTACCATCCATCATATAAATTTCGCCACGTTTCGCAAAAATTGTGTTTTGCATTGTTTGCTGAGATAATGCTAGGTCAACGTATTTTTGATGTGAAATCACTTGTAGGTAATACATTCTTGTAATAATTATCAAAAAGCAAAGCGCAAGCATTATCCTAATCAGGTCTGTCCTTTTCCGTATTTGCTTAATTTTCATTTATCCTAAATTATACCATAATCGTCTTCTGCGTTTAGTTATTTTATAGAGACAAAGCCATAAAAAAATAAACACAAGCCACTTATTTATTCCATCAAATCCTAAATCCTCATTATTTACATCTTTTTGCTTTTGCTTTTTCAGAAAAACTCTCTTTTTACCCACCACCTTCTTTTCTTTACTATAATTTTACAGAGGTCAATCCTCTAAAAATAAAGCATAAACATAATAAATATATACAAAAAATAATGCTCGTTTTAGATTCTCTCGAATTCCAAAAATTTATTTCTTTTTACCAGGACCCACTATCGATTCAATCGTTCTACTTAACTGTTGCTTAATTTTTGCTCTCGCATGAGGCGTAATAATTTTATCCAACCAACTCGGCCTCACTGTCTGATTTTTGCTTGTTAAAATCTCCACCACATCACCACTTTTTAATTTTGTGTTCAAATTAGACAATTTTCCATTAATTTTTGCACCAATCACGTGTCCTCCCACTTCAGAATGTAGCCTATAAGCAAAATCAAGTGGCAATGCTCCAATTGGCAAATCAATAATGTCACCTTTTGGGGTGTATACAAAAATTTTATCCGCAAACAGATTTAATTTTAATTTTTTCAGATCAACTTGTTGCCCATCACGTAGTTTTGCTGCCGCCATCTGCAACTCTGATATCCACAGCAAATTAGTCGGCAAATGCTGAATCTTCCCTGTTTTGTAACTTTCAGTTATTTTCTGTTCATTATAGTAAAAACTTGCAGCCAACCCCCGTTCTGCATACTCATGCATATCTTTTGTCCGAATTTGAAACTCCACAATCCTCTTTTCAGGGGTAATTACTGTTGTATGTAATGATTGATAGCCATTCTGTTTCGGTACAGCCACATAATCTTTAATTCTCCCTGTCATTGGAGTATAAAGCCCATGAATTAACCCTAAAACTAGGTAACAACTAGTTATATCATCAACTATCACTCTCAGCGCCGTCAAATCATAAACCTCGTCTATATTCTGATTGTATTTAGCAAGTTTTTTATGTAAAGAATAAACTGATTTTACCCGTCCATTAATCTCAAAATTGATTTTTTCTTTTGCTAGTACTTGTGAAACCTCATTTTTGATCCTTTTCAAGGTCTTTTCAGCGGATTGATTGCGTGTTTCGATAATTTTTTGTAATTCTTTATATCTTTTTGGATCAACATACGAGAATGCAATATCAGACATCTCTACCCTCAATTTCCCCATATTTAATCGATCCGCAAGTGGAGCAAAGATCTCTAGTGTTTCTTTTGCTATTTTTTTCTGTTTTTCCGGAGGAAGCGCTGATAATGTTCTTAAATTATGTAATCTATCTGCTAATTTAATGATTAATACTCGAATATCCGAGCCTGTCGCCACCAAAAGTCGTAATAAATTATCTCTTGTCACCGGCAAATAGGTATCAATATCCCTCATTCCTTGTCTTGCCTTACCAATTTTAGTCACCCCATCCACTAAAAACGCCACGGATTCGCCAAATTCTTGCTTAATCTCTTCCAGTGTTACTTCTGTATCTTCCACAGTATCATGCAGAACACCTGCAATCACCGTATCCTCATCCATTCCCCATTCAATCAATATTTCCATTACCGATTTTGGATGAATAATATAAGGTTCCCCAGATTTTCTCTTTTGCCCCTCATGAGCCTTCGTTGCAAACTCTACAGCCTTTTTTATTCTCTCATTTTGTATAACTTTTTTACTCATTTATCATCCTTCCCCGTAGAATTGCTTATGAACAAGTTTTTTACTCAGATAACCGACTGAGTAATTTTTTTAATTCCTCGTCATTTTTACAAGTTAGAGTTAGTGTCCTCCCTCTTACTCTCGCCTTTACAGCATATTTTGCACTAAGATCTTCCTCTTGGTGCAAAAAAACATTCTCTTTCACAATCTTTGTAGAGCTACGTTTTTTATTTTCAGCTATATAACGTTCCACTCGGCGCGCAGTCCATCCCTCTTCGATAATCATTGGCAAAATTCGTCTCACAAGTTCCGGATCAGCTGAGATCAATGGCCTCATTACTCCCTCAGTTAAACCATGTTCAACCATCGCTCGCTTCACATCATCTGGCAAGTTCAATAGCCTCATTGTGTTAATCACTGACGATTCGCTTTTCCCCACTCGTGTTGCAATCTCCGCTGGAGTTAAATTAAACTGGTTCTTTAATTTAGCATATGCCGTAGCCATCTCGATGGCATTCAAGTCTTCACGTTGTGCATTCTCTATAATCGAAAGTTCCAAACGATTTTGTGCATCAATTGTGCGGATGATCGCTGGTATTTTTGATAAACCAGCAATCCTAGAGGCTCGAAAACGCCTTTCACCTGCAACGATCTTATATTTTCCATCCTCACACACTACAACGATTGGTTGCAATACACCATGCTCTTTTATCGAACTAGCTAGTGCATTCAAGGCTTCCTCTGAAAAATCCCTACGCGGTTGTTCTTTATCTGGTATTATACTCTCAAGATCTAGTTCAACTAACTGACTTTCCTTTGCGTCTTCACGAGCTGTAATATCAAAGTCATCCTCCACAATATCTGTTGGGATTAAACTATCAAATCCTCTACCAAGTCCTCTTCCTGCCATTATTTCTCCCCTTTCTCCACCCGTCGAATTACTTCTTTTGCTAAATCTTTATACGCTCTTGACCCCTTACTAAACGGGTCATATACTCCGACCGGCACGCCATGGCTTGGTGCTTCCGCCAGTCTTACATTCCTTGGGATCAACGCACTAAAAACCTTTTCTTTAAAGTATTTACGAATCTCCTCTAATACCTGCACCGAAAGTGAAGTTCGTTTATCGTACATTGTTGCAAGTACCCCAAGTAATTTTAAGTCCGGGTTCATTGCTTTACGAACTAACTTCACCGAATCGAGCAACTGCGCCACACCCTCAAGAGCATAAAATTCCGTCTGTACTGGCAACAGCAAATAATCCGACGCAATCATACCATTCACAGTCAAAAGAGACAAACTTGGTGGTGAATCAATAATAATATAATCGTATAACTTTTTTACTCTCTTAATCGCCTCTCGTAGTTGAACAAATTTTTTATCCAACTTTGCCAAGTTTACTTCTGCATTTGCTAATTGCGGTGTTACAGGTGCAAGATCTAAATCCTTAAATTTAGTATTCAAAATAATTTCTTCCAGCTCCTTCTGTCCCAATAATACTTCAGACATTGTAGAACTAGTTCCTTCTTTTTCGTAATCCGCCTCAAACGGCATCTTATCTATACCTAGCCCCGACGTTGCGTTGCCCTGGGGATCAAAATCAATCAAAAGTGTTTTTTTCTTACTCTTAGCCAAAAAGAAAGCAAGATTAACCGCTGTCGTAGTCTTTCCGACACCTCCTTTTTGGTTTGTTATACAAATCACCGTCGCCATATAACTCTATATTACCATAAACACTAAAAAAAGACTCCGTCTCGGAGTCTTTTTTCTATTATTTAATTGAAGTAATCTCAATTAAACTATATTTTTGGCGGTGTCCAGTTTCTTTATGCACACGTTTCTTAGAATGATAGCGAATCACGCGAATTTTATCACCTGCAACTTTTTCTTCCACTATCTTAGCTGAAACTTTTACGCCCTCAACTTCTGGAGTACCAACTAGGATCTTATCTCCATCAATTACAAGTAAAGCACCAGTTTTGAGCTCTTTTGTGCCTTCCGGGAGGAGGTCCACCCGTAGGGTCTCTTTCTCAGCTACGACATATTGCTTGCCGCCGATGAGTACAACTGCCTTTTTCATAATATTCCTTATTTAGTAATAACTAGGAACGATTTTATCATATTTGATCAAGTAAATCAAATACCGGCCTAGAAATATTTTCTTACAAATAGCTATTTCCTATGCACTCTTACTCTTTTTAAAAGATTTTAGTCATATTTTCAAGGTTCTATAAGGTGCGATAGTCTTCTTTCATACTATTTTTATTCAATGATTTTAAGGTACGATAAAGTCTTTCTATCTTTATATACTCAAACTACTTAAAGTTCTTATTCAACTAATCAAAATTGCTAGTTTTTTATAAATCTTTTTTACCTTTAGCAACTGATTCAAGCTTATTTAGTTGTTTCATTGAAGCAATGTAGTAAGCAATACCAATACCAAGTACTGCAGCGATCACCACTCCAAGTACCACCTCAGATGCACCAGTGTGTGGTAATTCTTTTGGCGTTTCAGGAGTTTTTGGCGTTTCACCACACTTTCTAGTTACGCGCACCTGAACCTTATCATGAATGGTTGCAACATCAATTGCTGCCGCAGAGTTATTCTCAACAGTTACAGTTTTTCCACACGGGTATATTTTTTCGTCATCATCAATTTTTACCTTATAGGTAATTGTTGCATCGGTACCACCTTTATAATCACCAATATTAAATCCATTTGTAAATAGATTGTCCTTTTCAAAGGTTCCATTTGGATGGCCAGCATTAAAGATTCGGGTTGTACCTGGCACAAAGGTCATACCTTTGCCCAAAAGGTCATACACTGCAACATTTTTTAATACCGTAGTACCAGTATTTCTAAAGTGAATCTTAAAGTCCAGAGTCTCACCTGGTTCTGCATCGATTGAATTTTGGTAATTATTAGCTAAATCTTTTGATACGCTCTTGTTCATATCAAAACCAGCTTTATCTACTTTAATTCTAAATGTAATATTACCGGAGTACTCATTACAACCAGGAAGATACCCCCACTGATTATATCCTACAAACGTACCACCATATTTTCCAAATAGCGCATCGTCATCAATTAAACTACCATTCAATCTACCACCATTATGGATTCTGGCAGACCCACGAACATAGCGTAACGATACCGTTTGATTTGTTTGGATATATGCTGTATCCCAAACTTCTTTTGGGTCAGTATTTTCTGCTGAGATAACGCCTTTAATCATTGCAGACTGACCTTTAGTGATACTTGAAGAGATCTCATTCATTCTCACACGAATTGGCTTCGCAAAAGTACGTCCAGAAGCATCGTTTAAATTTGCCGCTGCATTGTTATGGAAAAATACCTGAACCTCATATTCAGCTCCTGGCTCTGCCACAACATTATCATCAAATTTGTCATTTGAACCAGCTTTGCGAATTCTTACGAAGTTTCGTTCATCGCCCATTACAGGATTATCTGTAATAGAGTTGATTGTTGCATGGTCAGTTGGTTTCTGCCATGTATAAGTTGGTCGTTCTGGTCCCCACGTTTCAAAAGCGTGAGTTTCCCCTACCGGCAGTATTGCTGCCGCACCCAGTGATAATAATCCTACCACTGGCAAGATGCGATGCGCCGTATGGCGCAGCACATCCCATGTTTTTGTGTTTGTGTTTGTTCTCATCCCTCTCCTTTATTTTTTAGAGCTCTTAAAGTAATTAACTAATGAATATCATTAAAATCCCATTCAGCAGACGCGCGATCTAAGTCATAAGATGTATCAGGAGCTTTCTCTGTACTCTCTTTCACCTCTTCTACGACTTCTTTCGCTTCAGCATCAGATTGTTTTTCGGAAGCCCCCGTATTTAAGTTACTATTATTCTCGACAGTATCAATACTTTTACCTGTATTTTCAGCACCGCTTTCATCCTTAGGAGTATATTCTTCCACAACTTCTTTTTGTTCAATGGTTTTATTTTCAATTTCACTACCTGGCGCTTCAACTCTCGCATTGTCAGTCTCTGTTCCAAGAGTTGCTTCAACTGATTGATCTGTTACGGTTGCTCCTTTTTGGGTATCAAATTCATTAGCACCAGCCACATGATCAGTCTTTGGCTCCAAAACTTTTTCATTCTCTTTAGGTTTATCTTCTGGCTTTGGTGTTGGTGTTGGAGTAGGTGTTGGCGTTGGTTCAGGAGTCGGCTCTGGAGTTGGTGTTGGTGGAATAATCTCTTTATTTTCAGGTGTTGGAGTAGGTGTTGGCGTTGGTTCAGGAGTCGGCTCTGGAGTTGGTGTTG
>CALIXF010000003.1 GCA_938046735.1 uncultured Candidatus Saccharibacteria bacterium | reverse complement strand
TCAAAAGCATTCTTATTCCCCTCATCAAAACTATTCAGACTATCAATATTATTACTATCTGTATTTATATTAACAGCCCATTTTGGTTCTTCCCCTTCTGTAGCACTATAAGGGTTTAATACATCACTCACTTGATTTAATATATTCCCGCTAACAACATACTTGGAGTCATTCTTATTTGGGTTAGGAATAATTTCATTTGGATCAAAGTGAATAACTGGTTGATTATCAACACTTCCAACCTTAGAATCAGAAGTATCATGATTTGGATTAGTTTTTCCAGAACCACCGTCCAAATCTCCTGTGTTCTCATTACTAGAAGGAGTAATAGTCACCTTATTTGGTTGAGTAGTTTTATTACTTGGACCAAAATTAATTAGATCACTAATATCATCCCATTCACTTTTTGGGGCTCCTTCGCCAGCACTATTGCCGCCTTTGTTTGGATTGTCTACCATCTTACTGCTCCTCCTTATTTAGATAATCATCCCTAAATTTAATCATTACTTTTTCAGCGATCTTACTTGCATCAATTCCAGACTCTTCAACCACCGATTCGATCATTTCCTCTGAAGCAGTATCGTTTTCAAAGCTATCATTAATTTTGTTCACCAAATAATCTGGCAGACTCATCAAGATCTCTGTCATTACAGCATCCTTTAAATCATCAGCAATTTTCTGTTTCTCTGCCTCCGAAATATTTTGCCCTTTCTCTTTGACTAAATCATCGACAAATAAATCCATTAGTTGATCCTGCGTCAAACCTGTAAGATCAGGTTCCCCAGACGACATAGAAGATACATTATTAGTACCAACCACTTTCGTTCCATCTTCTACCATAGCGATAAAGACCTTTCTGTTAGTTTTTTATGTTAAAAATATGACTTTTATGCCCCAATCATATCGCTAGTGTTAAAAATAGTCAACATCTTTATTTATTTTTTTATACACTTTTTAAACTTCGGTCATTTAATCTACTGAATACCTTATTTATTAAGATTGAATACTGTTTTTATTGATAGACAGAAAACTAAAGAGGCTCATTCCTAGTACTGTATAATTTATTTATACAAAAAATAGCACTGCGAAGTGCTATTCTATCCAAAAACCCCAGCCGTCACCTAGATCGGTTTCGATCGTAAAGACTAAAATCAAATTATTATTTAAGCAATTTTCAATCCAGCTCGTCCTAGTCTAGCTAAAATTTTAGCTTGAGCTTCCGGACTCACCGTTTTCTTCAAAATATACCCCGATTCGTCGTTGAAATATTCAAACGTCATGTTTCCCCTTCTTTTTTGTTTTTATTTATTACTTATTTATTCTATTCTAGCATATTTTTCAAAAATGCAACTGAATAAATAAATTATTTTTTAATATTAAGGCTACATATAATATATGTAGCCTTTTTTATAATACTTGCTGATCTTAATCTTGTTCTTAATGGCTCTCAAGATCAGCTTCTATTCACTCTTCTTATCTTCTTTCAGTCTATTACTTATTATTTACATTTTATCTATATATTATTATCTACCCTTACATTGGT
Source organism: uncultured Candidatus Saccharibacteria bacterium (assembly GCA_938046735.1). Taxonomy (GTDB): domain Bacteria; phylum Patescibacteriota; class Saccharimonadia; order Saccharimonadales; family Saccharimonadaceae; genus Nanosyncoccus. The sequence continues at coordinate 155,806 of CALIXF010000003.1, read as the reverse complement.
ATACTACCTCACTTATTTCTTATATTTGCTTTGCCTAGCTTCCCCACCGCTCCTTTCTTGTTAGATCTATTTATATTTGCTTTTTGTTTTTATTTATTATCTAACTTATCCTAATGATATCATGTTTATGCTTTTTTGTCAATAGTATTATTACATCTTTTAACATTTTTCAAATCTACCCCTATAAAAAACACGCCAAGACGCGTGTTTTTTATATTTATTTATCACTACGAATAACTACATTTTTTCTAATGAAATCGTAATATTCTTCCCATTAATTTTTATTACCTCATCATATTCATAGTTATCATTAAAACTAAGAGTAGTTGCGAGCACTTCTGTCTTTAAAATCTCTTGCCATTTATCATCAATTTCGGTATCAATCGACAATTTGATCCGATCATCTACTTCAAGACCCACTTTCTTTCTGGCTGCCTGTACAAAACGAATCAGCTCTCGAATAAATCCTTCTTCAAGAAGTTCTGTCGTTAAGTGTTTGTCGAGTCTAAACTCGTGGCCTACCTTAACATTTTTCACATTCACTTCATCCGCAATAATCTGTTCATAATATTCGTCCAGAGATTCACCGCTATACACATATTCAGCAAGTGGCTGTCTTACCTTAATTTGCTCTTCCGTCTCACTTTTATTCATCCTCAAAGCCAGACCTTCGGTAATAATCTCTCGAGTTCTCGCCATTTTATCAAGTACTTCTTGATTAATCTCCCCCGCCTCTGGCCAATCAAGTAAGTGTACTGACTCGGTCACCGATGAATCAAATTCTGATCCAGTCATCTTCTGATATAATTCTTCCGCCAGAAATGGCGTGAACGGCGCCAAGATCTTCGCAAGATACACCAATACAAAATATAGTACTGAATACGCTGCATTTTTGTCCATGTCATCTTCTGATTTCCAAAAACGCCTTCTTGATCTTCTTACAAACCAGTTTGATAAATCATCGATAAATAAAAGTACGTTTGCTAGTGCACTTGGAATATTATAAGCTTCCATTCCTTTAGTGATTTCATTACGTAACTCATATACTCTTGATACCAACCAAATATCTAATGGATTTTCTAGTTTCGAAACTGGAATTGCTTGCTTTGAATCAAAACCATCCACTGAGGCATACATTGTGAAGAAATCATAGACGTTCCAAATCATCGATAATTTCCTTGCCACATCAGACACATCTTTATCAATCAATGCAAAGTCTTCTCCAGCCAACACCGGCGAAGAAAGCATCAAGAAACGCAATGCGTCTGCTGAATATTTATCCATCAATTCAGTTGGATCTGTATAGTTTCCTAACGATTTAGACATCTTACGACCATCATTCCCCGCCACCGTACCCGTTGTAATTACATTTTTAAATGCTTTATTTGAAAATAATGCAGTATTTAATACATGTACATAATAAAACCAAGCCCGTACTTGCCCTACATACTCTACAATAAAATCCGCAGGATAATTTTTCTCAAACTTCTCTTTATTTTCAAACGGATAGTGTAGCTGTGCAAACGGCATAGAGCCAGATTCAAACCAACAATCAAGGACCTTTTCAATTCGTTTAAAATGCTCACCATCGATATCGAATTCAATCTCATCCACCCAAGGTCGGTGATAATCTTCTAGACGCACCCCTGAAAGCTCGTATAATTCATCATAAGACCCCACCACTTTAACCGAACCTTTATCGCCTTTCCAGACAGGCATCGCTGTTGCCCAAAAACGATCACGCGACAAATTCCAATCTGGTGCCGCTTCAATATTTTTCTCAAAACGACCATGTTTTAAGTAGCCCGGAAACCAATTAATTTCCTCATTTTCTTCAATCAGCTTGTCTTTCATTCCGTTCACCGCAAAGAACCAACTTGGAAAAGCACGGTAGATAATACGTTGCTTCGAGCGCGAATTAAACGGATATTCATGCTGAATATATTCAATCTTATAAACAATACCTTTTTCTTCTAGCACTTTTGCAATAAATTTATTTGCCGCCCAAAGCTCAATGCCATTTTCATCCGTATCACGCACCCCTATTTCGTTCAACCATTTTTTTACCTCTGGCAAATAATAACCGTTCTCATCCAAAACATCTACAAAATCGACATCTTGTTTCGCACCAATCTCATAATCTATCTCACCATAGGCCGGTGCAATATGCACGATACCAGTACCGTCAGAACTTGAGACAAAATCTGCCGCCACCACTTTATAGGTATTTTTCTTGCAATCTTCTTTTGCAATATTACGCATTAGCGGCTCATATTCTAGTCCAACAAGCTCTTCACCTTTTAGTGTTTTTATTGCGCTAGCCTCGCCTAATACTTTTTCAGCCAGTTCACTTGCTACAATAAATCTTTCATCGCCAACTGAGTAAATTTTGTACTCAAGATTTTTATTGATTGCAAGCGTTAAATTTGCTGGTAAAGTCCAGGGAGTTGTAGTCCAAGCCAACAATTTCACACCCTTAAGTTCACCCTCATTTACAATCTTAAATTTTACATACACCGAAGGATCCGTTACATTCTGATAGGCATCATTATCCATCGTTACTTCCGTTTTCGAAACTGGCGTTGAAAACTTTGTATCATACATCAAAACCTTACGTCCCTCATAAATCTTCCCCTGTTCATACAAAGTCTTAAATGCCCACCAAACTGATTCCATAAAATTTTTATCCATCGTACGATAGGCTCCACGAAAATCTACCCAGCGACCAACACGCTCAATCACCCCCTCCCAAGCCTCTGAATTCGAGACCATCGATTCTCTCGCTTTGGTAATATACGTCGCCAATGGCCATTTCGTACCGATTTCACGACGATCAGTAATACCCAGCTGTTTTTCAACAAAATTTTCCGCTGGTAAACCATGACAGTCCCAACCCCAACGACGCTCAATCCTCTTTCCACGCATCGTCCAAAAACGTGGCACTGCATCTTTTACGATCGAAGAAAGTAATGTTCCATGATGAGGCAAACCCGTAATAAATGGAGGCCCATCATAAAATACGTAACCATTATTTATGTCTCTCTGTTCAATAGATTTCTCAAAAATATGATTCTTTTTCCAAAACTCTACAATTGCTTTTTCGTATTCGGTCACTCTTCTTCTTGTATTTGCTTGATATTTCATAGATTATCCTCCGTTTCTTCTGTTACGTTTTGTTTCGCTCCAATTACCCCATTCGGTTCCATCATTGTTGTTCTAATTATTTCGTCTCTAAACAGCTCATATATATTTATCCCCGCTTTTTTATCAAAATATTGCTTTATTCTAAAAAGTTCTCTTAAATGATCCCCTGCTGAGCGAATTCCATGTCTTACTAGGATATCTGCAAATCTGTCTGATACCGTCATAATCCCCATTGAGTGTCCCATATGATCAGCTAGCTGTATTAATAAGTCTAGATCCGAAATACAGACTCTCTCCATATAATCTCGTGTGAACCTCATATCTCCCTCGCTAAGTTCTTCCCAAAATTCCATACGATTAATCTCTTTATATCCATAATATGTATGAGTCATTGAAATTTGAGCCAATTTCTCCATCTTTTCTTTTCTTAAAAGCTCATAACCTAAGATCGGGTGCCTCAATCCAACTTTTATCCCCACACATCTCCCGATATCATGTAGTAATCCAGCCGCATATGCCAAATCAACCTTTTCGTTATCCAAATCACAAAAAACCGACTCTCCAAACTCAAGCTCTCCGCCATTTTTTATGATAGCCTTTGCAATTCGTTCTGCTACAAAAGCTGTATTAAAAGAATGTTTTTCCCACGATAAAGAATAGCCCGGCATTTCTTTTGCCTGCAAAAAAATCTTTAAGGCATTCTCCCTCGTCCTATTCATCCCCCTTATTATACATTATTTTTTATACACTGCGTAGCATATACGAAACCTGATCAAATTGTGGTAAAGGTGAACCACTCCATTTTTTGACAATTTCTCCACTACCTCCAAGAATCACAAGACTTGGATATTGCACAATATCTCTAGTTGACGCAAAAATCTCACCTTCAATTGTTTCCGGATCGATTAATTCCACTTCTTGTCCAGTCTCTCGAGAAAATTCCGTTTTCCACTCGTCTGCCTCTCTAAAATATTCCGAATGAATCTTCACCACAATTGCAACACGCACCGCTAATCCTCCTTTTTTTCTCTTTGTTCTCTGATAATTCTCTCGAATTCATCTAACGATTTAAACTGTAAAAATACACTAGCAAATCGCACATACGCCACCTCATTCACTTTTGCGAGTACATCCAGAATTGCCTGTCCAATTTCCTTTGAATAGACCACATCACGCCCCAAAGAATAGACTCGTTCCACCACTTTATTAACTACATCCTCTATTTCTAGTTCTGAATTGAAAAATTTTCCCACACTTCGATTTACCGCCGTATGGAGTTTATCTCGGTCAAAAGATTCACGATTCCCGCTTCGTTTCATTACTGAAAGTGGTGGCATTTCGATGCGTTCATAGGTAGTGAATCGGTGACCATCTGCCGTCACACGACGACGACGAATCATCAGACCGTCAGGAGTTTCACGGCTTTCAAGTACCTTGCTGTCTCCAATTTTTACACCTATCATTTATCACTACCTCCACCTTTTACTCTTGATAATTTTTTATCAATTATCGTTTGAGACATTTCAATATCTCAAGATTATATATGGTCAGATTTCTCCGACCATATACACCTATTTCTTGCCACGTAATTTAGCCCTTAAAGAAGGCGGAACTTCCAGATCCTCTTCATCATCCTGTCGACCAATTCTATCCCAAATATTTTCCTTAGGGGTTGCTGTAAATTCTTCAGCACTAACCTGTTCATTAATCTCAGGAGCAAAAGTAGGAGTTGGCTCTGCGATCTGTTGTTGATTTCTTAAAGTTTCCACACGAGTTAAGGCTTCATCAGTACGCTTCTTCTCTTCTTCTTCTGCACGTTTTCTACGATATACATCAGAATCAAATCCAGTTGCTACGACAGTAATCACAATTTCATCTTGCAATTCAGGACGAATTGAGGCTCCAAAGATAATATTCGCATCTGGTGAAACCGCTCCAGTAATCTCCTCTGCCGCTTCTTGGATTTCCGACATTGACATGTCATAACCACCAGCCACTGAGAATAATACACCACGAGCACCGTCAATCTTGACCTCAATTAAAGGCGATTCGATAGCTTGTTGTGCAGCCAATTTCGCACGATTTTCGCCGGAAGCACGACCGATCCCCATCAGTGCAGAGCCAGCATCTTTCATAATTGCCTTTACATCGGCAAAGTCTAGATTGATTAAAGCATGTTCAGTAATTAATTCAGAGATACCCTGTACACCCTGACGAAGCACATCATCAGCAATCTTAAAAGTCTCAAGAAGTGGAGTTCTTGGGTCGATAGTTTGCAATAAACGATCATTTGGAATAGTAATCAAAGCATCAACTGCGTCAGTCATTTCATCAATTGCCTTATCCGCATTGCGCTTTCTCTGAGCTCCCTCAAAAGTGAATGGACGAGTTACTACACCAACTGTTAAAATTCCCTGATCTTTTGCTTCCTTTGCCACAATTGGTCCAGCACCAGAACCCGTACCACCACCAGCTCCAAGAGTAATAAATACCATATCGGCACCCTTAAGTGATTCTTTGATATTTTCGCGACTTTCTTCAGCAGCAGTCTGTCCTTTTTCAGGATCACCACCAGCACCCAAACCCTTTCCAATATGAACTTTGGTATCTGCATTTGAGTGATGCAATGCCTGAGCATCAGTATTAATCGCAATAAATTCCACACCAGAAAGACCAACCTCTTTCATACGATTAACTGCAGAACCACCGGCACCACCAACCCCCACAACTTTAATGCTTGCTTTTGTTTCCACCTCTGTTGGTTTAATTTCAGGCATCTTTTTTCCTCACTATCTAACAAATAACTACTTCTAGTTTAACACATTTTTGTCTCTAGTTAAGTAGTAATTTTCTTAATCTTATTTTTTCCTGAAAATATTGAAAAATGAGAAAAATCCACCACTCCGCTCTTCTGTGTCAGCTTCGCCAAACATTAAATCGTCATCGTACATCATAAGAGCCAATCCTAGGGCTGTTGTATATTTTGGATTATCTACAAGGTCAAACACTCCGCCAAGTTTTTCCGTTGGCTTACCGATTCTCACCGCCATTCCGAGCAAATCTTTTACAAATTTATCTAGATTTCTCATCATTGCACCGCCGCCAACAATTACCAAACCTTCCGGTAACTTCTGTGCATATCCTGCCTGCTTCAAGATTTTTTCAACATGCTCAAAAATATCAATCAATCGTTCTCTTACGATTTGGTTCACTTCATCCTTCGTAAAGCTTACAGTTTCATCCCCAATCCTAGTCACAATTGCCTTATCACTCTCTGGAAAATCCGCCGATACATAGCGCAACTTAATTTCTTCAGCCACACTAGGATTAATTGCAAGTCCAATTGCAAGATCATTTGTAATATTATTAGCTCCTGCATTGAGTACTGCATAATGCTGTAAAAAACCGTCCATAAAAACTGCAACGCTCGTTGTTGATGCACCGAGATCAACCACTGCCACCCCATTATCTTTCTGTTGCTCTGTCAAGACCAATCTAGCTGAAGCTATCGCCGTCGGCACCAATTCTAGAGAATCCACTGACACATTTTCAGTTAATTTCCTTAAATTAATACATGATGGCGCTAAAGCAGAAATTACACTTGCCTGCATCTCCAGCTTCATCGCATTCATCCCCAATGGATCCCGAATACCCGTTTGTCCATCCACAATATAATTTGTTGGAATTATTTTTAAAACTTCACGATTATTTGGGATTACTCCAGCCAAAGACATCTCCTGGATACGCTTCAAATCATTCGGCGAGATCGCCTCACCACCCATAATTGAAATCATTCCCTGCGTTTTTACCGCCCCAACCTGTGAACCATTAATCGAAGTATAAGCTGTTTTTAAAGATTTTCCACTAGTTTGATCAATCGCTACAATCGCTCGGTTTAACGATTCGACCGGACCAGTCAAATTCGTAATTACCCCCTTGCTCATTCCTCCGTTATTCTTTACTTCAGAATTTGCAATCACCGAAATCTCTCCCTGATATTCAGAAAGTGCCACCGCACGAATGTACTGCGTTCCGACATCAATTCCTAACATAAAACGAGGTAGCTGGTCATTCATATCCCCCATATTATAACATAAACATTTTAAAAAATATATCGGTGTTATAATTCTTACATGGATATTCAGAAAATTACTGCCATGCGCGAGGGTGGCAAAATTCTAGGCACAATTCTCGCCGAACTCCGAAGCTATGTTGATGTTGGTATGACAAAACGCCATCTTGATGCTTGGGTTCGTAAAAAAATTACTGACGCCGGCGCGCTAGTTTCCTATGATCAACTACCAGAAAAATTTCCTGGCGCGATCTGCATTTCAGTCAACGATGAATTAGTTCATGGCGCACCCAATAATGACTATGCGCTCCAAGACGGCGACAAGGTCTCTTTCGATCTTGTCATTGGATATAAAGGATACCACACCGACGCCGCCTTCACTACCACCGTTGGCAAAGCCAGCCCAGCTGTTAAACAAATGATTAAAACCACCGAAAAAAGCCTCTGGGCCGGCATCGCTACTATTGCTCCAGGTACCCATCTCGGTGATATTGGTTATGCCGTTGAGACTGTTTTACGTCGTGGTCATCTTGGTGTTATTGAGAATTATGTTGGGCATTTCATTGGTAAATCCATGCACATGGAACCAGAAGTTCCTAATTATGGAAAACGTGGTCGTGGCTACATCTTGCAACCCGGTGATACCCTCTGTATTGAACCAATGTCATCACTCGGCAAGCCCTACAATCATGTTAGCCCCGAAAACGGTTGGGATGTTATACTTTCAGATGGCTCCATTGGCTGTCACTGTGAACATACTATTCTCGTCACAGAGACCAGCTACGAAGTACTTACTCTACCAAATTGTCCCAAAGAATAAAATATTTTACTATTAAAATTTAAATAAAAAATCGGAGGCTTTCAGCTTCCGATTCTTAATAATTAATTTAATTTTTCTGGACCAATTTCATGATTCGCTCATTAACCTCTTCAACTGAGCCTACACCATCAACCTCACAAATCTTGACTCCACGCTTTTTCATCTCTGTTAAAAATGAACAACTTTTTTGTTCAAAATACGATATTTTTTGTTTCCATACTTCAATATTATCATCTTCTCGCCCTCGTCCTGCCAAACGTTTTAGCAGCTCTTTTTCTGGCACAGAAAGCAATACCACAAACTCAGTATGTGAAAGAATACCTACTTTTTCTAGCATACCCACTTGTTCCACTGTGCCTGGTTGCCCATCAAAAATCACCTCGCCACCTTTTCTAAATACTGCATTCATATTTTCCCACAGAAGATCAACTAAAATATTCTCAGGTATCATTGCTCCCTTGCTAGTAAATTCATCAAATCTATGCGAGTCACGAATTAATTGCCCCGCAGAAAGCCAAGTACGCCCCATTTTTTCTGCCAATAATTTCCCCTGCGTTGATTTTCCTGATCCAGCTGGGCCGTAAATTAATATCATTTTTCTCCTTTCTAAAAAAACGCCCCCTTAGGCGTTTTTCTTATTTAAATCGCTAATCTCATTACGTATCAAAGTTACAGTTCTTTTATAAACTTCATCGACCTCTCCCAGTCCGTCTACCGTCAACAATTTTACCCCATTCCCCATCAGAAAGGCCACAATCTCATTTCTACTACGTTCATAGTCAGCCTGTCTTTCTTCAATGATCTCTGGTACATCTTGACTACGACCTCGCATTGACAATCTACGCATTACCTCATCAAAAGGTACAATTAGCTCCACAATATAGTCAATCGCCATTCCCCGTTCAACGATAATCTCGGCCTGACGTAAAGTCCTTGGATAACCATCAATAATTGCATTTTCCACTTCTTCAAGCCTTGAAAAAACTAATTCTGATACCATTTCGTCATCAAATAATTGTGCTGTTTTTAATCGATCAATCACCCATTGTTCTTTACTTTCTCGAAGAATTGCTCCGGAAGAAATCCATGGCCAATTTAAATCTTTTGCTAATCTATTCCCAACTGTACTCTTACCAGTCCCTGGACCCCCTAAAAATAATAGTTTCATACAAAAATAGTATAACACAAAAAAGACCCCATTAAAGGGGTCTTCTCATTACTTTAAACCAAGTTTAATTCGTTCTGTTTTTTCAGCCTTGCGAATTTCGCGCAAAATTGCCTTACGACGACGTTCACGTTTAGAAATTGGCTTTGAAAAACGAAGCTGTGATTTCGCAAGTGGCATAATCCCACTCTGTAACACCTTACGATTAAAGCGACGAATAATGTTTTCGTTTGCCTCTCCCTGGTCTTTTCTAGTTACTTTGATTGACATATACCGGCATTATATCAGATACGCTACATTTTTTCAACAGAGCTTTACTTAATCTGCAAAATTCTCCCCTCCACACTTTTATAGTTCTGCCATTCGTTTTCTACTAAATTCACCCAAATATCTCGCCTCATCCCTTCTTCAAGTCTTAGCCACTCCTCTGGCGCGTTAAAGGCAATTATCTTAAATTCACATCCCCTTTCGTCTCTCAATATCATCCGCATATGCTGCTCCTCAGTCCCCATCTTATTGATTTTTCTTATTTCCATATTCTTTAATAGAAAAATTGGCTCTGGATTTCCCATCCCAAATGGTTCTAAGTTTCTAATTTTTTCCATCAAATCTAAAGTCAAAAGCCCCAAAGATTCAATTTCTAAATCTGCTTTTGCTTCCAAATATTTTTCCTGATCCTCTAGCCCTAAACTTTCATAATAATTATTTACCGCAGAGATAAACTTTGGTAGCTTCTCTTTCAATATCTTTAGACCACAAGCCGCCGCATGTCCGCCACCACCGATAATTTCTTTCTCACACTTTTTTAGTACATCCGCCAAGTTAAAATCACCAAATGATCGACCAGAACCTTTAAAAATTCCTTCCTCTGTCTCCGTCAACACAAAAGCTGGTTTGTGATATTTTTCCACTAATCTTCCCGCAATAATTCCCAACACCCCCTCATGCCATTTACCGGTCACCACCATTACTGCATTATCTACTTCTGCAATTTCCGTCATTGCCTGTTTTTGACTATTCCGTCTATCCTGGTTTAACTGATTCAGCTTCATTGCAAGTTCACCTGCTTCACGATGGTTCTTCGACATCAAAAGTTTGAGTGAAATTTCAGCCGACTTCATTCTCCCCCCAGCGTTTAACCTTGGCCCAATCTGGAAACCAATCGTTTCCGAATTTATTTTTTCTGTTCTTGCTACTTTTAAAAGTTCTATCAACCCTGGTCTTTTTGTCTTCTTTAATACTTTCATCCCATAATAACTTAACATTCTATTCACAGAATCTAGCACCATCGAATCGCATAATGTCCCCACTAATACTAAATCCAAAAACCATTTCTCTCGACCAGATTCAATATATCCAAGCGACACCATTTTCTGCATCATCAAAAAAGCTACTCCACATCCACACAGCTCTCTTAATTCCGATTTTTTGTCTCGTTTTGGATTTACTACCGCCACCGCCGACTTCGGTATATCTTTCATAATTTCATGGTGATCCGTCACAATCACATCCACCCCCTGTTTTGATAATTCATCAATCACTTCTGCATTATTACTGCCACAATCAACTGTAATAATCAAATTAGCCCCAACTTCCTTTGCTCGTTCTTTTACGCGTCCGCCCATCCCATAACCATCAATAAAACGATCTGGAAGCATCACCTCTATATTCAAAATTCCACTCATTTTCAAACAGTCATACATCAGCGTACTTGCCGTCACTCCGTCTACATCATAGTCTCCATAAATCAATACTGTCTCTTTTTTATTCACAGCCTGAATAATTCGTTCGCTAGCTTTTCTAATATCTGGCAACTTATCCGCCAAATCTAATCGATATTTGGGGCTCAAAAAATCTTCTGTAATGCCTCTCTTTTTCAATAACTGATCAAAAATATCATTCATGATATATTCTATTTTTCTTTTCTTCTTCAATTATCAATTCTGCATTCAAATCATTATGATTACTGAATCATCGTCTTACTCTGTTTTGAACTTGGCGCCATCTGTTTGCTTTTTATTACAATTCCCTGTAATTCTTTCAAAATCGGAAACTGTTTATTCGTTTGATAAATTGTCGTATTGCCTTTTTTAGTTACAATCAAAAAATTACCTTTTTCAAGCCTCTTTAACTCTCTCTGAATATTTCCCGGATCTTCATGAATTAATTTCGACAATGCTCGTACATGTGTCTTAAAATCTGGATATTTCGCAAAAACCACCAATATCTTTCGTCGGACCCGAGATGTAATGAATATATCCAACATGTTTTACCTCACTTTTCGCTTCTTCCATTTAGTATACCAAAAATCAGTATTTCTCACAACAATAACTCTATCCGATTCATTAAAGAATCTAATCATATTCCCCTCAACATTTCTCATACCTCATTATGATAAAATTACTTCAATGTATTATCAGGTCATCCCAACTAAAATTTTTCGTCAAGACGCTAGCTCACTCGAAAGCTTACTAACCTATTCTTCTACCGAAAAACTCGATCCCGGACAAATCGTCTTAGTTCCTCTCGGCAAATCCATCATCCCTGGCATTATCCATCATTCAATTACTCCCCCTCAAAATTCTTCCTTCAAAATCAAATCTATTCATTCAGTTCTACCTCTCCCCCCACTACCTTCTTTTTTACTTAAAGCCGCTTTTTGGCTCAGCGATTATTATCTAACTCCTCTCCCAGCTATAGCCAATCTCCTTCTTCCTAAAGGAATTGCTAAAAAGCGTCGAAAAAAAGAAGAATTAAATCTCTCCACCTCATTAATTAATCATCAAAAAACTATTCCTCTAAACTCTTTTCAAAAAGCCGCGCTTAAATCTCTTCAACAAATTACATCTAAAACCAAACTACTTCATGGAGTAACCGGTTCCGGTAAAACCAATCTTTATCTCACTCTCGCTATGGAACAATTTCAAAAGCAGCTCTCCAGCATTATTCTTGTTCCTGAAATCTCTTTAACCTCACAGTTAGTACAACAATTTCAATTTTACTTTCCAAACTCCGTTATCACTATCCATTCCAAACAAACTGAGGCCACTCGTCATCAAATCTGGCAGGAAGTCATCAAGAGTACGAAACCGCTCATTATCATTGGCCCTCGCTCCGCCCTTTTTTCTCCACTTCAAAATCTTGGACTTGTCGTTATCGATGAAGCCCATGATCCCGCATATTATCAAGATAATTCTCCACGCTACTCTACCCTTCGCCTTGCCAGTTTTATTGCGAACACTAAAAATATCTGCTGTATATACGGCACCGCCACACCACTTATCGAAGACTTCTATCTTGCACAAAAAAATCATGCTTACGTTTCACTTTCTCAAAAAGCTAAAAATACTGCAATTAATCCAGAGTTGCATCTTATTGACCTCCGAGATCCCACCTCTTTTTCCCAAAACCGCTATTTTTCCGATCCATTGATCAAAAAAATTACTCAGAACCTCGAGCAGCATCAACAAACTCTTATTTTTCATAATCGTCGTGGCTCAGCCCCCCTCACTATCTGTGATCAATGTGGATGGCAAGCTCTCTGCCCTAATTGTCTTCTTCCCCTTACTCTTCATAGTGATAATTTTAGCCTCACCTGTCACACTTGTGGGCATATAGAGCCAGTACCTAAGACCTGCCCGATTTGCCATCATTCATCTATTATTCACAAAGGTTTTGGCACTAAGCTACTAGAATCCGAACTTCACAAACTTTTTAGATCCGCTCACATCGCTCGTTTTGACGCCGACAATACTACTGAAACCTCCCTTAACCACCTCTATACAAAAATTCAAGATGGCTCCATAGATATTCTCATTGGCACTCAACTTCTCACCAAAGGCCTTGATCTTCCCCGACTAGCTACAGTTGGCATCGTTCAAGCCGATAGTGGTTTAAGCTTACCTGATTATTCATCCGAAGAGCGTAGCTTTCATTTACTTACTCAAGTTATTGGTCGCGTCGGTCGTGGACATCTCAATGAAGCCTCCGTTTTCATTCAAACTTACCAACCAGACCATCCTATTATTCATTTTTCTATGCAGAATGACTACAATAACGCCTACCAATATCTCATCAAAAAACGTCAATTGGCACACTTCCCCCCATATTATCACCTAGCTAAACTCTATATAACCCAAAAAACCGAACAAACCACTATTCGCAAGGTCCGCGAATTATACACTTTACTTCGCCCATTAAATGACGTATATCTATCTGCTCCCACCCCTGCTTTTCATGAATTCTCTACTAATGGTTATACTTGGCAGATTATTCTTAAATCTTCCTCACGACAAAAACTCATTTCTGCCATTAAATCAATCTATTCTTTTCCTAATCTCAAATATATTCTTGACCCACCATCTTTACTCTAGTTTTTTTATTTTCAAAATTTCATACATCGGAAAAACTACCAATACAATATTCGTCTTAAAGTGCATTGAGATAATTAGCCTAAGACGTGGAGGCGAGTTTAGAAATTATAATTTATTTTTTAGGAGCAAAAACTACCACGGCAGTTTCAAGTTGAGAGATTTTTTCATTTCGTGTTTTAGAAAAAGATTCACAATCCTTTTCTAAGAATTCCCCTCCACATCTCAGGCTAAGTCGCCAACGGTCAGTAGCTTCAATAGCTTATGCCAATATCTCTTTTCTTTAATTTCTAGTCTCTCTACTTAAAGTGTAAAACTATTTTCTATTTTTACAACCATGAGCTCTTTTTTATTTTTATTTCCCCAGACTCTTATGCTTTATAAAACTCTCAAAAAATATTATAATATACCCATGAAGATTATAACTGTGCCTGATCCACGTTTAAGACAACCCTCTACTAAAGTCAATCATATCACCGATGAAACTAAAGAAGTTGTTCGACAAATGATAGACGCTAGTCTTGAATGGGAAAAGCAACACCCCCATGAACTTTCTGCTGCCATGGCTGCACCACAACTTGGGATTAATAAACGAATTATTATCATCCGCGATGATCTTGATGATAAAAATAATGCTAGTTTTACGGCTCTCATTGATCCAGAAGTTATTAAAGCTAGTGGCAAAATCGTTAGTGATTATGAAGGTTGTCTTTCTGTTCCTTTTATTTATGGTCTTGTGCCTCGTACCTCTAAACTTCGTATTAAAGCTAAACTCATTGACGGTACCGAAGTCCGCATTAAAGCCGAAGATAATCTCGCACGCACCCTTGCGCATGAGATTGACCACCTTAATGGTATTCTCTTTATCGATCATATCAAAGATGACGAAAAAGCTTTCTTTGAATTAGATAAAAACGGCGATCTTAAGCCACTCAATTACGACCAACGTATCAAAAATAATCCGGAACTATTCCCTGATGACTAATATTATCTTTTTTGGCAATGGTCCACTCGCTGACACTACCAAAACTCTTCTTGAGCAACATTCTGATTTTCAAATCATCTTCCATGCCAAAACCAAGCAAGATCTTGAAGAAGTCAAAAAAATTAAAACTGCTAACCCTTCAGCCTTTGGCATTCTTGCAAGCTTCGGCATACTCATTAAGTCTGATCTTCTTGAACTCTTTGAACCCTACGGTATTCTCAATATTCATCCCTCTCTTCTTCCAGCCTATCGTGGCGCCTCACCCATCGAATCCGCTATTTTAAACGGTGATCAAAATTTCTCCGTTTCAATCATGAAACTAGTTAAGGCTATGGATGCTGGACCGATTTATTTTCAAGATACTATTATGGCTAATCAATTTTCACCACAACCATCCAAAGAAGAAATTTATACAAAACTTTCGACTCACGCCACCAATTGGCTAATCAATAATCTTAATAAACTTCCCACCCCCATTCCACAAGACGACAACAAGGCGACTTATACCACTAAATTCGATACTTCCATGTCAAATCTTGATCTCAAAAAGCCCTCTCAAGCCCTTCTCAATCAAATTCGCGCCTTCCAAGGTTTCCCCAAGAGTAAATTAACCATAAAAAATCAAGAATGTATTATTCTTGCTGCTCATCTTGATACTAACTCCACCAATGACCAGCGTGCCAAAGTCAAAATCACTTGTGGTGATCATCAAAACATTGTCATTGATCGCCTCCAACCTGCTGGTCGCAAAGCTATGGATGCTATTTCTTTCTATAATGGTTATCTCAAAAAATAAGCCTATCTCCTAGACTTATTTTTATTTCTAGTTCCAATTAGTGAATGATACTTGCGATGTTTGTTGTGCGTATGGATTTTGCATCATTCCGGCCTGTCAAGTAGGCATTACTGGTTGCTGCATATTAGTCATTGGCTGTTGTGGTACCATTTGTTGTTGTGAAACTACTGATTGTCTAGTCATCTGTTGAGGAGCCATCATAGTTTGTTGTGATGCCACCAGTTGCTCTTCTGGCACAGATGTCTGTCGCACCATCGCCATAATTTCATCATGAGCTTTAATAATTTCCTGCTTGAATTCTACCTCTATATCTTGCGCCACCCTTGCATAATCAGGACGATTTAATTGAATCCACTTAACACTTAGATATTCTCCAAGTATTTCCAACGTACCCTCAGTCGTATTATATTTTTGCAATAATTTCTTATAAATCTCGTCTTGTCTATAATCACCAAGTTTCGTCAAAAACTTAATCATCGTGTTGCGGTCTTTCTGCATAATACCGTCAAATTCTTCAAGCTGCTCAGGAGTCATCCCCTCACTCATTTTTTCGCCCACTCGATTTTCAAGTTCACCCTGGATTTCAGTTATAAATGCTGTTCTCTGTGGCTCGGGTAAATTCTGCAATCCCACTTCCGCCAAGAACCTATCATCCACCTTTATCATTTATTCCTCCTAAACTACTCTCCATTATAATTCGCAATGAACCGAAACACAAGCTTTTTAACCTTATTTATCCGAAAATACCCGCCACGCTAGTTCTGCACATTTTGCCCGCGCTGGCATTCTTTCTACAATTTTTAAAGCAATTGCCTCACCCATTTTGTCTTCACCCCCCTGCTTATTAAATTTTTCTTCGTCAACAATCATCACTCGAAATAATTCACTTAATTCCTTAGCCTGAGCAATTGTTTTTCCTCGCACGACATCAATCATCAAATCTGCCGATGCTAAAGCGATTGCACACCCGACTCCTTCAAATTTTCCATCAACAATCACTCCATTCCGAATTTTTAACTGAACAAATATTTTATCTCCACAACTGGCATTTTTTAATTCTCGGAAAATCTCGCACCCCTCAAGTTTTCCTCGATTCTTAGGATATAGATTATGTTCTAATAAAATCTCATCATACATAATTTAAAGTCTCATCTCACTTCTTACTTTTGCTAAAATTGAGACTAAATAATTTATCTCATTTTTCGTATTGTAGAACATCAAACTCGCCCTCACTGCCGGACCAATTTTCTTTCTACTTAAAAACGGTTCCGCACAATGCCAGCCTGCACGTACCATTATTCCAAAATTACTTAGAATTTGCGCCGTATCATGTGGATGCACACCTCTTACATTAAATACTATTATTCCATTTTTACCGTAATAGATTTGGACATCCTCAATTTCATTAATTTTCTCCAACGTGTAATAAGTCAGATCATCAGTCGCTTTAAATAACTCATTCTTGCCATTATATTCTCTCCAAAAATCAATCGCTGCAAAAAGCCCCGCCACTCCCCCCATATTTATTGTTCCACCTTCAAATTTCTGTGGACCAAAAGAAAAATCACTCATGATCGCCCCTTTCTTATCAATCTCCACCCCTTCCACCATCTCACCGCCATAATTTAACGGTTTAATTTTTTCCATCCACTCCCGACTCATATATAGCACTCCGATTCCCATCGGCGCGCCTATTTTATGACCAGAAAAAACCAAAAAGTCCGCATTCATCTCTTTAACATTAATTCGTTTATGCGCCACTAATTGTGCGGCATCTACTAAAATCGCACGATCATAACCAGATTTTCGTATTTCTTTCACTAAATCAATCTGTTCTTCACCACTTACATTGCTTAAACCCGTTAACGCTACTAATCCCACCTTCTTTTTATTTTTATTAAGTTCCTTCAATATATCGTCGCAGACCACCGTCTGTGACTTATATCGCTCTGTAAAAGGCAAAATATTACTGTGATGTGAATCTAGACTCACTAAAATTTTTTCATCTCCACAAATCACCTCCCGCATCCCATTCGCTATCAAATTAATCCCCTCCGTAGTATTTTTTACAAACACAATTTCATCCGGATCTGCCCCAATATATTCCGCTACTTTTATTCTTGTCTTATTAAGTAGTCTTGTTGACTGTTCACTTAATTTATACAACCCTCTCAACGGGTTTGCATTCATGATCTCGTAATACTCAGCTTCCTTTTTAATCACCCTATTGGGTCTTTGCATTGTCGCTGCATTATCCAAATACACAAATGGTAATATTGGGTCAATTATTTCCGGTACTTCTTCAAAAATCGCAAACTCTTCTCTTAACATCTTCCTCAAATAGACCTATTAGGCCGTACCTTCCATTTCCATTCTAATCAAATTATTCATCTCCATCGCGTATTCGATTGGTAGCTCCTTAGACACATCACCGGTAAAGCCTCGTACAATCATCGCTCTTGCTTCCCCCTCGCTAATCCCTCTCGTCTGGAGATAATAAATTGCCTCATCCGAAATTTTTCCCACACTTGCCTCGTGTGAAACTTCCGCCTCATTACATTCCACTTTCACCTCTGGTATTGCATTCGAAATTGACTGTTTATCCAAAATCAGCGATTTACAGTCTGTATAAGATTTTGCTCGCAGAGCATTTTTACAAATTTTTGCCAAAGTTCGTGTTATTGAAACACCCCCGCCCTTACTTAGTGATTTCGCATTCATCATTGAATAAGTATCCTCTGCCAAATGAACAACTTTTGCACCAGTGTCCAATACTTGACCATCACCGGCAAATGATACCCCTGTATATTCCATTTTTGAGCGTGCTCCAGCCAAAATTCCCATCGGATATAACATGGAAACTTTCGAACCAAATGAACCTGTTATCCATTCAATTGCTCCATCTTCCTCAACGTACGCTCGTTTTGTATTCAAATTGAATACATTTTTTGACCAACTTTCTACCGTGGAAAATTTTAATCTACTATTTTTCTTTACATAAAGCTCCACACTCCCTGCATGTAGATTTGAAACTGTATATTTTGGTGCCGAACAACCTTCAATAAAGTGCAAATCCGACCCCTCATCTACTACAATTAAGGTATGTTCAAATTGTCCAGCTCCTGGAGCGTTTAATCGATAATAACTCTGAATCGGTATTTCTACACTTACATTTTTTGGGATATAAATGAAAGAACCACCACTCCACACCGCAGCGTGCAGTGCCGCAAATTTATGATCTTTTTCTGAAATCAATTTCATAAAATGTTTTTTAACAATACTGCCAACATCCACTCCATATTTTGTGATTATGTTTTCTTTTTTACTTTTTGTTAACTGGATTGCTTCCTCCATCGGTAAATAAATTACCCCTTTTTTAGCAATACGTTCCTTTAAATTATGATAGATTACTTCTGAGTCATACTGCGCCCCCACTCCTGCCAAATGCTCCTGTTCTGCTTTTGGAATACCTAATTGATCAAAAGTATTTTTTATTTCCTCTGGCACTTCATCCCAACTTGAAACCATTTCATTCCCAGTCTCGACATACATCAATATTTCATCTAAATTCAATTCCGATATGTCCGGCGCCCATTTCGGCATACTGAGCTTATTCCAATATTTTAGCCCTTCTAATCTCAGATCACACAACCATTTTGGCTCATTTTTCTTCCTCGATAAAGCCAAAATATATTCTCCTGTCAATCCTCTTTTTTGCAAACTTACATCCTCAGCCATCTGTTTTATTTCCTACATATCTTCACTATCATTCATGAGTACATTGTTGTTCATGATATCGTTTTTTCTTTCAACTAATTTTTCCAAACCCCTCTTCTTCAACTTTTTTTAATAAATCCACCCCTCCAGTTTTTACAATCTTTCCAGATTTTAAGATACAAACCTTATCTATTTTTAAATTCTTCAAAATTCGCATATTATGCGTGACAATTAAAAAAGCTGTCTTATTTTCTTTTTGTAATTCACTCAGAAGTTCTGAGATATTATTAGCTACATCTACGTCGAGGCCTGAATCGATTTCATCCAAAATTAGAAGTTTCGGTTTTAAAACTAGAGCCTGCAAAATCTCATTTTTCTTCTTTTCACCACCCGAAAACTGATAATTAATCTCTCTTTCCGAAAAGAAAATATTAGTTTTCATTTTCTTACAAACTATTGAAATTCTTTCTCGTATTTTGTCTAAACTTAAATCCTCACCTCTTGCATTCAAAGCAGCTCGAATCACATTTGTCGTTGAAATACCAGGAATCTCTACTGGATTTTGCATCGTCATCATCATTCCTAACATCCCTCGTTCGTCGACTTTTTTTTGTGTGATATCTTTGTTTAAAAAACTAATTTTACCTTCGGTAATTTTTAGTTTTGGATCTCCCATAATAGCAGAGCCCAAGGTTGATTTTCCCGCACCGTTTGGCCCCAAAATTACCACAGTTTCTCCCTGTACTATTTTCAGGCTTAAATTTTCAATAATTTTCTTCGATTTTTCCCCCTCGCCAACCAATACTGTAATTTTCTTCACATTCAACATCTCACCCATTATAACATTTTCTAGTTAAGACTCTTGCATTCCAATAGTTAATACGCTATAATCTCTCCATATAGATTCCCCTGTAGCTCAATGGTGGAGCAAGAAGCTGTTAACTTCGAGGTTGTCAGTTCGAGTCTGACCGGGGGAGCCACATTGGACGATGAGTCCATTTTTTAATGCAATAAAATAGTTCTAGAACTAGGCTTCGTACCCGAGTCTTATAATCGCTTTTTTGATTGCTCTATAATCGACACAATTTTCTGGCGTCAATTCAGAAAACAGAACAAAGTGCCATTCTTCTCCTAATCCATCATATTTATCTTTGTCTTGTGCGATATTTGCGAATAAATATTGTGTCGCTCCATCTTCATAAAATCCATTCCCAATTTCTATATTAATACCTAAAATTTTATAAGCATCATCAATAGTATTAATTGAGGGCAATTCATTTTTTTCATTCAAAAGGATCCAAATTTCTTGTCTCTTCCCTAATTCTGGATCAAAAACTATTTTTGGGATAAATAACTTTATCGTCATACGATTTTATTTTATTTAAAAAAGACTTTTCGGTCAAAAAGATCTCTTCGGCGTTCTTAACGATTAAATCTTTCTACCTCTTCTACTCCAAACCTCATAAGTTCGTCAAAATCTCCATTTCTCTTATAGAAATCAACCAACTTGTCTCTTAATTCCTGATACTCAGGGTAACTACAATCAGGTAAAGTAATTATCGGCTTCCAAGATTCGTCAAGAAGAGCCGGCAAAGATTCCTTCAGTACATAATAATCATCTTCTGATAACTTTGCAACTGGTGATTCTGGATTCTGACGATAATAGAAATCTGTTTGAAAATGCATTAATTCATGTAAAATTCCGTCAAGTGGCATTCCCCATAATTCATCATCAATTTTTGCATACGTATAAATTACCCCCTCTTCATAGTAAACGATCATTGCCGGGAAAGTTGTAATCAAAAATAATAAGTCTGCTTTTGAACAAGTCGCACTCTTATCAATTTTAGCAATTTCGATTGCACGATTTTTTGCACATTTTTTTACAGCTAATTTATGTCCAGTAACTTTTTCTAACTTCTTCACTGCTAATTCAAAATTTTGCTCCAATTGCTCTCTCATGATTCTTTCGAATTTTTTTGGTGACATAGAAATTTTTTTATTACGTTTACAAATAAATGGGATTAAAATTTCCTTAGCTTGCGAAAAGTTCAATCCAATAATTTTCTTAGCAATCTCCAAGTCATCTTCATCTTTTAATTTATTAATCTGATGAAAAAGATTAATTGCACTATACCAATTATATGCATCCTGTATCTCATCATAAATAATTTCATATGTTGTCATGCTTTTATTATATAAAAAAGCGCCATTTATGCAATGACGCCTTTTTTGTCCGTGAAGTACATCAAATAATTAACAACGTTGACAATTACCCTGAGATCCACAGTACGCTTCACGAACTTTTTCAATCTTAGGAGCAGTTGTAGAACCACTCTTCTTAAGATTTTCAAGAAGTTTCTTCATAAGATCACCCCCTTTCTTTTTTATAATTTTTTAATATATTGCATGGCAAATAGTTTCTGGCTCATAAATAAGCCAATTCATTAAACATCCACCCCTACAATCATCTTTCCAGATACAGTCATCACATACAATTGAAGGATAACGAGACAAGTCACGATATTTTAAACGACATTCTTCGTCATTTAAGTATCGCTCTAAACTTTTCGCGTCCGTAAAGTCAATTCCCTTTGTGGCAATAATTTCTGGAATAGTATTACAAACAATTACATTTCCATACGTATCAAAATTAATGCCACTACGAGTAAAAATATGACATTGTGTCTGGATCTTTTTCTTTTGAATTTTACGCAAAACAAATTCCTTCGGAAAAAGACAAAGTGGTAATTGAGTGTCATAATAAACATTGGTTTCATCATATATTTCTTCCAAGTTCTTGGAAATTGTCTCGATTTCGCCCCATGCTTTTTCTGGCAAAAACACAAAATCAGTGCAAATATTATCCTCTACAAGCGATGGAGAACACATTATAAGTTGAAACGAAGTAGCTCCAAATTCTCTACATTTTTTTGCAATATCTACAATACCATCAATACCAACCAATTTATTATGTACGGCTGAAACACCACATTGATGAAACTGGATTATTCGCCGAATACCAACCATAGATTTTTCATACTGATCAATACCAGTGGCAACATTGAACATTTCTTTCGTAGCTGCCTTTACAGAAAGACCAATTGATGTTGCAGGATTCTTTTTATAATTCTCCCAAAACTTATCTTCCGAAAAACGCATGCCATTTGTTATTACTGAAATTTTTGCACCATTCTCTTTAATATACTTAATTATTTCAAAGAAACCACTCCATAAGGTAGGCTCACCACTGATTAAGACAAACTCTTTTACTCCAAAATCAAGTGAAATATCAACCAATTCTTTTGCTAAACCAGTTGACATTTGTTTATCTGTATCATAATGTGAATTTTCAGCATAACACCATTTACAACGCATATTACAAGCTTGATTAACATTTAACCACGCGACTACAGGATTACATTCAAAATTATACTTCATTCTTATGAAAACCTCCTTTTAAAAGTACTTAATTCCCCACATAAATTATAAATATATAATAACATATTTATAATTTTTAACAAGAGTTCCGTTAAAATTCATTATTTTTTTATAGTAAATCTTCTCACCAAATAATTCAAAAACATTAGCATTTTCACCACACTTCATTTCGAAGCCTACAAAGCATAAACTAGCTCAAAAAATGATCCGTACTTTTTCAGCTCATCCTAAAATGTCCCACAATATCCGTTCGATACTCCAACACGTCTTCTTCAAAAAGAAACCCACCATTATGAATAATAAAAGGTATTCCCTGCCGATTCCTTTTGTCCGACACCACCCCAATATGTGTTTTGAACACAATTATGTCTCCACCCTGCCACTCTTTTATATCTGTTAAATCCGTCGTCAGAGACTTCACATTCCGTTCAAAAAAGATTCTTAAATTGTTTACTCGGCGAAAATCAATATTCTTATCCACTACTTCCAGCTGATATAATTTTTTATTCGCCCTAATATCCGCATCCACCAATTCCCTTAAATCGTACCCTGTATCCTTCAGACCAAAAGCAATCACGTCTGTACATACCCCATACCCATCATCCGGATAGCCCGTTCTATAATATTTGCTCTTATATTTTGGTTTTGTTGCGATATATCTTCTCACGCTCTGCAAAAAGTCCGTCTGATCATCAATTCCATCCCCATCCTTATCTACTAAGCTCTTGTATGTCTCAATCCCAAAATCCGCATTAATATATTGTCGATGCGGTATCACGTTAAACGCATATAATAGCCACGCCACCCCAAATATCATCAAAATCGCAAACACAAAAATGAATACTTTCTTCAATTTTTTCGGATTAACAGTCTTTATCAGTTCTGCTCTTTTCTCCATCAATTTCTGCTCTCCCCATCATTTTTTCTCATTTCTTCCCCAAACTACTCCAATTTTAGCATATTCCTCTTTCCCCAATTCATTTTTATGCTAGAATAGACGTGGTCGTATGACCTTGGAATTGATTAATCGTGTTGATAACACAAGTTTAATAAATAAATATTTATGGTCTTCCGGCCACTAAAACATAAATCTAAATAGGAGTTCTTTTATGAACGATTCTGAAAGTCAGCATATTCCCCTGATTGGTGAAATGCTGCCAACTATGCAAGTCCAGACCACTCACGGTCCAAAAACTTTACCAAATGATTACGCTGGCAAATGGCTAGTCTTGTTTAGCCATCCTGCCGATTTTACTCCAGTTTGTACTACTGAATTTGTTTCTTTTCAAAAGAATTATGCCAAATTCCGTGAAATGAACACTGAGCTTCTCGGCCTTTCTGTTGATCAAGTTTTTTCTCACATTAAGTGGACCGAATGGATTAAAGAACATTTTGACGTTGAAATTGAGTTCCCCATCATCGCTGATACCGGCCTCGTTTCCGGCAAACTAGGCTTCATCCACCCAGGTAAAAATCATGACACCAACACCGTTCGTGCCGTCTTTGTTATCGATCCAGAAGGTAAAGTTCGCGCCATTCTTTACTACCCACAAGAACTCGGTCGCAACATGGATGAACTACTTCGCATGATTAAAGGTCTTCAGACCTCCGAAGAACATAAAGTTGCTCTTCCTGCCAACTGGCCAAATAACGAACTTTTTGGTTCCGACGTTATCATTCCTCCAGCCAAAGACGTCACAACCGTTAAAGAACGTTTTGCCGCAGCAAAAGCTGGCGAATTCACTTGTGAAGACTGGTGGCTTTGTCACAAACCACTGAACTAATAATTTGTTCAAAAAAAGAACCCCTATTACGGGGTTCTTTTTTGGCCTCTATTTTAACTACTTAGCTACTGAAAGTGAAATTTTACGACCTTCACGATCGATATCAAGCACCTTAAAGCTTTTACGCTCATTAAGAGTAAAGATCTTCTCAGGGTCAACATCATTGCCTTCACCAAGCTCAGAAACATGAACTAAAGCCTCAACAGCTGGTGAAATCTGTACAAATGCACCAAATGGAGTGATACGAGTTACCGTACCTTCGACCTTTGAACCTTTCTTAAGATTTTCAACCTCTGAAAGCCATGGATCAGCAACAAGTTGCTTCATGGAAAGACTTAAACGTTCCTTGTCAATTGCAATAATTTTCGCTTCAACCTCGTCTCCAACTTTCACATAATCAGATGGATTATTCACGCGCTCCCAAGAAATCTCAGAAATATGGATCAACCCCTCAATACCTTCAACATTCACGAAGACACCGAAGTCGACCACACCCGTTACAACTCCTTTTACTACATCACCAACGTGAAGTTCCGCAAAACGAGCAGCAAGACCATCTTTAACAGCTTCTTTTTCAGAGAAAATAAGTTTATTATCTTTCTTATTAGCGTCAAGAATTCTAACTTTGATCCCCTTGCCAACAAGAGAGTTAAGACGTTGCAAAATTTCATCCTTGTCTGCTGAACCCACGCGTGGATAATGCTCTGCAGAAAGTTGTGAAACTGGTAAGAAACCACGAATTCCTTCGTATTCAACCAATAATCCACCGCGATTAGCATCAAATGGAGTAACCTCCACGATTTCCGCAGCATCCATCTTGGCCTGAATTTCATCCCAACCCTTGTCCTTCACCGCTTTACGAAGTGAAAGAAGTACAGTTCCATCTTCCATTTCTGGATCGATAACTGAAGCAGAAACTTCCTGTCCGACCTCAAGATTGCGAGCAAAAGAAGCTTCACGACGTGGTACTAGACCTACACCCTGTGCACCAAGATCAATCAAAATCTCGTGCTTTTTTACTGAAAGTACAACACCAGAGACTGTATCTCCAGCAGCTACTTTTTTAATCGAATCACTAGCAGAAGCTAATAATTCGTCCATTGTGATTTTTTTGGCATCAGCCATTACTTATATTTTCCTTTCTTCAGGTTCGTTCAACCAGCATAAAGAAAGTAACTTTCTATCTTTCTCCCAGTTGAACGAACCCAAATCTACTTCTAAATATATCAGATCTACCCCTGTTTGTAAAGCAAATGTTTTTTATTTCACTCAAATAGCCACACGGCAATAATTGTCACTCAAAAATATTTACGGTTATTCTTTCTTTTTTAGCTTTCCTTTCTATAATATCTTTATGGCTCAAATAAAGAATTTTGATCAAAAAAGAAAGCTGAACAATTTATTTATGCTTTTTTTAGCTGATTTACAAAATCTTTATCCAAACTATATTTTTAAACCAAGCTCTAGATTTCACTTTCACCCGCCAAGGACTATTTATTATGAAACTAATCTATCTTCTTTTAAATCTTTTGCCCTTCAGCTTCTCCATGAACTTGGTCACGCAGTCTCAAACCATCGCGATTATCATTATTCAATCGAGCGACTCAAAATTGAAACCGAAGCTTGGCAAGCTGCAGAAACTATCTATAATGCACATCCAGAGTGGAAATCTCAATATCATTTATCTTTTGATAAAGATTTTACAGAATCACATCTCGACACCTACCGTCATTGGTTACACCAAAAATCTACTTGTCAAAAATGCGGATTAACAATGTTTCAGAACAAAAAACAACAATGGATTTGCCCCCATTGCGATCTATTCTAATCCTTTATTTTTAACGCTTTTAAATATTTTTTATTTTCAGCTGATATTCTCCGGCTCTCAATTGCTTTTTGAATAGTTTTATTATGTACCCAGATTTTTAACTTCTTCTGTTCAAGATAAACAATAGCATTTCCCCATTGTTTAGCCAAAGCCGTCGCAAAATACCACGCCTGCATCATCTTTACATAATAATCGTCATTCTCTATTCTTGCTACTTTTTCCAAATATTTGTCGTTAAATTCCTTATCCAAAAAATATTGCATCAATACGCCTATCGCAAAACGCACGGTATATACACGTTCACTCTTCAACCACAAATCTACTTTCCTTAAAGTTTCTTCTCTGTTATTTTTCAATACATTCGGCGACAAAACATCACAAACCGCCCAATTATCAACAAAAGGCAAAAATCGATCCAACTCTCTAATACATAACTTCAAATTCCGTATTTCAGATATCATTATCCCATGTATTAAATTTTCCTCTTGATACCTATGTGGTAATTCTTTCAAAAAACCATTTTCTTCCAATTCCGTATAATTACTCTTCACTATTTTCCGTAAAATCGGCATACGTACGCCAAGTATTCTTGATCTTTCAATATTAGGAATTAATCGTGCGTTAAAGTCCGCATATTTTTCATCACGATTTTCTAACAAATCCTCCAAAATCATCTCTCTTCTTATGCTTAACGGTTATCACCACTTCCGTGAATTTTGTTTCGTTCAAAACGATCTTGTAGTTTCTCGATATTCATTTCAGCCACTTTGCTAAATTCCATCCCGAGGTATTTTGACACCATCGCTAAATACCATAAAATATCACCAAGTTCTTTCGCCAGTTCTTTTTTCTTTTCTTCAGAAATTTCGCCATTATTGTCTCTTATTAGCTTCTTAATTTTATCGCAAGCTTCTCCAGACTCTCCTGCCAACCCTAATACTTTCTCCAGCATTCCCAAATGATTAACTTTTGCACCCTCCTTTATAAAAGTTTCGTATGAGAACGTATCAAATTTACTCGCTTTTTCCTGGTATTCATTAAAATTCATCGTCACCTCCTTTTTATTCATCATATCATATCCATATATTTATACCACTTAAAAATATCACCATTTGAATAATTATTAATCACAAAATATTACATCAAAACCGAACAGTCCTCATAAAAACAAACCCCTCTTCCGAGGGGTTTGTTCACTTCTAGGTGGATATTTTATTCAGCAATCTTTTTTGCTGGGCCACGTCGTGAAATACGACCGCCCTTTGCTCCGGCGATTTTTGCTAATGCAGGATTAGCAGCAAATCCACCAGTACAGCCTAGACGACCGCCTTTTTGTCCGATCTTAGCGTAAAAATCTTTACCATACTTTTCACGGTTTGTTGCGGCAGCTTTAAGGCCACCTTGCTTTGTTCCAGCCATTATCCCTTCTTTCTGCCCACCAAAAATATTAATTTTATTCCCCCTCTATCCCACGAAGTGTCATACTCAACATCATCCGCACCTCTTGGTCTATGTTCTGTATTATATAATAACCACAGCTTTTTGTCAATATGCTAAAGTTAAAAAAGATTGTATAATATGTTATTCTCCACTTTATTGACATCCCTTTATTTCTTTGCTACTATATTTCCACTGGGGTAATAGCTCAGCTGATTAGAGCGCTGCCTTTGCAAGGCAGAGGTCCAGGGTTTGAATCCCTGTTACTCCACCATTTTCTGATTAACAATCAGCCATGGGGTATTTAGCGTCCCCCCGCTAAATACTCCACCAAAAATCAAGACCGCTTTGGTCTTTTTTTATTCATACTTTTCCATATTTCGCTTATTACTTTTTTATCTTAAATTTTCGTTAAAAATCATTCATGAAAGGTAATCATTGCTTTAAAACTTAAATTCCACTTTTAAGCCACAAAAAAATCGCTCTCGCGATTCAATATGGTGGGGATATGTGGACTTGAACCACAGACCTCGTCATTATCAGTGACGCGCTCTAACCAACTGAGCTATATCCCCAATACTTCCTAATTCTACCCTATCTATTCATAAAAATCAATATCTAGTCCGCACAAGTTCTTACGTTATGCTATAATCTACCCATGCAATGGAATTTTAGTATCGGTTGGATGTTTATCGGCCTCGTTATTACTGCCCTCAGCGGCCTTATTGTTGCTAAATATCAAGTCATCTCCGATAATATGCTAAGTGGTGTCTCTTCTTATGATCGTGTCAAATTTTGGGGACTTATAGGCATCGGAGTTGGTCTTGCAATTACCGCAAACCTACATACTTTCTTTCTCACCATTCTCGTCAACCTCTTATTCAAACGTTAATTCTTCTTTATCTCATTCATATTGCAAAAATCGTCCCTATTAGGACGATTTTTAATCTCTAAATAAGACTCTCTGTCTCACCCATTCATAAATTGCTATTCCAGCCGCCACCCCTACATTAAGTGAGCGAGTTGACCCCAGTGACTTAATATAACGTACATCATCTGCCCGTTTTAACAGTTCACTGCTAATGCCATTTCCCTCACTACCAAAAATTAGTGTAGTATCCTGAACAAATTTTTTATCATGGATCGGCTTTGCTCCTTCTGTATTATTCTCGACCGCCACAATCTCCCTATTACGTTCTCGTTGATCGTTTATGAATTCTCCGAGATTAGTCCAGTATTTAATCGTTAAATATTTATCAGTACACATCGCTCCTCTACGATTGTATTTTCTTCTACCAATAATGTGTACGGCTTGTACATTAAAGTTATTCGCTGATCTCACAATTGTACCCACATTAAAATCGTGGTCTACATTTTCAATTGCAATTTCCAAGCTCACTCTCTTCTTGTCTAAATTATTTTTAACTGCCTCATTTGACAACCCTTTATACTTATCTTGCAAATTTCGTGTATCCAGTTTCGGGTCGAGCTCAAAGTTCTCCATATCCTTAAGCAAAACTTCCCATCACCACATAACCATAATAAGCAATGAACATCAATAAGAAAATGATGCCTTTCTTATAACCAATCCTCTTACCATGCCTTGCGAAGAAAAATAAAGTAACAGCTGATATAACTAGCGCAATCACATCTATATACGAGAAAGCACCGCCTCCCACTCCCCCTAAGATCGCTACTGGTAAACCAGCCACTATACCAATATTAAAAATATTAGAACCCACGATATTTCCAATGGCAATGTCGTATTCACCTTTTTTTGTTGCAATCACAGAAGTGACCAGCTCAGGCAGAGAAGTACCTAAAGCCACAATGGTCAATGAGATAATTCTTTGACTTACTCCAAAAGTTGCTGCAATTTCCGAAGCACTTTTTACCACAAAATCACTACCGAGTACAATTCCGACAAGTCCAATCACAACCATCAAAAGTGCCTTAGTTAAACTTACTGGTTTCTCCTCATTATCTTCATTGAGCTCCGTCTGTTTTACAGCTTCCTCCGCATTCTTCTCAAGTTCTTCCCCTCTTACAACTTTCTTATTATTTATTTCACTCTTTAATTCCTTATCTTTTTCACTAGTATCCTTTTTGCGAGACATACCAATCAAGTAATAAACGAAAATGCAGAAGAATAATAATAAAACAATTCCATCTTGACGAGTGAATAAATTCTCAGATAATCCAAACACCTTATCAGAAAGTAGTGCTGCAAACGCTAAAGTAATCAAAACCAAAACTGGGATTTCTTTTTTCACAGTTGCTGTATTTACCCTCAATGTTCCCACTAAAGAAGCTACACCTAGAATTAATAAAATATTAAGTACATTACTACCCACTACGTTTCCCAGCAAGATATCCCCCTTTCCCGACAAGATAGACTGAATACTTACCGCAAGCTCCGGCGCACTAGTACCAAACGAAACAATTGTCAAACCAATCAACATTTTTGGTACACGAAATTTACGTGCTGTATCGCTCGCGCCATCCACAAAAACATCCGCTCCTTTAATTAGAAAGACGAAGCCCACAAGTAGTAATATCAAATTGAGCAAAAGACCCATTTTATTTTTATTCTCCCTTTAAACTCTTTCTATTTTATCACAAGAAATAACATTTTTCTCATCTTAAAAACTTGTAAAGCTGTAGGTTAACAAAAGAAAAAACTCCCTTTCTGGGAGATTTTCCTTAACAACTCAGTTGTGCAATTCATCGAAAGTAACAATAAGCTGTAAATCGTATCTTACTTACGTAAGCTATATTGTGTTCTAAGCTTAATTAACACAATTACGACCGACCTAGATACATTAAATATCGCTATCTAATGCTCATCAAATCCTTCTCTAGAAAGGAGGTAATCCATCGACACGTTCTCGTACCGATGCCTTGTTACGACTTAACCCCAATCATCTCCCCCACCTTAGGCCGCCGAGGCGGACTTCGGGTGTTGGTGACTCTCATGGTTTGACGGGCGGTGTGTACAAGACCCGGGAACGTATTCACCGCAACATGCTGATCTGCGATTACTAGCGATTCCGACTTCAAGAAGGCGAGTTTCAGCCTTCTATCCGAACTGGGACTGGCTTTGGTGCGATTTGCTTCACATCACTGCTTCGCTTCGCATTGTACCAGCCATTGTAGCGCGATTCTAGCCCAAGGCGTAAGGGAAATACTGACCTGACATCATCCCCTCCTTCCTCCCCGTTACCGGGGCAGTCCTACCAGAAAAATACAACTGGTTGCAAGGGTTGCGCTCGTTGATGGACTTAACCAAACATCTCACGACACGAGCTGACGACGGCCATGCATCACCTGTCTCGATGTTCCCGAAGGCACAGTTCTCTTTCGAGAGCCTACATCGG
The DNA here is from genome assembly GCA_938046735.1 of uncultured Candidatus Saccharibacteria bacterium. Taxonomy (GTDB): domain Bacteria; phylum Patescibacteriota; class Saccharimonadia; order Saccharimonadales; family Saccharimonadaceae; genus Nanosyncoccus. The sequence goes on along the minus strand of CALIXF010000003.1, from coordinate 124,870 downwards.
ATGTCAAGCCTTGGTAAGGTTTATCGTTTACCATCGAATTAAAGATCACGCTCCACCGCTTGTGCGGGTCCCCGTCAATTCCTTTATGTTTTAATCTTGCGATCGTACTACACAGGTGGGATACTTAACGCGTTAGCTTCGCAACTCCGGGGGTCGATACCCAAAACTGCTAGTATCCATCGTTTACGGCGTAGACTACCGGGGTATCTAATCCCGTTTGCTCCCTACGCTTTCGTGCCTTAGTGTCAGAACTGTCCCAGTAACCTGCCTACGCTATCGGTGTTCCTTCTAATATCTACGGATTTCACTCCTACACTAGAAATTCCAGTTACCCATAACAGTCTCGAGCTAGATAGTTTAGATAATAGTCTGAATGGTTGAGCCACCAGATTTCACTATCTACTTACCTTGCCACCTACGCAACTCTTTACACCCAGTCACTCCGGATAATGCTCGGATCCTACGTATGACCGCGGCTGCTGGCACGTAGTTAGCCGATCCTTATTCATAAGTTACCATCATATTTCTCGCTTATAAAAGCAGTTTACAACCCGAAGGCCTTCATCCTGCACGCGGCATTGCTCCATCAGGCTTTCGCCCATTGTGAAAGATTCCCTACTGCTGCCTCCCGTAGGAGTCTGGGCCGTGTCTCAGTCCCAGTCTGGATGATCATCCTCTCAAACCATCTAACGATCGTCGACTTGGTAAGCCTTTACCTCACCAACTATCTAATCGTACGCAAGCCATTCCCAAAGCGCATAAATGCTTTAATCCAAAGATCACATGCGGTATTAGCTAATCTTTCGACTAGTTATCCCTCACTTTGGGGTATGTTCTCACGCGTTACTCAGCCGTCCGCCGCTCGTCATCAGCTTCACAGTTCCCTCGAATCTTTCCACTCGCATAATAGCCAAGTGTGTCAAGAGAACGGTGAAGCCATGTTACCGCTCGACTTGCATGTATTAGGCATGCCGCCAGCATTCATCCTGAGCCAGGATCAAACTCTCCATTAAAGGTCAAAGACCTTAAATATTAAATTTGAAAACTCAAATAAAAAATAAAACTGACGATGAAAGAAATGGATCTTGCATGATTATAAGAATCACACACATTTACCCATTTCAAATTGCACAACTGAATTGTTAAACTTCATTTTTCAAAAGCACAAACCTATCTTATATATCTTCGCAGCTTTTGTATGCTCCAATAATAGATTATTTAAATCAAACTGTCAAGACATTTCTCGAACTTTTTTCAGTTTTTCTTAACTTTTTTCTCTTCTTCTTTTAAGTTCTTAGTTCATCTTTTATAGGCAAAAGATTTTTATCATCGTAGCAATCGAAATTCCAAGCAAAAAACCCATTGCAGCTTCCGCTACTGTATGTCCCTCAACTACACGAAGTTTTTTCAGCTTACTCCCTTCTTCCTTATTTCTTTCATTAATTAATTTATTCAGAATTTTACCATGTTCCCCAACCGAGTACCTAACATTAGTTGCATCATAAACAATAATTAATGTATTACAAACTGCTAACGCGAAAATTATTGAATTAAAACCACTAATATAGCCAATTATCATCGTCACGGCCGTAAAACTGGCTGTATGCCCAGATGGCATACCACCCGATTTCACCATATAATATATAACATCCCGGAATGTTGTCTTACCACGTTTTTTAATAATAAAGAAAATCAGTTTCAAGACTTGTGCAACAAACCATCCTAAAATAAACGCCAAAAAAACATAAAGGCTTTCCATATACCCATTTTATCACATATTTCTATAAACCAAAAATTATGGCCATCCGATGATGGCCATAATTTCTCTATAAAGATTATAGGTTAACACCTATAGCAGGATATAGAATCTTTTAATGTACACCCCCTCTCAATTTGCCGACGATACGTTGAGAGATTTTTGCTATGAAGAGAGAGCTCTATCGCCGGCTATTGCTCTAGTTTGAAATAGATTTTTTCTTTGAGCGAATTGAGAGGAAGATCTTATGAAAAGTGGCACCTACAACTGTGCCTATAATAAACCAAACCCACCACAGTATAAAATTCCTTTCATTCTTTATTTCCCCCAACTTTGGTACTTCAATAGAGGTATTATTAGTCTTATCGTTAGCAGACTTTTGTTGCCCATTACCATCTTGAGTTACATTCTCCGTTTCATTTTCTACCTCAATCTCCGTCTCATCATCATCTTCTGCTTCTGAGTTTTTCTTTCCCTCTGTAATATTTTGTGTTGCTAAAACTAATTCTTTGTTTTTATTATTACTTTGACTATATTTATTTTTTAATTCCCCCTCATTAGATTGCGATTTTTCCGCGATTGCTTCTTGATGCTCATTTTTTCCATCTTCTTTATTTTTCGTAGTCTTTTCTTTGGATTGCTTTTCTTCCGATTTTTCCTCTCCAGTTTTTTCTTCAGTCTTTTCTGATTCCTTTAAGTTTTCTGATTCTTTTGGCTTGTCAGACTTCTCACTTGTTTCCACCCCACTAACATTTACGTCACTATTCAAATATCCATCCTCGGATTTAAGTTTCATTCCTTCCACATACTTCTTAGGTGCATCATGTAGTTCATATCTGGCATTCCATTCAGTCTTTGTTGTATCAAAGCTCTTAACTCGACAATCTCTACCAGGCTTCCAATCAGTCATACAATCATTTTTAAAGATGACTCGCCCATTATAATATTGGTCATTATCTAATTGCACCATATATACTACATCATTCGACCACTCATAGAATAAATCAAACGTTGGCTTAATCCAAAAATAACGATCACCTGCATCATGTCGATCTGTTACCTCTTCATAATCAATTTTGCTTGCCAATATTTTAGTCGTCCATTCATTATCAAACTGATTTGCTTCATATAGACCTGCATGATCAATTGCATACCCATACCATCTCACTGATGCAAAACCAATTCTTTTAATTTTGTGCTGACCTAGCCATTTTTTACTGATCGAAAACTCAATTTGACTATTTGTTCTATCAATTCGATCAAGACTTACGGCTAACTTTCCATCTACAAACGGCATTGGTAAGTGTATATGACCATCGTATTTTGGCGGTATAGATTTTAATGGTTCAATTTCCCAATTTCCTTCTGGCTTATTAGGATGTTCTTGGTTCATAATAGTTTCATCTGTTAACACGGTCTTATTTATTGCAAAAGTTGGTACACTTATATTTACTGCCATTACCGCACTAATCGCAGCCATCAATACGCCCGTTCTAATATATTTTCGCCTCATTACACCATTCGTTGTAATTGCGTCTTTTCTAATATTTTTGATATGTTCATTCATATCTTTTTCCTCACTTAATTTTCTTTAACTGCACCTTAGCACAATACTTCAAAACCACACAATCATTACCGTTTTTATTTTTAAATTAACAGGGGTAATTTTCTTCATTTTCTACCTTGTCATAAGCAAGATATCCTCAAGCATAAGCAAGATATTCATACTTGTATACCTATCATTTATCAACATCTTTAAAAATACTCCGTTTCCGGAGTATTTTTAAAACTTATTTATCTCAGCTAGTTACTCTTACTCTTCGCCCTCAAGCTCTTCCTCCTTATCTTCTGGAAGCACAATTCCAAGTGAAGCTACAGTATCATCATCCGCAAGTCGCATGATTCTTACACCCTGTGTAGCACGACCGAGTACTGGAATATCCTTCACGGCCACACGAATTGCCTGTCCAAGACTTGACATCATGATCACTTCTGAGGCTTCTGGATCCAAAGTATGTACTGCCACAATTGGACCAGTCTTCTCTGTTACTGAAGCCACTTTAATTCCGACCCCGCCTCTCTTATGAGTTGGGAAATTAGAGACTAGTGTCGCCTTGCCGTAACCATTCGCTGATACTGCAATTAAGGTTTGTTTTGGATCTGTCACTACATCCATACCAACTACTTCATCTTTTGGTCTCAATCTAATACCGCGAACTCCCATTGCTGAGCGGCCCATCGCTCTCACATCCTCTTCATTAAAACGAATTGCTTGACCAGCAGAAGTTGAGATAATGATATCATTCTTACCAGTTGTTGCCTTTACCCATTTTAGTTCATCTCCTGGATCCAATTTAATCGTAATTAAACCATTTGAACGCACATTCATATAATTTTTAACCGCTGTTTTCTTAATTGTTCCCTTCTTAGTCGCCATAAACAAGTAACCAGTCTCAGGATCAATCCCATCATTATGTTTAATGATCTCTGTAATTTTTTCGTCTGGATGCATATTCAAGAGATTAACTGCTGCTGTGCCCTTAGCTGTTAACGAAGCCTGTGGAACTTCATAAGCTTTCATCTTAAAGATTCGGCCCTGTGAAGTAAAGAAATAAAGAAAATCATGCGAATTCGCCGTAATAATCTGTGAAATTACATCTTCTTCTTTCGTGGTCATACCACGTTTTCCCTTACCCCCCCTATTTTGTCGACGAAAATCAGTCTGTGATACGCGTTTAATATAATTTTCAGCAGTTAACAAAACTACACTTTCTTCTTCGGGAATCAATTCTTCCTCTGAGAATTTACCAAGCTCATGATTAAAAATCTTACTGCGACGCTTATCACCATATTTATCCTTCATAGTAAGCAGTTCATCTTTCACTACTGCTAATACCTTTGCTTCATCCGACAGAATCTCTTCATATTTCGCAATCATGGCCATTAATTCTTGGAGTTCAGCCTCGATCTTATCACGCTCTAGTCCTTGCAAACGACGTAGTTGCATTGCCAGGATCGCCGCTGCCTGAATCTCCGAAAGACCAAATCGCTCCATTAATCGTTTATCAGCGTCATCATAAGACTCACGAATCGTCTTAATCACTTCATCAATATTATCTAAGGCGATCTTCAAACCTTCGAGAATATGGGCACGCTCCTTTGCTTTCCTCAGGTCATACTCAGTACGACGACGAATCACTTTTTGGCGATGTTTGATAAATTCTGCCAAAATTTCCTTCAATCCCATAATTCGAGGCTGAATACCATTCACTAATGCTAGAACATTATAATGGAACGTTGTTTGTAAGTCAGTCATCTTATAAAGCTGATTTAAAATCTTCTTCGGATAAGCATCTTTCTTTAACTCTACTACCACACGAATTTTACCACGAGCAGATTCATCTCTGGCATCCGCAATATGAGTCAATTTCTTATCTAACACTAACTGTCGGACTTTCTCAATAAACGACTCTTTACTCATACCATACGGCACTTCAGAAATCACAATATTAAAACGACCATTCTTGCGCTCTTCGATATCAGCGATTGCACGAATTGTCACCGAGCCTTTACCGGTCGCATAAGCTTGCTTCATTGGTGTCCCACCATACACCTCAGCTCCAGTTGGAAAATCTGGCCCCTTCACATGTTTCATTAAATCATCAAGCGTTGCTTCTGGATTATCAATCAATTCTACCGTCGCATCAACCACCTCGCCTAAATTATGTGGTGGAATATTTGTCGCCATACCAACTGCAATACCCATCTGTCCGTTCAACAAAATATTAGGTACTGCTGCAGGGAGTACTACCGGCTCTTTCTCTGTTCCATCGAAGTTATCACGAAAATCAACAGTTTCTTTTTCAATATCCGACAAAAGTTCTGCCCCCACTTTATCCATACGAGCCTCAGTGTAACGTGAAGCCGCTGGGTCATCACCGTCCATCGAGCCAAAATTACCCTGTCCTTCGACTAGCGTATATCGCATTTTCCAAGGTTGTGCCAAGTTCACCATTGCATCATAAATTGACGAGTCACCGTGTGGATGATATTTACCCATCACCTCACCAACGATACGCGCAGATTTTACTGTTGCATGTGGAGCTTTCCAACCGTTTTTATACATCGCATAAAGAATACGACGATGTACTGGCTTCAAGCCATCTCTTACATCTGGCAACGCACGATCAATAATTACTGACATTGAATAACGCAAGAAAGAATCTTCCATTACATTTTCAACTGTCAACTCCTCGATTCCGTCTTCCGCGCGCCTCGCCGTCAATCCCCCCATATGTACATCTTCACTATCAGTCATCTCTGGTATATCATTAATTTCACTCATTTTCTCATTGTCTAGATTCTCTGGATTGTTTTTGTTCTCTTTCATCATCATTCCTTTCTAGACTAGAAGTCCAAATCATCAATTTTAACACTTGAAGCTCTTGATTGAATAAAGTTTTTACGTAGCTCCACCTCTTGCCCCATCAACTTTGTAAAGATTGCATCTGCTTTTTCTGCATCTTCAATATTTACTCTCACAAGTACACGATTATCTGGATTCATCGTCGTATCCCAAAGTTGCTGTGCATTCATTTCACCAAGACCCTTAAAGCGCTGCTGAGCAGTATACCCTGCCTGTTTAAATCTCTCATCTTCAGGATTAATCTTTAGACCTTCCTTTTTACGCTCCTCAATTTTGGAGGCAATTTTTGCTTCCAATGCTTCCTCGTCATAAATATAATCAATTTTTCTATTTGAACCCGTACCCTTAATTAGACCAAATAGTGGTGGTTTTGCCAAATAAACATGTCCGCCTTTTACTACCTCTGGCATATAACGGAAAAAGAAAGTAAGAAGCAAAGTTGAAATATGGGCACCATCAACATCAGCATCAGTCATAAATACAATCTTGTAATAGCGTAATCCCGACAAATCAAATTGATCACCAATCCCTACCCCAAGCGCCTTAATCAAAGAAACTAACTCCGCATTGGCATACATCTTATCTAGCCTAGCACGCTCTGTATTTAAAACTTTACCACGTAATGGCAAAATTGCTTGGATCTTTGAGTTTCTTCCCTCTTTTGCCGAGCCAGCTGCCGAATTACCCTCGACAATAAATAGTTCGCATTCAGTTCGATCTCTTGATGAACAATCTGCTAATTTTGAAGGTAAATTCAAACCCTCAAACGCACCCTTACGAATCACGTTGTCACGTGCTGCTCTTGCCGCCTTACGTGCACGTGCCGCCAGAGTCGCCTTCCCCACAATTTTCTTCGCAATAGACGGATTTTCTTCAAGATAATAGCCAAAATATTCTGACATTACCTTATCGACATAGCCACGCACCTCTGGGTTACCCAGTTTATTCTTAGTCTGACCTTCGAATTCAGGATTCGGGATCTTCACGGAAATAACTGCTGTCAGACCTTCTTTAATATCATCACCCGTCAGATTATCTTCCTTCTCTTTTAGAAGATTATTGCGTCTTGCATAATCATTAATCGTACGGTTTAAAGCTGTTCTAAAACCTACCACATGCGTACCACCTTCAGGTGTCAATACGTTATTAGCGAATGGTTTCATGGTCTCTACATAAGTGTCATTATATTGTACTGCAATCTCCACTTCTGCTTCTTCAATTTGTTTATCAACATAGAAGATATCATCCGCTAGTACTTCCTTGCTTTCATTCAAGCGTTTTACATAGCTCTTAATTCCACCCTCAAAATAAAACGATTCTTTTTCGCCAGTTCTTTCATCAAAAACCGAAATCAAAATCCCCTTTGTAAGATACGCCTGGTGTCTCGCATAATGTGAAACCCAATCATAATCAAAAGTTGTTGTCTCTTTAAAAATTGTCGGATCAGGATAAAAGGTAATACAAGTTCCCTGTTTATCAGTCTTTTTTGAGGTATCAAGCTGCATTATCGGCTTGCCGGTTTCAAATTCAATATGATGAACTTTTTTATCACGATAAACCTCAGCAATCATCCTTGTTGAGAGTGCATTCACCACAGATGAACCGACACCATGAAGACCTGAAGAAACTTTATATCCACCACCGCCAAACTTACCACCGGCGTGTAGTACCGTTAAAACCGTTTCAAGCGTTGATTTATGTGTTTTTGGATGAATATCCACAGGAATACCACGACCGTTATCTTCCACTCTCACCCCACCATCATTCTGTAGAGTAATTAATACTTTCGTAGCAAAACCAGCAATCGCTTCATCAATCGAGTTATCAGCTATCTCCTTCACTAGATGGTGTAGGCCGTCATAACCAGTCGACCCAATATACATACCAGGACGTACTCGAACAGGCTCTAATCCCTCTAGAACTTGAATTTCAGAACTATCATATTCCTCAATTTTTTGTTTTTCAGCCATCAAACAAATACCTCATTAAGTTTTTTATGCTGATACCAAAGACTTGCTGTAAAATTTGATCCTCTCTTGATTAAAAGTCAAACTCAAGATTAAACTAAATCGTTCACCTCACTCGATATCTGTTTTAAGTTTACCCCGAGTTCAACTGACTGTCAAGATAAACACCCCGTCTGGCGCATTCTAAGAGCCTCTAAGACCCCTCAGTCTTTCAGTTTAATGTTTTTATAATACTTTAATATTAAATATGTTATTTAACACCATTTTAAGCGATACCATTATCTACCGTAGTTGAATTACATCACCAGAACTCATCTGCCCTGAATTTTTATTTTTTGCCTGGGTGTTCACTTGTTTCGATTCAATACTTTTTTTATGCTCCACAGTTTTCTCTTTTAATGACTCATTCTCCAACCAGTCTAAATCACTAGTTTCATTTTCTTGGTTTAGTCTAGCTAATTCAGCATCTATTTCCTCTAGAGATAACTCTCGAGTCAGAGCTTCGTTCGCTTGCCGAATAACTTTCGCCGCCTCAGGTGAACCCGGTATCGCCTGATCAGCAGGAACCTTAGCTACTCCAAGATCAATCCCCTGGGAATGCTTTTTCTCCCCAACCATCGACATAAAACTTCCCCCTTCACCTGCACTTGGGGTCGACGTTGATGTTTTTTTCTCTTCATTATTTATATTCAAACGTTCATCTATCTCTTTATCTACTTCCGCCCCTGGTCGACCATACTTCTTTGCAGAATATTCTCTTAATGATTCAAAGACTCTTCGGTCTTCTTTACCCATTGGCGCAGGTAGATTCATCGTAAATGGTGCCGACGGCATACCATTCATTAATACTGTCGTAATTGCATGGTGGTTTGGCTGCTTATGCAAATCTTCTGCCTTAAATACTGGAGTAAATACTTTTTCCAACATTTCTGCATCTGTTACACCCACACGTCCAGCGACAATCGTACCCACGTTACCAAGCACACCTTCACGAATTTTGTCTGTTAGCTGTGTCATAAACTGATTTGCCACAATCAAGTTAAGTCGGAATTTCCTCGCCTCAGACAAGATTGATTCAAAAGATTCTGTTGAAAAGTTCTGGAACTCATCCACAAACAAACAGAAATCCTTACGTTCTTTTTCCGGTGTATCTACACGTGACATTGCTGCTGTTTGGAATTTCATCACGAAAATCATACCGAGCAATTTAGAGTTCAACTCCCCTAATTTACCCTTTGAAAGATTTACTAGTAAAATCTTTTGTTGATCCATAATTTCACGGATATTAAATCCAGATTTAATCTGTCCCAATACCCGTTTCATCATCGTATTCTGTTTAAATGGACTCCATTTTGACGCAAACCAAGTAATTACTTCACCAGCATCGTTTGATTTTTGCGAAGCCGGAAATTCCTTAGTCCAATAATCAAATAAATCCCTATCCGTCACATATTTTAATTTATCAATCACCAAATCTTTGTTGATAAACGGACTTGGTATATCCAAAAACGTTGCACCCTTCGGATCGCTCATCAATAACAATGCCGCATTTCTAAACATCTGTTCACCGCGTGGACCAAAAATACCAGTATGCCCCGGATCATAGAGAGAATAAAGCATATTAATACCTTCCTGCACGATAAAATCCTTCTCTTCTGGAGTTTTCGCTTCCAACATATTCATACCAATTGGAAATTCCATATCTGATGGGTCAAAATAAATCACGTCGTCAATGCGGTTTTCTGGCACCATCGAGAGTAATTCCTCTGTTACGTCACCATGCGGATCAATAAAACAAAATCCCTTTCCATCAAGCATATCTTGATAAGCAATATTCTTCAGAAAGACCGATTTACCCATACCAGAAGCACCAATTACGTACATATGACGCCTTCGGTCGTTAACGCTTAATCTTATTTCTTTTACTACACCACGATACTCATTTCTTCCAATTAATACACCATCAGTGATTAGTGAAGCCGGACCATCAACTTGTTTTGTCATCTGTCTCTCTACCCCACTAGATGGGATCGATGCCTGTGATGGTAGATGAAAAATCGTTGCTAACTCTTGTGTATTTAGTACAATTTTTTTGTTCGAAACTGGAAAAAATCTAAAAATGTAATCTGTTATTAATTGATCAACTTTCTTGCTCAAATCATACTTGAAACCGTTTGAATTTGGTGAATCAAATTGAGAAAAGGCTGCCACCACACCGCCAACCAATCCCTCGCTTCTGGCTTTCGATTTTGAATGAGCCACAATACGTATTAAACATTCAAAGACCGGAAACTTGGATTTTGCTTCAATTGCCTGAATTTCTTCTTGTTTCTTTTGTGAAAGTTCAGTTTTTTGTTCATCCTTGTCTTTTTTGTGTTCATCTGGGACTTCAAACGGAGCTCTAATTAGATCGGTTATTAAATAAAGTATTCGGGTTGGCAAACTCGAACCCTTACTGCCAAAACTTTTTTTACCAGACTTAATATTTTTAATTTTTATTTCCGCATTTTTAGACCAACTCGAATCTAACGGTCTAAACATCACCTGAAGTCCCAAACCTTCCCCGTTACGGACTTTTGAAAATGCATTTAATAATGCTAGTTGAGCGTCCCATTTCATTTCCTGAAATGTCATAATCGGATACTCAACATCTTTTTTCATTACTAATTCGCCACCAGAAACAAAATTTTCAGCATTGTATTGAGTACCATCCACCCCCTCCTCAGTATCCATACCATCTCTACTGAAGATATTTTCAACCTCAGTTTCCTCCAGTCTTGCTGTTGGATAAGACGTCAGTATTGCCTGCTTTACCGTCTCCGTCAAAACTGCTGGTACGACTGCATAATACTTAACAAAACCATCCACTGCTACAATTTCAAATGAAAAATATTTTTGTCCATATACATGCGTTTTCATTCCCGACTTTTTTATCGTCGAAGAAATAATTGTGTACATAATAGTAGCCTGCGAGATTGCTTCATCATTCACATCACGCTCGTCTCTTCCACCTCCTTGAATATCATCAGTCGACGGTGGTAAATGAATCAACATTGGGATCAACTTTAATGCTCGTTCAAGTTCTTTTGCCTTACGTTTCTGTTTTAAAATTCTCACCACCACTACAATAATCGTTGTTAAAATCAACATAAAGATCAAAATTCCAACAAAAAGACCACCTCCAATTCCTTTTTGTAAATCCCCCCCGTTTTTTGGCTGAATCATTAAAATCTGTTTCTGTGTTGTTTTTTGCTCCTCTATTGGAGTATGTGTAGTAGGAGATCCAGCTGCATTATTAGCATGTTCAGTCGTTTCTGACTCAACAGACTGCTGGTGTCCACCTCTGATTAAATCCTCTAATCTATTACCACCATTCATTTCTTTCCCCTATTCGTTACCTTGACCTAATACTCGACCATAACGATCAAGCAAAAGTTTTGCTGCAAGTTCACGTTTTCTTTTATATTTCTCGTTTGGGTCTTTAATCTTCATCACCTCACTGACCGCTTTCACAAATTCTGGCTCCAACCCATCCATATCTTTTGCTTTCGGTAAATCTGTCCCTAAAACCCTACCCTCATCGTCATAGGTTAAATTTCCAACAGTCACCACTTCTCCTAGTGGTGCCTGTGGTGATTCATCGGCAGTCAAAAATCCAGTAGCATTTATGCCAGCATTTCCTAGAGCCATCGCATTTTCGTAAGCATTTGACGGCCCCTGATTAATCACATTCATATTATTTGGTAACTGTTCGACTCCCTGCTCAATCCCCTGCTCCATTGATTCTTGAGACAAGATTGGGTCCACATTTCTTTGGTTTGGGTTATATTGTGGTGCCTCAAAATTGCTCCATTGCCCCATCATCTGTCCCGGCCCAACATTACCATTATCCATGGCCTTATTTTACCATATCCATTTTGTTTTTATGTACTATTTTTACTCAAGATCTATGTAAATTAATTATTTTATTCAACATATCTTTATCTTGATTTAAGTTTCACTAATTTTCGTAAACAAAAAAACATTTAACACAACTAATAAAATTGGTCCTAGTATCAAAACAATCAAATTTCTTACACCCGACGCAATCAGAACCAGTATTGTTATTGGCAAAATTGCTATAATCCCCGCATTAATATAGTCCTTTTTAATCATTACTCTTCTTGCAAAAAAAATCCTCACAAAAATTTTCATAAAAAAAGTAATAACTCCAAATGACAAAAAATAGACCAACACAAAGAAAAATAAAATCCCTAGCGGCCCTATTGTAGCTGGTGACGTTAAAAACAAAATTGCCAATACAATTGACAGAACAACTAACGATAAAATCAAAATCAGTCGATTTACCATATGCATATTATACGTCATTCTAACGATATATCTATTTTCTTACACCACCAATTATCCAAAAAACACCTAGTCCATACATTTATGGTCTTATATTTATGTCATACTCATCCAGATCTTCTTTTATAAATCTAGTCATGTAAGTAAGTGGTTATTTTTAACACCTCTCGCCTTAGCTTCTGCTAACTATAATAATGTACTCCCTCCTAGAATCCAGGTGGGTGGTTATCCGGCGCTAAAACATAAATAATATACCGCAACCATCACCACCTAGACTACTGACCGCTCCACGTATAGTGGGGCATCCGTCTGTAATCGATCCCCTCTTTCGATTTTTTATGATCCTTAAGGCATAAATTCATATGCCTAGGTATTCATAAAACCAACTTCTTAATTTACATTTTAGATTCTCACAATCTTTGTATTTGTTGATTTTTATGTTCGTCTTTCGACACTCTTATACTATCATAAGCACCTTTATTAATCAAGTATATTTTCTTACATTTTCCACGTATTTAACACAACGTTGTTAAATAAAATATTATTTTCCTCTATAAAATATTCATATACTCATAAATTAATATATTGTTATTATCACAACAAAATCATATTTTTCTTTATATTGTTGTAACTTTAACTTCAAATTAATACAACAGAGACTTATTTTCTTTTCAATATTTTTTACAACAAACATACTAAAAAGTCATTTCAACTAAAATATTTTATTTATCGCTGAGCCGATATTTTGCAAATAGATTTATAAAATTAAGTCTTCAAAAAAATCTTCCTATATATTTTTCCCTACTTATATTTTTCTAAAAATAAATATTTCTTTCAGAATTGACATACATTTTGCTTACACAAATTTAACTAGAAAATTGTCCGTATCACACATCATCAATCAAAAAATAATTCATCCTAGTACATAATCATAAAACTCTAAAAATGAAAGACTATATACCTCGTTTTAGTAGTCCTTATCATCAAGTAGAATATAAAAATAAAAGCCCCAATCTAAAAGCATACTCATGTATCGTAAATACACCATAAACATTTTTATATAAAAAAAGAAAGTCGGCCAAACTGCGAGGAATGCCGACTTTTCTTATAGAGTGTGGAGTTTTTTGGCTATATTGTTTGTTTTTGGCTTTGAATAATTTTTTTATTCAAAAGCTACCTCTATATTACTGCTCTATTTCGCTTATGTCAACAACTTTTTGAATAAAATATTTATATTTTTCTCATTCTTTTCCACACCCACAACCAATTAATCTCTGTATTTAAAAAAGACACCAGAGGTGCCTTTTTTATCATCTTTTTCAATTTCTGGTGGAGCTGCCGGATACTGCCTCCGGGTCCGAAAAATCTCCATGATATCATTCTACATGCATAGTTCCTTGTTTCATCTTGGTTACTTCTAGTAGCGACAATAGAACAAAACTACTAAAACCCATGACTAAATTTTCTAGGCAATTCTCGTCACTTAACCGCCCCTATTCTCTTTTTTATAACAATTTAGATCTTCCGAGAAGCTAAATCTAAACCGGCCTATAAATATTTAGGCGTAAACAGGTGCGTAAAGCACATGTTTTGAAGTTGTTTCTTCACTTATTTAATACTTACGGTATCAATCGTCATGCCTGATATCTGTTAATAATCCGTCTAAGCTTTGTCAGCCCCAACTGCTCATATTTTAACACATCAGTATCATTTTTTTCAATTTTATATCATAAGCAAAATATCAATCATAAGCAAAATATTTTTCTACCCTTAAAAGCATAAAATATTTTTTAAAATTTATTCAAAATACGCATATTCTTCGACTTTTACAGACTCTCTAATTATAGTGAAATTATGATAACAAAAGTATACTCTGCCATCCCTCATGGTTATAATGGTAAAATTATTGAAGTCGAGGCTAGTCTCACTAAGGGACTTCCAACTTTTAATCTCGTTGGTATGGGTGATAAAACTATTCTTGAATCAAAAGATCGTGTCCGTAGTGCTATTCAAAACTCCAATCTTACTTTTCCACTTCAAAAAGTAACGATCAATCTTGCTCCAGCTAATCTTATTAAAACCGGCTCTACGCTTGATCTTCCAATCGCCATCGCTATTCTCGCCGCCAGTAAGCAACTAACCGGATTGGACATTACAAACAAATTTTTTGTAGGCGAATTGTCTCTTGGTGGTAATATTCGTCCAGTACATGGCATTATCAATATTGTTGAATCTGCTAAAAATGCTGGCTTCACTGAAGTTTTTATCCCATATGAAAATTTAAACTCCGCCGCTATTGTTGGTGATATTAAAATTTACCCAGTTAAAAGCCTTCAACAAGTTTTTCTTCATCTCAAAAACCAAACATCTATTATCTCTATTAATTCTTCCACATATCAATCATCTATTGTTGCGCACTCTCAGCAGTTCAATGTTACAATCGATCATATCCATGGTCTTAATTTCGCTAAACGCGCTCTCGTTCTTGCCCTAGCAGGTCATCATAATATTCTTTTTAGTGGTCCTCCTGGTAGTGGTAAAACACTTCTCGCTAAAGCAATTCCATCTCTTCTTCCTCCACCTACTCCAAAAGAACTACTAGAAATAACTAAACTCAACGAGTTGTCTAGTACTCTAAATTCTATCAATATTCGTCCCCTTCGCTCACCTCATCATAGCAGTTCCGCCTGCTCTATTATCGGTGGTGGAACTCCTATCATACCAGGAGAAATTTCCCTCGCACATCATGGTGTTCTTTTTCTAGATGAGCTGCCAGAATTTTCACATCAAGTCCTTGAGGCTCTCAGGCAACCACTTGAAGATCGTCAAATCACGATTGCCAGAACTAAACAAAAAGTCACCTATCCCGCCAATTTTATCCTAGTCGCCACCATGAATCCCTGCCCTTGTGGTTTTTATGGTAGTCAAATTAAAAATTGTACCTGCACCACCAACGAAATTCAACATTATCAAAAAAGAATTAGCGGCCCAATTCTTGATCGAATTGATATCAAAGTTCACGTCTCCTATTTAGGTAATCAAAAAATACTTGAACAATTCAATATCCACACCCCTAAACAAGCAGAGATTAGTCCCTTTACCCACCAAAATCTTAAAAAATCTATACAACAAGCCATAGATCGCCAAAAATCTCGTTATCAAACAGACCAACTCTATAACGGTATCCTATCTTCTTCCCAAGTCACAAATTTTATACAGCTCTCTAAATCTGCCCAAAGACATCTCGAACAAGCCTCCAGTCAACTTCACCTTTCAGCCCGTTCTCTTCTTAAAATCATTCGTCTTTCTCGTACTATCGCTGATCTTGATTCTTCTACCGATATTAAAATTCAACACCTCTCAGAAGCTATTAGTTTTAATCAATCATAAAACATCATCCTGACCCCCTCACCCCCTTGATTATCTCAGTTATTCTTGATATAATCCAAGCTGTTAAGGTTAAAAGAAAGGACTGCCATTAGTATCAAAAATTCACGTACAAAAATCAATGGAGAAATCCGTTATGAATCTGTGCGAGTTATTGGAACTAATGGAGAGCAACTTGGCATCATGTCAAGCCGTGAAGCTCAACTCCTTGCAAGAGAAAATGGCGTTGATCTAGTTGAAATTGCTGGAAACGCAAATCCTCCTGTTGTCAGAATCATCGACTGGGGTAAATTTCAATACCAGAAGATGAAAGAAGAAGCCAAAAATCGTAAAAAAGCTCGCGAGAAACAATCTGAGCTTAAACAAATGAAGATTGGCCTCAAAATTAGTGACAATGACCTCAATATTAAAATCCGCAAAATTAAGAGTTTTCTCGACGACGGGGATCATTGTAAAATCATGATCACTTTTCGCGGACGCGAACTTGCCCACAAAGAGCTTGGCTCTACTTTATTAGATCGAATTCTTACTGAGTTAGCCGAAGTAGCAATCGTTGAAGGTAAACCTCAATTCGCTGGACGTAATCTATCAGTCGGAGTACGAAAGAAGTAATTTCCTACTTCCAAGGCTCTCTGATCGCACATCTGTTCGGAATATATTATTCAAAAGATAATTTATTTTCTGAACACAAATATTAACTACAACTAAAGGAAAACCTATGCCTAAGTTAAAAACTCACAAAGGCACTGCAAAACGAATTAAAATTTCCGGTACCGGCAAATTAATTCGCGAACGTGCTTTCGGTAACCATATCCTTGCAAAGAAATCCAAAGCTAGGAAACGCAATATGAAAACTGCTGGTGCAGTCGAAGGTAAAATTGCTAAAAACATTAAGAGCGCATTAGGAGTTTAATTATGAGAATCAAAAGAGGTGTCGCTGCACGCGCAAAACACAAAAAAATCCTAGCCGCTGCTAAGGGTATGCAACATTATCGTACTCGTAGCTTCCGCCTTGCTAAACAAGGTGTGATCAAGGCCCTACGTTACGCTTACCGTGATCGTCGCAATCGCAAACGTGATCTCCGCGCACTATGGATCACCCGTATTAACAATGCTTCTCGTGAACTTGGTTTAAGTTATTCTCAACTTATTAATCTCATGAAGAAGCAAAACATTAATATTGACCGCAAGATCCTCGCTGAACTCGCAGTCAATCAGCCTATTGCCTTCAAAGCTATTGTTGAAAAAGCTAAACAGGAGAATAAGTAATGGCTATTTGTGAAATTACTGGCAAAGGCAAGATGTACGGACATAACGTCTCATTTTCCCAACACAAAACCCGTAAAGTATTTAAACCAAATATTCAAAAGAAAACCCTCGTCATTGATGGCAAAAAGATTCGTCTTAACGTTAGCGCTGCTGCTATTCGTACTCTCAAGAAAAAAGGTTTTCTTAAATAGAAACAGGTAAATAAAAAATAGACTCTTACCGAGTCTATTTTTTAAGTCTTTAATAAGCCGGGTTCTGTAACTTACGGTTTATCGATTCCCTATCACAAGATAACCATAATAGAGGAGACATTAGGTAAGTCGACAGTCATCTATCTAGGTATTTTGTTGCCAAAATACTCAAGCGGTGAGCGTGCATCCCCGAACAAAGGTTTTCTAGCACTCCTTGCAGCCAGTAGGGTTTACCATCGTCTATGTCACCATAGCACGCCGTGAGCTCTTACCCCACACTTTTCACCCTTACCCGAAGGCGGTATTGTCTCTGTGGCACTTTCCCTATTTTTAAGTTTTTTGATATATTTCTATATTTCTAAACGTTCAAACGGTCGCCGTTAACGACTACTGCGTTCTATGCTGCCCGGACTTTCCTCTTGATAAAAATCAAGCGACTGTCTTGCAGACTCCTGATTATCCTATCACAAATTATCACCAAAATCTAGCCTTACCAGATTAATTAGAAAATAGCAAAAAACCAATAATTACATTCTCGAATCATTTATTTAGTCCAAAATGCCTATCAATTGCCTTATTCGCTTCTCTATCTGCAATTGTATTTCGTTCTCGTTTCACATGCGTAAATGCTACCGCATCAAACTTTTGAATTAATTTATTTATATCATTATAAATTGGTAAAATATCATTATTTTTAACCTGGTAAATTCCATTCATCTGATTAACCATCATTAAATTATCAGATACAAAGCGTACGGTTTTAAACCCTAATTCAATCGCCTGTTCACAACCCTCTTTAAGCGCATAATATTCAGCTACCCTTGAAGTGGCAAAGCCGATGAATTCACCACCACGCTTCAATTCTTGCCCCTCCTCGTTATATACCACATAGCCAATTCCGGATGGGCCAGGATTCCCTCGTGATCCACCATCCGTATAAATAATTGGTCCATTTACTACACCCCGTAATCCTACGGTTACATCTCCAACTTGTTTATTACCGATTTTTCCGAGCTCTATTCCCAGTACAGCCGCTGAGGCTTCATCAAAACTTAGACCAGCAAAAACATCATCACTAAAACCTAAAAATTTATATGCCGAATATTTATCGCTAAGTTGAACTCTACTATTCTCATTATCTTCAATATCTATATCATATATGATATATAGACTATAGACCTTTGAATTATCCATATACTCTGTAAAAGTAATTACGTCTCTAATCTTCACTTTCTTAACATTCAACGACAATTCCTCGTCCACTAAACGCGCGATCGCCTCTTCTGGCTGCTCCCCAAATCGAATTTTACAAACAGGCAATTCCCAAACCGGCGGATTAAAAGCTCTGCCACTATTTCTCTTCAGCACCAAAAAATGATCCGCCTTCCGAATCATTCCCGCAATTCTAATCTTTTGTTTCATGCCCACTCATAGTCCAAAAATCGTAAACCCTAGTGACCTGTTTTTCCCTGTAATAAATACAGGTGGGTAGAATCTTATGCGCATCTCCACGGAGATAACACCGCGAAACCCCTGAAACATGACTATTCAGGAAAATCATGCCGCCACTAGGGTAACCCAATTATAGCACAACTCCAAGCTTATTTTATACCCACAATAAGATAAAAGATTTTCAATATCGCTATCATTATATTAGAGGTAAAAACCGAAAGTGAATTACCAAATACATAGACCATAATTAGAACAAAGAAAATCCCCATTCCTTTTTCCAATTTTTCATATAATTCTCTAATAAAATCTGGAGCTAGTGCATAAGCAACTCTCGACCCATCAAGAGGAGGAATTGGAATTAAGTTAAAAATCACAAAACCCAAATTTGCTAGCACTAATTGCTTGAAAAATAAACCAACATATCCTCCCGAAGTCAATCCGCCACTAAAATGACCGATCAAGAACCCTAAAAAAGCAATTACGAAATTAGTAAGAGGCCCCGCCAAGGCAACCAAAGCCATTCCCCATTCTCCCCATTTTAACCGTCTTTCCGCTACGGGAACTGGTTTAGCCCCACCAAAAATTGGTCCACCACTAATAAATAGCAATAACGGAATAATAATTGACATTACCGGATCTATGTGTGCAAAAGGATTTAACGATAAACGTCCCTCATCACGGGCCGTCGTATCCCCTAAAAAATATGCAGTATAAGCATGTGCCATTTCATGTAGTACCATCGAAAATAAGATGATAATAAATACAATCACAATTGCGAAAACATCAAAATTCATAACATGATTATAACATAGAGGGCCAGTTGTTTATTTTTATCAGAACAAAAACTTTAAAGTTAATTGAACACATTTATTACTCAATCAGTATTTCCTTTCATTTTTATCCATTTGATGCACACCAAAACTATTTTTATTGAACACATTTATTATAAATACCTTAGAAAAATCATACAAAATTAAAAAAGAGTTCACATTTTGAACTCTTTTTTAATAATTTAACGCATTATCCCCAAAAATCTCAATCTAATTTCAGTTCAAAGCAATTACCTCTTGTATATTTGGCAAATCCTCAATCTTTTTAATTTTAATTTTCTTTTCCACTCTGCTTGAAAGTTTAAGATCAGTTACCATTCCATCAATATTACCAGTTGCAATAATCAACTTTGGATTAACATCCTTAATAGCCTTGACCGAACTAGTACATAAAATCTCTGGAATACCGAGATCATCCAAATTCTCATCAAAATCACCAATAATCCCAATATGAATTCCACCTACTTCTACGTCATAGATTGTTTTTGTATGGTTAGCCACGCTAATGCCTCTAATTGTTGCCTCACCAATTTCAAACTCACCAGGCCCAACGATATCACCAACTGTAAGATCAGCCTGAATTACTCCATTTATAAAATCAATCGTTATGATTTTTGATATAGTTTTTATTGTAATCTCATTTGGATTCTTACTCTCTAATTCAAACATTCAAAAATTTCTCCTCTTTTTATCCAAATTATTCTAACGCTTACTCAATATTCCGTCAGGATCAATTTTTTCCAAAATTGACATTTCCAAAACTTCAGACACAAAACGATCCTTTACATTTAATCGATACTGAAAATCGTCCCGTGACATAATTACATAATTCAAAGGCTTTCCTTCCTTCTTTTCCACGACTTCCGCCCAGTGTGTCAATTTCTTTGTCTTATCGTCACCCACGATTAATAAATCCACACCTTCTTGTCCTGGCAGCCTATTAGTTACAATCAAACAATCTAGATAGTTTTTTACCGAACGTACATATTCTTCCCATACATTTGGCTTCACTACCACATCAACTACCACATCAGTGCGAGTCGAAAAAAGCATGGTTAAAGGCCTAGCATATGGGTGTTTATTATTTGCCGAATAATAAACTTTATTATCATAAGTTTCGTTCTTAATAATACCAATACTCTCAAGATTCAATAGCTCTCGTCTTACAGAATTTATTTGTTCTTCAATCACGCGTGTCATTTCCCGAACATAGAAAGAACGTTCAGGATTGCCAAAAAACAGACTTAATAATTTTGTTCTAGTTTTTGATCCAAATAGTTTTTCCAATGGAGTATTATTTTCTTTACTCATCTTAGATCTATTTTATCACATCATAAACTTTTTATTCAAATAACTTAATATCTTTTATAATTTCTTCGTTCAAATCTTTTAACCTCAACCACTTGATCTGATGGTTTCTCTTAAACCAAGTCATTTGTCTCTTTGCTAAATGATAATCATCTAGCGCTCCAAGTCGAATCGCTTCTTCTTTCGTAATTTCTTTATTCAACATTCGCCAAACAAACTGGTAAATATTGCTTCTCATTGACTGTGTGTTCCAATCAAATTTCTTAACCAATTCTTTCGTCTCAGCTATCAAGCCTTCATTATCAAACATTTGTTGTTCGCGTAACCTAATTCTCTCTCGCAACTCCTCACTCGTCCATTTTACGCCATATACTAAAAAATCGTCGCCCATCTTATTTCGGTCTATCTGATCACTTTTATGTTTTTGATCAAATTGATAATTATAGATTAAAGCATCAATATAAAGACCAGTTCCTCCGACTATTATCGGGTATTTTCCCAATCTTCTTATCTCATAAATTTTTTGTTCGGCATATTTCTTCCAATCATATACCGTAAAACGCTCGTTCGGCTCCACTAAGTCCAAACCATAATGAACAACATTTTTTTGCTCCGGAACACCAGGTTTTGCCGTACCAATATCCATGCTCTTATAGATAGTTCTTGAATCCGCACAAATTATTTCACCCCCAATTTTTTCCGCTAACTCAATTGCTACCCCTGTTTTTCCAGAAGCAGTTGGTCCGACTATTACTATTATCGGTTTTTTCATCTCAAACCCCCTCATTCCGTTCTACAAATTTTTCAAGAAATCCGTAAGCTCATCCAATTTTATAGTTTTTTCTTCATCCCTCAACCGTACACTCACAGATCTGGACTCCATATCTTTTGGACCGACTATTAAAATTGCTGGTATCTTCATTGAGGTTGCACGACGGATCTTTTTGCCCAAAGAATCATCAGTTTTATCCACTGTGAATCTTAATTCATTGTATTTTAATGGCTTATCAAGTACAATCTGCCTTAAAACATCCTCAATCCTCGCCACATAATCTAAAACATCATTATTTACAGTTACAATCCTTACTTGCTCCGGAGCACACCAAAACGGAAACCATCCAGCTGTATGCTCAATAAATACCGAAAGAAACCGTTCAATCGACCCTAAGGTTGCATGATGAATCATTACCGGACGTTCTTTTTCACCTTTTTCGTTTACAAAAGTCAAATCAAAACGTTCTGGCTGTACAAAATCCAGTTGCACTGTCGCCACCTGGTGCTCGCGGCCAATTGCATCCTCTGCCATAAAATCAATCTTTGGTCCATAAAAGGCCGCTTCACCTTCAGCCTCAAAGAAATCAAGGTCATTATCAACCGCTGCATTTTTAATTTGAGCTTGTGCCATCTTCCAAAGCTCCTTATCACCAAGATATTTATCTTCGTCTGAACGATAAGACAATCTCGCCCTTAATTTAGACATTCCAACTGTTGCGTATAGTTCACGGATAATTCCCACTAATTTTTTAATCTCGTCTTCAATCTGAGATTTTCTACAAAAGATATGCGAATCATCTTGAGTTAATGATCTCACTCTAGAAAGTCCACCGAGCTCTCCAGATTTTTCATCACGATAATCAGTTGTCGCTTCCATATATCGAACTGGCATTTCTTTGTAGGTACGCGGCCTTGAAGCAAAAATCTGTGCATGATGTGGACAATTCATTGGTTTTAGTGCAAAATTCTCTCCATTCACTTGCGAATGCACCACAAATAACTCATCACCAAATTTAGCATAATGACCAGAAGCTTTATATAAATCCATTTTCGTAATATGTGGAGTCCACACTTTTTCAAATCCTGATGCGCCTCTCAAAGAAAGAGAATATCCAGACATCATTTCCCTAAGTATAGTTCCTCTAGGCGTAAACAAAGGTAAACCTGCCCCTACAAGATCAGAGAAACAAAATAAATCTAATTCCTTGCCAAGTTTTCTATGATCTCGTGCTTTTGCTTCTTCAATTTTTTCTAAATACTCTTTTAATTCCGCTTCTGTCTTGAATGCCACGCCATAAATACGTGTCAGCATTGGTTTATTTTCATCTCCTCGCCAATATGCACCAGCAACGCGCATTAGCTTAAACGCTCCGATCTCCTTTGCGTCTTTAATATGTGGCCCCTTGCAAAGATCCGTAAAATCTCCTAGCTGATAAAAAGAAATGGTCTCCCCTTCCGGTAATTCTTCAATCAACTCTACTTTAAAACCTTGACCTTTTTCTTTCGCCCAAGCAATTGCCTCTTCACGACTTTTCTCTGAATATTGCATTTCAAAGCCTCTTGCAATAATCTCTTTCATCTTTTTCTCAATCTTTACAAGATCAGTATCCGAGATTTTTGCAATCTCCCCATTTTTTGTTTTCACCTTAGAAAGATCCACATCATAGTAAAATCCATCTTTAATTGCTGGACCAACCCCAAACTGGATCCCAGGATACATTTCTGTCAGAGCAGTTGCCATCACATGACTTAGTGTGTGTCGCATTCTGTCCACACGTTCAGTCTCAAAACTCTCAGTACTACTCATGACATTATCCTTTCTCATTAACTCTTTTATTTTACCATATTTTATGATAATATAAAGAGAACCAGGGTCGCTAACTCAGCTGGCTAGAGTGTCTCCTTTACACGGAGGAAGTCGGGGGTTCGAATCCCTCGCGACCCACCACAGAATCGCCATTCTTGGCGTTTTTTTATTTTTTATAAAGTAATTCTAAAATCTTAACACTCTTATAATTTAATTCTTCTCTTAGAAGAATTTTTTAGTCGTACCACTTTCTTAGTTACGTCAAATTTTTCCATGTAATTGCCAGTCAAGAGTCTTGTCTGAGAATAAAAAGCCGCAAAAGACTGATAAACAATTGCTACTACCGGCATCAATAACCACTGTAAAATCATTAAAATTCTTGGTGTTTTTATATCCTTTGGCCTCGGTGGCAACATTTTCAAGGAAAGTAAGATCGTTGCCATTAACCCCACAGAAGCAAAAACTTGAATTAGACTAATTGTATTCGGCAGATTAAAAGCCAGTAGATCCTTCGACCTTGAATTAATTATCTTTGGCACCCAACCACCAAATGCCACCATCGGTGAAATTGCCGCCAGAGTCACATGCCCCTCAAGCAATCTCATAAACTTTGCAAATAACGGCAAAAATGACATACCCCCCTTAGTCTTGCGATCCTTCGAGAATAATCTGACCCCTACATAAGCTACATCTGATGCGCCATAGTCCCAACGTCTAAGCTGTATAAATTGAGCTTTTAAAGTCTTAATTAAGGTCTCCTCTATTACAGCATCTTGATAAATTGCGACGTGAATTGGTAAAACTTCATAGTCACCTTTAAAGAAAAATAACGAACGCCAATACTGATGTCCATCCTCCACAATCGTCTTTTTACTCCAAAATCCCATTTCAGAAAGCGCTAGAAGTGGCTGAGAATGAGAGGCAAAATTTTTCAAGGTATGTGAACGCATTGAAGAAATAATATTAAAGAAAGAATTAGAAATTGCAATAATTCGCATCGGTGCTGGTGCATCCCAAATATTATTAGTAAATAATGAAACCGGCTGATAACTTAAATGCTGCCTGTTAGGATGAACAATAAATTGATACGCCACATAATCCAAATACCATTTACTCATCTTATTATCAGAATCAAGAGAGGTTACAATCACATTTCCTAAAGGAATTTTCTTTTTCTTCACAAATTCAAGTAATTCCCCTGCCGCAAAGTTCAAATTTGGCCCCTTTCCTTGAATTTCATCCTTCAAATCTTTAGGATGCATCACGGGAATAAATTCAAAAAAAACATCTTTAAATTTCTCTTTTAGAATCTTAACATTCCTCTTCATCGACTCTCCACCCCGCTCTTCATATCCGAATACAAAAATTATACGTTTATTGTCAAAACTACCATCCCGCACTGCTTCAACTGTCGGTATTAAAGTCTCTAACCCCTCATTATATGCCACCATAATTACAGCATGATAAATATTTTTTGGCTTAGGAAAAACTATTTCTTTCTCACTAGTTTCTCCAGTTTCAGATAGCACCAAATCTTTTCCTACCGACAACATTTTTAAATTTTCTACATGCTCATCAAACGCAAATTCCTTACATTTATATTTCAATTTTAAGACTTCTTCATATCGCTCATGCGGTGTTTCAAGATCAACAAACCGTTGATGCCAATCTACTCTCTCCGCTCTCTTAGCTGCATTGTAGCCCTGAATCGTACGGTAAACGATTCCTGCCGCCTTTACTAAAGTTGTTGCAATAATTAGTAGTAGATAATAAGATCCTAACGCCGGACTAATCACCGACAATACAAACAACAAAATAATCATCATGTACGATAATGCACCAGGTAATATTTCAAACAATCGATATTTCTTTGTTCTTTTTCCTAACGGGATCTCAAGATCCGCCCAATCTGACCATCTTTCTTGTTTTATTTTTTCTTTTGCAATCTTATTTTTAACCTTCACCAAGTAATCTCCAAAGAATTAACGTCGCAAACAAAATTAGGGCAATTGTTACTGCTAAAAAGATGTTGGCAATCTTATCGCCTTTTTTACGAAAAATTCTTAGAGCAATCACATTATGTAATATCCCAAAGAGTAAGGCAAACATTGGATAAACCAACATAGCCTGCCACGGACCATCATGGTAGCCACCAGAATTTGACATTGATGACCATTCTCCTCCTTGGTATCGGCCAATATCCCCATAGCTCACCTTTACAACCGAAGCATTTGGATGAAGATTTACTATTGAATAAATAAATAAGATAATCGAAAAAATAGTCACCACCACCATCAAAGTAAACATTGTGCGGTGTTTGACATAAACTTCTTTGAGATCTTTAGCGAGATCTTTCATCCTCAATATTATACATTAATTATCTAATAACTTACAGATTAAATTTATTAGTAACTCTTTTTCTGTTCTTACACTCTCAGAAATTAACAACACTAAAGCCGTCAAAGCCTGATCAGAAATTTTTGTCTCTCCCATACTACTCAACTGAATTTGATTTAGAGCTAAATACACCACAAATAATAATCCACCAATCTGTTGACTACCCCTCTCAAATGGCTCATTTTTCACTACAAAATATAGTAGTTTAGCTGCTTTTTTAGAAACTGTATCACTTTCGGTATAATCTTCTTTAATTTTTTCCGCAAGTTTCTCAAAATCACCAAAATCCGCGCGTAAAACCCCAAAATTATCATTTTCCCCCATTTTTTCCTTGAGATCCATCACCAAGTTTTCTATCTCAAGTCCAGACAATTCATGCCTTGCCCGTCGATTATTTGACAAAATAAATTTTCCCTTCAGATATTCATCAATTGTCTGAAAACTTCTAGTATATTTTGAAATAATTTCCAGTACACCTTTGGCCTCCCCACTCGACAATTCATTCCCCCTAATCACTCTTTCTACGATCAGCATGGCTGTTTTTATTTCGTCCAATTTCTTTTCCGCCCCCAACTCCGGAGTTTTTTCAAGTTGACCTTTATTAATTGCTATACCTTTTGTGATATATTCCTTTAAAATTCGATTTGACCAAACGCGAAACTTCGTTGCCTTCATCGAATTCACTCGATATCCGACTGAAATTATAGCGTCCAAATTATATCGTTTAACTTCACGTCGTACTTGCCTACCCCCTTCTTTCCTTACCTCATTTTGTTTCTGACAAGTTTTTGACTCTTCCAGCTCTTCTTCTCTGTAAATATTCTTAAGATGCCTTGAAATTACAGTCTTATCCACACCGAACAACTGTGCAATTTGCACTTGCGTTGCCCACATTGTCTCCGATTCTACATCTATATCAAAAATAATACCCCCCTCCGGCGCTTGGTAAATTCCTAATTTATAATTCACCCCAATTTACTCCTATTGACACATCTGCTTTCAGTCTTACCGGAAGTTCCGGAGCTATCGATTCCATTATTTTGACTAGATCCATCGCTACCCCCTTCTCCAATTCGTTATCACATTCAATAATTAAAGAATCATGTACCTGCAAAATCATTTTTGCTCTTTGCTGATATTTTTCTTTCAATAAATTATTTACTCTAATCATTGCCCTCTTCATCAAATCCGCTTCCGTCCCTTGAATTGGCATGTTTTGAGCCGCTCTTTCTGCCGCCGATCTTACAATAAAGTTTGACGATTTCACATCTGGTGTCGGTCGTCTTCGTCCAAAATAAGTTTCCACAAACCCCTCCTCACGTGCCTGTTTTAAGGTTCTTTCCAAATAATCTTTAATTGGTTTTCTTATTTTAAAATACTCATCGATAAATTGTTTTGCTTCATAAAAATTCATTTCCGCCGAATCTGCCAACCCCTTAGGACTCATCCCATATAGCACACCAAAATTAATTACTTTTGCCGCCCTTCGCTGTGCTTTACTAACCTCTTCCATTTTGATCCCAAAAACTTCTGATGCTGTTTTTGTATGAATATCAATATTTTGTGAAAACGCTTCTATTAACTTAGTATCCCCAGCTAAAGCTGCCGCTAGACGTAATTCAAACTGAGCATAATCTGCCGAAACCAAAATTTTTCCCTCACCAGCCACAAAACCAGTTCGAATACGTTTCCCATCCTCTGATCGCACAGGTATATTCTGTAAATTAGGGTTTACGCTCGATAGTCTACCAGTAGCCGTTACGTCTTGCGTGAAAGTGGTATGAATCCGTCCATCCTCTCCAGCTAAATCTGGTAGTGGTAGAATATATGTTGAAAGCAATTTCGATACTTCACGGTATTCTTTAATTAACTCAATTACTGGATGTAAACCTTCCAGTTTTTCAAGTTCACTTACCCCGGTCGAAAAACCACGGGTTGTTTTCTTTATACCTTTAGTTGGTAACCCCAAGTCCTCAAATAATACTTTAGATAGCTGTATTGGTGAATTTACATTAAAATTCACTCCACTCACTGTATAAATTTTTTGTTCAAGCACTTCAACTTTTTGAGTAAACTCTTTTTCTAGTCCCTTAAAATATTCACGATCAATTAAAATTCCTGTTTCCTCCATCTCATAGAGTACTGGGATTAATGGTAAATCAAAATCAGTCAAAATATGATACAGTTTTGGAATCTTTTTCAAAACTTTTATCTGTTTTGCATATTCCATTTTTTCCTCATCAGTATATTCTCCTCTCATCAATCTCTCACATGAATCGTCTAACACCAACTTGGTTTGATTATTTTCTGCTATCTCTGTTCTCTTTAATGGATTAAGCAAAAAGTCCGCCTGTTTCAAATCCCAAATTTGTCTCTTGCCTTCCATAATCATCTCTGCCAAACGCTTTGACAGGTGCATCTTTTCCTTCAAATTCTTTGCCACAATCGTATTATTCGGGATCTCTACATCTTCTCCATTTTGTATCGGATAATTCGTCTTAATAGAATCAGCTTTCTTATCTGTCATCTGTTCACGAGAAACCTCACGTCCATCCATTCTCGTTGAGCCTGCATCATATTCTCTGAATTCAGTCTGAAATTTCCTAATCAATGAATTAAATTCTAATTTTCTTAACGCCGCGATAATCCTTTCTGGCTTTACTTCCAGTTTTGGTATTTTATTAAGGTCAACTGGTGCATCGGTCATAATTTTTGCTAATTTATATGACATCATAGCTGATTCTTTTCCTGTTTCTAATTTTTTACGTATTGCACCAGAAATTTCTTCAATATGATCATATACACCAAATAAACTACTATATTTGTTTAATAGTTTCACAGCGGTCTTTTCACCGATCCCAGGTACTCCAGGAATATTATCTGAATTATCCCCTTTCAACGCCTTTAAATCCAAAAATTGATTTTTCAAAATCCCATATTTCTCTTCTACTGCCTGAACATCAATCTCTTCAATATTAGAAAATCCTTTAATCAGGCGGTACATTCTTGTATTTTCATCAACAATCTGTAACATATCAAGATCAGAGGAAACTATATATGTCATATAATCTCTCGCTTCATCTGCCTGTCGAGCTAGTGTACCGATAATATCATCAGCCTCATATTCATCAGCTTCCAAAAAATCCCATCCTAAAGCCAAAACTAACTCTTTTAAAAGTGGGATCTGCACAAAAAAGTCCTCTGGAGGCTTAGTTCTTCCTGCCTTATATTCCGGATAAATAGCCAGCCTTTTAGCCGTTGAAGTTTTTGCTTTATCCCAAGCCACCACTACTTGATTAGGTTTTAATTTCTTTACTATTTCAATTGCGATCGTTGCAAAACCATATACTCCAGAAGTAGGAGTACCATCCGATGTCGACAATGCCCCCATTGCAAAATATCCCCTATAAAACACACTTTTTCCGTCAATAATCACTAGTGTCTTCATTGCCGCTCCTAAAACTTGTCTAAAAATTATTCAATTAAAAATCAATTCTCTCAAGAATCACATCCACGTCATCGTGTAACTTAGCCACGCTCTCATCATTTAGAACATAATAATCCGCCATTGCAATTGGACCACCTTTTTCCAAGTTTTCTATCTCAGAACGATCACGTTCTTGGATCTCCTTCGCATTGAACGGTCTCTCTGGCCTCTTACTTACTCTAAAATGCCTTAAAGCTTTGGGCACAACAACTGCAAGTACAGTCAGCCGTCCTGGGAATTCTTTCTTCAAAGCCTTATATTCCGTCCAAGAATAAAGACCGTCAAGAATAACTCTTTTTTGTCCAGCGTTAATTAAATTCCTTGTCTCCTCAATTACTTGTTTAACAACCCAATCTTTCCCTTCTGTTTCACGAATCATTTCACGAAATTGTTTTTCACTTTCACCATCAGCAGTTCTTTCAATACCACGTCGATTCATTTCCTTATAAATCATTCCCCCAAAATATACTTTAGGAAAACCTTTATCTGTTAGATAATCTACTACTACTGATTTTCCAGATCCACTCATGCCCACAATTGCTAAAATCTTCACATCTCCTTCATTCATCATCATCTCCTATTACCTTCTCTATATTACTCTATTTCCTCTCTTTTGACTATTTTGCGAACTTCTTAAAAAACCTTACAAAATCTTCCCTCTCCTCAGGTTGTCTCATATAAATCAACACTCTTTTCCCCTCTATATCAACCAGTCTTTCATCTATTTCAGCATCCACCATAAAAGTTGTTCGATTATTTGGGCTCAAAAATATTAGTAAATTTTTTATTAAACTCTCACTACGATCATAAATTTGAAAGGTATCCGAAAACCAACTATATTTCGTTTTAAAAACATTTTGTTTAGAAAACACATAAATATCCGAATAAGAATTTAGATCAGCACTCACTTCTATAATTACAATCACCTCTGTTTGCCAGTTATAACCAATTACCAAATTAGAATAAATCGTTGTAGTTAAATTTTGTACATACATTTCAGAATCCACTATCACATTTTTATCCTCTGATATTTGATCCACATGGTATCCAGTTACTAGTTTAAAACCTCCAGGTGAAATTAATTGCTCGGCAATATGAACACCATTTTTATCTACCACCTCTTTTTGTGAGGCTTTCAAATTATATTGTTCAATTGCAACCAAAAAAATTCTTGCCATCATTTCTCTATTATGTTTTATCAACTCAAAATTCCAACCCCTCTTCTTCTCACCAGATAAATTTTTTATCCAATCTAATAATCTACCTCTACCTTTTTTAATTCCAAGCTGTACCATTACTTATAATCATATCATGACTACTTTAAAATAGACTTGCTATAATATCTCTATGGTCTATGATATTGCAATTATTGGCGCTGGTGCTGCCGGCATGACTGCCGCTCTCTATGCCTTACGCGCCAACAAAACTATTCTTTTATTAGAGTCCACCATTTTTGGTGGACAAATTATTCAATCACCCCTTGTCGAAAACTATCCTGCTCTTCCTAACATTTCTGGACAAGAGTTTGCAACCCATCTTTACGAACAACTACACGATCTCGGTCTTAAGATTACTTACCAAACTGTCATAAGTTTGGATCTTCAAGATTCAATCTATCAAATTCATACTAAGAATCATACTTTTCACGCCAAAACCATCATTCTTGCTACCGGTACTGCTCGTCGCAAGCTTAATTTACCACAAGAAGATCAACTTCTTGGTAAGGGTCTCGCCATTTGTGCCACCTGCGATGGCCCTCTCTATAAAGATCAAACTACAGCAGTAGTTGGCGGCGGTAATTCTGCAGTACTTTCCGCACTCTATCTAGCTGATCTCTGTCAAAAAGTCTACCTTATCCATCGTTCTGACATTTTTCGTGCCGAAAAGCTTCTTTTTAATAAATTAAAATCTCGTACTAATGTTATTATTGTTGCAAATAACGAAGTTGAATCTTTTCAAACCACCAACGGCTCATTATCTGGTATTATTCTAAAAAATATCCTTGAATCAAGCCATCAACAGAATCCATCTTCGCCTCGTCTACTCAAAATTAAAGGTCTCTTTATTGAGATTGGTCGTATTTTCCCAAGCTCCAATCTGCTTCAAAATCTTACAAAAGAACATTTTCTAAATATTGATCAATCTGGTTTCCCCATCACTGATGACAATTGTATCACCAGTCTTCCTGGATTCTTTGTTGCAGGTGATTGTCGCTCAAAAACTACTCGTCAACTAGTCACCGCTACCGCAGATGGAGCACTTAGTGCAACCTCAGCTATCAATTTTTTAAATCAAAAATGGAGCCATTGACAGGGATCGAACCTGCGACCTGCTCGTTACGAATGAGCTGCTCTACCAACTGAGCTACAATGGCACCTAAGCAAATTATACCATGAAAAAAACTCTAAACACTTCAAATAACCAATCAAGTCTTCCCACCAATTCCACACTTATCACCAAGCGCGCACCGTTAACCACCCTAACTAGCCATCTTTTTGCACACCGCGGGCTTCATGGTTTTTATAATTTAGATACTAATCTAGACGAGTCCCCTTTATATATTCCAGAGAATACTCTTGCTGCTTTTCAATTAGCTATTGATAATCATCTCGCCATTGAATTAGATATTCACCTAACTGTCGATCGTGAACTCATCGTTTTTCACGACAATAACACCGAGCGGCTTACCCAAGTCTCCAAAAAAATAAAACGTACTAAACTTTCTGAATTACAAGCTTTAAAAATCTCTCCTCATTTTTCTCAATCTCAATCTATCTCTCCTCAAATATCAACATATCAAATTCCCACATTAAAAAGCGCACTGGATCTTATTGCAGCTCAAACACCACTTTTAATTGAACTCAAATCAGAACTATTCACAGACCATCATCTCTTCTGTCAAAAAACTGCTCTCATACTCCAAGAGTACCAAAAACAAAATCGAGATGCCTTTGTTGCCGTAAAAAGTTTTGACCCTCGTATTATACGCTGGTTTAAATATCATTTTCCAGAAATTCCAGCCGGACTCCTCATTTCAAGCCATCCCAAAGCACTTCTCCTTTTAGGTCTTTTAGCCTTAAATTTTCCTTTTAATATTTGGTTGCAACCTGATTTCATCTCTGTTGATAAAAATATTGTTCAATATCAAAAAATCCAAAAATACCGCAAAAATCATCCTGTTCTTTGCTGGACACTCCATCAAGATTCTCTAGTTCACTACCAAAACTTTGCCGATAATTTCATTATTGAATAAAAAATTTAAAAACAAAAAACAGCTTAAAAGCTGTAATGGCGGATCCGACGAGACTCGAACTCGCGACCTCTGCCGTGACAGGGCAGCGCTCTAACCAACTGAGCTACGAATCCAATACCAGTAGTATACTTTATTGCCTCTATTTGTGCAATACTTTTTCTCTATCTTCTTCTAATTATGCTAAAATATTCATATACGCGAGTATCGTATAACGGCTATTATGTTTCCTTCCCAAGGAAGAGACGAGGGTCCGACTCCCTCTACTCGCACCATCTATTTTTCCAGAAAATCCCCCGGGGATTTTTTTATTAAAATCTCTACAATCATCATTACGCCAAAAATCTTTTATTCATCTTTTAAGCTAATATTCTCTCGTACCAGCCCATCTTCACGGATCTTTTTCATTCGCTTATTAAATTCCAGAAATGGCACTTTAATCGAATTATAATTTACTGATGATTCAGTCTTATTAACCAATGTTACAAAATAATAACCATCTCCAGAAGAAGACATTACTCGATCCGAAGTTTGTCCCGCTTCAAGATTCATGGCGACCCCTGCTCGTCCCCCATCCACATTCATTTTATCCACTAACCCTCCAGTCTCCTCATACAGTACTTTCTCGCCCAATTCATCAGCAATTACCTTCAAAGTCTTCCCCGCCTTTATCCCAGCTTGAACTGTCTCTGAAACCCTGATCGCTTCCTTATCAATCTGTTGCGACACTTTCTCTTTCATTAGAGATAGATACAACATTCTTCTATATTCTTTCACCGACAGACCAAAATTATCTTCCAAAATCTTTTTAAAACTCTCCTCGCTTCGCTCCACTCCACCAATTTTTCGATGCTTGTCAAGCGCCTGATCAATTTCATTCTTATCAACTGTAATGCGAAATTCTGCCGCCAATTTCAGTGCATAAGCATAGTTTTCTGCTTCGGTTAAGGCCATTCTCTTATAGTGATTTCTCATCGACAAAGCATCCTTTTCATTCCCCAACTTCCCCTGTTGTTGCTCTATTGGTGTAATTGTACTTTTATAGATCATTAAATAATCCGAATAACGTACTCTTTCATTATCTACTGACGCTATCGGTAACGGCACTAATTGAGTCAAACGATACAATACTGAATCCGTACTTTGCCATTTATATAAAGATAGATACAAAAAACCACCAAAAAACAACACAGCAATTAGCGAAATTACAATTGTCAATGTCACAATTCGATATTTTGCGTATTGCAAAGGATATTTAAATTTTCTCCCTTTCGATAAAACCTCTTCGCGTCTCTCTTCTACTCGTTCAAGCTCTGTCTTATTCTTAAACTCCTCAATTTCTTTCTGTTCCTTACGTTGTTTTAAGCGCTTAATAATCGACATCTTTTTCTCTTCATTTTGCTCTTTACTCATTACAATTTTCCTCTTCCCTATTTTGTATTCTTTGCTACCACGTTTTGTAATTTCTCATAAATCATAGCTGGCTTCCCCACTACCGAGATTACTAAATCACCAGCTCCCGTCTGAATCAGAATTGTGCCATATCCTAAAATTCCGCCTACTATTGAAGTAATACCATAAGAAATACTCTGTATTTTATCCAAGCCTAAATCCACTACTGTCTTTTTAAACAAACCTTTCTGTGAAATTTGTCTTATCCTCTGATCCGTCACAATATAAACCGAAAAATACCACATCATATAAGAATAGGAAAAGCCACATATTCCCACAAAGGCAAAACCAAGAAAAAGCCATAACATCCTAAGGTCATTCTGCCACAAAAAAAGCGGAACTACTCCCAATAACATCATAATTACTAAAAAAATAATTCCCGCTTTTGCTGTTGAAAAATGTCGACGAAAAACAAACTTAACTTCTTCCCCTTCACGCTGCCCATCAAATACTAATTTTGTCATATAATTTCAATTTATGGTGACCCGGGCGGGGGTCGAACTCGCAACCTTCTCCTTAGGACGGAGCTGCTCTATCCATTGAGCTACCAGGCCAACACAAATTAATTATACCATATTCAGCATACTATCTTAACGCGTATATTTTTCGTTTAGATCTTCATAGTCGTAAAGTTCTGCATCGGTAAACCACAATTCTACCTCCTCTGCCGCTTCTTCTGGATTTCCAGATGCATGAACCAGATTAGGTACACCAATCTTTTTTGCATTAGAATAGCCAAAGCTCATATGTGAAAAATCACCACGAATTGTACCCATGTCTGCTGATTTTGGCTCTGTTGGGCCTACAATCTTACGTACTAAAGCTACCGCTTCGACTCCCTCAAGGCACATCGCAATAATTGGCCCTGACATCATGTAATTCAAGTTATACATAAAAGTTTCTTCACCACGTCGAGAAATCAATTTACCAATATCTTCGTAGTGTCTCTTAAAGAGTACCTGATCCGGGCTAACCATTTTCATTCCCACAATTTTCAATCCCACACGCTCAAAACGCTGCAATATTTCACCTACAATTCCTCTTTGCACCGAGTCTGGTTTAAAAATCACAAGCGTTCTTTGTACGAAGTCGGCAAGATCGACCTCCTTTTTTTGTTTAGTAGGTTTATCTTCTGACATACATACTCCCTGAGCCATGCTCTTACATTTTTCTGATTATAACATAATCAGTCAAACCATTCTATGCAGGCAAGATCAAACAAAAAATCCCACATCAGCTAGTCACAAATTACCGCATTAATCAATTCTTTACATCCCCCAGCTTTTTTATTGTAATTCTTTTGATAAGTCTCTCTAACAAAATTATACATTTCATCAAACTTCACTGAAATATTCGCAAGATCCACTAATTGTAACGGAAATTCAGCCAGTAAATTTGGACGTTTTTCTTTTTGAAACTCCAAAAAAGCATTCTTCTTTGACTCCAGGTCATTTTTTGCTTCCATGTAATCCACCACTTCAGTTTCCTCTGAAGAATGGTAGAATTTATAAGCCGCTTTTGCCACCTCAGTCTTCAAATTAATCCATGCATTACCGTAGGCTACTAATTTCTCATTTCCTGATTCTACTAAAATTTTCGCCGCCTCTTTAATTTCCGCCTCGCTCCATTCAAAGCCATTATGTGTCTTATCTCCCGATGATTCCACAAGCAACCAATTATGCCATAATGAATAAAGATCCAAAGTTTTCTCAACCTCAGAATTACTCGCCTTTGATTCATTTAAGGCTACTTTAAATGCTTCAAAACGACGATTTACTTCAATATCCTTCAATACTCCCGCCGTATCTCCCATTTCTTCAATCAATTGTGTACTTATCCCTTGACTATTTTTCTTGCATCCCTCAATATATCCCTGATATATTTCCATCGAAGTAAATGTATTCTCATTATATTCCGTCACCTTATCGCAGTTCACATTGCTTCGTAGTTTCTGTAATTCACTCTTAATCGTCTTAGCTACGCGATAAGTTTTTGAGTAATCAGTTGAAAACATTCCTGTAACATTTGCAATAATTGAAAAAATCACAATCAACCCCATCACTGTCGACGGTATGATGATTAACAGTCTTCGTTGCACTTTAGTCAACTGTCCAAACAGACGTTTAACCCGCTCACTCAGTTTTGGTTTTTTCGGTTTTTCTATTCGTTTTAATTCTGCATTTGGTCCATACCCTGCCGGAAAACCATTTTCAGGTACTCTCTCTTCTTTAACCGTGTCTACCACCACACTGCTACCGGTTAATGGTTCATAAATCCTTTTTTCAGTTGGATTCATATTGATCTGCTGATCAACCAATTCTTGGTTATAATCAATCTTTTTTACCTTTCCAAACACCTTAAAAACTGAATTTGTTTGTACAGATCCAACTTTTTTTCCTTGCAAGCTCTCTGTTGTAGTTGATGTGGTAGGCGTCGAATTCGGAGTCTCGACTCCAATCTGGTTCGCTATATTCTCCGGATTATCCATAAACATATTATAACATAATCTGCTATAATAGCCCTTATGGATATCTCTGATCTTATCAATGATTTTCTTGAGTCTCTTGAAATTGAAAAAGGTCGCTCTACCAAAACTACCGAGAATTATGGTCTCTATCTTG
The DNA here is from genome assembly GCA_938046735.1 of uncultured Candidatus Saccharibacteria bacterium. Lineage (GTDB taxonomy): Bacteria > Patescibacteriota > Saccharimonadia > Saccharimonadales > Saccharimonadaceae > Nanosyncoccus. Next base: position 88,149 of record CALIXF010000003.1, on the reverse strand, counting down.
CCCGCTTTTTCGAGCTAATTGCTCAAGATTTTCCAGAAGGTGCCACCATTAAACCTTCTGATCTTACCCCAGAGCTTCTTCGAAAGTTTCGTCTTCGTCTTAATCGTTTTGACGATAATCAAAATCACGAACGTCTTTCAGCTCTCACTCAAAGTTACCATCTCATCGCTCTTCGTGGTTTTCTCAAATATCTCGCCAAACGTGGTATTCATTCTCTCGATCCTAGCCTCGTTGATCTTCCCCGCGCCGCTAAAAAACAAGTTACTTTCCTTCATTTTGATGAAGTCGAGCGTTTACTTTCCGAAATCCCCATCGATACTGAAACTGGTCTCCGTGATCGCGCTATCATCGAATTACTTTTTTCCGGTGGCCTACGTGTCTCCGAACTTTGTAGCTTAAATCGAGACTCCATTAATCTCACTCGTCGTGAATTTATGGTCCGCGGTAAAGGCAAAAAAGATCGCCCTATCTTCATTGATCAAACCACCGCCGATCATCTTGAAGAATACCTTAACGCCAGAAACGACACTCTCCCCGCCCTCTTCCTCAATAATTCCTCAAATCAAAACATTCCGGATACTTCCGGAGATTTTCGCAGGCTTAGTCCTCGCTCAATTGAGCGTATCATTCAAAAATATGCTCGTCTCGCTGGTATTACCAAACATGTCACCCCTCACACTCTCCGTCATAGTTTCGCCACTGACCTCCTTATGAATGGTGCCGACTTACGTTCCGTGCAAAGTCTTCTTGGTCATGCGAATATCGCCACCACTCAAATCTATACTCATATTACTGACCCACATCTCAAAGAAGTTCACGAAAAATTTCATTCAGAAACTAAAGATTAGTATTCCTATATCAACATAGTAAAAACCATAGCTCAATATCCTCAAATTGACACAATATAAAGATATTGTAAGATTTCTCTTGCAAATAATAAAATAATCCAAAATCCCAAAATCAAATATGGTCCAAATGGCACTCTCATCCTAGTTTTGTGAACAATTTGTTTCACATTAAAACCTAATGCTAATAAATTAGCTACAAACAATAGTGTTAATGCCAACTCAAATCTTCCCAAGAAAAATACCATTGCTAGCGTTAGTAAATAATCACCTCCTCCCACTAACTTCTCTTTTGAAAATTTATACATCACAAAATATAAGCCAGGCAAAATCACAATACTACTAACAAGAACACATAAATCCCGCTTCAATACTTCTATTCGTTGGTTAATTGCAACCCCAGAGTATCCGCTCCTAGTAGTTAGCCCCAACCAGATTTTTGACTGAGCAATCACGCCAAGACTCACTAATTCGTTTAGAATAAAATAACTGAGTCCGAGTCCAATTAAAATATATAAAATCCAACTTGGCAGTCTCTGCCATTTTAAATCATATACTAATAGTATCCAGAAAAACACAGCACTCACTGTAAGAATAAGTAAACGAATCATTACTACCGGATTTGTAAAAATTCTTAATACAAAATCAAAATTAACACTAGACCACAAATTATAATCAAAGATACCTATCGTCAATCCCCCTGGCCTTATCAATCCTACCTGTTTAAAAAGCAGTTCCAAAATACCGCAAAAAATCACCCCCATTACTAACTCTGAAATTATTTCAATTTTTCCAATTTTTTTCTTACATTTTCTGCATCGTCCCCTTTGAATTAACCATGAAATTATAGGTATTAATTCAAACCACGTTAACCTGTGACCACAAAAAAGACATTCTGAACGTTTTCCAATCTTCCTTCTTTCCTCCTCATATCGCATACGGTATGCCTGACAACAAGCAAACGACCCCAGAATCGCACCCATCGCAAAAAAAGTTAGATACAAAACCATCAGCATTATCTGTATCTTAGCATAAGCCACTTGATTTTTCTATCAATTTTTATTATTATTTGCTTAAGAAAATCGCCAAAACGTGACAAAAAAAGAAAGGATCAAATGGCAAATCAAAAATTCAACAATAAAAAAGGCTTCACCATCATCGAGGTTGTCTTGGTGCTTGGTATTGCCGGTCTCATTTTCCTCATGGTATTTATTGCTCTTCCAACCCTGCAGCGTAACCGTCGTGACACACAACGTGAATCTGATATTTCCCGACTCTCTGCTGCTCTCACCAATTTTCAAACCAACAACAGTGGCGCAATTCCTTCTGATAAATTTGGCTCGTATGTTTCCGGGCATACAGAACCCGATCCAAACATTACTCGTACTTTAAACCACCAATCTTGGGCTTATTTTTATGACTCCTATCTTATCATCAGTAAAGAAGATAAAGATAAGTTCGTAGATCCAGAAGGTAATCCGTATTCTCTCTCTATCTCTTCCTGCCGTGAAGCAACTTCTTATAATGCCGATACTAAAATTTGCAATAATGGCCAACGTTCAAATTCTTCCTGGCGTGATCAAGCCGAAGGTCGTCCAAACGGTATTGAAGATGTCACTGCCGGTAACCCATATGAACAAAGTGGCACTAAGGGTCATACCATTAGTATTGTTACTAACGCCACCTGCGAAGGGCAAGATGCTATCCACGCTTCTGGCTCTCGTAAAGTTGCCATCCTCTACAAAAAGGAAGGTGGTGGCTCAATTTGCCGAGCACTTTAATATAAAAATCAATAAAAAAGAACTCATCTCGGGTTCTTTTTTGTCTCTTCATCTAACCCACCCCACTCTTTTACCATTTAATAGGCTCTATCCCTTTTGATATTAAATATATATTAGTTTTTGAAAAAGGCTTTGACCCAAAAAATCCGTTATGCGCAGATAGCGGCGATGGGTGCGCTGATTCAAGTATCAAATGCTTTTTTGAATCAATCAATAACTTCTTCTCCCTTGCATCTCTGCCCCATAAAATAAACACCAAATTATTACGTTCCCTGTTTAAATACTCCACGCAGTGTTTTGAAAAAATTTCCCACCCCTTCCCTCGATGCGAACCTGCTTTATGAGCCTCCACTGTTAGTACGTTATTTAGAAGCAGCACACCTTGTTTTTGCCACTCTGAAAGATCACCATCAGGATTCGCATGTTCGCCAATATCGTTATCAATCTCCTTATATATATTCAAAAGACTCGGCGCCATATATTTTCCACCACTCTTTACCGAAAAAGCTAAGCCGTCCGCCACACCTGGAGTGTGATATGGATCCTGTCCCAAAATCACCACTTTAACATCATTTAAATTAGTCGAAAAAGCTCGAAATACTACTCGCTTCTCCGGAAAAATCGTCTTTTTCTCATATTCTGTATGTAAAAACTTGGCTAGCTCCACAAAATAATCTTGAGCAAATTCATTTTTCAAAAAATCCCGCCAACTTTCATCAAAACACTTCATTTTAGATTTCAAAAAGCTTTCTCAATCTTTCCTGCACCATGGATATCGTCCCCTCCGCATCCAAAGTCATAAGCTTCATCTCTCTAGCCACTTTCAAATATGCCTCGTTGACTTTTTTCTGAAAATCCGATGATTGTGTTTTCAGTACCTCATTCACTCGCCCCTGTTCTTTCGCCTGACTATAAAGCCTGCACTGTCTTTCTTTATTAGACAAAGTTAGTATTACCATCTTATTTGGACTAAAGTAACGTTCTGGCATCACCTCCTTATGCAAACGTAAAATCAAGGATCTCGACACACCACCAGCATATCCTTCATAAATCAAAGTAGATAACCAATTACGTGCCAGAATTACCGTTTCGCCTCTTGCTAAAGCCGGTTCAGCCACTTTTCTCCACTGTTCGTAACGATTAACTAAAAACAATAAAACTCTAGTTCGGTGGTTTATGTCTTGTTTTGTTTTGTATGTTAATTTCGCAATTTCAGCAACAAATGGATCATTTGAACCTGTTCCTGATTCAGAATAAGCTGTTACTTTCTCGCCTTTTTTTTGCAAATATTCCGCCAAAAGTCGTGCTTGCGTATCTTTACCAGTAGCGTCTTGACCTTCAATCACAATTAGCATTATTTTGCTCCTGTAGTATATTTTTTCTGTACCACCCCGCCTTTTCGCTTGTCAGCAGCATATTCAGCATAGCATTTTGGACAAATTGCACGATATTCAATTTCGGAAGTTCCATCATCAATCAATACGTCCGGCCCGTCTGCCATAAACTCACCATTCAGGAATCGCGCATTCAGTGTTGCTTTACGTCCACATTCACAAATCGTCTTAATTTCATCAATATCATGCGCCATTTGCAAAAGTCTTGTTGCTCCTTCAAAACCACCGTCTGTTAAGCGAAAATTTAATCTCAGCCCATAAGCCATTACTGGTATATCAAGATCAGTGGTCACTTTCATCAGTTGATCTACTTGCTTAGCCGTCAAAAACTGAGCCTCATCAACTAAAACACAAGAAATCTTTTTCTTTTTTACGAATTTCTTCAATATTTCAAATAAATCATCTCCTTTTTCAAAACAAAAATCAGTTACTCTCTCTGGCCCAATTCTTGTTAGCAATTTCTCACCATTTTTTGTATCTGTTTTTGGTTTCATTACGCAGACTTGATGCCCACGTTCTTCGTAATTAAAAGCCACCTGTAAAAGTTGCATAGTTTTTCCGCAACCCATTGCACCGTATCTGAAATATAACTTCGCCACAGCAGTCCTCCTAGTATTTCTATTTCTATAGTAGCACAAGTCTCTACTTTCTACACATCTTCACTAAACTGCGAATTATATAATTCAGCGTAAAATCCATTCTTAGCCAGCAATTCTTTATGATTGCCCTGTTCAATAATATTTCCTTCCCTCATCACTAAAATCAAATCCGCCTCTCTAATCGTCGACAATCGATGTGCAATCACAAAAGAAGTCCTACCCTTCGTTAGTTTAGAAAATGCATCTTGGATTAATTGCTCTGTACGTGTGTCCACATTTGAAGTTGCCTCGTCCAAAATCATCATAAGAGGCTCACTAATCACTGCCCGTGTAATTGTCATCAATTGCTTTTCACCCGCCGAAATATTATCTGAATCTTCCGATATCACTGTTTGATAACCATTAGGCAAAGACTTAATAAAGTGATCCACTCCCACCAGTTTTGCTGCTTTATAAACTTCTTCGTCTGAAACTCTCTTTGCTCCATATTTCAAATTTTCCATAATTGTTCCCGAAAACAACCAAGTATCCTGCAAAACCATCCCGAATAAATCACGTACCTCATCCCGTCTCATTTTTGAAGTCTCCACCCCATCAATCAGAATTTCACCCTCATTTGGATCAAAAAAACGCATTAATAAATTTACAATTGTAGTCTTACCGGCTCCCGTAGGTCCCACGATTGCCACCTGCATGCCGGGTTTAATCTTCACAGAAAAATTCTTAATAATCGGTTTTACGTCATAACTAAAATTTACATTTCTAAACTCTACACCACCAAGAAACTTTCGATCTTTATTCATAATTTGTTTGAATAAGCTATTTTCTATCTCCGGTTTCTCTTCAGCTTCTTCGAGAAAATCAAAGATTCTTTCTGCCGCTGCCAAAATCTGTTGAATTGTACTTGAAAGTTGTGCGACTTCTGTAATCGGCCTATTAAAACGGTTCAAATATTGGATAAACGCCTGAATTCCACCAATTGAAATCACTCCCGAAATCACATAATATCCGCCAAGCATACACACTCCAGCATAAGCTAAATTCAGAAAAACATGTGTCAGTGGAAAAGTCAATGAACTCAAAAATTGCGCCTGTCTATTCTCATTATATAGTTGATCGTTTACCTTATCAAAACCCTTGATCGATTTTTCTGCGTGATTATTTGCTTTAATAATCAACTGTCCACTAAAATTCTCCTCAATAATTGAATTCAATTTACCAAGCGTCGTTCTCTCAGCTACAAAATATACCTTCGCTTTTTTTAATACACGAGAAATAAAGATCGTTGAAATCGGTACCGCAAAAATTGCAATTAACGATAAAGTCACAGATAAGTACAACATAATCACCAAATATCCGACTAGTGTTGTAAAACTTGTAATAATCTGTGTCAAAGTTTCCGCAAAAGATACTGAAATTGTATCCACATCATTAATCATTCTTGACATTACATCACCATTTGGTGTCTTATCAAAATAACCAATTGGCAATCTTCTCATTTTCTCCAAAATGCTATTTCTCAATTTCTTTTCATACAATACCGAAAGTGACGAGGTTACCACTCCTTGAATGTAACCAATTACAGCTGATAATAAAAATATTGCAATTAGTACAAACGCCAAAAAATTAATTTCTGACCAGTTTATTGTACTCTGATTTTTCAACGATTCTGTTGCTGAAGTCGTCATCATTCCCAGAATCATCGGTCCAAAAACCATTAGAAGTGTGGATATTAATGACAATACCGCGGCAACTATAATTTTTATTTTCCACTCTCTAATTGAAAGCCAAAACCGTTTTAATGTGTTTTTAAAATCTTTCGGGCCTTGTGAATTTATATTTTTATCCTGCACTTAGTTTCCCCCTTTCTGAGACACATTCTTTATTTTGGACTCTTTCTTATCAACCTTATCCGCAACTAACGCTAATTCCACTTTCAGTTCCTCATCCGAAAGTTGCGACTTAGCAATTTCAAAATACACTTTACAATTCTTCAATAATTCATGATGCGTCCCTTTCCCCACAATTCTCCCCTGCTCTAGAACAATTATCTGTTCAGCCTCTCGGATCGTATTAATTCTCTGAGCCACCACTAGTACCACAGCTTTTTCAGTCACTTTCTTCAAAGCTTTTCTTAAATTTCTATCTGTCTTCATATCTAAAGCCGAAAAGGCATCATCAAAAATATAGATCTCTGGTTCTTTCGCGATCGCCCTTGCAATAGATAATCTCTGCCTCTGACCACCCGACACATTCGTTCCCCCCTCCGAGATTTTAGTTTCATATTTTTTAGGCATTTTTTCAATAAATTCCGCTGCCTGTGCGATTTTTGCTGCTTTTTTCATCTGTGTATCCGACTCTCTTTCCACACCAAACAAAATATTCGAGCGCACTGTACCGCCGAATAAATACCCCTTCTGTGGCACTAGTCCAATTCTATTAATCAAATCTGTCTCAGAGTATTTTTGAATCTCCACACCATTAATAAAAATTTGGCCTTCAGTTACGTCATAAAATCTTGGCACCAAATTAATTAAAGTAGACTTTCCAGATCCCGTCGAACCGATAAATGCAGTTGTTTTTCCCGCCTCCGCAATAAAACTAATATCATCTAGAATCTTACCTTCAGTTGTTTTATAACCAAAACTCACATGTCTAAACTCCACACTTGCGTCTTCCTCCGGCACATCAAGACTCTTCTCTGGAAACATAATCTTTGATTTTGTGGTTAATACCTCATTAATTCGTCTCGCCGATACATTTGCCCTCGGAATCAACACAAATAACATGGTCAAAAATAGAAATGACATAATCACCTGTGTAGCATATTGCATAAATGCAATCATTTTTCCAAGATAACTCACGTCAAAAGCTAATTTTGACACACCCACCCAAATTGCAAATAACGAAGTCATATTGAACACCAACATCATAATCGGTGTTTGTAACTGCATAATTCTTACAATCGAAAGATCAGTCTTTGTTAGCTCATCGTTTGCTTTTTTAAATTTCTTTTCTTCATAATTTTCTTTATTTAAAGCCCTGATTACTCTAACTCCCGTCAAATTCTCCCTGGTTAACAAATTAATCTTATCCATCATCTTCTGAAAGATCACAAATTTTGGCATCACTAGCCCAATAATCACAATTGAAAAAACTAAGAGTATTCCAATTGCAAGCGCAATAATCCAAGTCATGTCTGGCGCTACCACAAAAGCCTGCACCATCGCCCCCACCGCCATTAATGGTGCTCGCACCAGCATCGACAAACACATTACCATAGTTTGTTGCACCTGCGAAACATCATTTGTCGTTCTCGTTACCAAAGAAGCTGTTAAAAACTGTTCGGTCTCCGAAATAGAAAAAGACAATACTTTAGCAAACAAATCTCGTTTCATGTCTCGACTAATTGCTGCACTCACTTTTGCTGAAAAATAAGAGGAGATTAAAGTTCCCACTGCCGACACTATTGTTACTAAAAACATCAAGATACCTCTTACAAAAATAAAATGAGTATCGTTTTTAACAATACCACTATTCACGATTTCAGCCATCATTGTTGGCAACATTAATGTACCAAAAACCTGTAAGCCAACAGCTAATACCAATATCAAACATTGCCAAAAATATGGCCTCATATATTTCAATAATTTCAGCATCCATCACCTCCCGTGATATTTTTAGAACTCTTAATTTTCAAAAAAGACACTTCTTTACTGAACAAGTTTATCTTAATTTTTTTATTTTTTCAAATCTTATTTCTGTATCCATCGAATCAGTCTAACCACCATAAACAAGATTACGTTTACTAAAACGATCGTCGAACCCGTCGGTGTAGATAAACCATAAGATATCCACATTCCTGACATAAAACAAATTATGGAAACTAAAATTGATAAGATTATTACTCTCTTAAACGACTTCACCATTTGCATCGCTGACATTGTTGGGAAGATAATTAAACTTGAGATTAACAACGCTCCCATTAGTCTCATTCCCAGTACCACCACAATCGAACAAAGCACCGCAAATATTGCATTATAAAAGTTTGTTTTAATCCCAATTGATTTTGCAAAATTTTCATCGAAAGTTAATGCAAAAATCTTATTATAACAACTCAAAAAAATAACAATCACTAGTATTGAAAAAATCAAACTTAAAACAAGATCCGCTTCAGAAATCGACAAAATGCTACCAAACAAATAGTTATTTATGTCTGTATTTACTCCACGCGTTATTGAAATCGCAAAAGTACCTAGCGCTAAAGCCCCTGCCGACACCATCGCTATTGCTGCATCCGGCTGAACCTTACTTTGTCCATTCAATCTCAAGATTAAAAATGATGTCAAAATCACTACCGGCATCGCAAATTCAAGCGGCGCAAAATTCATTACCGTTGCAATAGCAAAAGCGCCAAATCCTACATGTGATAGTCCGTCTCCAATCATCGCATTTCGCCTTAAAACTAGAGATGTACCAATTAAAGCCGCCGAAATCGAAATCAAAAGCCCAGAAATAAACCCCCTCATTAAAAACCCTTGCTCAAACAAATCAAACATCATGAATCCTTTCTACGTACTCATTAGTTTCTCCAAAGAAATATTGTTCCCCTGACAATGCTAATATTTTATTGCCAATTAAATTCTTGTGATCAAGGTCATGAGTCACCATCAGAATCGTAATTCCTTTTTTGTTTAGCTTCGACAAATTATCGTATAATTCCATTTTTGACTTAAAATCCAAGTTATTCGATGGTTCGTCCAAGATTAATAGTTTCGATGTTGCGGCTAAGGCCCTCGCCAGTAGTACCTTTTGTCTCTGTCCACCCGAAAGATCCGCAAAATGACGTCTAGCTAAATCCACAATTTTCAATTCTTTCAAGCATCTCTCAACTATCCTCTTCTCTGCGCTTCTATAAAATGGTCTAAACCCCATACGGTTTAAAGTACCTGAATACACAATTTCGGAAACCGAGGCCGGAAAATTTTTATCCACCTTACTCTCTTGCGGCATATAACCAATCATTTTTTGTTGTAAATCGTGAAAAATAATTTCACCACTATTTTGTTTGATTTGTCCAAGTAGAGTTTTGATTAATGTTGATTTTCCAGCCCCGTTTTGTCCAACAATACAGACGAAGTCCCTCTCGCAAACTTCAAAACTCAAATTAGAAAACACTATTGTCTTATCATAGTTTACTTGTAACTTTTTTACAGTCACAATCGGCTTATCTCTCATCTCGATAAGCTCCACTTCTCTCTTATCCAGTTTTTCCTTTGTCTTTGATATCGTCTTCATTGTTTTTAAAAATAACTAAATATTTTTAGCTATTTAAAGCTTCCTTTAGTACTTCAAGGTTACGTTTCATTAAATCAACATATGTCACTCCTGCCTCAAAATCTTTCTCGGAAATATTATGTGCAGTTTGTATTTCTCTCACTTTTGCACCGGTTTCCTTTGACAATGTTTCCGCAATCAGTCCATTTGAAAGCTCAATTTTAAAGATCACTGGGATCTTATCTTCCTTTATCTTCTTTGCCAAAAAGCTTACTGTTTTAACATTTGCTTCTGTTTGTTCAGAACACCCTGGAAATGCAGCATAATATTTCAAACCGTATTCATCTACAAAATATCTTAATGGGAAACGGTCACCAACAATAATTTCTTTGCGCTTAGCCTGTTTTACCATTGATGCATTTTTTTCATCTACTTCAGAAATTTTCTCTGTGTATTTTTTTGCATTTTCTGACAACATCTTCTTTTCTGCCTGATCAAAATCAGCTACTGCCTCTAAAATTTTATTCGTGATCTCTTTAGCATTTTTTAGGCTCGTCCATACATGTTCATCAACCTCAGCCTCTTCTTTGTGGTCATGGCTATGTTTATGATCATGTTCATGATCATCCTTATGATCGTGATCATGTTCCTCATCTTCTTGCATCCCCTCAACCACTTCTTCATTTTTAGTCTTCACCAAGTCAATCAATTTCAAAACCTTGGTCTTTTTGGGGTCAATTTCACTTATTACCTTCTTTACCCATTCGTCTGAATCTCCCCCCACATAAAGAAATAAGTTACTATTTTTAATTGCCAAAATATCCTGTGGGGTTGGTTCAAAACTATGGGACTCTGCACCTGGTTTTAATAACATTTTTACTGAAATATCAGTATTATTTCCCACCACCGCTCGTGCAAAGTCATAACCAGGAAAACTCGTACTCACAATTGAATATTTCTTACTCGTATTCTTCTTCTTTAATATATTAGCGAGTTTTATTCCACCAAAAGTCAAACCGGCTAGCAGTAAAATAAAGACCGCAACCTTATAAATTTTTTTCATTCTATCTCCTTGGATAACTAATTTATACAAAATTTCTAACAGTCAAAAATATACAAATTATTTATTCAATCATCAATTTGATCTTTTAGTGCTACTTGTGTTAATTCATTTTTCAAAATTAGACTTCTTCCAGTATTTATATTCTTACACTGGCAAAACGAACAAACACCAACCAAAATTACAAGCTTAGATCTCTCTTCTTTATTACAAGCCTCATCAATAAAAAAGCCCCTCTCCCCTACAGAAGTTGCTTTAATTTCTCCACAGTGCAAACATTTAATATAAATTCTTGGCATTCTAACCTCTTGGTGGTTCACCTTCCGGTTCATTTAGTAATTTCTTAGACTTAATTTCATATCGTTTACCATTCACTGGAGATACATAATAATCCTCGTTCAATAAATTGACAAACATCGTCAAATCTTTGTCGTCCATAATAATAATTTTACCGTCATCATCGGTCATTAGATCCAATTTCATCTCATCTGAGTAATCAACTAGCTGTTCCTGTGACATCTGTTCTTGAATATCCATGTCTTGCAATTTTTTCACCAACGGTTTTTTATCTTGAAGCAAAGCATTTAAAGTTAATCCCTCCGCAAAAGATAACTGATATTTCTCCTCAATTTCTTTCGCCTTTGCTTCCGCTAGCATCTGTGCCTTAAAATCATATTGGAAAAGATTTTCAAATTTACTTTGGTTAAAAATTATCACATTTTCATCAATAATCGCCACTTGATTGTCATCAGGCATTTTCAAAGCCACTTCCGCACTAAACGGCTCAAAGCTCTCACCATTCAATTCCCAAGACGATTTTGCATTTAGAGCCGAAGCAGCTGAAATTGCTTTTGCAACATAAAACGTCTTCATCCCCTCACCGCCAGGATAAGTAAATCGCGCTAAAATACCTTTTACTTTCTTAAATTGATGCTCGTTATCCGTAAAGTAATCAATATCTTTATATTCTTTTTCGACTAATCTGATCAAGCTTTCCGCCCGTATTACTTTATCTAAATCTGTACGATAAATTACTTTGTTTTCTCCATCTGATTTTTCATACTCGCGACATTCCAGTCCTTTATCCGCCTCCTTAATCACAAATGCCACAGCTTCACCCATAAACATTTGTTTTACCGAATTAGTTAACTTCTCTGAATAGCGAATCTTAAATGGAGTATAGTTTTTATTGAATAAAAAAAGTTCACAAGAAACATTATTCTTTACTTCATCAATTTCATTTGCCCACAAAAATACATCAAAATCATTAATTTTTTTAATCTCAGAATTTGTAAATACTGGTCTATCTTCCGACTCCATACTTCCTCTCTTTTTCTAACTAGTTTAACACAAAAAAGTTTAACTAGACTAGTTCAGCGTAGGTTTCTTTTAGTCGTATATTTCCAGTGAGACCAAACTCGGCTAACAAACTTTCTAATTTTCGTTGTGCCTCTCCCACTTTTTCGTCATCTTCCAAAGTAATCTCAATTTTTACAAAATTTTCCTCCTGATTATCAATCTGGTCGATATAAACCATTGTATATTTATCTATCTCAAGAGCTTGTCTTCTTCTTGAAATCTCCGCCTGCATCACAAACCCAAGTTGCAATAAAATACTTGCTGCCTCCGAGTAGTCCTTCACTTGCGTCGCATGTGAAATCGTTACCCCTGAATCTTCGATATGCCGTTTGCAAATAAGCTCATATTTCGCCGGTCGATCCACTGCCTTCATTTCAATCCTTAGAATCATTCTCGGATAATTACTATGATTCTGATAGTTTTTTGGAATAAAAACTCTATTATGTTGCCAATATACTGGCCCAAAATCATAATCCAAACTAGAAAGTTTCGCCTCAAATTCGTCACGACTATCTATCTTGCTCTTATAAATAATTTTTCGCATTTTCTACTCCGTTGACACCAATTCTACCGCTACTTCACCCAACCCCTCATTCTCTCTTGCCTTATTCGCCCAAAAATCCGTTAATTCATTCATCTCGATTCCATCATGCCCCTTCACCCAGTTTAATTTCACCTTTGAATCGCAATATAATCCGTATAATTCTTTTACCAAATTCAAATTCTTGATCGAACCAGTTTTTTTCTTCCAACCATTCTTTTGCCAAATTGGCGCCCATTTAGTTAGTACATTGATCCAAAATTCTGAATCCGAATAAATTTCCCCTTCCTCTCCATCTAAAAATTGCATTGCCGCTCGCATTGCCGCGCCTTCCATTCTTATATTTGTTGAAGATTCTTCTCTACCCAGTCTTACTGGCTTTCCATCATAGATTACCGCAAAACCACCAGGCCCCGGATTCGGCGAAGCACTGCCATCGGTCCATAAAGTTTTCATTATCTATATATTACCTTGTACATCATTTACGATTGAATATATTGGGAATAGTACTGCTACGATAATAAAACCAACCATTATTGCCATGACCACCATTAGAACTGGTTCAATCATCGTTGAAATCGTACGAATCTGCTCTTCCAACTCATCCTCGTACACCTGTGCAGCCTTCGCCAACATCTCATCTATTTTACCAGATTCCTCACCAATCGAAGCCATCTGCGGTACTAATGGTAAAATATACGATAAATTCTTCAAAGACGACGACAAAGTCTTACCCTGTTTTACTTTTTCAGAAACATCTTTAATTTCCTTCTCAAGCACAACATTATTCATCGCTTCAGCCGAAATCTGTAAGGTATCCTGAATTGACACGCCAGCCGACATTAAATTTGACGCCGTTCTTGCAAATCGCGCATTATATAATCGCCAAAACATCGTTTTAAATATTGGCACATTCAGCTTTATCATCGCCGACCACTCAATACCCGTCGTCGTCTTCCTGAATTGCAAAAGGAAATAGATGGCTATACCAAGTAAAATTGTCACTAGCCACCAAAATGCTACTAGAAAATTCGCGAACGACACCAAAACCATCGTCGCCCAAGGTAAATCTTTACCTATATCCTTATATAAAGACTGTACTTGTGGCACAATCATTAATACCATAAATACTAAAACCGCAATAATTACCATTAAAATAATTGCTGGATAAATCAACGCTCCACGAATTCTAGAGATCATCGCATGATCTTTTTCCTGCTGTTCAGCTAATCGTTTAAGTGACACATCCAAACTACCTGAAGCTTCGCCCGCCCTAAGTAAGGCGATATAAACTTTATTGAATACATCAGGATATTTTTCACAAGCCTGTGTTAAAGTTTTACCAGCCTCAACATCTACCAAGATCGATTCAACCACTTTCTGCATTGGCTTACTTTCCGTCTGTTCAATCACCGTTCTTAGTGAATTAGATAACGGCAAACCTGCACCGATTAAAGTCGCAAACTGTCTTGTAAAGACAATCTTATCTTTCATTGTAACTTTATTTCGAAAACGTTGAAATAGCCCGACCCCAGACATATCTTCATCAATTCGGTCTGGTGTCATCCCCTGCTCAATCAAAAGTTTTCCCGCCGTTCTCTCGTTTTCCGCCTGGATCACCCCCTTCATAATCTCTCCAGTCTTGCTATCTCTTGCCTTGTATATAAAACGTTTCATTAGATCCCCTTCACTAATCTATCAAATTCACGCGTATCTACTGCATAATCTCTAGCGCTATCATAAGTCACTGTTCCCTGCTGTACAAGTTTTGCCAAAGTTCGGTCCATTGTCTGCATCCCCTCATTTGCACCAGTTTGGATAGTATTATCCAGTTGATGTGTTTTTCCCTCACGAATAATTGAACGCACCGCCGAATTAGCAATCATAATCTCCGCTGCCACAACGCGCCCTCCTCCAATTGCAGGCACAAGTCTCTGCGAACAAACCGCCATTAAAATTCCAGCTAACTGCGAACGAATCTGTGGTTGTTGTTCTGCTGGAAAAACATCAATCATACGATCAATTGACTGAGCTGCTGAATTAGTATGAAGCGTCGCAAAAACCAAATGTCCAGTCTCCGCAATCGTAATTGCCGATGAAATCGTCTCAAGATCACGCATTTCACCGAGCAACACCACATCCGGATCTTCACGGAGAGCCGACTTTAACGCCCTCGAAAAAGAGTACGTATCATAATGCACTTCTCGCTGTGCCACCACTGAACGAATTGATTTATGCGTAAATTCGATTGGGTCCTCAATCGTTAAAATATGCATCGCCTTTTCAGAATTAATCTTATTAATAATTGCCGCTAAAGTTGTTGATTTACCTGATCCAGTTGGACCAGTTACTAGAACCAATCCACGTGGATAATCTGCAAATGAAGAAATAATTTGTGGCATTCCCAACTCTTCAATTGTTGGCATCTTTGTGGGAATTAGACGAAATGCTGCAGCCAAATTACCTTTTTCATTAAATGCATTTACACGAAAACGTGCAATCTCACCAAAAGAAAATGAATAATCAAACTCTTTGTCTTTTGACAAAACTTCACGTTGCATTGAGTCCAAAGTTGAAAAAATCAGCTTATCCACCATTTCGCTCGTTAATGCTGGTGTATTTGGGATAGGAGCTAAAGATCCGTCAATGCGTAAAATTGGCGGCAATCCAACCTGAATATGCAAATCGGATGCACTACGTTTAATACACTCTTCAAGCAGTGTTTCAATCTTAATTGAGGTTGGCAAGCTAGTCGGAGTCGAAGCTGCCGCTGCTTGACTAGCTGCTGTTGTCTTAACCGCTGTCGCCACAGGCTGTGGTGAAGCTGTCACATTTGCCAGATTCACCTGTGGAGCCACTCCCGCTGTTGAAGTCGGCATAGCTGTCATATTTGTTTGTGGCTGTGTATTTCCCTGCATTTTATCCTCTTTCCTATTATTCTAACATAAGCTTAATCATTTATTATATTTTTGTCTCAATGATTCTCTCTTATTAAGCTAAATCCGACGCCACACGATTCACTTCACTCACCGTTGTTATACCTGTTAAAGCTTTCATCATCCCGTCCTGCCGCATCGTCAATGTCCCCTTCGACTTAGCTAACTTCATAATTTCGCTTGATGTTGCGTGTGAAATAATCATTTTTTGTATATCGTCATCCACTTCAATAGTTTCATAAAGACCTGCCCTCCCCTTATACCCTCCAGGCGTTTCTCGCTCATCAATTCCCCTAACTAGAGTGTAGCCATTTGGATTCACCACTGGCAAACCCGTATAACCTAAGTCGTCTGATACGATTGCAACTTGCTGTTGATTTTGTGGTAGAATGTTTCCCACCAAATCATTAATTTGCTTCGTTTCCATTTCATTTGAATGAACAGCCTCTCTCTTTGGCGCCACTCGTCTTACTAATCTCTGTCCAATAACCGTATTTAGTGTTGAGGCTAATAAAAATGGTTCAATTCCCATATCAAGAAGCCTTGGCAAAATACCTGCCGCCGAGTTAGTATGTAATGTCGAAAACACCAAATGCCCAGTCAGTGCAGCCTGAACTGCTAAATTTGCCGTTTCCGCATCACGAATTTCTCCTACCATCACCACATCCGGATCTTGACGCAAAATACTACGTAAACCAGTTGCAAAAGTCAAACCAGCATCCACATTCACCTGAATCTGATTCACTCCATCCATCTTATACTCCACCGGATCTTCCAGCGTCACGATATTAATACCGTCTGTCCTAATCCTACGAATCAGAGCGTACAACGTTGTCGATTTTCCAGAACCAGTTGGACCTGAAGTTAAAATCATACCATTTGGCTTTGCAATTCCTCGCTCCACCATCCTCAACGCATGACCAGTCATTCCCATTTGTTCAATATCAAGCGTTGTTCCACTTTTATCCAAGATACGAATCACTACCTGTTCCCCCCAAATTACCGGCGAAATAGCAATACGCAAATCTACTTCTTTTCCATCCACAAGTACCGTAAATTGTCCATCCTGTGGTATACGATGTTCGTCAATCTTTAGGTTTGATAAAATTTTCACACGAGATACTAGGGCTGGCTCAATCGTTTTAGGCAACTCCATTACCTTACGAAGTACGCCATCAATTCGGCATCTCACAATCAAAGTTTTTTCTAATGGCTCAATATGAATATCCGAAGCTTTTGATTTTGTCGCAAAAGTCAAAATCGTTGATAATGCTTTTGAGATTGGCGAATCTTGCGTAATAATCTTCACATTTGCCCCATGTGAAGCTTCATCTGCCTCTGAAGTCTTCACCGCCTTTTCTACTGCCGTGAAGTCTCCTCTATATTGCGAGATTGCGGCTTTTAGACCTTTTTCAGAAGCCATCATAATTCTTATTGGTTTCTGCGTTAACTGTGACAAATAATCCGTCTGTTGTACGTTTGACACATCAAGCATCGCCACATACAATTGTCCATTCTTTTCCCCGAGCGGTACTACCATTGACCTTGAAACCACGTCATACGGCAAGAGTGATAAAATTTCCGGATCAAACATCACATTTCTTAAGCTTACATACGGCACATTAATTATCACCGCCGTTGCATGCGTTACGGTCTCCGCATCTGTCACTCTTCTCGCAATTAAAGTCGCAAGAAGTGGCTGTTTTGTCTTTTTTATTTCCTCAACTACTTCCTGAACTTTTTCACTAGAAACCAACCCCTCTGAGATTAAAAGGGATACTACTTTTTCTTGTGCTTCCTGCGTCAGTAATGTCATAACTATTCAGTTGAACCTGCTCTATTTTGACTGCTTGATGAGCTACTTGCATTATTCGAGTTACCTGTGTTACTATTTTGATTTTCGGTTGCCGGTCCACCTGTACTATTTGAATTATTATTAGTTTGCCCCCCCGTCTGCCCTTCGTCCTTCTTCTGTTTATCTTCTGTCTTTTGTTCCTCTTTTGACTCTTCTGGACTTGCCTTACCGCAAGCTACCAACTCAGCACGATCCAAGATACCATTCTGGTCCACATCCTCACATTGACCAACATAAACCTCGACCGTCGGATTAATTGCATCCCGGTTAAACGTTTCAGGATCTGGTTCTACCACTTCGGTTGAAATCGGTGAAATATTTTTATGTTTCATCGTTAATTCGTCTGGATTTCCCAAAATAGCATTTGAAGCAAAGAAAGCACCCACCATCCCGATCGAGGCGATAATAATTATTGTGAAAATATCTGATTGCTTCATATTACTTTCTTCCTATTTTTGTCTCTTATCTTTAGTTTTATCTTCCTTAGCTTTTACTATCTCAGTTTTTTCTTGTACCGTTGTCTCCGCACTGTAAAACGCTGCACCCTGTGCTAATAACTCTAGTTTTGTATTACCATTTCCTAAATTACTACCCCATTTAATCTGGGCGGAAGATATACTGAAAGCGCGTATCGACTTCTCAATATTTGAAATAATTGACATCGTCTCAGCTTCACTTCTTTTTACCGTCAAAGACACTGGAATCGTCGATACACCAGACACACGGCTCTGTCTATAATTAGTTCCCGGTGAAAGTTGTTCAGGCTCAAAACCAGACAATAAGAAAATCTGGTTCAAAGAACCCAACAATGCCTCATCGTTTTTCTGAGCCGGCAACGCATCTGGCACCACACGTAACGCTGAACACATTTTCATCATTTTAAGATCATATGATCTCTCATCATCACTAGTTGCCTTTGAGTAAGCAGTTGTAAAATTAATTCGCTTCCCATTTTCATCGTAGCATTTTTTCTGGCTAGTTCTTGCCACCGATTCCAAATTGGTATTTGCAGCCATTCCCACCATTACGTTATAACGCAAAGTACCCGGTATACTTGAAACATCAATCGCCTGCGGATTACAACTTTTTAGTTCCTTTTCCGAAAATTTACCATCCCCATCACTATCTTTACAAATACCAACATTTTTAATTGCAAGATCATAATTCGCAATTGCCACATCACGTCTCTTAATCACCTTTGCATTAAAATTCATATATTTAATGAGGTAAATTGATACCACAACACTCACACCCAAAAGCAACGAAGCCCCCAGTGCAGCCATCATCATCTGCTGTTGTAGCTTATTCATCCGAAATCGTTTTCCAAAACTTTTTTCTGTCATTTTTTGTTCTCACTTCCGCTATTTTTACTATCCGCTTGCTTTGTATTTTGCGTACTACATTCTGCATCGTCAGCCTTACAATCATTAGCCGGCGCTGCAAACATTCCCTTAATTTGCTGATATGAGTCCGTTACATTCTGGCCTGTTGGACCAATCGTCATAATATGTTTGTTATTATAAGCAAAGATCACAGGATCAATCGATAACGCTGCCGAAAATCTTAAGACTAAATTATTATTTGCATCACGACCATTTGATGAATCAGTAATCTGAATTCCCTCAGGCACCATCTTACAGCTATTTTCTGCACTCCATTTTATCGTTTCTGCATTATTTTCATTTACCTTAGTACCAGAATATTTAATGCATTCACTCTCAAAATGTGGCACCCCTGTAACCTTCCCCTTTAGATCCATTACTGGCTTATAAATCGAGTTTTTCACATTTTTAATCGTCACAGTCTCAATTTCTGTGCCATTTTCAGTCTGTGTATTACTTTCGCGACTTGAAGCTAAATCATCTGCCACTCCATCCTCAGAAGTCTTTACTTCCGTTCCTTTACTCCAAGTGTCAAACTGTGGTGTACGCCAAATTTTCTCATCGGGAATAATTGTCTCAATCTTTGTAACTGTTTTTTTCTCTTCCTTCTTCTCTTGATCATTTACTTGACCAAGACTTCCATTATTTAAGTTAGTGTTATCAATTGAGGAATCAGTCCTTTTGTTACCTATTGTATTATTTTCTTCCGTTTTATTGACATGATCATTACGTCCAGGATCACAGTCAACCTTACCTCTTTTCCAAATTACATACACATTACCGTTTTCAGACAATAAGTTTCCCTTGTCATCCGTCTCTTGAATGCATCTAGTCG
The DNA here is from genome assembly GCA_938046735.1 of uncultured Candidatus Saccharibacteria bacterium. GTDB lineage: Bacteria > Patescibacteriota > Saccharimonadia > Saccharimonadales > Saccharimonadaceae > Nanosyncoccus. The sequence continues at coordinate 68,285 of CALIXF010000003.1, read as the reverse complement.
GAATTTGATCGCCACTCGCCGTCACGAAACGCCCAAAATCGTATTTCATCATATTGACTGATTTCTTAAATGATTCCAGCACGCGATAATCAATTTTCGGTTCCTCACCTGCGTTTGCCTGAGCATCAAAGTTTAAAGTTGCCGTCTCAAGATTTACATTTAGTTCCGACATAGTTATAGTATCTGCACCAGTCGGGAACAAATTTTTCAAAATTGGAAATACCCGCGACAATACTGGACGGTTCTTATTAATTTCCGACAATTTCTTCAATTGATCTTGAATTGTCAAAAAATCTGGCAGCTCTTTATAATTTGTAATTTTATCACTCAGATTCTTTATATGACTTTCTTGACCTGAAATTAGAAGGTCTTGTGTTCCCTTAATTCCACCCAACACCACCAATGTTGAAACCGAAACAATCGAAACCACAATACAAACAAAAAATACAAGATTACGAATTTTTTGCAAACGAATCATCTCCAGTTTTACATCTGGCACCAAATTCACTTCGTATTTGCCAGTCTGACCAGTCATCATGGCCGAATCATCCTTTTTCCCAGCAACTAAATCCTTAAAGAATTTAGGGATATCTGAAAAAGTCATATTCTTAAAAGTATATTTCTTCATTAGTCATTACTCCTCTCAGCGAGCCCAATCGCTACCGCGAATTCTGATGCTACTGGCAAAAGTAGCTGTTGTTGTTGAGGTGTCACTTTTACATATTGCCAAGGATTACCCTGAATTGTTGCAACTCCAGTCTTCATTTCAATATATTCCGCAATAAACGGAATAATACCAGAAAAACCAGATAGTACAATTCCGCCCACCTGCGCTCCAGTGTAACGATTCTGAAAGAATCTTACTGATTTTGTCAATTCTAGTGCAAAATTTTCCAGAGTAGAACTTAAAGCATTATAAACCTTTCCTTCCAGTTTATCTTGAGCCAAACCAAATTTTAAAATAAATTGCCTTGCTTGATCTTCACGTACCTTTAAGGAACTTTCCACCACTTTCACAAAGCTCGCAAGCCCTCCAGGAATCGAACGTACCAAGCGTGGTGAATCTTGATACATCACCACTAGATCAGTTGAGGTCTCACCAAGATCGATAATCATTCTTGCGTCCTGAACACCCACTGGCGCCAACGCCCTTACCATAGATATTGGCTCAGGTTCTTGTGCGATTACGTTCAAACCTAAAGCTTCAATTCTCTCAAGTAGCGACTCTGCATAAGCATTATCGACTGATGAAAGCAAAATTTCAGCTTTCTTTGCGTCATTTGGGCTAATTCCAAGCACCGCAAAATCTACTTTTGCATCATCTACCGACATTGGCACATATTGATCAGCCTCATATTTAACTGTATTCACAATTTCTCGCTTAGGGGCATTAGGCACCTCAATAATAGCCGTATATGTTTTTCTTGCTGGCATACCGACCGCAATATTTTTTGTCCTAATCCCTGCCTGTTGCCTAGCACCCAAAATAATTTCCCCTAACCTCCTTCTTCCGGTTTCCGAATCATCTTGAGTTAACTTAGAATCAATTGGTACATACGCAAATTTTTCAAGCACCCAGCCCTTTTCCACATTACCAGAAAGCTGGATCATTCTGATCGAATTTGTCCCAATATCCAATGCGAAGAAATCGCCCACTCCATGCAATAGACTCATATTAACGTAATTATAACACAAGCATTATAAAATCTGTAAAGCATCTTTTGTTTTTTTAAATTCAATGCTTTGCATTTTCTTAATTCTTTTATATTCCCCCTCTGCCTGTATTTCAACCTGCTGCAGTTCCTCTTTTTCTTCAAAAATCAACCTCATTAGCCTACATTGTTCGCCCTTCACTCCAAAAAAACCGCGCAACATAAACCAACTCATCAAAAAAAGACTCTGTAAAGATGCACACCTCATCAAGAATTTGTCACCAAGATAATAATCTCCTCCTCGAAGTACCTTTGCCATACTAGCTCCGTTCAATATAATCACATCCGAAACCTGCTTTTTTTCTACCTTTGTTCGGCTACCATCTATCTCATAGTAAAACCTCGGAATAAATTTTTTATGATGATTTTTCATAAACCATTTAAATAATACTATCAGTGAATACCACAACCTTCCATGCTTTCTTCTTAGCTTCTTACGAATCTTACTCTCATCAAAAATTTCTGTCGACTCCGCAAGCATTCCCACGGTAAAATAACATAGCGCAAAACGAAAATGCTCATCATCTACTTTCGCTTCCAAACCATACACTCTATTTCCACGAGCCTCTCTTACCGTTCGTGCAATATCATTAAAATTTCCGAACGGCAATGTATAATATTTTACTTTTTTACCAGACAAAAAAGCGGCATTTACGCCGATCGTTGCCGTCCCGTCACCACCCAAAGTTATCAAAATATCACCATCCATTAAACACTCTGCTAATTTTTTAGCATTGTCATCCACATTTGTTGGTGCCACCTCATACTGCATTAAAGTAACATTCTGAATGTTTGCATCTTGTATACTATTTCTTTTAAAAATTGCATTTTTAATTGGCGTTAAGACTTCCGTTTCAATCCTTTTGGCCTGACTTGACCTTGAATTAATCACGATCACCACTCGCGTACGTCCCTTTGTTGCTTCTTCCGTAACTCTATCCAAAATGTAATATAACTCAGTCTCTCTTCCTTTTTGCGTCATTTTACTTCACCGCCCCAGATTATGTTCTCCTTTAATTAATACCACCCGGAAGTAGTAGTGCAATCACACCCCAAAACATCGCATAAATAACTAACCCAATTACAATATTTAGTATACGCATTTTAATTTTTGCTATTACTGCTGGCTCATTCTTAGAAGTCATATATTGATAACCACAAAAGATAAGGCCTGCCGTCGCTGCAATTCCAACGCCAACTGTCAAGATATTTAATACCATACCAAGTACTGCAAAAATTCCTGACTTAGGATCAGTCTCGCTACAATTAATAATCGAAGTTTTTACACCACCACAATCCGCAAAAACTGGTTGCGAAAAAGCCCCTAGAGCATAAATAAAACTCAAACTTAAAATAAAGGTTGCCATCCCTCGAAATATTTTGTTTAATATTTTCATCTCCCTATCCGCTCTTTCTATTATTTACCTATATTTTTACTTATTTAATGTAGATATTCGTGTAACTTCTTTGTATCCTTATGTTTTCTCAATTTAGACAAAGCCTTTGCCTCAATCTGACGAATGCGTTCCCTCGTTACAGCAAACTCCGCCCCCACTTCTTCCAAAGTGTGCGGACGTCCACCACCAATTCCAAAACGTAATTTAATTACTTTTTGTTCACGTTCAGACAAAGATCCTAAAATTTCCGCAATCTGCTCCTTTAACATTTGAGCCGCTGCTGCATCCTCAGGCGAGACTCGCCCCTCATCCTCAATAAAGTCTCCCAGTACTGAATCCTCATCCTCGCCATCATGACCTACCGCCGCGTCTAACGATGCAATATCTTGCTTGATCTTCATCACATAGTCGACCTTATCCGGCTCCATACCCATCTCTTTAGCTACTTCTTCCGTGGTCGGCTCACGATTTAACTCATTTGTTAATTTCCTAGTTGCTCGTAGAACTTTATTAATAGTTTCCACCATATGCACAGGAATACGAATCGTTCTTGCCTGATCAGCAATTGCACGCGTAATTGCTTGCCTAATCCACCAAGTGGCATAAGTAGAGAATTTAAAACCCTTATCCGGATCAAATTTCTCTACTGCACGAAGCAGACCAGTATTCCCTTCTTGAATCAAATCCAAAAAATCTAAACCACGACCAGAATAACGTTTCGCAATCGACACCACGAGACGCATATTAGCCTCCACCATTTTATCCTTGGCTTTCTTTTCACCTTTCACAACACGATAAGCAAGATCAGTTTCTTCCTCGTTTGAAAGGAGCGGAATTTTACCAATTTCTCTTAAATATAATCTCACCGAGTCATCAGCAAACTGATCCACATTCTCAGCGGTAATTTCCAGATCCTCATCTGACAACTCCTCATCTTCTGAAAGGTCATCGACCCCAGGTTCCTGTGGCCCCATATCTGTATCGCGAACAGCAAAAAGCTCCTCGTCTTCACTACTTATCTTATTATTTTCTTCCACGATCGCTTTTTTCATTACATCAATTTATAACATAAAAAATAATTTTACACAAATTCTTAGTTGACAAAAAATTAAAGTAATGCCCCATCAATTTTCCAAATGAAGCATTTACTAATTTAGCGTTTACGCATAAAACTTAAATTACGCACAAGAGTTCTTATTATATTCTTCTTAGTACTTTTCGCATAATTTAGTAAAGACTGCCTAATATTATACTTCTGTTTCTGAAATGCTTCGCTACAAAAATCATTTAGACTATCCGAAATATTATACAGTAAATCCCGTTTTGTTTCAGCTTCACGTTGTTCTTCTGCTGGCAATTTTCTAAAACTACTATCTTCAATTTTCTTCTTTAGTTTCATAAATTCGCTGTTAAGCTCTCTATATAAGTATGAAGCACCAAACAATTTGTTTTCATCATCTCCGGCCATATCCTTGCTAAAACGCTTAAACATTCCTTCAAGATTTAGTTCTCGTAAATCTTTTGCAATTTCTGCACTATTTTCTGCTTGTGTCTCCTTCATTTCTGTCGACAAACCACTCCCGGACTCCTTTTGATAAGGGTTTGCACCATTCATGTATGCCTTCACTTTTTTATCTGCCTCTTTATCAAAGAAACTTTTCACAAAATCATCAGCAACAGCCCTCTTTTCATTATAGACTCTCCCCATTTCACTCCTGTTAAAGTCGTTCATTCGGATCCTCTCCTCAAACTCCTTATATGCATCAGATTTTCGCTCATTATTAAACATCTCAATTACATCGTTAGGGTCATTTGAGCCGATCTCTTTTCCTGCCTTGTTCACGATATTAACTTGGAAACCATTCAAAACATTTAATGCTATCTCATATTGCTCTTTAGAGATTTCACCCTTAGCATCCTTAAATTTATCCGAGTCAAATGGTTTTCCAGTTGCTTTACATAATTTTTCTTCAGCGGCCATTGGATCATATAAAGAAAGCAGCTTATTCTTTGCGCCAAAGAGATTATTGAACATCTTTGTGTAAAGTACTTTTTCATTACCCATCTCTGCCGCATACATCAAACCATTATCGATCTTGCAGTAATTCAATAGAAGATTTGCACCCAAATTAGACCCCCTCAGGAAGTTAAACTTGTCAGCTGAGATCTCGTTCTTATCAACTTGGCTCAAGTATTCTTCTCTTTTTTCAATTACTTTCTCAACACTTCTTTGCTTACTAGCGTCAGTATCAAGTATAGCTTCACAAATATACTCACCGTTGCCGAAGCTTGCAGCTTCAACACTGTCAGGTTTTGGCACTAACGATTCATAATACTTCTTCAATTCCTCACGCTTTTGTTCTTCTGGGTCTTTTTCTTTTTCATTTTTTTCAACACTATTTTTTGGCAGATTGTGATGACCAGCAACTCCGGTTCTCATAAACTGTCTCATTTGAAATGCAGTCACACCTTCCCTGTTCTCATCATCTCCAGCTTCACGAACCTCATTTTTCTCATTATCCCCCACAGTTTCCGATTCTTTTTTATTCAATCCAAGTACAGTTTCTAGCTGTTTCTTGCGTTCTTCGGCCTTTTGTTTCTCTTGCTGTGCAATTTCACTAGCTAACTTCGCTTTCCTAGTCTCATCTGATTCACCTATCACTTCTTCGAGTTTTGATCTTTCATCCCATAACGAATCAGCTTCACCACGTAATTTTTTCAACTCTTCTCTTTGTTCGCTCGTCAACTTACCACCATTCATGGCTTCATATTCACTACGCTTTTTACGAAACTCTTCATCTTTTTGATCAAAACTCTTGACGGTCTCAGCATATTTCTCGTTTTCTTCCTTTATCTGCTTTTCCGCCAAAAAGCCATATCGACGTAAATCAAAATCTTTATTAATATTCTCATTCACTTTCTCAAGCGAATTCAATTTATGGTTCATTAGCGAATCGCTAATTTCACCTTTTTTATTTCTCGATATAATCGATTCCTTAATTTTTGCAGTATTTTCGAGTTTCTTAGTCTTAGTTTCATCACCATCAACCACCTCAGCTCCCTGATTGATTTTGTCCATAATGTCATTTACGACATACAAGAATGCATCATCATTATGATCAGCATTATAATTATTACTTGCATTCTTTAAACGATCCTGTACAGAAAAAATCTGCTTTTTTGCCCACTGCTCATCCGCAAATCCAAGGCCAACTTCCTGCTTCATCTGTGCAGCTAGCTCACCATTCAAGAAATTTACAATTGCCTGGCGTTTTTTACCGTTATTAATATCCTCTTTCGAAAATTCTAACGATTTCTTCTCCTGCTCGCTGTTTTTTTCGATATTTTTATTTTCATCATTATCGACAACACTTTCAGTATTGTTATTTCCGCCCCCAAGACTATTCATATTTTTCATTATCTGCTCTCCTATCCCTCAAGACTTGTCATATTTTTTTATTTAGCTAAAAATTCCTCACGAAAATTTAACATCGCTTTTCGTGCAATTTGGGTGGTATCTATTCCAGCTTCTCTTACGATTTCCTCAATCAATTCATCACTAGCTCTATCTTCATCATAAGCGGCATTAATCTTATCTAATAAATAATCTGGTAGATTCATTAAAATCTCCGTCATCACGGCATCGCTTAGCTTCTCTTCAAGCTCCGCTCTAAGCCGATCAGTTTTTGGCATTCTCTTTTCGTCAATCATCTGATCGACAAATTTTGCAAGAACCTCTTTTTGAGATGCGGTAAGATCTTTACCCTCGTCTTTCATGCAAACACCCTTTCAAATTTAAAATATGACTTTTACATAAATATACCGCTTATTCTTACAAATGTCTAGATCCACAAACTTAAAAACCATCGTCATCCTCTGCTATGCAAAGAACGCGCAATTTATATTTTCATTCTCGTCGCAACTGCTCAATCTGTTTCAAAATCTCAATTGTTTTTTCTTCATCATTTTCAAATTTCACCAACTCTTCAGTTAATTTCACAATCCTTTGTTTTTTTAATTCTTCCTTATACCGTCTATTTAAACTTACGACTTCTTGCGCCAAAACCTCTTCCTTCATCCTCGCATATTTTTCCTCAAAAATCAGCGATAACTCTTCTAATCTCGTTTCATCCTCCGGTACCTCAAGCGCGATTTCCTGTCCCACTACTCCACCGTAAACCAGAATTGCCTGTAAACTATCTTCCAGATTTTTCATCACCATCATTGATTCAGCTAATTCAGTTTTGCCTTGATCACGAGTCACTACTGGCTTTAGCCTAATAGTTTCTGTCGTAATTTTCTTTGCCTGTAAATCCTCTACTGTCACATCCAGTTTTCTCGCGACCAGTTGCTCATAATGTTTTTTCTCAACTGGATCCTCGATGTACGAAATAATCTTCATTGCCATATCAGAATATTCCTTCTTGCCTGGCCCTGTCATCAAATTCAATTTATTTTCGTATTTCTTCAAAATCCAATCCACCGCCGGCATTCGATTCTCTACACATTCCTGCCATAATTTTGGATCAATTTTAATCAACTCGTCCGGATCTTTCGCCTTTCCATAATCAGAAATTACTGACAATGAAATACCTATTTTTCCAGCCAACATGATCGCTCGTTCTGCCGCCTTAATCCCTGCTTCATCTCCGTCATATGCTAGACGAATATCCGTTGTAAATCTTGATAAAATCTTCAAATGATTTTCCGTCATTGCTGTACCCGACGTTGCTACTGCTTCCTTTACACCGGCCTGATGCGAAGAAATCACATCCATATTACCTTCCACAATCACTACAAAATTATTTTTTCGAATTGCTTCTTTTGCCTGTGACAGACCAAAAATAAAACGCCCTTTATTAAATAACCTCGTTTCTGGTGTATTTAAATACTTTGGTTCTCCCTTCTCAATAATTCTTCCTGTAAATCCAATCACTTCTCCAGTGTTTGCATCAAGAAAAGGAATCATCATTCTCCCCTTAAATAAATCACCATTAAAACGATTTATTAATCCAGCTTCCTTTGCTTCATCAACCGAATAACCACGCTTTTTCAAAAACTCCACCAGACTATTTTTTGTATTCGGCGCATAACCAATTCGAAATTCTACAATCGTATTTCTATTCAGTTTTCGACCGTAAAAAACATATTCACAAACCGCTTTATTCTTTGCAAGACACACTTGATAGTATTTACAAGCCAGTTCGTTTGCTTCTTTTGCTCGCATTTTTAGTCGCGCATTTTTTTCGTCACTCTTATCATATTTTTTTAACTCCACTCCGGCCTGCGCTGCTAACTTTTCCAAAGCCTCCCTAAAAGTAATTCCCTCTACTTCCATAATAAAACTAAAAATATCACCGCCCTTATTTGCGGAAAAATCATGCCAAATACCTTTCTCAGGCGACACCATAAACGAAGGTGTTTTATCCACACCCCAAGGCGAACGTCCCTTCAACGTTCTTCCGGCTCTCTTTAGCTCAATATATTGAGAAACCACATCCTCAATTGGCAGTCTTGCTCGAATTTCTTCTTTGGCGTCCTGCATTAAAACTCTTTCCTCCACTCCCGTTCGCCCATCTGCATCAGAAAAATTATCCTCCTCGTCTTTCTTAAATTATACCATCTCAAATCTGTTATGCTATAATATTCCTATGGATAAAATGGCCTATTTGCAACAAATTGCAAGCGAAAATAAACATAACCACAAGTCTTCCGGATCCCATTTTAACATCCGTGAATTTTTAACCCCCAAAAACATCATTATTGCCATTATTGCTCTCTTTTTTCTCATTGGCACTTCTCTTCTCTTCAACACCAAAAAAACTATTGATACCCGCGACCGTGACCTTCTTATCCGTAGTTATTTCATGTCAAAATATCTAAAAGATGAAACTATTTCAAAATATGGAGATCTTCTTAAATCTTCCGATCTTCGCGCCTATACCGCCTCATTAAAAGCCATTCTCAATGAATTAATGATTACTGAAGCTAAATCTCTAGCTGAAGAATTTGGCATTGAAGATGTCTCGAACCTCGACGAAGACACTATCAGTCAAGAAGAAAAGACTAAAAATGCAACCCTAAATTCCACTCTTGAAACCGCTCATCTCTCAGCTCATCTTGACCGTGTCCTTATTCGCGAATTTACTCTCCAACTTACTTACCTCATCAATTATCAATCTGAAGCCAATGAACGTACCAAAAAACCAAACGCCAAAGCTGCCACTGATACTGAGATAAAAAGCCTCACTAATCTTAAAAACAATTACGCCACTTTCAACGCTAAAGCCGTATAATCCGCCCCTAGTAGTATATTTTTTATTTTCGTTTATAATTAAACACATGAAAAATCCTGATTTAAAGAAACTAAAGAAAAGTATTACAAAAGTAAATCCCATACTTAAAGAATTTCGTGATTTCATCAACCATGGTAACGTCCTTGACCTAGCTGTAGGTGTCATTATTGGCGGTGCTTTTAATAAAATTATCAGCTCACTAGTTAACGATCTCATTATGCCAGTCGTCGGCGTTATACTTGGCGGTATTGATTTTACTAAATTAGAGATTACCATCCCAAATTTCTTCGGCGGCAACGGTGCAGCACATATCCGTTACGGCAATTTTATTCAAAATATCGTTGATTTTCTAATTGTTGCTTTCTGTATTTTTGTTTTCGTACGTCTTATCAACAAACTTTCTGCTAAGAAAGAAGCCGAAAAAGAACCAACTACTGATGATAAAATTCTTACTGTTCTTGAAGAAATTCGTGACCAACGCAAAAAATAATTCAAAACTTTTCTTTAAAAATAGCCACCAGTCGGTGACTATTTTTAAAGGTCTTTAGTCAAATTGTAACTTAATCTCACCATATCATAAATCTCATCTAGAGGAATTTGTCCGCTCATTACAATCTCAATTCCCCCATTACCAAAATAACGTGATACCATTACAGACTCATACCGTTCTCTTAGTAGTCTTGATAAATTTTTATCCGTTCTTATTTCAACAGTTTTTACTCGATCAACCAAAAAAACTTTTCCATTCGGCGCTAAAAATAGCTTCTCCTCATTCCCGCCATCACGAGTCACTAAAGCTTTTTCCGTAAAATTCCCTATCCCCCCTACTTCATCAATCAAAAATTCCATCTAAGCCTTCTTTAAAAAAGTTAAATAATATTTGATTTCTTCAATTGACCCCTCAATATCATCAAGTGCTCGATGTGCCTCTCTTTTCGTAAATTTTTTGTTCAGCACATTCTCAAAATAAATCTTCCAAGCCGACACATCAAACATTCGATAATGTAATCTGTGATCTAACTCTGGCCATTCTTTCACAATAAATCTTTTATCCTGATGGATTGAATTCCCTGCAAGATAAACCTCTTTACCAAAGTTTTTTTCGATAAACTTTAAAATTTGTTTTTCAACCATAGAAGACTCCAGTCCATCCACGTTTTGCTTCACCAACGCTTCACGAGCCTCCTTATGTATCTCCCAAAATTTCCCCACCATCCTCTTTTCAATCAACTGTTCAGGTACTCTCACTACCGCTGTCATCTTATCTATAATATTAAATTGCCAATCCGTTGCAATTGCCGCAACCTCAAGGATTCTATCTTTTTCTGGATCCAATCCTGTCATTTCCAGATCCATCCATAACAATTTTGCTTTTTTCATTATTACATCTTCTCCGGAATTTCAATTCCCAAAATACTAAGCCCATGTGTTAAAACTTTTAAGTAAGCCAATACTATCGCGCCACGCTCTACCTCATACTCACTCCCGACCACCTGTACGTTCTCGTAGAAACGACTAAAATCCTGCGCTATCTCATATAAATAAGTACATAATTTACTTGGAGATAATTCACCAACAACCTCACCTAATACATTTTTATATTGCATAATTTTTTTGATCAAATTCTTTTCAACAACTACTAAAGTCCACTCTTTTTGTTCAACTTTTTTGTTCGTTTTTTCGACCTGAGACTCTAAAATTTTTCCGAGTACTTTTTGTGCACGCACTGCCGAATATTGTAAATAGGGGCCTGAATTACCTGTCATCGATACAGATTCTTTAACATCAAAGACGATGTCACCACCCACCTTATATTTCAAAAAAGCATAACGAATTGCACCTAGTAAAATCCTTAAATCTACTTCTTCTGGATTCGGCTCACCTTTATTCTGACTTAATTCCTCCTGAACCTTTATTAATTCTTCACGAATTAGTTCAATTACGTCCACTGCCTTCAAAAAGTTTCCCTTTCTTGAAGACATTTTTTCTCTTCCTGGCAGTTTCACCTGTCCATGAGTTAAGTGTAATGTCCTTTTAGACAACTCTGGAGCATACTGCTCAACCGATTTTAATACCACTTTCATATAATCAATAATATCGTTACCGGTAATAATAATTGATTTATCAAAATGATAATCTTCCCATTTTGTAAAAATCAAACCAACGTCTTTTGCTTCATAAGTTGGCAAACCGTTCTTATTAATGAATACTCTAGTATGTAATCCATACTTCTCCCCCTTAAACACGATAGCTCCATCTGACTCTTCATACACTCCGTCTCCAAGGCCCTTTGTTACCATCTCAAGTCCCTTCGCTGCCACCGTTGATTCTGGATAATATCGATCAAATTTTACGCCAATCTTCTTATAGAAATCCTTAAAATATTGGTAACTAGCCTTTCTTCCCCAGGAATAAACCTTGGCGAGTTCTAATTCATTCAGTGTCGCCCGGCTCGCATCACGTTCGATTAATCCCTCCAACTCAGCCACAATCGAGTCTCCTGCCTCTGCAATTCTGTAGATTTTCTTATTAATCTCCACAATTTTCTCTTTTGCAATCTCATCTTCTTCATAAGCCGTCGCCCCCTCTACATAAGTCTTAGACAATAATTCAGCTTTCTCCGTCGTCGTCATCAAATCATTAATCTCATCTTTATGTTGCAAAAGTGCATACATATTTTTTGCGACATGTAGCCCCACATCACCGCCAAAATTAGCCCGCACTACATTACCACCAGCAAATTCCACAATTCGTGAAATCGCATCCCCCACCATTGAAGTGTATAAATGTCCTACGTGCAAAATCTTAAACGGATTAGGATCAGAAAACTCACAAATCACCGTCTTTTCTAAATATTCATCCTGTGATATATTTTCCAGAAAATTCTTCTGATATTTCTCAAGCTCTAGCTTGTAAAAACCATCACTTAGTTTAATATTAATAAAACCCGGTTTCGCAATTTCAATCTCTGAAATTTTCCTTTCATTCGCCGCATCTAGCTCTAAAGTCTTCTCTCGAATCTCTTCGGCAATCTGCATAGGGTTTCTTTTTAAGTTCTTTGCCAAATTCATTGCTATATTTGTGGCAAAATCAGCCCCCGTATCTTTAGGTGCTTCCACTAAATTAATTTCCGCCTCAACATGATACAAGCTTGAGATTACTGCCCTTAATAACTCTCTGATTTTTTCCATACCTATATTTTATCACACAAAAACCATCACCCCTTATAACTTCTCACAAGATCCGCCTTAAATACGCTCTAATTCTTGGCTAATACATCCATAAAGGCCTGAAATAAAGGATGTACCTTAAGTGGTCGTGATTTAAATTCTGGATGCGCCTGTGTCGCTTGAAAGAATTTACAACCCGGGGCCTCTACAAACTCTACCAATTTACCATTTGGTGATGTTCCAGAAACTTCAATCCCACCTCTCTCAATTTCCTTCAAAAACTTTTGATTAACCTCAAAACGATGGCGATGCCTTTCAACAATCTCTTCTGATCCGTAAATCTCTGCTGTTTTGCTCCCCTTCACAAGTTTAGCTTTATAGTCGCCTAATCTCATCGTCCCACCAGTTGACTCCTTCCCCTTTTGACCATCCATAATATAGATTACATTTTCAGTCGTTTCCGGTTCAAATTCTTCCGAGTTTGCCTTTTTTAATCCCGCTCTTCTTGCCGCCGCAATACAAGCCACCTGCATGCCAAGACATAATCCAAGATAAGGTTTATCATTCTCGAGCGCATACTTCGCCGCCATGATTTTCCCCTCAATCCCTCTTGCACCAAATCCACCTGGCACTACTAATCCATCCACCGTCGCAAAATCTTTCGCTTCAGCTTTTTCAGCATTTATCCATTTAATCACAAGATTCACCCCACTCCATGCCGCCGCTGCTTTCAAAGCTTCCGTCACACAGATATAAGTATCTTCGTTTCCTACATACTTAGCCACCAACCCCACCGTCACTGTTTTTTCATATTTTTCTGCTCGCCGCTTAGAAAATTCCAACCACTTTGTCATATCAGGTTCTGAATCATCACCTACAAAATCATTCAAAATTTCAAGTACCCCCGATTTTAATACATTAAATGGTACATCATAAACCGAGTCAATATCTGGCAAGTTTAAAACTGCAGTGTCCGAAATTCCTGAAAAACGTGCAATTTTCTCACAAATTTCTCTTGGTGCTGGTTTTTCTGTACGACACACTACCACGTCTGGAATAATCCCAAATCCCCGCAAATCTTTCAAAGCATTCTGCGCTGGCTTTGTTTTTAGCTCTTTAGAGGTATTAATCCAAGGCACATATACTACATCCACATATAAACAATTACGTCGTCCAACTTTGTTTGCAAACAACCTAATCGCCTCAATAAAAGATAGTCCCTCATAATCCCCCACTGTTCCCCCAACTTCCACAATGTGGATATCTGAATCAAGCGAAGCTTTCATAATTTTTTCTTGTACTAAATTCGTAAAATGTGGCACTAATTGTACAGTTTTTCCATGGAAACCACCTGCTCGTTCTTTTTCAATTAACTCTTTAAAAATAGAACCTGATAAAGTAATCGAATAACGATTAGTTTCAAAATCCAAAAAACGTTCATAATGTCCCAGGTCAAGATCTGTTTCTACTCCGTCATGCGTCACATAGCATTCACCATGCTCTACCGGATTTAAAAGCCCTGCATCCACATTAAGATATGGATCGCATTTCTGCATAGTCACCTTGTACCCTTTTGCCTTCAAGATCGCTCCTATCGAGGCCGCAGTAATTCCCTTACCAACGCCCGACAATACACCACCTGTTACAAAAATATATTTACAAGGTTTATCACTATTTTTTCTTAATCCCTCTTTTTTTGTTTCGATATTTTTATTTACCATGGGACACCTCTCCTTTCGCCCACGCTTTAACTTTGATTAATCAAGATTCACCTCTGAATCAATACCCTCATTTTAACATAAACACTAAAAATATCTAGCATCTTCTATGTTACTTCTTTATCAAAGTTTTTTCCTTCAACTGATATACGATATCTGCTGCCTTTGCCAATCTGTCGCTGTGCGTTACCACAATCACGCATTTATTATCTTTATGTGCCACATCCTTTAAAATTTGAATAATCTCATCAGTTGTTTCTTCATCCAAATTTCCAGTTGGCTCATCTGCAAGTACGATTGGCGCACTTGATACCAACGCTCGCCCGATCGCTACTCGTTGTTGTTGCCCTCCCGAAAGATGCATAATATTTCGATTAGCAATTGTTTTATCAAGCCCCATCCTCTCCAAAATTGCACTATCCGCTTTTTGGTTTACTAGTCTTAAATTTTCTAATGGTGTTAAATAATCGATCAAATTGTAACTCTGAAATACTAACGCAATATTATTCTTTCTGTGATATGAATAGCCCATCGCAGCAATATCTATTTTATTTACCAATATTTCCCCAGCCGTTGGTGTATCTAACCCCGCTAAAAGTCCCAAGAAAGTTGATTTTCCCGATCCAGATTTCCCCACTACCGCGTAAAATTTTCCTTCTTCAAATTCTACATTAGTCTTCTTAAGTACCTGCACTCCTGTATTATCATAAGTAAATTCCACATTATTCATCTTTAAAATTGACATATTCCTCCTATTTCATCTTCGTTAAAATTTCTTTAGGTTTTAGCCTCATTACCGAAACTGAAGCTCCACTGATTGAAAGTAAAATTACCGACATTCCACTTAAATATACTTCAACATAATCTGGTAAGTCTAAACTTTTTCTAGTAAGTACCATATCCGTTGTATTCCCTGTTTGATCCGGATTCGCATCACTCATAATTCGTTCTGTTAAAGCCCCTGCGGATAAATTTCCTACCATTATTGCTGGCATAAAACAAAGCGATGCAATAATCAAAAGTTCTGCCAAAATTTGCAAAAATATATCCAGTTTCGTTTTTCCAATTGCCAGTAACGTTCCAATTTCATGCACTCTCCCTCTGAACCAGAACAACAACACAAACCCCAAAATCAAGATTCCAATCACACTGACACCAAGTAGCATCTTCATTAATATCTTTTCGACATTTTCTGCAGTTTGATAGATTCCTGCCTTTTTTGCAAAATTATTTTCAATATTTAGTTTTCCAAAATCAATGTCCAACTTCTTTACTGCCCCCATCACCGCATCGACCTGCTTTGGATCCTTCACTAAATATTTTGCTGTCGTATATTCCATTTTGCTTTTTATTTTCGCAAGCGTCTTCATACTTACGAAAAATCTATTTTCTATCATCTCTGAAGCGAATGTTTGTTTGCTGTCCTTTCCAGAAAATATTCCAACAACTTTCAACTTCATTTTTTTCTTTAGCAAACTTATCCCAATCTCATCACCAACCTTGATTTGGTTTAACTTTGCAAATTCCTCATGTATTAGCACTTCATTATCCGATTCATTTAATATTCCACGCCCCTCCCGCATTTCATATTTACCATTTAAAAATTCTTCAATTTCAGTACTTTCATTAACAAAACTAGCTACCAGATTTTTACTCTCATCAGTCTTATCCAAAGTTACGCCTCCACCCCCCTCAACTAATTTAAGTGATCCAGTTTCCACTAATTCATTTGCTTGAAAATTTGCTTTTTTAATTCCTTCTGTTTTCAGAATCTTTTGCGCATCCCGTTCTTTCAATAGTCCAGATCCTGCGCTCACCGTAAAACCAGCATGGAAATTTTTATTCAAAGCCTCTCTCATCCCCCCAATTGATTTTTTTACTACCGCCCCAGCAATTAAGGCTGCAAAGATTAAACCCATGATCAGAAATAACGTCAAACTTCTTGCCCATTTTCGTCTTACTGCCAAACCAGCTCGCCACACAATATTCATTTTCTTATTCCATTTCCATCAATAGCTTCTTTGGTTTTAGCTTCAAAGTCGGCGAGGAAGCAACTAGTACCGCTGCAATGATCACAATCACTCCGAAAATACCAGTTCCGATCAATAACTTAGGCTCTACATTCACATCAATATGATCGATAGTCTTTGTTGATACTGAAGAATCTGCATCTGCACCAAAGTTACCACCCTTCAGTGATTTATTAATTTCTTTTGTCGTATTCTTTGAAGCTTGAGCCACCAAATCATTTCCTATATTTTGTGAAACTGCCTTTGCCGTAAAATATGACAAACCAAAACTTACTACAAAGATCATTAAGATTTCTAAACTAAACTGCAATATAATTTTAAATTTTGAAACCCCAATTGCTAGCAATACACCAATTTCTTTTCTTCTTTCGTTAATCCACAAGAATAATACAAGTGCTAATACCCCAATACCGATCACCATTCCAAGTACCATTACTCCAAATACTAATCCATAAATTCCACTAATTGTACTCGTGATACCAGCAAGTTCTTGCTCACTCTTTGTTAATTGATACATCTTCCAGTTCACTGGTAATTTCTTTGCTTGTTCTAACACCTTCCCCATCGTATTTACATCTTTTGCAAAGAAGGTTACATTCTGATAAATCTCGTTATCCAAATTCACTTTATTTACTTTTCTTGTCGTTGCAAGATCTGTATAGAAAATGTTCTCAAATAGTTCAGAGCGTACTCCCGCTTTTCGCGAATTTTTTCCGCTAAAAATTCCCACAATTTCCACTTCAGCCGATTCATGAGATTTTTGTAAATTGTCCGGATCATGTGGATTTGCCTGTACTTTGATTTTACTACCAAGCTGCAATTTATTCATTTTTGCAAAATCTTCATGTACTAACACCTTAAACTTATCATTTTCATTGATGTGCCTACCAGCCACCAATTTAAATGTCTCAGTTCTAAATTTTAGCTCACGGCTAGAATCATTTACACCCATAAAATTCACCGCTTCGCCGTATTCTTTTTCCTTTTTAGCATCATAATCGGTTACTCCACCAGGTAACCTCGCCTGCTTCGCATTCTTCAGATCTACTAGCGCATCCATTCGTCTTACACTACCAGTTACACCATCAAGTTTTGTGATTTGCTCGATATCTTTATTTTTAACCGTACCGGCACCTCTTGGTGTTCCCATGTTATACCTTGCATTATTCTCGAGTACAAAAGCACTCTGAACTTTCTCACCGATCTTACTCGCCGCTTGATCCGTTCCATTTTTAATTGCAAGACCACTCAAAATCACTGTTGAGATCAAAATTAAGATCACCATCATGATCAATGTCTTTATTTTTTTTCGCGTGATAAAATGCCACGCTCTCTGTATTACTTCCATATTAATTCCTTTCACTATCAAAATATCATTTCAATGTGAAATTAATATGAAATTTTTTTATTTTAAAATATCAAAAATCTTATCATAATTAATCTCTACAGAAATTTCATCATTAAATAAATCTATCTTGTTACTTTTTTCGATTAATTTTAAATATTTCCTGTATTCAGAAGAGTCGTTCCAGTGTATTTTCTCATCAACTAAGGCTTTATAAAAATTTAAAAAGCCCGGTTGAAACTTATAATGTAAAAGAATATGTCTTAATGGCGCATTATTTAATATGTAAGGGAATAAAAAATGATCATTAGCTATAAATTCTTTTCCCGTATATTTGAAAAGTGAAATCTTTTGAATACTTGATTTAATTCCAAACACTCTACTTCTCATCCCTCCATAATATCTCGGTATTTTATCAAATTTCGATTCACGACAATATCCATCCTTGTCAATATACTTCCAATCATCTATATTATTTTTTACCAATATATTACCTTTAGGATAAACATCAATCATCAAACTTTTGGTAATATAAGTTTGACGACTCTCCAGCTCACTTACATAGTTATAAATTTTCCTCTCCTTAAAGTTTGGAAAAATAAATAATTCATCAGAATCTACAAGTAAATACCAGTTATTTTTTCCATAAAAATCAATAATTCTTTGTTTTATTGCACATTCTTTGTTACAGCTAAACATTCCAGACCATAACCAAAAATCGATATCGACATCAAAACTATTAGCAAACTTTTTAATAATATTGATTTCTTTGGGAGACCCACAATTAATTAATGCGAATTTAGTCACCCCTAATTCATTATAGTGAAATATCCACTTCTGAAAAAAATCAATAAAGTTTCTAAAAATACAAACACATATAATATTTCCGTTCAAGCTATTATCAATATTCGTATTACTAGAAACTAGCGTCAATTTATCATTAAATCCTTGGCATAATTCAGTTAGAACAGATTCATCAAAATTAATATCATTATAATAATTACCAGCTATAGAGAAAAGATAAGACTTTAAGTTATCGTTATTGACTATGCTAACTACTTTTTCTCTTTGTTTTATAACATCACGGACTGCCTCTTCAAAATGAAGTCTAGTTTTATTTACTTCATTAAAATCAACATCGTTAATACATATAAAATCACCTTTCCTCAAGTGATTAGATCTAATATTTAAGATTCTCATCAAAAAAGCAATAATACTTCCATGCGAAATAATCAAAATAGAATTATTGTTAAAATTTTTTTCCTCTAAATCCTTTATAAAACTTAATAGTCTATTATAAATCTCAAACTTATTTTCTCCGTATCTACCAAATCTTATAAAAAAATCTCCGTCTTTCTGACGTTCACGTACTTCATTTAGCATAGGGTCATTCTTCTGCTGGTTATAAATACCATAATTTATTTCAGTAATCCTATCTTCAGATACAAATTCTACATTAGGTATTTTTTCTTTAATTAAATTAGCAGTTTGTACTGCCCTAAAAATTGGTGAATAATATACTTTATCTATTTTGCCTAACTTCTTTGCAGTTTGCCTAACTTGTTTAGTCCCATGCTTCGTCAATAACGAACAAGATAAATTATCTGATGAAAAAATCTGTTCAACATTATCGTTTGCCTCACCATGCCTCATAAAAATCAGCTTCATTCTATAACCTCAATTAATTCATTTATTTTAACATCCCAAGAGTATTTGTCTTCAATAATTTTTCTCGCATTAATCCTCATTTGATTTACATAACTTATTTTCATATTTAATATACCCCTCACACTTTTAACTAAATCATCAAAATCATAATCAACGAGAATTCCACCTCCATTAGATAATAGACTAGAATTTATCTCTGTCCGTGTCGCTATAACCAAACACCCAGTAGCCATTGCCTCCAAAATAACCCCCTGTAATCCTTCACCATATTCAGAAAAACAAATTATTACATCATTTTCCATAAGATATTTTTCAGGATCATCTACATTACCAACAAACTTGATCTTTTCATTAAATCCAGCCTTATATCTCTCTAAATTCGGTCCATCTCCTACAACCTCAAATCTCAAATTATTATTTTTATCTCCAAATAAACATGCCAAGTCTAAGAACGCTTCAATCCCTTTTCTTTTTAGTATCCGACCAAGATATAAGATTTTATTTATCTCTTTTCTACTATTATAAAAATAAAATCGCTCTATATCAACTCCACTAGAAACCACCGATATAATCCTAGATGTAAATTGCTGCCAATACGTTTTAACTTCATTGGTAATAGCAATTAACCTATTGTATGGGTATAAAAAACTACCCTGAAAAATATCTATTTCACGCGGGACACCACACAAATACAAACAGTTTGTTATTAAATCAGAATTAACTCCAATTGCATCCAATATATAATAAGAAATTATTGTAATTTTAATCTTAAATTTATTTACTATATTACTAAATATACTACTATAAACAATTGATTCATAATTCCAACGATATCGATCTTCTCCAGGTAACGTATTATAAATAGACCAATGTTTGGGCTTTAAGTTTATTTCAATAAATTTTATTTTATCCGCAAAATCATTTTTAAATTTAAGATATCTCTTAGAATATTGCAGTTTGACCGAATATGGATTAATAGTGAATAATCTAACTTTATAACCTTTTAAACACAAAAATCTAGCATGATCCATCGATAACATTTCAGCTCCACCAATATAATAAGAGACTCTGGGTTGATTAATGATTATTTCTTTCATTATTAATCCTTATCTGTGTACTAATATATTCTTTAAGTATTCTTCTAGCCTCAAATAAATCATCTATAGAACAATTTATTATTTCACCATACTTCATGCCAACTATCTCATAATCCTTTACCTGTTCTACCGGTGTATGCGTATTAATTGAATGAACTAAGTTTTTTATTTCTCTAGTTGCACCTCTATGTGTAATATTAATCGACTGTTCGTTCTCCATCAAAAAATTACAAATATTAATAAGCGATTTACCTATCCTAATAGAAAATTCACGTTGACTCTCGCCATATGGATAAGCTACAAAATTGCCATCTATATTTTTTCCATGAGCGTTATAATTGTCTCCAAATCTATAATCTATATCACCATCACGGCGATGAGAATCAAATTCCTCCCAACATGTTTGTAAAAAATTAACTTTTTGATCATGACTCATCAAATCAAAATTTCGAAAATTCCCTTGGAACAATTCAGTTAGATTAGGTTCCGATTCGATATCATGATCAATAGAATGTTTATAAAGCTCTTCATTTAATATTTCTGCAGTTTCAACTGCACGCTTTTTAATACTATGTCGCAAACGAACATTTCTATTCAAATCAATTTTAGGTAATACATTTATTGCCATCTTCTTAGCTATTTCAATCCCCTCTTTTGTTAGACTCGTATCATTCTTTCCATCAATATAGCTATGATCATCATAACTATGTCTTATTACTAAGAATTCATTGTTCTTCATACTTATTACCCAGTATTTTATCTAAAATCCAATCAGGTTTTGGAATTAATGTGTCTTTTCTTCCAGTTTTTATATATTCTAAAATATCTCGCTTCCATTTTAGGTATAAAATTGTATTGGTATGCTTTAGACTAGACATATAATCTAAACTATTATCTTCAACTGATTTGTGTCTAAAATGATGTATATAAGTATTATTTAGAATTGCACATTTATATCCGTCCTTAAGGATTGTCCAACATAAATCTATATCCTCACTACCATACTGAGAAAATAAGTTATTTGCAAAATAATTATATTTTGCCAAACTAGACATTCTTGCTATACAAATACATGAGCTTAAGCTATCCGGAAATTTAACATACCTACATTCTCCAAAAATACTAGTATTTATTAAACATGTAGCATTACAGAAATCCTCAAACTTTTGATACGGATCAATAAACTGCCTCAGTTCTTCGTCAGGGCCATCCCCTTTTACATTCATTAATTTATCCATAGTTGTATAAAAATTTTCATCAAAATAATCATTACAAGATGGACGCAATGGGTTTAACAGAGCAACTTCTTTATTATTATCCATAAAATCTAACATCTTTAATAACCAGTTAGTGGAAAAACACAAATCATTATTACAAAAAACCGTATATTCACAACCAATTATAATCGACTGGAAATATCCTTGGTTATAAGCTGCACCTATGCCTAAATTTTTTTCATTCCTAATATAGGAAAAACCTTTTACAAAAAATGGCACAGGCAAAGAAGATAAGTAATTCCTAGTTTCAACTTCAGATCCATTATCTATAATTGTCAAATATACATCAATATTAATAGTTTTTAATAAACTATTTAATGTATAAATTGTATATCGTAATGCATTCCAACAAACAACTACTATATTTACCTTCGGACATATATTCATATGTCACCATTATAATTAATTCACAAAAAAACACTAGACTAATAGACTAGATAGAAATATTATTTCACTCTACTTAAACCAAATCTCAAATCTCATTCCATTCTTATATGCTGCCAAGCGAAATTTAAATCCTAATTCCGTTAATATATTTTTCACGAAGTACAACCCCATTCCACTACCCTCACCTTCTCCATCTATTCTATAAAAAGGATTAAACAGATCCAAAATCTGATCTTCTGCTATCCTCTCCCCTTGATTCCAGATTGAAAATTTTCCTCGTTCACATTTCACTACAATTGTTGATCCCACTTCTGCATATTTTACTGCGTTCGAAATTAAATTAGATAGTACTTCTCTCATCGCCACATCATTAGTTTTTATTTTAAAATCATCTATCTTTTCTTCAAACTGCAAATTTCTAGTTTTCGCAATTAGCTCATACTCCTTTAACTCCTCTAAAATCACCTTCTTTACGTTAATCTCCTTATCTTCATCTCCCCGTTCCACTATGTCCGCATTCAAAATATCTTGAATCATTTTAGACATTTTCTCTACTATCAAAAGTGAATCCTCAATTTTCTCCTTATAATTTTTTGGTTTTACTGTTCCGATCAACATATTCTCCAGCATAATATGTAAGCTAGATAAAGGCGTTTTTAGCTCGTGTGAAGCACTTCTTACTAAATCAACTTTTTCCCGTTCCAATTTTGAGATCAATTCTTTCTCTGACTCTAGCTTCTCAATTGTTATCTTTAAGTTCATATATAGCTCATTTACATCTCTCGCAAGCTCACCAATCTCATCATTTCGTCGTTCTTCACAGTAGACTTCTTCCATTTTCTGCATTCTTCGTGTCGTTTTTGCCATTCTTTCAATTGGTTTTACAAAAAGTCTCGTATAAAAATACGAAAATACCAAAGCCATCAGCATCGATACCGAAAACGACAGTGGCAAAATCTTCAAGGTCGCATTTCTAGCCTCATTCAAAGATTCTACATTCGACAACATTTGCACCAATACTTTCCCCCCCTTTGCGTCTTTTACTTCCAACTTTGATACCAAGATTGACCCCAACTGCTCATTATTAACAAGCGGTACTGTATCGCTTCCCAAAAGATCTTCCGTCACAATATCAGCTTCTGAAAATCCCTGTAAATGTTGTACTTTCCCATCAATCTTCAAGTTCAAATTTACATTTTTTTGTATCGCAAATTTTTCACAAATCTCACGAATTTGGTCAGCTGGCTTCTCCGAAATTCTCACACGAAGTTCTTCTAAATTCTTTTCCGCTAGTAACTGTTTCTCAGCCGCATAAGTTTGATTCATTAATACATAGATAAGTCCATGTACAATCAAAATTAAAATCAAAAAAACTAGAGACATACTAAGAAACGTTTTTGGGAAAATCCTTAACTTACTAAAAACAGTTTTCTTATTTTTCATCATCATAACAATATCCCACCCCTTTCACAGTCTCGATACAATTTATTTCCAATTTTTTTCGTAAGTTTTTTATATAAACATCCACTACACGATCATATGGAAAATCATCGTCCCATAATTCTTCCAAAATTTGTTCACGCCTCAACACTATTTTTGGATTTTCTACCAACATCTTTAATAGTTCAACTTCCTTTGGTTTTAAATCCACATCAGATCCATGAAGATATCCCTTATATTCTAAGAAATCCACCACTACATCCCCTCGCACCCACTTGGAATTCTCTGCTTTTTCTTCTTTAGCTTTTGTCCGACGTAGTAATGCTTCAATCCTTTTCTCCAAAATTAATAGAGAAAATGGTTTACATAAATAATCATCCGCCAAATTGTCAAAACTAGCTAGTTGTGTACCCTCATCACTCAGCGCCGTCAACATCAAAACTGGTGTTTTGCTTATTCTTCTAATTTCCTTCAAAACCAAAATTCCATTCATTTTTGGCAACATCACATCCAAAATTACCAAATCAAACGCACCCTGCGAAGAATCACAAAATTTTTTTACTGCTTCTTCCCCATCTACAGCCTCCGTCACTGAATATCCTCTGGAAGACAAAAAATCTCGCACCCCCTCTCTTGCAGTTCTTTCATCCTCAACTAATAAAATTCGTTGCATTATTTCTAGTATACTATCTTCTTAATTCACTTCTCTAATAACCTCGTACTTATTTGCTAGGTTTATTGAAGTTATTTTTCAATCCATTCGATTAGTTTCTCTATTGCAAGATTCTGGTATATAGGTTCTTTTTTATCATTTCTATAACTATGATCTGCATTTTTGATCTCAACAACCTTAGCTG
The DNA here is from genome assembly GCA_938046735.1 of uncultured Candidatus Saccharibacteria bacterium. Taxonomy (GTDB): domain Bacteria; phylum Patescibacteriota; class Saccharimonadia; order Saccharimonadales; family Saccharimonadaceae; genus Nanosyncoccus. The sequence goes on along the minus strand of CALIXF010000003.1, from coordinate 43,891 downwards.
AATTACTAACAATTTTTTCAATTTCGGATGGTGATGCAAAACGATCATTCTCTCCTTGAATAACAAGTTTTAGATTATTTTTAATCACAGCTCGCTCAATATCATCAGGTATATAACCAAGAATTGCTAAATCTATTTTGTTATCTGGATATCGCTCTAGGTAATAACTAGTAACAATACCGCCGAGTGATTTCGCTATAATCCCTATATTTTTATATCCCTCAGAACGGATAAAATCTACCACGCATTTTAGAGAGGTCACTTCTTCTTTTAGTTCTGCTCCGCTCGAATTATTTTCTCCGCGATCACAATAGGGGAAATTAAAACAAATGACACTATTCTTTGTCATTGCAATAGCATCAAAAATAGATGTAATAAAACCAGTCTCCACGCCAACTGGACCACTACCATGTATAACAATATACGCCTTTTCTCCGCCATTCTTTCTATAATATTTATATGTAAGTTTATCCATTTTCTCCTTTTAGACTTTAAAATCTATTTTTAGCAACAATTTACAAAATAATTCTGAAATCTGCATATTTATCAGCAAACGCTTCTTCGATTTTCTTACCAGTTTTCTCGAGATATTTCTTTACAAGATAGTAGCCTAAGGAATAACCCGACCAGCGTGATAGTTTATCATTACCATTAAAGAATATAGTATCGTAATCGTAATGATTGGAATCTAATTGGTCGCGAAGCTCTTCAAGAATCTTTTTATTCTTTTCATCTGTTCGTTCAAGAATTGTTTTGATAAAAAATGTTTTTTCTTCTCGATCTTTGACAAACTCTGCTTCAAGATAAGTTGCAATACCCTCGCTAATCATGCCATCGAACAAAGAGTTAATCCACTCATCATTTTTGCCCCAGCGAGCGGCGTGGCAAAGTTCATGCGCCACCATTTCGGAAATCAGGTTTTTGGTTGCTTTTTCTTCATTGATGGCAAATTCAATAAAATCGGAAGTCCTAGTACGCCCGCCGACTCCATCTTCCGGAATAATGATATCGTATAAGCGGTTAGTTACTAGAACATCAATATCCCAATCAATATTAAGTTTTGAAAATGCATATTCTTCTGCCATTTTTATGGCATTTTCAATCATCTCTTTTTCATTAGAGAGATTACCATTAGCTTCGGTAAGTAATATATTCACCTTATTCATTAGAATAATTATACCGTATTTAAATAAAACCCAACCGTTGAGACCTCAAACCTTAACGTGAATATTAACAAAAATGCAATACTATATATGATATCTATGGTATCTTTCTGTAGAAACATCTAGTAGGTGTTTAGAATGTTAGCACAAATACATTGTTTTCCTTTTCTTAAATTCTTTTTAATAATTCAATAGCCGCGCTAAAGATTTTTTCATTATTGCGTTCGAGTGGTTTTTTCGTCTCACCATCTACCGTATCTTCACCAATTAAAAATTCAATAAACTTAACATCTCGGTACTGAGCAAGAGCAAGCAATGCAGACAACTCCATATCAACGCCAACACAACCACGTTCTTTCATTAATTTAACCTTACCAAAAGTTTCACGATAAACAGCATCAGTTGTCCAAATTTTACCTTCTAAAGTAGTAAAACCTTCCTCATCGAAAAGTGTTTTTGTTATCTTCAGAACTGATTCATCTACATCAATCTTATTAGAATCTGGTAAATAATGATAACTTGTGCCCTCTTCACGATAAGCAGCAGTTGGTAAGATGATTGTATTTTTAGCAATATTTTTATCTAGCCGTCCACAAGTACCAAAAGCAACAAATTTTTCAATACCGCTAGCAATTAGTAATTCCATATCACAAACACTACCGGCTGAACCTGTTGTGGGGTAGACTAATAAGACTTTTTCTCCGTCTGTTTTTATATAACGATAAGTATCAAAAGTTCTGCCAAAAGCATTCGTGACTGGAAAAGTCTCGAAATTCTTATTTGGCAGGACGTAATCTTCCCAAATCTCATCATCAAAAATTAAAAGACACCCACGTGGCTTACCATCTAGCTTTAGATCACACGGACCAAAGACTGTTTTTCGTTCTGGATCATATTCTATCATGTTTCTATCATACTCCTAAATATCTTCTTTAGATATATTCTGTTAATCCATATTCCTATCCTTGTCCACAATGTTAAATTCTTTATGCCCTAATTTTTCTTGATCCATTCCTGAATTGTTTAAGCGAACCAGCCGACATAAGAATATTGACAAAAACATTAGTATAACATATAAGAAATCATGCAGATCTATTTCTTATTTCTGTAAGATTCGTTAGAAAGTAATTATGGAAATTGTTAACCAATTTGGCTCACATAATTGCGGGTCTCTATTAAATATGAATACTTTAATCAAACAAGCTAACAATCGACTTTTAGGAAATTTATACTTACATCTTATAAGTGAATATTTTTACATTTTTTTGCAAAACAACAATCTATTAAATTATCTTGATGGAGAATATAGTGCAGACAGCTACGATGGTATCATTATTTTTTCTTCGTCGTTTAATTTAAATTTTTCAGAAATCATAAAGAATTTTTTAATCAAGCAATCAGACGTTCTCCGAGCCATTCTACGAACCAGTTACAACAAAAAGCGCAACCCCTCTTACGATATAGGAAGAACCACTCAAGAACTCATCAACCTACATCAACAACCTTCTTTACAACATTTTATTACAGCCCCAATCAGCCCAGCATCATGTACTCTTAAGACTCCATATTTTTCATTATCCAATAAAATTAACCATAATCTTATAGATTTAGACATTATTTTAGAAATTAATCTAACAGATGACTTCCTAAAACCATTGGCCTCGATAGTCTTAAATGCTCTTTCCAATATCTTAGAATCTTATATTTACACGATGCCAAATTTTACAAGCTATGTTTATCACGAACAATGGTCAGATTATCAATGCGACCCAACATATATTGGCCTCAAATTACAACTTCGCACTTCCAATCAATCCCAAATTAATATAAAAACCTTAACAAACTATTTAAATAACCAGTTATCAAAAATCAAACAATTAAAGTTTTCAGAAAAACTCTTATCAAAAATCCAGCTTAAATCGCAGCTTCTCACAAACGAAGAACTACTTACTTCAAGTGGCTTCATTGTTACGGATAAATATTGGGAAAAAATATCTCTCAAAGATATAAACAGATTATATTCTAGTATTCATATTGTTGGATAAAATATTTTTCTAAAATCCAATTTCAAATTTTCTGTTAAAATATAGCCATGGATACCGTGGTTTCAGTTCAAAATCTTGTTAAAAAATATAAAAATAATTATGCTGTCAACGATCTCAGTTTCGACGTCAAAAAAGGTGAAATCCTAGGTCTTCTCGGTCCCAACGGATCCGGTAAAACCACCACAATTAATTGTATTCTTTCCCTTCTTCAATTTGATTCAGGTCAAATCAAAATCTTCGGCGAAACCATGCGCCCCAGTGCCTATGACATTAAGCAAAAAATCGGTGTTATCTTTCAGGAAGTTGCCGTTTTTAATGAACTCACCGTCTATGAAAATATTGATTATTTTTGTGGTCTATATATTTCAGATAAAAACACACGTAAGCAATATATCACCGACGCACTCAAGTTAGTTAGCCTTGAAAAATTTCAAAAATATCGTCCAAAACAACTCTCTGGCGGCTTACTTCGTCGCCTTAATATCGCCTGTGGCATCGCTCATAAACCTGAATTAATTTTTCTTGATGAACCGACCGTCGCCGTCGATCCTCAGAGTCGCAATAATATTTTAAATGACATCAAAAAACTCCGTAACCAAGGTGCCACCGTTATCTATACTACCCATTACATGGAAGAAGTCGAAGAGCTCTGTGATCGCATCATTATTCTTGATAATGGTAAAATCATCGCAAAAGGCACTGTCGATGAATTAAAAAAATTGGCCAAAAATCAGACCAAGATCGTGACAGGTCCAACTCTCAATGATGTTTTTCTAGAATTAACCGGTAAAGATCTACGAGATGATTAAAATGTTTCTTCATAATTTAAAATATAATTTTAAAATTCTTACACATAACAAACCTCTTCTCTTCTGGAATTTTATTTTCATTATCGCTATGAGTATTTTTTTCCGACTAACTTTTTCCAATGTCTATAACACTGAAACTTTCTCCACGCTAAATGTTGCTGTTATTAAAAATGATGAATATCAAAAAGATCAATATTTTTCGCATGTAATCTCAAAACTAGAAAAAATCAACCTCGGTAGTAGCACTATTGATACCGAGAAAGATACTACAAATCCACAAAAACTTCTACAAATCTCATATGTCAATACAGTAAAAGAAGCCGACGCTCTTTTGGAGAATAAACAAGTCATCGGTACTATAGAGATCAAAAATCTACAACCAATTCTTAAATTTAAATCAACCGGTATTAGAGAAACGATTCTCAAAAAGATCATTGAAGAGCTTCTCGATAAACGCACTCTCTACAATAATCTCCTCTCTGAGATTCGACCACAAATTACACAACAAATAAAGCAAAGCATTAAAAACCCAAATAAAGTAGATTATAAACAAATCGAGTCACAAATTACCCAACAAATTGACCAAAGTATCGATTCTAAAATCAAAGAACTAAATCAAAATATTCTTTCATTCAACTCTGTATCCTCAAAAAAATTAGATTATACAATCATCGAATACTTTACTCTTATCGCCATGTCCTGTTTCTCCAGTGCTTATTTCTCCATCTTTCTCATCAGTTCCATCCTCGCCAATATGAGTGAACACGGCAAACGCATTTCAGTTTCCCCAGCCAAGAAACGCACCTTAGTTCTTAGTAGTATGCTTAGTGCATTTATTACACACCTCATTCTTCTCTGTTTGATTTTCAGTTTTAATATCTTCATACTCAAAGTCGATTATGGACGAAATCTTCCCGAAATTATCTTCATCTCGATTCTTGGTTCTATCGCAGGAATCTCTTTTGGTCTACTCATTGGCTCTCTCATTAAAACTAGTTATGAAATCAAAATTAATCTTACTACCTTTTTCCAACTTTTCTGCTGTTTCCTGTCCGGCATGATGGGGCCATCGATTAAATATCTTGTTGATACCAATTTTCCCCTCATCAATCATTTAAATCCAGCCAATATGATTGTAGACGGTCTTTATTCATTACAAATTTATGATAATCTCAACCGCTATAACTTCAATATTATCAGTCTCATCCTTTTTTCAGCTTTCTGTCTTATTATTTCCGTTATTGTCATCAGGAAACAAAAATATGCACAGCTATAAAGGAGTTCTATGATTATTTTCAAAACTTTTTGGCGAATTATGAAAAGATACTGGTGGATTGTCGCTCTCTATGTAGTCATACTCACCTCTATTTCAATCCTCAACTTAAGATCAAATTCTAATCAAACAACATTCACTGATGAAAAACCAGAAATCACCATCGTAGACAAAACCACACATCAACCGCTTACCAATAATTTTCTTAATTATCTAAGTCAAACAGCAGAGTTAGTTAAACTCGATGAATCACAAATCACTGATGCGCTTTTCTATCAAAGAACTAGCCTAGTTGTTTTTCTGCCTGAAAATCTTGAAACACAGATTCTTTCTGGTCAAAAAATCACTCTCGATTACCGTACCTCGGGAAATTATTCAGCCGAATTAGCTAAAAATCTTATTTCACGCTATTTTGAACTTCAAAAATCAGAGACCAATCTCTTGCATACTCAAAATCCTAGTCATCAGCAAATTAATTCCCTAATTAATTCTATTAATCAAAAACTAGCCGTTTCACCAGAAGTTCATCTAACGACTAATAATATAACTAATTTAAGAAAAATTTCCGCTTATTTTAACGCCGCCAGCTACACAATCATGGCAATTATTCTCTATATCACCTGTCTTATTAACGCTACTTTCAATAAAACTGAGATCAAAAAACGCACTTTAGTTTCAAGTCTTCATCTAAAAAAATATAATCTATATCTACTCCTTGCTAATTCAATCTTTTCTTTTCTCTTCTTTATTTTCATCTCATCTATTAGTTACTTTGTTCTCGGCAACATTATTTTCACCCCTCTCCTCGTTTTATACTTGTCAAACACTCTTCTCTTCGCCATTTGCTGTCTCACACTAGCCGAACTCATCTCCACCATCGTAATTTCAAGAGATGCAGTCTCAGGTATTGTTAATCTAATTTCACTCGGTTCGGCCTTCCTCTCTGGTGCCTTCATTTCTGCATCATTCCTCCCACCCCTGGTTTTAAATATTGCCCACGTTCTTCCTTCGTATTGGTATATTAATGCTAATTCAAAAATTGAATCAGTAAAAAATCTAAATCTTGACTCAATTTCAGCAGTCTTACCAAATTTTCTAATGTTACTTTTTTTCTCACTGCTCTTTATTGTTCTTAATTATTTAATTTCCAAAAAACAACGTCAAACCAATTGTTAATTTTAATTTTTACATTTTATCTGTTATAATCGTTCAAGACGGAAGCGTGTCCGAGTGGTTGAAGGAGCACGCCTGGAACGCGTGTATACAGCAATGTATCGGAGGTTCGAATCCTCTCGCTTCCGCCAGGAAGTGAAAAATAACTCGGTAGAGTTATTTTTATTTCTCCGTAAAAAGAAGTGAGGGTTCGAGGACCACAAAATACTAAAAACAGTATCTTATAATCCTGCACAATTATTTTATTCAACTTTAATTAATTTTTTTCTCAAATATCTTTGAAAATCACCATAGCTGAACATTGAACTTTCATTATAAGTTGAGGCCCCTCGTGGCAAAACCACACTCTGTATTCCAATTCTTCCCACGCCGAACTGATCCACTGTTGATACCGATTCTACTTCCTCTTCCAAATGCGTAGCAATATCAATCAAAGTACGCACTTCTGCCATCGTAATATTTGTCTTCACGTTATCTCCCAATGAATCAATCAATCTAATCACTTTAGTTGGTTTCGTTAATATTCCAATAGAAAATGCCTTATTTTTGATTGCACTAAAAATTCTCTGCTGATTAATCTCACGATCAAAGTTGCTACGTGATAAACCAAAATCTCCACCTTCGTCACACCCAGCATTACGTGCCCTGGCTAGCTTCAACGCCGTACTACCGTTTAAACCATAATTCATCCCCTTAGCAAGATCCAAATGCTGGCAAGAATCATGAATTCCCGACTCATCATCTGCATAAACATCCACATCGATTCCCCCCAGTTCATCTACCACAGTTTTTAATGCATTCCAATCTAACGAAATATAATATTGCAAGTTCAGCCCTGTAATTTCTGAAACTTTCTTTGCAAAATATCTTGAAGCCCGATCTTTATTATTTTTATATTCACCTAGCGCGCACATATAAGTGGCATTAATCTTGCCCTGTGTTCCCACCACACAATTCATTGTTTCCCCACCCGGTACCGCGTAATTCACCCAAAGATCTCTCGGAATACTAAAAATCTTTGAAGTTTTCTTTTCTTGGTCAATTGAAGCAACTAAGATCGAGTCTGTCAAAAGTCCACCACCATGCCCTTCAGCATCTTCACTTGTTCCAAAAATCAACACATTAGTCAAATTATTTTCATCTTTTGCAAGTTCTGTACCAATCAAAATATCCATCGGATTCCCCTTGAATACATTTGCCGTATGAGACAATAGCATATAACCAAAAATTGCAGCAGCAACCATCAGTACAATAATTGAACTTAGCACTACAATCAAAATCTTTGTCCAAAGCGGAATACTAGTCTTTTCTTTTTTTACTTTTCGTTTTAAACGTTTCCTATCCTTGGCCAATTCTTTCTCAAACTTCAGGATTGCGTTTACTTTCTTTCGCTTTTCTTCAGCTGACTCCTCCTGAATATTTCTTTCTTGAACAATCTTTTTAACTACAGGCTCTGGCTCAACTTTCACAGTTTGATCTGGCTTAGCCTCTGCTGTTTTCGTCGAGCTCTCATCTTCTTTTTCACTCTTATCAACCATTTCGGTCTTTTCGAGTTTATTCTCCGCCATTTTTTTTACCAAAACATCTTCGGTCATGCTTTTTTCAGACACTAGAATCTTCTTCCCCACTCGTTTCTTTATCGTTTTTCTCGAATGCTTTGTTTTTCTTTTTGGCATCGATTTTTTCTCCACTTTTCTTTAATAATTTTATCACATAAATCACTGGTTTTTCTCTTGCATGCTATAATTAAATTAATGAGTCAAAAGGGTAATATTAGAAAAGACAATTCACTTTTAATTGAATTAAAGAACATCACACGCAGCTTTGGTTACGGTGAAGCTGAGTCATTCGCACTCAATGATTTTAATCTTGAAGTTAAGCCTGGCGAGTTTATTATGATTATGGGCCCTTCCGGCTGTGGTAAGACTACATTATTAAACATTATTGGACTTCTTGACTTTCCTACTTCCGGTAGCTACTATCTCGACTCCGAACGCACTACGGTATTTTCTAAATCACATCAAGCTCATATTCGTGCACAAAAAATCGGCTTTATTTTTCAAGATTTTAATCTTATCCCTAAAATGACTATTCTTGAAAACGTTTCCCTCCCCCTACTTTACGCCGGCGTGTCCAAAACCAAACGCCTCATCAAATCTTCTGAAATGCTTGCCTATCTCAATATGCAACAACGTGAATATTATTATCCATATCAGCTTTCCGGAGGTCAAAAACAACGCGTTGCCATCGCCCGCGCTCTAGTTTCTTCACCAGAAATCATCCTTGCTGACGAACCCACTGGTAATCTTGATAGCCATAACGCTCATCTTGTCATGGAAGAACTTCGTCGTATCCATTCAAAAGGCAACACCATCATTATGGTTACTCATAATCCAAATCTTACATCTTATGCCACTCGCGTTATTCACATGCTTGACGGTCGCATCGCCACCGATATTAAAACTGTTGCCGATGAAGACCTTCCTGAACGTATAAAAGTTAATTTTCAATCGAAAAAACTCTCAGAGTCTATTCAGGACATAATTAATACCCAAGAATCCGAAAAAATCGAACAACCTGAAATTCACACCATTCACGTCCGTCCTATCCAAAAAGTTGGATTCAAGAACCCTGACTCTTACCGTAATTTTAACCTTACACCTCAAGAAACTCTCGACTCATCAAGTAAGAATAATTTTCTATCCACCGATCAAGCATCTGAATCAATCGAGTCTAGTCACCCACCAATCGGTCCGCCCGACCCCACTCTTCAAAACATTGAAAAAAATAAAAAACCAGAGTCAAAGACTCCAAATCTTTCTTATAAATATCCGACTAGTACAGAAATTTCCGTTGACGAATCCACTTCATCCATACAATCAAAATCGTCTTCAAAGTCTGAGGCTAGCACAGCTAAGTCAACCTTCCCCGTCGTATCGTCAAATTCCAACGACAGTTCCATTCGTATTGTTAAAAAAACTACAATCCTTGAAGAATTAGAAAGGTCAACAACCAAACAAAAGGCCAAAACCAAAGTCGCAAAAACTAATAAAAAACAAGCGAAAGGACGCCGCAAATAATGTCACTACTTCTTCGTACTAATTTTGAGATCGCCAAAAACTCTCTCAAAAAACATAAATTTCGTAGTTTTTTCACTTGCTTTGGTATTTCCGTTGGTATCGGCAGCATTATTCTTATCCTCAGTCTCGCTGGGAGTATATCACAATTAATTTCTTCACAAGTCAAAGCTCTCAATCAACAACTAATTTTAGTCCGTCCTGCTAATAATAAAAATAATCTAAATAATATCATCGACGAACTCACAAATTCCAATCATTTCAATAATTCAAATCTAACCGCAGAAGATCTCATCAAAATAAAAGAATCTAGCGATAATATCAAGAATATCGCCCCTATTGCTATTCTTCATGAAACGGCCACTGGTGATCACACAGTTGAGTCAGCCACAATTCTAGCCACTAATTCTGATCTAAAGCCGATCTTAAACCTAGATCTTAAATCCGGTAATTTTATTCAAGATAATGATTTAAAATCTGCTGTTATTGGCCACTCTCTTGCACTCCAACTTTTTGGCTCGAGTGAACCGATCGGCAAAACATTTTCTTTTGCAGGCCACAAATTTATCATTATTGGTACTCTGCAAAAAACTGAAAATCCTGTCAATTTTAACGGTGTAGATTTTGATCAAGCCGTCATTGTTGACCTTAATCAAATCAAAAATCTCAATCCTCAAATCCAACAAATCAATATCACAGTTAAGGACGACAAGCAATTAGAATCTACTGCCGAAAAAATCACAAAATCCCTCACCGATCTTAAAGGCTCATCCAGTAATTTTACTGTAAATTACGGTTCACATATCACCCATCCCGCCAGTAATTTCTTTTCTATAATTTCCATTATGCTTGGTAGTATTGCTGCCATTTCACTCTTCATTGGCGGTATTAGTGTTATGAACCTTATGCTTGTTTCTGTCACCGAACGAACCCACGAAATCGGTATTCGCAAAGCCATCGGCGCCACTAATACTCATATTTTCATGCAATTTCTTTTTGAAAGCATCATTCTCGTCCTTGTCGGCTGCATCGGTGGCTTTCTTCTTGGCTATCTAATCGCCATCTTTTGCTCAACCTTTACTCCCTTCAAGCCCTTTATTAGCTTAGAAATTTGTCTTGTCGCCTTCTATTTCGCCTTCGTTACGGGTATTCTCTTTGGTTTATTCCCTGCCATCAAAGCCTCCAAGCAAAAACCAATTGACTCTCTTAAATTTTCTAGCTAATTCCAATTTAAATTACTTCATCAGCCTAAGGTTAACAAAATATAACACTCATACTATAATTACTCTATGAGAATTTTGGGAATTGAATCATCTTGTGATGAAACTGCTGTTGCCATTGTTGAGGACGGACAAAAGATCCTTAGTAATATTATTGTTTCACAAATTGATATTTTTGCCGCCTATGGTGGCGTAATTCCTGAAATCGCAGCCAGATCACATCTTGAAGCTATTCTACCCGCCATCCATCAAGCTTTTCACGAGGCAAAACTAATAAACCATAGCCAAGACGATTGGTCGAAAATTGATGCTATTGCCGTCACCCATACCCCCGGTCTTCTTGGCCCTCTTCTCGTTGGCACACTCACCGCTCGTACCCTTGCCATCTTACGACATAAACCACTCTATGCAGTTCACCACCTCAAATCTCACATCTATGCTAACTGGCTCCAAAGTCAAACTGAACCTTGCTTTCCTCTTATTGCTCTAATCATCTCAGGTGGCCATACTCAAATCGTTAAAATGTCTGCACATCAACAGTTTGAGATTATTGGCACCACTCGTGACGATGCAGTTGGTGAATGTTTTGATAAAATAGCTAAAATCCTTGGTTTACCATACCCAGGAGGCCCATCTATCACTAAGGCAGCAATCACTGGTAATCCAAAGGCTTACATTTTTCCCCATCCTATGCCAGGTACTCTTGATTTTTCTTTTTCAGGACTTAAAACTGCCGTCCTTCGTGAAGTTCAAAAAGCCACGAAACAACCCATCTCTTTCCCCTCTTCTAAACTAGCCCCACTTCTAACCAATCAACAACGCGCCGATTTCGCAGCCTCTTTTGAACAAACCACTGTTGATATTTTATTAGAGAAAATTACTCTAGCCTTACGGCAAAATCCCGAGACTAAATCCCTCATCGTTGCAGGTGGTGTTTCTGCTAATCAACGCCTACGTCATGATCTAAATATTTTTATCGAACAACAAAATTCCAAACTGCACAACAAAATTAATCTATATTTTCCAGAACCTCGTTTTTCAGGAGATAATGGAGCCATGGTTGCCTCCGCAGCTTATTACGAAATTACATCTCAAATTTCACCAACCGATCCGTTCACTCTTAATATTATGCCCCGCTCAATTATTCAATAAACAAAAGAGTTCAAGAGAATCCATTTTTTTATAAAGTATAATATATTTATTATGCAAGATAGTTTTTATTCCGATCTCAAAGTTCAAGAAATTCAAATTATAAATCATACTATCCAAAATCTAAATCAAGTTTTTTTCTTAGCCAAAGTTTCTCAACCAGCTCACCCAGATTTTTTGAAACCAATTGTCAAACATCCCAATATTAGAAATTCCGTACGTTGCTTACTAATTAATCACAATCAAGAACTCTGTCTACTCTATTCTCGGGCCAAAGATTATTACGCCATCCCCGGTGGTGGTATCGAACCCGGTGAATCTCTTCTTCAAACCCTCAATCGCGAAACATTAGAAGAAACCGGTTTTTTACTCAAAGACCCAAAACCAATCGGTAATATTTACGAACAACGCCACGATCTTATCACTACCACCTTTTTCTTCTCTGCTCTTCCAGACAAAATCCTTCATTCAAATTATATGCCAGATGAGCTTGAAGAAGACTATATTCTAAAATGGTTACCTCTATCCAAAGCTCTTCAAATTTTTCAAACAACCTGTCATGAACAACAATTACACAATTTCCCCTCTTATAAAGGCGCATTCATCAGCTACCGATTTCTAGAACTTCTTCAATATTTTTTAAAAACACGTAAAATCAATCATTAAAATCCCAAACCCCTAAAGTCGCACAATATTTTACACACAAAAATTCAAAATAAAAAATATTTAAAAATCTACAAGAACAAAAACCCACCTCCACAAAAATCTAATATAACATTACGTAAATTCCGAACTAGTGCAAAAAATGCACTAGTTATTTTTATTGACTTACAAACAATCAATATAATAAAAGATATAATCAATACAGGAAATTTTTAATCCAATCTCAAAATTAAGCTTCTTATAATAATCTTATAATTACTACATTTTTTAACTAGTGCATAAAATGCATTAGTTAAAATACGCAATCAAAAACAAAGGCCTATACGTCCAAAAAAGAAAGATCAAAAATCGCTCAAATTAAAAAGCGAATTCTTCCCTTTATCAATAATTGCTTGCGCCTTAATTAGAAGTTTATTCAACCCTTCCGGTGAATTTGCCGAGCCAACATGTATTGTTTTCACAATCTTACTGTGCTCTTTATAACAAACTTGCACCCCAATCGCCCCCGAAGCAGTTTTGAATTTTCTAATATAAGCCACATCTAAATTCTACCATAGTTCCCTGCCCTTTTTGAATAACCAGAAAGTTAATCAACTTAACATATTTTTTGACTTGAAAAACAAACAACCTACAAAATAATCAAAGTTACAAAAATATACTTAATATCCACAATTTTTGATAATTCCCCATTCCACCTTTTATTACTCACCTGTCATTGACATCCTATTGACTTAGCAACCCACAAGCGGTATTATAAACATAACAATTACTGGCTCTTAATTTTTCTAAAAATCAAAAAAATACAGTAATTGGTCATATCAAAATATCGTACATTTTATAAAATAAGAACTTGATAATGTCAAGCATTAGTTTTTATTTTACAATTTAGCACAAGTATTTTCACGTGTCCAACAGGGAAACACTGTTTTTTATTTGCATTTTCATCTAAATCACATATATCAAAGAGGGAATTATCCATAAATTTCATGCACTTTTTATTTCGCCTCATATCAAACCAAAATTATTAAAAAATAGGCCATTAGCCTATTTTTTCTTTATCAAACAGAGGTGCTAGATCACAGAAAGTTGTTGTTTTAGCCTCTCAATCTGCTCATTTTTCTCGTCAATACAATTTCTTGTTTCCCGAACTAACTGTTGAGGAGCTTTTTCCACATATCGTGGGTTCATCATCCTTGCATTAAGCCCATCAAGTTCACGCCCAATCGCTAATATCTTCGCCTCCAGCTCATCTTTAAAATCAACCACAATTTTTTCCGGAACGTCAAGATATAATTCATGATTAAGCACTGCAAGCCTGAGACCCCTAGGGGAACCGTTGGTCGAGGCAATTGAAGGAACTCTCGACAGAAACTTTACAAGCAACAAATTATCGTTCACTAAGATATCTTCGCCCACTAATAATCCGAATTTTTTACCTCTGTTAAACTTTGCGAGTGCAGCCTCAGTTCCACGAATTTCTGAAACCACCTCGGCTAAACGCTCAAAATTCTCTGCAGATATCACATCATAGCTCATCTCTGATGGCCACATTGCATCAATAATCATCCCGTCCGTCCATGACAGATTCTGCCAAATCGCCTCTGTTATAAATGGTGCAAATGGATGTAGCATTGTTAAAATCGACTCAAGAGTAACTTTAAGCAGGGAAATATTCTTATAAATCTTCTGACTCTCAAGAAACCAATCAGCATATTTATTCCAAATCAGTTCATAAATTGTTTCGACAGCTTCTGAAAATCGATATGAAACCATACATTGTTCAAGCACCCCTCTAGCACGATTAATTTCGCGACAAATCCAATCCTCACCCATATTATTCGTTGTATATTGATATACTTCAGGATTAATCGAATCACTACCAGTCTGATGAACCGCAGAATCTATTTCCTCCCCGAGTACCACAGAAACATCCGCCTCCGAAAAACCTTTCTCTTTCTCCTCCGTGTCTACAACTCCTTGAATAAAACGAGAGATATTCCAAAGTTTATTACAAAGATTACGCCCAGATATCACCGAATTCTCAGAAAATGCCTGGTTTAAGCCAGCCGAACGTCCACGTAAAATTCCTAGCCTAAAGGCGTCCGAACCGTATTGCATAATCATGTCCATTGGATTAATTACGTTGCCTTTTGATTTTGACATTTTCTTCCCATGTGCATCCAAAACCAGTCCGTGAAGATAAACTTCCTTAAATGGTACCTCTCCAGTCACGTAAATTCCCACCATAATCATTCTCGCTACCCAGGCAAATAAGATATCTGCACCAGTCTCCATCGTATTTAGAGGATAAAACTCACTTCCCACACCTTCTTCCCAATTCGTACAAACAATTGGCCAATGCGAAGAAGAGAACCATGTATCAAAAGTATCCTCGTCTCGCACATATTTCACGCCCCCGACCTCAATTTCAGATAGATGTGTTCGCACGTCAAATCGCCATTCCGGTCCCGGCTCATTCTTGTCCACTTTTTTAAACATTGGAATTGCAATCCCCCAAGGAATTTGCCTTGAAATATTCCAATCCTTCAACCCCTCTAAATAATTAATCAGAACCTTCAATTTATTTTCTGGATAAAACTTTATCTCATTATTATTCAAATGCTCAATTGCCATTTTTGCTAATTTTGAAGTGTCCACAAACCATTGTTCTTTCAACATTGGCTCAATTACCGTACCGCATTTATAACAATGTGCCACCGAGTGTTTTATCTTCTTTTCTGATAGAAGAAGTCCTGCCATTTCCAGGTCTTTCAATACTTTTTTACGACACTCCAAAACCGTTAACCCCTCATATTCTGAGCCACAAACTGGCAACATTCGTCCATCTGTTCCAATTACTGAAATCCTAGGCAGATCATGTCTCTCACCAACTTCAAAATCATCCACGTCATGTGCCGGAGTAATTTTTACCGCACCAGTTCCATATTCCATATCCGCATGTTGATCGGCAATTACTGGAATCTCTCGTCGAGTCAACGGCAGGGAAAGGCGCTCACCCAAAACCTCAGCATAACGCGCATCAGCTGGATTAACTGCCACAGCCACATCGCCAAACAATGTTTCTGGACGTGTTGTAGAAACAACAACATATCCTTCAGTGCTTGCTAGTGGATATTTAATTTCATATAACTTGCCTTCTTCGTCTTTATACTCCACTTCAATATCCGCAAATGCCGTCTGATGTTTTGTGCAATAATTTACTAACTTTTCACCCCTATAGATCAACCCATCCTGCCACATTCTTTCAAATGTTCGATACGTCTGTCTTACTACATTTTCATCCAAGGTAAAAGTTAAGTCTTTCCAGGAACAAGAAGCCCCCAACGCACGAAGTTGCAATTCCATCGCGCCCCGTTTTTCTTGCACAAAATCCCAGACACGCGCATAAAGTTCATCCCTAGAATACATAAAACGTGTTTTGCCTTGCTTCTCCAGTTCTCTTTCATAAACCACCCATGTCTCGAAACCAGCGTGATCCGCCCCTGGTATATACCAAGTTCTTCGTCCCCGCAAGCGATAATATCGGGTCAAGGCATCCTCAATTGCCACTGTTAAGCCATGACCAATGTGCAAATTGCCATTTGCATTGGGTGGTGGCATCACAATCGAATAACGCTTAGACTCTCGTCCAGTTCTCCCTCCACGATCTTCTCTTGCAGGCAAAAATTTAGAAGCTGCCTCCCAAGCTGCGTAAATATCCGTCTCAAAATCCGCCGGATTATAAGATGGTGAAAATTTCATTATTCCACTCCTTCCATTAGTCTTGTTTGCATTTTCTTCATCTCTGCTTCGGTCATTTTTACTTCTTGTCCATATTTATAGTTTGGATCAAATGTTACCAGATGAACATGCGCATGTGGCACATCAGTACCAATCACTTTTATCAATGTTCTCGCACCAAGCACTTTTTCCATTCGTCTGGCCAACATTTTCACCGTCTTCATTACCGCCAAATAATCTTCCATCTCAAGATCATACAGCTTGTCTACTTCCACCTTTGGTACCACCAATGCATGTCCCGGCGTCTCTGGATGAATATCCAAAAAAGCCAAAGTTTTATCATCTTCGTAAATTTTATAGCATGGAATCTCACCTGCAATAATCTTCGAAAAAATACTCCCCATAAACTCCCTTTATTTATGTAAATTACACCTTTTTACTATTATAACAGAGAATTACCAGTCTCTTCTCTTTAAAAAAATACATTTTATGCTATAATATACGCAATATGTCAAATCATCGCGTTGGGTTATTTTTTGCAAATCTTTTTTCAATCATTATTTCTTTCCTAATTGCCTACCTCTCACGTTTCGGCTGGGATCCTTCCGATGTTGCCTTTCGCCACCTTAAAGACTCCACTGTCTTCCTTTATCTTCTCCTCTCTTTTTTCATCGTATTTACTTTTTATCATTACAATCCCATCACCGCTAAACGTGGTATTTTAAGGCATTTAAAGTCTGCCTTCCTCACTAATGTTTTTATGGCTATCATTTTCTCCACCATCGTTTATACCACTCATATTAGTGATAGTATTCCGCGTCTCTTCTTTGGCACTTTCTTTTCTATTAATTTTTCCATTTCCTTTGCTTGTCTTTTTCTTATTCACCTAATCAAACATCAATACCTTGAACATCATACCAAAAAAACCATTGTCATCACCGATAGTAGCTCCCTTGAAAAAGCTGTCTATAACATTCAAAAATTAAACGCTGAGGACTGTGAAATCATTGGTGTCACTTCACTTTCTAATAAACAAGACGGACGTTTCTATAAAGTAAAAATTCGTGCTCTTACAGAAAAGATATCTACTTCAAAGAAAAATACCGATGAAGCTCCCCAAAACCCTGATCCTCTTGCTACCATTGAATTAAAAGAATTCTCCCTCCCTATGCTTGATTATGCCAAACGACATCAAGTCGATCTCGTCATTTTCAACGTTAATCATATCGTCCGTAAGAAAATCGAGCATCTCATTGAAGCTTTTAGTGAAATGGGTATCGATTCACTTATTACTATCGACAGCTTTGCTATTGAAACTCTTGAAACCAAACTTGAAGACTTTGGCACCACCAACGTTATCCGTCTTTCTCCTCGTCTCTTCACCGATGGGGAATTACTTTTAAAACGCCTAATGGATATTCTTGGCGCTCTTGTAGGCTGTTTTATCTGCATTCTATTTGGTATCATCGTCGCTCCTCTTATTTTTCTTGAAGATCCCGGACCCATTATTTTTAAACAAAAACGTGTAGGTCGTAATGGCAAATATTTCTACATTTATAAATTCCGTTCTATGTATCAAGACGCTGAAGCCAAACTCCAAACCCTCAAAAATCAAAATGAAATGCAGGGTTTTATGTTTAAAATGAAAAATGATCCCCGCATTACCAGAGTTGGTAAATTTCTTCGAAAAACTAGCATTGATGAGTTGCCTCAATTTTTCAATGTTTTAGAGGGCAGTATGTCTCTCATCGGCACTCGTCCTCCGACAGTTAATGAATATCAACAATATTCCGCCCACCATAAGCGTCGTATTAGTATCAAACCTGGCATCACCGGTCTCTGGCAAGTTTCCGGCCGTAGCGAAATCACCGACTTTGAAGAAATTGTCCGTCTAGACTGTTTCTACATTGATCACTGGAGTATCACCGGCGACCTTAAAATCCTCCTCAAAACTTTTGCCGCCGTTCTTACCGGCAAGGGAAGCGAATAAAAAATAATCTCAAATATTCATATTTGAGATCTCTGGCGGAAGCGAGAGGATTCGAACCTCCGAGACATTTCTGTCCACACGATTTCGAGTCGTGCGCCTTCAACCACTCGGCCACGCTTCCATTTCTCATTCTATCATAAATAAATCTGTATCGTAAACTCACCAAATCATCCTTAAACTATAGATTTTTAGTTCAAACATACTGCAAAACATAACTTACAAGAATTAACCAAAAAACTCTTCCTACTAAAGAAGAGTTTTTAAAAAATTTCATTTGGTACACCCGACAGGATTCGAACCTACGACCTTTTGCTCCGCAAGCAAACGCTCTATCCAGCTGAGCTACGGGTGCAGATGTGAATATCATCCAAATCCAAGGACTCAGATGATACCCACCTAGAAATTAAATGAGCATCACGTTTCCGTGACATCCATATTATAGCATATTTAATTAAAAATCATAGAGGTGTGCTATAATTTATTTAATAAAAAGGAGTCTTATGGAAAAAAATAACACAAGTAATACTACTCAATCTTCAAAGGATACCACAAATACTACTAAAACCACTACTCCGTCTGGCGCTAACGCTATCAAACAAAAACTCCAAGACGTTTCTAAAAATCATCTTGTTAAATTTACTATCTCCGCTCTCAAAAAACCTTCTTCCACTTTTAGAGAACAACTCTCTAGCTTCTCAACTTTCAAAAATACTTGGCAACTTCCCTTAATTGCCACCATTTTATTTACTGTCTTTTCACTAATTAATACTATTACCTCCAAAGTCTACACCCCAGCTCATAAATCTTTTTTCGGTAAACAAGTTGCTGCTTCTTGGAACTGGCAAAAACTTGACAGAATTGACTGGCTTCAAACTATTTTTTCACAATTTATCGCCTATCTTATACCACTTCTAGCTATTACCGCCATTTATTACGTCATTTCACTCATCTTCAAGAAAAAAAGTAATTATTTCCGTCTTCTCACTATCGCCACCGTCTCCAGCTTTCCTGCCATCGCCACTACCTTCATCCTCATGCCACTCGTTTCTATGCTATCCGTTAATCTTGGTCTCATTATCATGTTTACCGGATTTTCTTATACTTCCATCATGGTCTACGAAGGCTTCAACCAAGAAATTGATTATCAAAACGATCAAAGAATCTTTGCTAACACTCTAGTCGCCATTGCGATCTACGCCATTGCAATCCTTCTTTTCACTTCTTTTCTCAAACAAAGCCTTGGTGGCAGCGATCTTCCGTTCAATTCATTAAACAACCTCTTTAATTATTAATTTATTATTGGTATTTATATAATGAACAACAACTTCGACCATAAACAAACAACTTCAAAACTCACCGGTAGTCGTGCAGGTCGTATAAAAGTACGTCTTCTTAAGACTTATTATGGGAATATTCTCAAAGATATGCGTATCATCTGTATTACCGGTACCACTGGTAAAAGTGTTGTTGCTCACTATGTCTACCACATTCTCAAAGAAGCTAACGAAAAAGTTGCCATCCTAGCCTCAGAGGACGAAATCAAAGTTGGTACTCTCTATAAGTTTTTTAGTGATGCCTGGAAGGCCGGTGCTGATTATTGTATCATTACTACTCCGGCTCATTCTCTCAAAAAAGACGTCTTTTATCAATTACCAGTCTACCTGGCCGCTCTCACCGATTATGTCCCCTCAAAACTTTCTGATCTCACCCCAGAAGAATATGCTGCCGCCGAAAATACCCTCTTTAGTCTCAATCCCGAATATGTTGTTCTAAATCGTGATGATAGCAACTTTCTTGAATTTTCTAAATTCAAAGGCAAGCAAGGCACTTTCACCTATGGTTCCGATCATTATAGTGATACCAAGATTGAGCGCCGCACTCTCTACCGCAAGGGAAGCGAAGCCACTCTAAATATTGAAGGTCATCGCTTTAGCGTTGCTAGCTTCCTTACTGGTGAACCTAACATCTCTTACATGGCCGCTGCTGCCACTATTGCCTATCTCATGCATCTTTCCGAAGATCAAATCATAAACGGCATCAGTAACTTCGATCCTGATCATATTGCCGGATAATTCAAATGCTCTATCATCTAAAATACAACCCAAAGGGTTGTATTTTAATATCCTCGTCCCAGAATCCATTTTCCAAACTAATTAACTATTTCTGCATTTTCTTTTTTAAAATTTTCCGTGTCACTTTCAAATCTTCAAATGGTACAGCCCCCTCCGCCCGCAAAATCGTTTTTTCATGCCCTTTTCCAAGCACCAACACAATATCATCTTTCTTAGCCAAATCAATTGCTTTTTGAATTGCTTCTTCACGATCCAAGATAACGAACAAGTCTTTACCAAGAATTTTACCTTCTTTTTCAGCACCCTTAGCAAACTCCTCTGCAATTATCTTGCGATCCTCATCACGAGAATCATCTTCTGTCACAATTACAATATCTGAATTTTTTGCTCCAATTTCACCTCGTTCTGCTCTTGTTGATTCGTCACGACGTCCCGCCCCCCCAAATAGAGAGATAATTCGCTTCTTTTTCCCAGGTACCACCGATTCAAATACTTTCAAAAATGCATCTGGCGTATGAGCATAATCTACAATCACTTCAAAATCCTGTCCTTCGTTCACTCGATTCATTCGCCCTTCAACACTCTCAAGCGCCAAAATACCCGTCTCAATTTCCGGTACGCTCAGCCCTAATCTTAACCCCACTGCCATTGCCGCCAGGGAATTATAAACAGTAAACTTCCCTGGAATATGCGTACGTATTTTAGCTATCTCATTCTTAGTTTTCTTTTTATTATTTCCAAAATCCACATTTGGAATTTCTACTTGATACTTCACCCCTTCCGCCAAAAGCTCAACTTTCTCAGCACGCAGAATTCCACCATTTATACCATATGTGATATATTCTTTTACATCATCTGCAAAATAAGACCAACTTTTATCATCCTCATTAATCACACCATATTTAGCCATTTTAAATAACTTCCTCTTTGCATCACGGTAATTTTCAAAAGTCTTGTGATAGTCTAGATGTTCATGCGTCACATTCGTCATTACCGCAACCTCAATTGGCACACCAAATATGCGATTTTGCGCCAACGCATGTGAAGTAATCTCAAGCACCAGAAATTCCGCCCCACTTTCAGCTATCTTCTGCATCCGCTGATTCAAGGTTTCAGTATCCACGGTCGTCATATGTTCAACCTGCTCTTCTAATTTATCCACTCCCCAAGCCACCGTCGTCATTAACCCTGTTTTATAACCTGCTATATTCAACATTTCCCAGATCAAAAAACAAGTTGACGTTTTACCATTAGTACCAGTCACCCCAATCACTTTCATTCGTTTTCCTGGAAATTTATACTTATACGCCATCGCCATTGCTTTTAACTTATGGTAAGGAATAACTAAGTTATTATAATTAGGAACTCTATCCATTAAGAATGTTTTTACACTCATTTTCATACCTCACGTTTTCTTCATTATACCACAATCACCTCTGTTATTTTTCATTATTTTTATTCCTTTCTCCTCTCATTCATATTTTATTAAAAATAATTAGCACTCTCCACTTGACAGTGCTAACTTTTTCGATACAATAGATTATAGAAATCGTCTAAATCGTTTTTAAACAAACTAAGGAGGAAAATGACCCTAAAACCATTACAAGATCGTGTTGTTGCAAAGAAAGAAACTCCAGCAGAAAAAACTGCCTCGGGTTTTTTCATGCCTGGCGACGCTAAAGAAAAACCAAGCTATGCTACTGTAGAATCTGTCGGCCCAGACGTCAAAAATATTAAAGTCGGTGACAAAATTATCTTCAAAGAATATACTACCACTGATATTAAAATTGACGGCCAAGAGTATCTTATTGTTAAAGAGGAAGATATTCTTGCAACCATCAAATAATTCATTATTTTAACTTTATAAATTACAAATCTCATTTTCATAGAAAGGAAATTATGGCAAAGAAAATTTTCTACGCAGATCAAGCCCGTGATAAAGTCTTAAGTGGAGCTAAACAACTCTACGATGCAGTCAAGGTCACCTTTGGTCCAAAAGGTCAAAACGTAGTTATCGAAAAATCTTACGGTAACCCAACTATCACTCATGATGGTGTCACTGTTGCTGAAGCTGTCGACTTAGGTAGTACCGAAACTAATCTCGGCGAACAAATCGGTGCCAAACTCATCAAATCTGCTGCTCAAAAACTCAACAAAGTTGCTGGTGATGGTACAACCACTGTTACTGTTCTAACTTATAATATCTTAAATGAAGCCAACAAACTAATTGCCGCTGGCATAAATCCCATGGAACTTCGCAAAGGTATCGAAAAAGCTGGCCAAGAAATTGTTGAAAAAATCAACCAAACAGCTGAAAAAATCGCAGGAGATGATAAAAAAGTTGCAGAAGTCGCTACTATTTCCGCCGGTGATCCAGAAATCGGTAAATTAATTGCAGATGTAATCAGTAAAATCGGCAAAGATGGCATTGTTACTGTTGAAGCAGGTCAAGGCCTCGAAATGGAGCAGGAAATCGTTGAAGGCTTCAGCTATGACAAGGGATACAGTTCACCATTTTTCGTCACCGATGTCAATCGTCAAGAAGCCGTTTTTGATAAACCATTAATTCTTCTCACTGACAAGAAAATTTCCACCAGTAATGAGATTCTCCCCATTCTTGAAAAAGTCGCTCAGTCTGGACATAAAGATCTCGTTATTATTGCCGAAGAAGTTAGCGGTGAAGCTCTTTCACTTCTCGTCCTCAACAAACTAAAAGGAGTCTTCAACTCTCTCGTTCTTAAGGCACCAGCCTTTGGCGATCGCCGTAAGGAAATCCTTGAAGATATTGCCGTCCTCACTAACGCCGTTGTCATTTCTGAAGATAAAGGTATGAAACTTGAAGACATTGAAATTTCCGCTCTGGGCTCCGCTAAGAAAATCATCGCCACCAAAGATAATTCCACTATTATTAGTGGTACCGGTGATCAAAAAGCCGTTAAAGAACGTATTGATCTCATCAAATCTCAGGCCAATCTTGCCACCTCCGATTATGATCGTGAACAGTATGAAAAACGTGCTGCTGCCCTCTCTGGTAAAGTTGCCGTCATTAAAGTCGGTGGGGCTACCGAAACTGAAATTGACGAAAAGAAATATCGAGTTGATGACGCCGTTGCTGCCACTAAGGCCGCTCTCGATGAAGGTATCGTTGCTGGCGGCGGTGTTACCCTTGTTAACCTCGCCAACCAACTCACCGACAACAATGCTGGTAAAAAGATCGTCAAGAATGCTTTGAAAACTCCTCTCCTTCATATTCTCGAAAATGCTGGTCTCAATTCTCAAGCACTTCTTGCTACAGTTGAAAACGCCAAACCAGGTCAGGGAATCAACGTCATGGAACCTGAGAAAGGTCTCCAAGACCTTAAAAAGGCTGGTGTCATCGACCCTGCTCGCGTTACTCGTGAAGCTGTCCAAAATGCCATCAGCATTGCAGCCACAGCTATTACTATGGGCGCTCTTATCGTTGAAATCCCGGAAAAGGAAGACACCAGCGCCGCTAATGCTGGTATGGGTGGCATGTATTAATATATAATTCAGCTTTGCTAGAGAAGGTTTACCTTCTCTAGCTTTTTTATTAAATTATTAAAATCTCCGCTCAAATTTCATTAAAAATAATCGCGAAAGCGATTATTTCTATCAGTTTATTTCTTTCTTGAGACTAACTATCAGCCTTTTCGACTAGGAATAGTAATGCCTCAGCTCGCGCCTCTTCATTGCCAATCCCTTTGACTGCTTCATATGCAGAAGCAATCATTTCTTTTGAACCAGTCGATTCAATCATCTGCTTGAAAACTTTAAATTTCTGCTCTGGCTGCATCTTAATTTTATCCATTAATGGGTATAAATCCTGTAACATCTGTTTTTTTACATTTTCAAATTGATCAGCATTCATTTCTTCAGTTACCGAAGAACCAGTTTCAATAGGAGCAGTCTCAACAGGAGTAACCGCTGCCGTAGCTTCAATTGCTGTATTTCCGTTTTGCATCACTGGCTCATTTACTGAAGTTACTGCCGGCTCTGACCCCGCCACAGGTTCATTAGTAATTGGCGTCGGCTCCATATTTGTCAAATCCGCCATTACACTTGAAGTATTTGTCGCATCAATCGGATCATTGGACAAAAAATCCGGAATCGGTGGTGCTGGTGGCACCCCTAACTGATCCTGAATATTAATGTTAAAATCTGCATTTGAATCTGCTGTATTCGTTGCACTCACCATTGGTGCGCCATCATTCTGATTCATTTACCCACCTTCTTTTTTACTATGTTTTTCCAAGTTTAACATAACTGTTTTGTTTTTTCAAACACACAAAACTCTTAGAATCGTAACTTTTTCACTAACTTATCAATCATGTCTAGTCGCACTTCTTCCATTGGAAGACGATTTCCAAAAAAATTCACAATCTCCTCCCCCTTATTCTCAGGGAAATAAACTGTCACCGCTGGTGCAAAACGTTTTTTTGGCATCAGGATAATGGCAAAATGCACATCATCTTGCAATACTCCAAAAGCTTTATATTCTTCAAAACGATACATTCTCTCACCCTCAGTTAGCCCTTTTTCGGAAAGCGCGTATTGAATTTTTCTCGGCGGACGAACTGAATAAACTATCAAAGCAATTACTGACACAATAATTAATGCTGTAAATGTCCACCACTCAAAGCGAATCGAAATAAGTGACAGAATAACTCCAACGACTACTAATCCAAGATACCAGCCCATGTTTTTATCGTGCGAGACATACTCTTCAGCCTCCCACTGTATTATCTCATTATTTTTTCCCATATCACCTCAATATTCATTAGCTTTTTTAAATTATATCACAACACTATATTTCTTTAAATTCGTTCTCTAATTACATAAAATATGCTAAGATAGGAAAGAAGGAGAGTTACCCAAGTGGCTGAAGGGGGCGGTTTGCTAAATCGCTAGTGTGGGGAGACCTGCAGCGGGAGTTCGAATCTCCCACTCTCCGCCATAAAATTGCCTCAGTTGAGGTTTTTTTATGCATTTCTGCATATCTTCTCCATATACTTATAAAATCCCCATGCAAATCGTAGAAATTGCTTTTTTGGGCCATATGTGGTAAAATAAGCATATCATTTAAGTAATTACGAGATTCAATAGTTTATTATGAAAAGAATTACAAAAACCTTAGCTCAAACCTTAACCGGTCTTGGCGCACTCATCTGCCTCTCAACCAGTCGCGCTCTTGCTTCCGCCATTTCTATTCAAGAAGGTGCAGATGCTGCCCGTGCTGAGGGTATGCCAACTGAGTTGATTGGCGATAATGGTGTCTTTAGCCGTATCACCAATACAATTCTTCTTATTGTTGGTCTCATCTCTGTTATTATGCTCGTTTATGGAGGTCTCCGCTATATTCTTTCTGGTGGTGATAGTAAAAAAGTTACCGATGCTAAAAATACCGTTCTTTATGCAATTATCGGTCTCATTATCTCACTTCTTGCCTTCGCCATCGTCAATTTCGTCCTTAATTCCGTTATTGGCGTCAATACTACCCGTTAATATCATCTAACCTGTCTCAGGGTAGTTTTTTTGATATCCCAATATAATCATTACTCATCACTAGAAGTGCACCAACATCTTTTGCACCACTTTTCTTCATTGTCTCTAGTGCCGCGCACATACTTCCTCCAGTCGTCCAAACATCATCAAATAGTATATATTTACAATTTTGTTCACATTTCGCTCCAGTCTTCATTTGATAAGCTAGTTTTGCCTGTTTTAACCTCTCATCTGCTCCCTTCCCAACCTGCACTGTATTTCTATATCTAGAAATTAAATATTCAACTCTAACTATTCCTGCAAATTCCTTTGCAATTAATTTAATGTGATCAAAACCCCTCTCCCTGATATGCTTAGTTATTGTTGGCAAGGGAACTATCACTACTTTACGCCCTAACCTTTTTTCATCTTCTACTATCTCCAATAATCTATCCTTCACTATATCTGCCAGTATTGGTGCTATTTCCCGGTTACACCCATATTTATACATTTTCACTATTTTAGATAACATTCCTTCCTTTATCCCTCCCACTATAATCTCCGAAAATCCCCTTATCTCCTTAATAATATAACTAGGATTAGTCTCTCTAAGATATTTTTTACAACAATCACAAAGTACCGACCCCATGACTCCACATCTTTCACATCTCTTTGGTGCCAACAATTCTAATATTATATTTATTATTGTACTTTTTACATCAAAAGGCACTTTTCTCTTGCTTTTTAACATAACCACTCCTATAATTAACCATAACAATAGTTAAAAGTGGAGGAATACTTAGCAATGGCTCGTACAAATGACGACGACATGCTTATGGAAGACGAACTCGCGGCTGCATTTCTGGACAATGATAGCCAAGAAGAGGTTGAGCAAAGCCCTGCTCAAACTTCTAATAGTTTTCCATCAGAAGAAGATCCAGAGGCGTGGGACGAACCGGAAGATTTTCCAGGTCAATTAGCAGTTGATGTTTATGAAACTGCTGATAAATTAGTTGTTAAAGCTCGCACCGCAGGCATTTCCAAAAATGACCTCGACGTAACCATCTCTGACAACATCTTAACCATCTCAGGCATCCTTAGCGGCGGCGAAGACGAGCAAACCACTCGTTGGCATATTCAAGAATGTTACTGGGGCGAGTTTTCTCGCACTATCGCACTCCCAGTTTCCGTCCGCGAAGATGAAGGAAGCGTAAAGGCTGAACTAAAAGACGGCGTCCTAACCATTTCCTTTGAAAAGGAAAAGACCGAAACCCCAACCAAAATTCCTATTCAGTAAAATCCCTGAAGTCTTTCCTAAAATACCGCTCCGGCGGTATTTTTTATTTCAGCATAGTTTTCTCAGCCTGTTTATCACTTACTAACCTAGTTAGCTAAAAACTTCACACTCATGTTTTTATCCATCCACTTTTCTATTTCAAACTTAATCTCATCATAGCTCTATTTATCCAGTAGTTCAATCATAACCATTTAAATTACGCTCAGCATCTCTTCTTTTTTTCAAAATTTTATTCACCAAAATAGAAAATTATATTTTAAACATAAAAAATAGACCCGAAGGTCTATTTTTAAAAATTATTTAAATATACTACTTACTACAAAGTTTACAATCGCAAAGGCTAATAGAGCAATCACTAAACCTATCACTCCATACATGATCGTATCTTTAGCCTTCTTAATTTTGGATGAATCACCAGCCGAAGTAGTATACATAAAGCCACCATAGATAATTACCACAACTGCTAAAAGACCTAAGACACCGAGCACTACATTAATAATTATATTAACCGTTCCCATTAGATCATTTGCCCCAGCATGATCTTTCGCAAGGTTACACTCAGAAATTGATCCTACATCCTCTCCTGCGCGATAAGAACCATTTGGACAACTGACAGCATTTACATTACTAACAAAACTAAACATTGAAGTAAAAGCTATTACAACTAAACCTAAGCCTTTTCTCAAATCTTTCGCCATTCTAACTACCTTCTTCAAAAATTTATTTTATCAAGAAATCTTTATTTAACTCTACTTAAATACGTTTGAGAGAATGAAGTTGACGATCGAGTAAGCCATCAATGCAATTACAAGACCAATAATACCGTACATAATCGTATCCTTAGCCTTCTTTACTTTGCTAGAATCACCAGCCGAAGTAGTATACTGTACACCGCCAAGAATAATTACGATCACAGCAACAAAGCCAATAAGACCAATCACTACATTAATAATAGTATTAAGAGTAGTCATCAAATCATTCGAGTTAAGACTATTCTTAGTGCCACAGTTTGTAAGATCTTTAGCCTCAGTACCATCCGGACAACGTACTTTAGCGGCAAAAGTTGGAGCAGACTGAAGAGCCATTGCTACTACGCCAAGGCCACCAGCGACTAATGTTTTGACTTTGTTAGTAATTTTCATATTTCTTCCTTTAATATTACTTTTTTTTATTATATCATAAGCGACCACAGAAACAAGAGTAGAAGCTTCTATCTACCTCAATAATCAATCAAGAATTATCTAGATATTTAATGAAACAATTACGAATTTTACAATTGCAAAAGCCATTAACGAAATCACTAGTGATACCACTGCATACATAATTATTCTTTTGGCACTCACAATTTTCGCGGCATCTCCCCCCGATGCAATATATCGCTGACCAGCCAATACTAAGGCCCCGACACAAACAACACCCGAAATAGACATCGCTATATTAATTAGAGTATTTACAAGCTCAGAAATATTTTTATTTTTTCCAGTTGGACCAGAACAACCAGCCGCGTCAAGCACCGCCTGATCAACGTCCTCCGCCCCATTAAGATCTTCACACACCTTATTTTTCACACCCTCCGCATAACTGTAATTTGAGAGCATTGTCATATTTACTAGACCAAAACTCAGTACTCCGACAAGACCTAATATAATTTTCTGACCAACTTTCATCTCCTTATCTCCTAGTTTATTGATTTAACCACAAATGTCGTAATCGCCCAGGCCAGCCCCACAATCACTAGACCAATAATCGAATAAGTCACTGTATCCTTAGCCTTTTTTACCCTAGCTGGATCCCCTTCGGAAATCCCAAACAAAATTGCACCGTATACAATATAGCCTACTGCGACAATTGCTGCCATCGAGTAGATCCAGTTAAAAATCACCATAATATCATAATTATCTGCATTCCCACGGTTTGGAATATTGTCTAATGCCTTATTTAATGAGTCGACATTTTTGATATTAAAATCCTCAGCAAATATCTTATTTGTTTTCTTAAATAGACCAATCATGAACTCACCTATGCTCATTATTTTGCTACTCCGCTAATTACGTTCACCAAAGTGTCAGAAATCACAGAAGCTGAAATTGTCAATACCAACCCAATCACTGCCCCGGTAATAATCTTTTTTCCAGTCATCACTCTCGATGGATCACCTTCCGACATAATATATTTATAACCGCCCCAAATAATAAATCCAGTCGCTACAATACTTGAAACCAGGGAAGCATCATACATTAAGTTTAAGATTATCACCCACACAAATCCTGCCAATTTAGTATTACCATTTTCATCCTGTGCAATCTTACCAATCGTACACGATCCAGAGCTGTCTCTCGTTACCACTCCACGATACCAAGGTCTAAGACCCAATACTGAGTTCGCACAACTTGAATCCACGCTCTCTTCAATCACTGCAGCCTGCACAGGTTCACCAGTCACTTCTGACCAGACAAATGTCAAACTAAATATCGAAAAAAATGCTACAACAAGCATTGATAAACCTTGGATATACCTTTTCATATCTTGATTATAACATTATTGCCTTGATCTGCCTATTAATTATATAATTGTCTTAGCTACTTATTTTCCACTATTGACTATAACGCTTATGTGTGGTATAATATGTTAGTAAATTAAATTCTATTCTATGAAGAAGGTCTGTACAAAACTCGCTAGCCTACTGCTCGCATTGAGCTTACTTTTTGTAAGCCTTTTTTTAACCCCTCATACACTTCCAGTCTATGCCGATCCGCTTCCTTCCAATACCTCCCCCTCCACTAATCAGACTGAGCAAAACCCCTCAACCTCAACTCCAGAAAATCCCTCAACAGAGAATCAAAACACAAATGAAGCTAATCCTCAAAATCAAAGTAATCCAACTAACAATTCCACTAACGGTTCTAACTCTACCACCACTCCTAATGGATCGACCACTGATACCACCTCCACTAACACTGAAAATCAAGAGCCAGTCACCTGTACTTCTCAAATCGGAGCAGTCGGCTGGATCATTTGTCCAACCACCGGCCTTCTTGCTAAAGGCATCGATGCACTATATAGCGTTATCGAAAGTCTTCTCAGTGTCAAACCCCTAGAAATGGGTAATAAATCTCCTGTCTATCAAGTCTGGACCTACATGCGCAATATCGCCAACATCTGTTTTATTATTTTTCTTCTAGTTATTATTTATTCTCAGATCACTGGTCTAGGTATTAATAATTACGGCATCAAAAAATCCCTACCACGCCTCATCATTACTGCTATCATCGTCAACTTCAGCTTCCTCGCTTGCGCAATTGCCGTAGATATTAGCAATATAATCGGTAACGGTTTAAAGGATTTTCTTGCCAGTGTCGCTGATAATGCTATTTCCAGTGGCGCTATCGATGCCTCAAAAAATACTGGCTTTTATGCTCTCTTTACCACCATTGCCGCTGGTGGCGTCGGTGCAACTCTTCTTCTCGCCTTCCCGGGTGGGCCACTTGGTCTTCTACTTGCTATCATTCCAGTTATCATCGGTGGTATCATTTCTGTTGTTATTGGTCTCTTAGTACTAGGTCTTCGTCAAGCTCTAGTTATTTTTCTTGTTGCCGTTTCTCCGATTGCCTTTGTTTTATATATTCTTCCAAACACTGAAAAGCATTTCCAGAAATGGAAAAGTCACTTCATTCAAATGCTTGTCTTCTATCCAATGTTTAGCATGCTTTTCGGTGTCACTAAGCTCGCCAGTATGATCTTTATCACTTCTGCCACTACACCATTTGGCATAATTATTGGTGTTGCCATCCAGGTTCTCCCACTATTTCTCGCTGTCAATCTTATGAAAATGTCTGGTACCGCTCTTGGCACTGTCAGCAATCGACTTAACGCCCTTGGCAACAAAGCTTCTCTTAGTACAGCAAAATCCTTTGCTCCAATACAGGCACTTAATCGTCAAAAAACTATCGAAAATGCCATGAAGCGTAAACGTTCTATGAATCTACTTCCATGGTATTGGGGTGGTGCAATAGCTGCTAATTCCGCGCTTAGGCAACATCGTTTCGAAGATGAACTTAAAACCCGTGATGATACATTAAGGCGCTATCGTGATGAAGATCTTGATGCTAGCCGTCGTGGCGCCCGTATCTTATATCGTGATAAATTTGGTCGTGCTGTTTACGATAAACGTGTTTATGGTAAAGAAGGTGACCTAGAACGTACAACTGACTTTGTAGAACCAAAAAACAAAGTTATGGAATATACCTATCAAAATCGCGTCGCTAAGCTTGCCGCCGATGCCCAACATATCAAGACTGAAGACGCTCTTGGCAATATGTCAGATTATCTTGAAGCATATAATAAAGGTAAGAATCCTTTCCTTGAACAATTAGCTAAGAATCAGACTGAAAATTTCCTTAATCTAAAAACTGCCGAATCTTCAAAGAAACGTAATGATTATAACGCTAATAAATTCTATGCAGATACGGTCCGTAATGCAGCCCGAATGGATAGTAATGATGTTCCATTAGATGCCAAAGAATTTGAAAGATATGTCTCCGCTGGTGCTGGTACTGATGCTTGGTATATCAACGATGGTAAACTTTCTCAAGAAAAAGCCGATAGCCGTTTTATCGCATTACATATGGTTGCAGCTGATGCAGTTGACGCCTATGAAGCCGAACGCCGCAATAACGTTAACCGTCTCACAACTTATATGGATAAGATGGTTACACTTGATGCAAGTAAATTATATCGACGTATGTTTGAACACAATAATATCGATGGTGTTATTGCTGGTAATAACGTACTTTCCCGTCGTGGCGACTATGATAAGATCGCAGAGAGTCTAATTGATTACATGGATAAAGGTAGTTTTAAGCTTGGTGATGATGCAACCAATGTTCTTGCTCTCAACCTTATGGGTATGAAGGACGCCGCCCCATCCCTAGGGCGTTTTGGTAAATTTATCAACATGGAAACCTGGCGATATACTAATGGCGAACGTAAGACTGCTGAAGTAGACGTCAAACAGTATGTTACCGGTAAAGTCGAAGGGGAAGATAATTACACTACAAAAATTAATCTTGCCACCAGCCTCGAAGGTACATCGTTTGCTAAAATCGATCGTACAGCAACCAACGTTCTAGATCTAATGATTAATCAATACGATAACCCTGATGGTGAAATACGCAAACAAGTCTTTAATGCTATACGCCCCGCCCTTATTTCTGCTTTTCCAACCTTCGCTTCCGGTAGTGAACAAATTGTCAACCTTACTAGTTTTCTTACTGGCTTAAATAAAAAACAACTCGCTGGCGGCCATAAAGATGTAGATAATATCGAATCAATTGCTAATGAAATTACTAATGATCAAGACTTTGAGAAAAAGAGTCAAACCGCTATTTCTGAAATTAAAAATTACCTATCTGGCCTCACGACAAAAAACGCCTCCGATATGAAAACCGATGTCCTCAACGGCATTTTAACTCAACTTACAGCCTCTCATTATAAATTAGATCCAAATGAACTTAATGGTCTTAGCGAAGACGAAAAGAAAACTAAAAAACAAGAAGCTCTTCAAAAGGCTCAGGAAGAGGCTAAACAGGATATTGTTAATACCTTCCTTGGCGGCAAGAATAAGATCATCGAGACCTTTGCCAATCCAAATACCAGCCTCTTTGATAACATGAAGGGTGATCTCAAAGAGATTATTAAAGACGCTGTTATGAAAGAACGAAAAGAGCAAGAAGTTAACAGGATTGAAATTCGTCAAGAAGCTCAGCAAAAAGTTAAAGACAATAAAAATAAAAAATCATCAAACGATGATTCTGAATTAAAGTAAAAATAATATAGAAAAACAGAAATATTATTTCTGCTTTATTCTCATTGAAATCCCCAAATATCCACCCTGTTTATGTTAAAATAGTTTTATATGGCAACATACAAGGTCCCTCAAGACGTTGAGGCAGAAGATAAACTCCTTGGCCCATTTACTTTTCGACAGTTTATCTATCTTCTCATTTCCGCGGCAGGTATTGCTATTATTTTTGGTCTTTTCCAAATCTTTCCACTGTTAGCCATCATCCCAATTCCAATCGTCGGCTTTTTTCTTATCCTCGCTCTTCCACTCAAAAAAGATCAACCTATGGAAGTCTACCTTGCCTCCATCGCTAGTTTTTATTTAAAACCAAATAAACGTCTTTGGACTCCTGGCCAAAGAGAATCAACAATTAAAATTACCGCGCCTAAAATTGTTGAAAAACCCCGCGCCCGCAATATTACAGAAGAGGAAGCTTCTACACGTCTCTCCTTTCTCTCTAATCTCGTCGATTCTGAAGGCTACTCCATTCGTAATAACAGTAATTTTAACGAAGACTTCATTGCTGAAACTAATGATGTTCCAGATATCTTAGATCAAAACAGTAGTCAAATGATTAATCAAATGATTGCTAAAGAGCAGGCAAATCGTCATGCTAATATTGTCTCCAATATGAAAGCCGCCATATCAAATGCTGATCAATTATTACCGCCTCCACCTGCCCCACAGATTGACCAATCAAATCCATTTCAAACTGCCATCCAAAATTTTCAGCAGGGAAATACTTCTAACTATCAATCCACAACGTCAGTTCCTCAATCCTATCAACAAAATTTTACACGACCACAACCTCCTTCTACCTATCCACAAAACTTCACTCCGCAATATAGTCAACAATCTTACAATCAGCAAGTTACAAATTATTTAAATACCCCCCCTGTTGTTCCACCAAACTATCCAAACACCACCAACTCTTCACAACCTACTTCTTCTACTCCTCCACAATACATCAATGGTTTTATTAATCAAAATCTTAATCCACAAGTTAATCAGGGTTTCCAAAATCTTGCTAATAATCAAGATTTCACCATCGATACCATCAGCAAACAAGCCCACCGTCTTGCCAATACGTCTAGTTCCACCCCAAATTCCGGTACTTTCACAGGTATTTTTACTCCGCCTTCAAAGTAATTTTATATTTTAAACAAGGACTACTATGAACCCACAACAACCACAAAATCCAGCTCAACCAATTCCGACTCAGCCACCACAAGCTACGCCAGCTGTAGCTAATCCTAATACTCAACAGCCACAAGCTACACAACCACAGACCCAACAGCCACAAGCCCCATATCAAGCAATTCCAGTCGCTCCCGAATTGCAAAACAATCAAATTATTCAGCAAGACACCCCTTCCTCCACTCAATCCTCATTACTTATCTCTGAACTTCGTGATGGTCTCATTATTATGAAAGATGGTTCTTTTCGTGCTGTCATCGCTTGTAAATCCATCAATTATGATCTCATGTCTGAGCCAGAACGTGACAGCGTAGAATACGGTTATAAAGGTGTTTTAAACTCACTCGAATTCCCGATTCAAATCCTTGTCCGCTCTCAACGTATTGATATTGCACCATATCTTGAACGCCTCGCCAATATTAGACGCAATAACGACAATATGCTTCTTGGCGTACTTATGGATGACTATATCAACTTCATTGATCAAGTTTCTCAGGAGGCCAACATTATGGATAAATCCTTCTTTGTAGTTGTGCCATATTACTCCTCCGCCGATCTTGAAAAGGCCAGCACCCAAAGTAAAAATATTTTTAGTCTCTTTTTCGGAACTCGTGAAGGCGAAATTACTCGCATTGATCGCAATACCTACGACAAAGCTGTTACAGAAGTTAATAACCGTGTCCAAGCTGTTATTGGTGGTCTTTTTAATATTGGCATCCATTCCGTTCGACTTAATACTAAAGAACTTGCTGAACTCTTCTACAACTTTAATAATCCTGATACTGCCGTCCGTGAACCATTTATTGATTTTAATAAAATGGGTACTATTTACACTAAAAAGGGTGAAACCCCACAAAAATAAACGAAAAGTAAGGAAAAATATGGCAAAAAGAAAACCCACCGCTGCTGAACTTGCAGCCCAAGCTCAATCAATGGAAGACGCTGAAGTCCAGCGCGCATTTGAACAGGGCATCACCACTCTCCGTGACCTTATTTCACCATCATCAATCGAAATTCAATCTGATCATTTTCGTCTTGGCACTAAATACGGTCGCACTCTCTATATCTATGGCTACCCTCGCACCATTAGCACCGGTTGGCTCAGTCCTCTCATTAATATGGATGAAGTTCTTGATATTTCTATTTATATTTATCCAGTTGATACTGGCGTCATCATGAAAAACCTTCGTAAAAAAGTTACTCAGCTTGAAGCCGACATCTCTCTTAATGCTGAAAAAGGTCGTATTCGCAATCCTGAAACTGAACATGCTATTCAGGACGCTGAGGAGCTTCGTGATGACTTACAACTCGGACGCGAAAAATTCTTCCGCTTTGGTCTCTACGTTACTCTCTGGGCTGACTCACTTGATGAATTAAATTTCGTTCAACATAAGATCGAAAATTATTTTGGTTCTTCCATGATTTTTTCTAAAGTTGCCACCTCTCAGCAAGAACAGGGAATGAACTCTACTATGCCAATGGCTACCGATCAGCTCATGATTCGTCGTAACATGAACACTAGTGCCATCTCCACTTCTTTCCCATTTACTTCTGCCGACCTTACTCAAGAAAAGGGTATTCTTTACGGCGTCAATTTACATAATAATGGCCTTGTTATCTTTGACCGCTTTACTCTTGAAAATGCTAATCTTGTTGTTTTCGCTAAGTCCGGCGCCGGTAAATCTTTTGCAGTTAAACTCGAAGCCATTCGCTCCATGATGATGGGCAGTGAAATTGTTATTATCGACCCCGAAAATGAATATCAAAAACTCTGTGATGCTGTCGGAGGTTCTTATGTTCGACTCTCTCTTAATTCTGATGTTCGTATTAATCCTTTTGATCTTCCAAAAGTCATCGATTCCGAAGATGCTTCCGATGCTCTTCGTGCCAACTTAGTTACTCTACACGGCCTCTTTCGCCTTATGCTTGGTGGTACTCAATCCGGACCTGGTGGTCAAACTGTTGCTGCCCTTACACCAAGTGAAGAAGCTGATCTTGATCAAGCTCTTATTGACACTTATGCTCGCGCTGGTATTACTTCTGATCCTCTCACTCACCAATCCACTCCCCCAACCATCGTCAATCTCTACGATACATTACTTCATATGGGTGGCTCCGGCCCACAACTTGCTCAGCGTCTTCGCAAATACTCTACTGGTACTTTTGCTGGTATTTTCTCCCAGCAATCCAATATTGATATTAATAATCAAATGGTTGTCTTTAATATCCGCGATCTCGAAGATGAACTTCGACCAGTCGCCATGTATATCGTCTTAAACCATATTTGGAATATTGTTCGCGCCAAACAAAAAAGACGTCTCCTAATTGTCGATGAAGCTTGGCAACTTATGAAATATGATGACTCCGCTAACTTTCTCTTCTCCCTCGCCAAACGTGCCCGTAAATATTATCTCGGTCTTACCACTATCACCCAGGACGTTGAGGACTTCATGTCTAGTAAAATGGGTCGCGCCATCGTCATGAACTCATCCATGCAACTACTCCTCAAACAATCCGCCGCCGCTGTCGACGTTCTTTCTGATGTCTTTAAACTTACTTCAGCTGAGCGTCAACTCCTCTCTAGTCTCCCCGTTGGTCAAGGTCTCTTCTTTGCTGGTCAATCTCATGTTCATATCCAAATTGTTGCTTCTGAAACCGAAACTGGACTCATCACTACTAGCCCTGTTCGCTATAATCGTTAGTATCCTAAATCATCTTGATCTAGCGCTCTTTCTTAGCGCTAATGTTCGCCAAAAAAAGCTTTTTCTTATATAATATAAATATGCCAAAGGTCTATTATGGTAAGGATTCTATTACTCCTAGCTTTTTGCAGCCCAAAGATTCTAACTCCGAACTCTTTCGCACACAGATCGCCAAAGATTCACTTCGCCAAACCGAAGAATCCTCACTTGAAAATAATCTAGACCATTCAAATGATTCATCTCTTGCTGAAACCTTAGAGCAAAAACCATTCTATGCCGGTAGTGGCAATCAACAACTTGCCAAAAACCATTCTGCTAAAAAATCACTATCTTCTCGACTTAGTACCGCCAAAAAACTCAAAAAATTTTCACCGCTCATTCTTGCTGTTGGAGCTTTTCTCGCCGTAATCATCTTTCTTTTTGTTTCCGTCAGTACTCTTGGTCACCAAATTGAAACGCTTATTACTCGCGCCACTGATACTATGTTTGGCTCCTACTCTGAAAATACGATTCGTATCACAGAGGAATTACTTGCTAAAAAACAAGGGATTTTTCCAAAATATTTTGAAAATCGTTTAAAAACTAATGGTATTGAGCTCGCTGATAAAGGTGACAGCTATAATCTTCTTTTTGACGGAGCCACCATCACACCTGATAATTTTCGTTCATTCTATACTAAAAATATCCCATTTCAAGAAGCCTTCACTAAAGCAAAGCGTGCTCGATCTTCCAATTTCTTCGATAAATCAGCTACACTTAACCTTGCAAAAATTGGTATCACTAGAAATTTATATTCAGCCTATCGCTCAACCGGCAATCATGAAACCGATACGAAAAACTATCACACTACAGAAGAGGGTGTTTTTGGCGAAAAAACCAACACTAGTATTAATACCACCACAGAAACTGAACATACAGATAAGAATGGTAATAAAACTACTGAAGTTAACCCCTCTGGCGATGATATTGATAGTAGTAATGTGAGTGGTGATACTCCTGAGGTTAAAGCCAATAATTATCTCCTTAGTACCGCCGGTCGCGTTGCAGAAGCCGGTGGTCTAGTCTGTGGCGCTCTTAAAGTCGCCAACCTAATTTCCGTTGCTGTCGCCGCAAATCAAATCTATCAAGCCATGCATTATTTTATCTCTAATCAAGAAAATATTAGTAAAACCAAGGCCGGCTACGGTAACGAAGCTGCCATTAACCCTCTTATGAACTTTCTCACCACTTCTACTACTGCCGAATATACCGATATTGCCACCGGCAAGACCAAATCTGTTACTGGCGCACCAATTCAAGCCGAAGGGTTTAATAATATTCTTGCCGGCGAAAATGTTGATCTCAACATGACAAGAAACTATTCTGTTGACTCTGTTTTTCTTGCTAGTGGTGTAGCTCTTGGTCTCACTGCCGCTCGCGCTAAAGCCTGTGGTGGTATTCGTGCAGTTGGTGCTGTCATTAGCTTAGCCACTCTCGCCTTTGGTGGTGGACTCATTAAAACCGCCATTACTCTTGTTAAGACCACCGTAATTAATGTTGCTATTGCAACCACCATTGCCGGTATGCTCGCCGTCCTTCTCCCATATATTCAAAAAGCTCTCTTTGAAAACCCTGCCAAAAATCTTACTGGAAAACCTGCTGGTGAAGCCTATGTAAAAGGCGCTGCTCTCCTCAATAAAAAAGTAGCACGCTCAACCTCTGGTCAGGCACTTGCCTCAAAAGAATATGCCACCAGTTATTATCAAGAAACAGTCATTGCTGCTGCCAGGGAAGCACAACTAGATCGTGAAAAACGCAGCCCTTTTGACACTAGTAGTCCAAATACCTTCCTTGGCTCTCTACTTGGACGTTTTAGCCGTATATCCACCGCTTCATCCCTTTTTGCAAACCTTTCACATCTAACTAGTATCACTAAAAATTCATTTGGTAGTTTCTTAAATCAATCTACAGCTAAAGTTTATGCTGCTGATGGTTCTGAAAACTTTGTCACTGATACCGATCTTGCCGGTGTTAATTATCAAAAAATCTTTAGCAATGAATCTACTTGTGAAAGCCTTACTAATATCGGTGCTGCCTGCGATATGTATGGCGCTGAAGTTACCGCTACTGATATTAGTGTAGAAAAGATTAGTTCTTCCGATTCTGAATATAAACGAGTTATTAGTAAAAATGTCCGTAAAAACGCTCAGGGCTATGACGAAGTTATTCCCAATTCACTTCTCGCAAACAAAATCATGTTCTGTGACGAACGGGACTCACCATTTGGTCATTACGATTCCAATATCACTAATGCCTTTAATATCAGTCTCGGTTTCGCCAATAATATCCCTATCATTTCTGATGCCGTAGAATTAGTCAATGCTGTCTCTGATATGAGCCCTGAAGCAGAGGGATGGGGAACTGGCTCTTTCTGTGTTATGGGAAAATCCAATCCACATTGGGAAGAAATGAAATATCTTCAGCACTATATCGAGCAAAACCGTATCTGCACCCAAATCAAATGTAGTAGTGTCACGGATTCTGATGGTAACGATAAAAACCCTATCACCGCATACAAAGAAGCTTACTACGCCAAGAATCCTATCGACACCTCTCGTCCAGGTATTCTCGCCCGTATCTCTGGTATCACCAAAGATCAAGCTAAAACCGTGCTTGCACTTCTTGATTATGCCACCTATCTCGCTAGTTATCATCCGCCAAAAGAAGAAAAAGCTACTTTTACCGATCAATTAAAAGTCAAAAAAACTAACACTATATCTTCATTCACCATCAATAAGATCACTCGTCTTATCTACTATGCTGACCTCAAAACTATCACAAGAAATCGGAGCACACTTGCATGAGTAAAATAAAGAAATCTTTTCTCCTTATAACAATCTCTTTAATATCCTTACAACCAACCAAAGCCTTTGCTTTAAAAGAATCTGATTGGGATATGTTCGATATTAATGGCATTTATTATTTTGATAAAGACGCTGCAAACTGCATTACTTCTAATCTCTCTGGTACTATTAGCAAACTTTACGATGGTAGTGAAATTATTAGTCAAGCAGATTTAGCTAAAATTTCAGCGAATCGTCCATTCTATGAAAAAGCTGCTGCTCCTTATGGATTCCCATGGCAACTTCTTGCCACCATTCATTATCGCGAGACTAGTCTTAGACGCTATAACCCCCCTAACGGTCAAGGTGTTTACCAACTTTATACCTATACAAACGGTGGCACAAATAGTAAGGCTTTCACAAATTTTGGTGAAGTTTCAGATGCTGAATTTCAAAGACAAACCGATATTTTAGCGCATATACTTCAATCTCTCTATGGAACTGGACTTAACCTTAAAACTGATGATGGTATAAAAACTCTTCTTTTCCGTTATAACGGCACCGCTCGTGCTTATATCGCTCAAGCCCGCACCTTAGGTTATAACGAGCAAGAAGCTGCTCGAGGCGAAGGTTCTCCGTATGTTATGAATCTAGCCGATGCTAAACGTGATTCTCGTAAAAACAGTGGTTGGCTACAAATTAAAACTGACCACGGCAAACCAAGTAGTGCTAATCTTATTCCGGGAGCCTTTCTCATTTTTTCCACTCTTGGCGGATCTAATGGTGTTAGTAGTTGTTCTGGTGGTGGAGGTAATTTGAGTATCAATCAAACTGCCCTAAATCTTGCTTGGCCTTCAACCGGACACGGCATTACTCCAACTGATAATTACCGCAACGCTCTCATTCAAACCGGAATTAATCGTCTAGGTGATCGTTGGTCCATGATGGGCGCAAGTTGTGATGCCTTTGTTGCTGCCGTTCTTCGTTTTTCTGGTATTGATAAAAACTTTGCCTGTTGTGGAGTTAGCAATAGTGGCGCTACCTCTAATTATATTCGCAACTCTGGTAAGTTCGTTGAAGTAGAAAATCGACAAGGCTCCCTTAAACCCGGCGATATCCGTCTCAGTTCTGGTCATATTGAGATCTATGTCGAACAAAATGGTGTCGGAAAAATTGCCTCTGCCTCCCACGGTTCTCGTACTGGTGAACTTCTACCTTTTTATGATAACGCTCCAACTTTTAAAGCTTACCGTTTTATTGGCAATACTAATATATAATTAATCTAAAGTTTATTTATTAATTTAAAATTATTAAAACTATGAAGATTATCAATCAAAAACCCACAACAAGGACTAAAAAACAAAATTTTGTCTTTGATTTTAAAAAGACCTCTCAAAAAAAAAGGAACCATCTTCTAAATTTCATTATTTTCTTTCTTTTACTCTCACTTTTTATTCTCATTTATTTCTTTATAACTTGGATCATTAATTATGATAAAACTGCTACTCTTGATTATTATCTAGCTCCATCCACCGCCACCATCACTCTCAATCAGCAAAATCTCCAACCAGAAGGTAAAATCAAACTAAAACCAGGTACCTACAAACTTGAGATTACAAAATCAGGTTTCACTAGCTTCTCAACAAATATCGAATTAAAGCCTAATCAAACCACTTATCTATATAAAGCCCTTGAACCAGATTCTACGAATTCCAATTATTATCAAAACCATCCAGACGAAGCTTCTCGTGCACAGCATATCGCTGACTCTGAAGCTGATCTTGAAAGAAAGAAATACACCGACAGTGATCCAATTTTTAAAGTTACCCCATACTCTAGTTATCAAAATGGTTTCTCAATTATCGCTGAAAAACAAGAAAATACTTCTAAAATTCTCTTAAAAATTGACCTCCTCACCTGTTCTGATGATCAGATTCAAAAATTAAAAGAT
This sequence comes from uncultured Candidatus Saccharibacteria bacterium, assembly GCA_938046735.1. Taxonomy (GTDB): domain Bacteria; phylum Patescibacteriota; class Saccharimonadia; order Saccharimonadales; family Saccharimonadaceae; genus Nanosyncoccus. The sequence continues at coordinate 2,203 of CALIXF010000003.1, read as the reverse complement.
GCCGCTTATCAATATCTTAAGAATAATAAAATCAACCCTGACAATTACGATATTCGCTTTTCAAATTGTTAATGTAAATAACTAAATTTATATACCCCATTCTTTTATCACCTTTTAGATTAAATCTCTTCTACCGAAGTAATTATTACCTGATTTTCCTTAAAATTTTTCACCAAACTTTTTTGACGCATATTATCTAACTCTGAAAAAACATCATCGAGTAACACTACTGGTTTTTTGCCAGTCTCTTGAAAAATTAATTCTGCCTCAATAAATTTCATTGCCAAAATCATTGATCGAAGTTCTCCACGACTCGCCGTTCCATCCGCCTCTTTCCCATTGAAAAGAAATGTAAAGTCATCTCTATGAATCCCAAACCCCGTATATCCTAAAACTAAATCTCGGTCAAGTTCCGCCTCTAAACGATTAAAATACTCAGCTTCAGAGATTTCACCACCAAATAATTCTAGCTTTAAAGATACAAAATCCGAATTATCAACAATTGAATGATAAACCTCGGAAAAAACCTGATTTAGTTTCTCTAAATATTTCACTCTCCTTTGACGTATTTCAAGGCCATATTTTGCCAGTAAAATATTCCATGAAAAAAAATCACTCCTCGAAATCTTGCCAAAAACTTTTTCTTGTATATTATATTTTTTCAATAAATCATTTCGTTGTTTTAAGCTTTTTTCATATCTCAAAAGGGAATTACTATAAGAATCATCAAATTCTGTCAGTACTCGATCAAAATAGCCTCTTCTTTTTGTTGGACTTGTTGCTACTAGATGTAAATCATCTGGTAAAAATAACACCACCGGGTATCGATTTTTTTTCGGCAATCTAGCAGTTTTCTTATCTTCCACTAAAAATTGTCTCTTTCTTCCATCAAAAATCACCACAGTTTTTCCACCATCACAAAATTTTACTTCCACACGATAATATTCTGCCCCCCTTCTTAAAATTTCATTATCGCTTGCCTTAAAAGATTTTCCCCTTAAAGCCTCATAAATCGCCTCTAAAATTGAAGTCTTTCCAGATCCATTTTCTCCAATTAGCAAGCTTGTCTTCTTTTTGCATTCCCAAAAAAAATCATCATGACTTCGAAAATTTACTAGTCTTACACTCTGAATAATCATTTACTAATTAGATCCAAAACTATTATCTCTAGCTTTTTAATGGCATAATAATATGTGTATAATTATTCGATTTTTCATTTCTAATTACAACCGGCGCCAATTTTCCTGAAATCCCAAAAGTTAAATTTTCTTCCTCGATTACATTAATCGCATCAATCAAATAACGTGAGTTCAAAATTACTTTACCATCAGCTGAAATTTCAGCTTCAAGATCCGAAGCATTTTCTCCAAATTCATTTGCTACCGACGACACCGAAAAAGTTTGTAAACTACTTTTAGCTTCACAAATAATCGATCCACCCACTCCACGCGAAAACAATGCCGCTAACTTCACAATTCGTAGTAACTCCGCTTTACTCATCTTAATATCTACACCAATTTTTTCTGGAATTAATCTTCGATAATCGGGGAACGATCCGTCAATTAATTTTGAAGTAATTTCAATCTCCCCTAACCGAAATCGTACCTGTGAATTATCAAATACAATTTCAATCTCATTCATATTATCCGATATTGCACCAAGTACATCAATCAAACAACCAGAGGGAACGATCGCCTTTACATCACTTTCCACTTTTTCAATAAATATTCGCTCCGCAAGACGATATCCATCTGTCGCCGCAATATATAGATCCCCCTCATAAGTATTAAAATATACTCCCGTCAATGCTGGTCTTGTAGTATCCGAAGAAGCCGCAATTTTTACTTCATTAATCCCAGTCTTAAATGTTTCCACACTCATTCTGTAAATTACCGACTCTGACTCGTTAATATCTGGAAGTTCTGGAAAATCTTCCGCCGGCGCACCATTAAAGATCGATTTATATTTACCAGAAGAAACTGTTAATTTAGAATCATCACCACTAAGTTTAACCTCGCCCCTTGGTAAATTACTTACAAAATCTGCTAACAACCTTGCTGGTACAGTAATTTCTCCGTTTTTTGAGTCCGCTACTCCTAAATAATTTACAATTGCCATATCTAAATTAGTTGTAATCAACATTACTTTATTATCAACCGCCTTAATTAACACATTATTTAAAATTGGTAAAGTTGTTCTACTA
>CALIXF010000002.1 GCA_938046735.1 uncultured Candidatus Saccharibacteria bacterium | reverse complement strand
TAATAAAAAAACTGTCTCCCAAGAACATGTATCTCACTCTTCCCTCCTTTCACCTCTAGAAATTTCTAAAACTGCTGAAAAATTCTCAACCCATCATTTTAAGGAACAATTAGAAGAGTATCTCGCACAGACCATCTCATCGACAAAAGTACAATTTCAGCAAAAACATACTAATCAAGAAAGGTAATCTTGATGACGAAAAAACTTACCAATACAACCAACTCAAAATCCTTAGTTTCCATCACCTCCTCTCTTTCTAAAATCCAGCAAATCATGTTTCTCTGTTTACCATTCTGTTTATTTTTTTCTTACCATCCTGTCATCCCGATCCTTTCCACAGCTACCACCAATTTCGAATTATCCCTCCCGCTAATCTGGCTTCTATTTTTTACCATCCTCTCTCTCCCTGAAAATTTTCGTCTCTATATTTATTCTCTTAGAATCGTCATTAAGACCAAATATCTCGTTAATCAGACACCTCATCCCTCTTCTCGTCATGGATCAAATAAACTCTACCCCCATTTTCTTCGCCTTTTTTCGTTAGCTTACCCATTTTTTGTTACTGTTAATAGCATTGACTCACCTAATTTTTTGCGCGCCATTCTTACCTCTGGCGTCATCTGGTGTATCTACCTTTCCCTATTGACAATTCTTCAAAATATTTCACAATATAAAATTCAAATAGGGAAAAGTATCAAGAAAAATCTTCTTATCGCCGGAGTTTTTGCTTCAGCTTTTTGCTGGCTTCAATCAATCTTGGACGTCGCCGGTGTTCCTCGTGAAGCTACTTTTTTGTGTAAAGGCTGTATCTCAACCGTCTTTGGATTTCCCCATCCAAACGGTTTTGCTATCGAGCCACAGTTTATGGCAAATCTCCTCCTCGCTCCAATTTTTCTTAGTCTTTTTTATCTTTTTGAGGGTCCTAAAAACCAGCATGACAAACTAAATTCCGACCCCTACCCAGTTTCAAAATTTGGCAATTTTCTTCGTCTCGGCCTTCCCCTCTTTTTGATCGCCACTCTCTATCTTACTCTCTCTCGAGGTGCTATTTTTTCTTTCTGGATCAGCATTTTTGTTTTATTTATCTATCAAATCGTCAAACTTATCAAACAAAAATCTTGTAGGCAGGAGATTCTATTCCGCCAGCCACTCATCTTTTCTGTAGTAGTTTTCTTGCCACTCTTCTTCACGTTGTCGGCCCAAGGTCTATTTACTGAACTCGGTCCAACCAGCCATACCTTATTTGATGGCGTTTCTACTTCCGTTAGCCAGCTTTCCCTAGGGTATATTGATCTCGCTAAAGTGTTTCATAAAACTAATGAAAATAATAAAAATCACGAAACTCACGAATCCAATAAACCACATCTGCCAGACTTGAAAACTGACGCTACCACCTCAGTCCAAAAATCTCCGCAGTTCACCGGCTATATCGAAGAATCAACCAGTATTCGTCTAAATCTCAACCACCTCGCCCTCTCTTCCTGGCGAACTTCAACTAGACGCATACTCGTTGGTGTTGGTCTTGGCGCTACTGGGCTAACACTATATCAAGAATTTCCCGAACTTGGCAGTCCCAAAGAAATCATCCAAAACGAATACCTCGCCATCCTCTATGAACAGGGTATCTGTGGTGTTATTATGATTATTTGTACCGCTATTTTATTCGTTCTAACTTATATATTACATAACAAAAACCATGAAAAAACATCAATTTATGGACGCGTCCTTATTCTTTCTTTCGCTCTTACTCTCTGTTTTTTCTCGGGACTCCCTAATGCCCTTCATATTTATCTTCTAACCCCACTTCTCTTTCTTCTTTAAAATTCCTCTCTAGCTACTGAAAAATAATATTTTTCATCATTATCGATATTATTAGAATTAGAATCAACTACTATCTCTGATGCATCGCAGATATAGTAATATTTTCCACAATCATTTTTTAAGTGATAAAACTGTGCAACATTAATATTGAAGTCTTGTTGAAGTAAAGTTTTTTCTTGGTCAATATTAGTTTGTTCAATATTTCGACAGATTAAGTAAAAGTTGCATTCTAATTCATCTTTAAATAAATAAATTTTACAATCTTCTGCATATCCCTTCATTGTTTTAAAAGACAATTCACCGCTAGACTTTAATTCAAATTTTTGTAGTAATAAATATAATACTTTTCTTGGTAGAAACTTTGGTCCAGGTATTTTTTTAATCAAATGCCAGTACTTTTTGAAAAGAAATACTAAAGTATTTCGCTCTTCAAATAACGAGGGAAAATCTCTTTTTTCACACAATGCTAACCAACTTTGGTTATTTAATTCTATCAAAATATTTTCCTCGAATTTATCTCCATCATTTTCAGACCAAATTTGTGCATACTGAAATAGGTCATAATTACACTTAGACAAATCCTCCTCTGATAAATTCTTTTGGTCAGTATTAATAATTTTTTGTGCTAGTTCTAATACTTCTTTTTGGACTAATTCTTGAATATGCTTTGTTAAAATATTAAGGTCTTGATCTGCCGGACGAGGCACTTCTGAAACAAATTCGCAAGATATTCGTTTCTTTTCAAATATTGCAAGCTCGAGTTCGCTATGTGGTGGAATTTTACTGACAAGGTTCATAATTTTATAATCTGAAAATTTACCTTTAATTTTTGCCATCACACAACGATCGCTATTACTAGCCCAATATAGGTATCCCTCATAATCGCCAGATCCATCTGTTTTATCTAAACCGTCATGACTTGTTAGCCATTTTTTCACCTTAAATGAGTAGGAAAAATCCTTATAATAATCTGCTTGCAAATACTTAGGTGGTTCTCCATTTCCACATACCCACATGATATAATCTGATGCTTCTAGGATATAAAAATCATCATTTTTTGCGCGGAAAAAATACCAAGTTGTATCTGGATCAACCGCATGAAAACCTATAAAACTCACCTTATCATGTATTCGATAATATTTAATAATTTTCATCAGTTCTTTTTGCTGAATTTCCATAACATTTCTCTATTGCTTTCTATTTGCTTCTTTACATTATCTTAGCATAATAGAATTTCATATTTGAAGTAAGTTAATTTGTTTATTTCTTAAATGGTTTTATTTTAATTATTTTTTTAATTCATTAAACATACTAAAGCATCACACGGCATTTTTAAATGTTATAATCACTCTAAAAGGAGAAATTAATGTCAAAGATCAGAATCATTTTTCCCGAATTTACTCACCCCTATATTAAGGAAGCTATTAAGATTGCTATCGAAAAATTTCCTAACTTCGAGGCCATTGGGGCTGATAATTTAGAACATGCCGCTGCTGCCGTTAAAACTGGTGTCGCCGATGCTATGATTGCGGGTATTGATTATACCTCTCGCGATGTTATTTTAGCTTCTCGCGATATTATCGGGGTCAAAAATCCACGTTCTTTAGAAAAACCAACCTTCTCTGCTAGTTTTATTTTTACAAAGCCAGATAAAAGTAGCCCAATCGGGCGTTCAGTTTTTATTTTAGGTGATGCCGCCGCTTGCAAACATCCGAACTTTAATCAGCTCTATGATATTACTCTTCAAACTACGGAAACTGCCACTAAATATTTCGACTATCTAAAGCAAAAAGCAAAAGATGATAACCTCAAAGATTCTACTTTATCTGAAGCTCACGTCGAGACCCTTAATTCTCAAGAAACTCCAGTAAAAAACTTAGAAGACTATCTTACTCCTCGTGTAGCTTTACTTAGTTTCTCTACTCTCGGTTCTGGAGGTAAAGATGAAACTATCTCTCTTGAACAGTCAGTCATCGCCAAGGTTCAAGAAAACTATCCCAACCTCCTCATCGATGGCGAGTTACAACTTGATGCTGCTATTAATCCTCGCATTGGCACCAAAAAAGCACCAAAATCCAAAGTTGCTGGCTTCGCCAATGTTCTTATTGTCCCTGATCTGAATACCGGCAATATTCTTTACAAAGCCATGGAACAATTTGGTAATTTTACTTCCGCCGGTCCTATTCTCCAAGGATTCAATGCCCCCGTCTCCGATCTTTCTCGGGGTAGCACCGTCCTTGACATTGTTTCAGTTATCGAAGTTGAATTAGCACTCCAGGGAGCCGTAATCTTATCATGATGGCGATCTTAGAAGATTATCTCAGATTTTATCCTACGGAAGAGAGGGGTAAATTTAGATTTTATTATCAGAAACAGGGTCAGATCTATAGAGTAATTCGCTCTCTTCAACACTTGTATCATACTCTAGATAGTATTATTATACTTTCTATAACATCTATTCCATAGAAAGGATCCTATGAAAGGTAGAATCAAATATTTCGGCACCGATGGCATTCGTCAAAAAGCAGAAGCTTTCACCCCAGGTTTTATCCAGGCTATCACCCTCGGTATTGTCCGCTATCTTGGCAACGCTCGTGAGACTGAAGATGGTATGGAACGTCCAGCTAAGGTTTTATTAGGTGGCGATACTAGGGAATCTACAGAATGGATCTTACGTTACTTTGAAGAAGCTCTTGAGACTATTGGCATTGACCATGGCAATGTTGGTGTTCTCCCGACTCCAGCGATTAATTACGCTTTTTATGAAATGGGCTATGATCTTGCGATCGATGTTACTGCTTCTCATAATCCGGCTTCTGATAACGGTATCAAGATTTTTGAGCGTGGTGACGCAATTGGTGGGCTCGAATCTGTGATGCCAGGGGGTGTTGGTTTTCAAGGTACCGGTACTACCCCTAGCGGTAAAGATCTCTCCGCTCGTCTCAAGAAATATCCTTACGGTATTAAATTAAGTCAGGCTGGAGTTAATGCAATTGAGAATGCTCTAGAGAATGAAACTGGTTTTGACGTTGGGGTAGTTGAATTTGCCGAATATCTTCATGATGATGCTAGGAATCGCTATCTAGATCATCTTAAACAATACCTAGAGAATATTGGTCCTTCCGTCTTGCCAGAACGTAAGAAACCAGATTTTTCTGCACTTAAAATCGGCCTCGACTGTGCCAACGGTGCCACTAGTGTCACTGCCAAGGCGATTTTTGAATACTTTGGTGCCCAGGTTGAAGTTATTCACGATGATCCCACCTACGGTGAAAAAATTAATCAGAATTGTGGTAGTACTCACCTTGAAAGCCTCACGCAGTTAGTTAAAGAGAAGAATCTTGACTTTGGTGCCGCCTTTGACGGTGATGGCGATCGCTGTCTCATGGTTGATAAGGATGGTACCGTGATTGATGGGGACGATATGGTCGCCTGCATTGCTGGCTACCTTGGTCTTCCTAAAGTTGCGGTTACAATTATGGCGAATAAAGGTTTACTAAATTGGTCTAAAAATACTGGCATTGCTCTCGTAATGACCGACGTTGGCGACCAGAATGTCTCCGCTAAAATGCGTGAGGAAGGCATTTTACTCGGTGGTGAACAGAGCGGACATATTATTTTACCAGGTGAATCTATGGGAGATGGCGTCCTTACTGCTCTTGTTATGACAAAAATCTACAACGAGACTCGTAGTAAAAAACTCAATGAAGACAAGCTCCTTATTAGCTATGAAGAGATGCAGAAAGCCAAGTCAAACCAAACATCTAAAAACCAAACCAAACCTGAAACTAAAAATTCTCCCGATCTTAACGCAAAGCAAGCAGCTGAAGTTTCCCTTTCTTCGCTTTGTTCCAGTCTCAAAAAACTCCCACAAACCATTAAAAATCAGCCAGTCAGTCATTCCCTTAAAAATGCTTTTCGTAATCATTCTAAACTCGCCGAAGAATTTATTGCTCAACAGGCTAATAAGTTAGAGCCACTCGGCTGGAGTCTTAACATTCGTGCCAGTGGTACGGAAGAATTGGTTCGTATCACCATTTGGGGTGATAACCCTGAGAAAATTACTCAAAAAGCCACAAAAATTGCCTCAGATCTCCTAGAACTAGAGAATCAGTTAGATACCGAATAGTTTCCTTAATACTTGTGCTTGCTCATCCTATCTCGATCGTGTATATATAATAGTGTTAGAAATTTTTTTCTATGAACTTTTTGAGGAAAGGGGGAACAGTTATGAGCTTAAGAAACCTTAGGGATCCCAAGGAAGTCAAAAGATTTTTGGACGAATGGCCAAATTGTGGTTGGTCTGCTCAGGATAGGATAGATACTCTGAGTAGAATTTTAAATCTCTATGATGAATGGAGTTTAAATACCATGGGGTACTCCAAAGCGCAGATTAAGGGCTATATCAAGGCAGCCAAAAGATAAAGTCTGCACATAATTAAGATTAAGTATCTTATCCTTTATAGTCTACGATTTTATTTTAGTTAGGTAGTATGATTCATACTACCTTTTTCATACCTAGTCGTAATGAGCTAGGAATATAATACTATATCCCAAATCTTATTTTCTGTTTGACGCTTAATTAGTTTGCTGTTATATATTTACTATGATCGAAGTAATAAAATTATCTGAATATAATGAACGTATTTCCAGTAGAATTCGTACACTCCTTATTCAGCTCTCTCGTAGCGGCAAAGATAAGGGTGAAATTCCCCGCGAATGGTTTGAACAGATTATTTCTTCTCCTTGGCATGACTTACTTCTGGCAATTGAAGTAACTAATCAGGATGAGTTCTTAAAAAAATCATCGGAAGAAGATACATCAGTAAAAGAATGGGGTGCCGTATTTTCAGCCGATCAAATCCTCGGCATGGCTACCGTTTCTGTTGTTTTTGGCGCCGGCATCGGTAAAAATGCCTATCTTGAGGATTTTGTGGTGGATAATGCTGCTCGTGGCAAAGGTATTGGTGGTCTACTCTTTCAAGCCTATGAAGACTGGGCGAAAGAAAAAGGTTGTAAGAATCTTGAGTTCACCTGTGGTCATGGACGTGAAACTGCCCAGTCTTTCTATAAAACCCATGGCGCTGAAATCTATGACACTAGTTTCTTCCGCAAAAAACTCAACTAGAAAATTTAATCAGTTATAATACAATCATGAATATCTATATTTCTGGTATCTCCGGCACCGGTATGGGTCCGCTCGCCCTTATGGCAAAAAATGCTGGCTATCAAGTCTTTGGTTCGGATCATAGCCGTGGTGCCATTTCGTATGAATTAGATCAAGCAAACATTCCTTTTGAAGTTGGTAATCAGGACGGCTCTTTTCTTAAACAAATTCATGAATCTCATCACCTTGACTGGTTTGTCTATACTTCCGCTCTTCCCGAAGATCATCCTGAATTAAAACTTGCTAAATCCCTTGGTCTTAAAATCTCGAAGCGTGATGAGTTGACTTCTTATCTTGTAAAAATCCTCGGTCTTAAAATGGTTGCCATTGCTGGTACTCACGGTAAAACCACCACAACATCCATGTTGATTTGGGCCACACAAAAACTTCAGCTCCCTGCCGCCTATATTGTGGGCTCCACTCTCAGTTTTGCTCCATCCGGTTCTTACCATCCAAATGATCAGTATTTTATTTATGAAGCCGACGAATATGATCGTAATTTCTTACGTTACGAGCCTTGGCTTTCTCTTATTACTTTTGTTTCCTACGATCATCCTGATATTTATCCTTCCGAGGCTGATTATCATCAAGCTTTCCTTCAATTTGAAAAACAAAGTCAATCCCTAATTTTCGCCAGTCCAGCTGCTACTCCTCCAAATCTTTCAATTCTTTCAGGTCGCCCTCTTCAAGTTCTTAATATCCCAGATCCGCGCTTCACTCTCGCTGGCTCTGCTCGTCGTGAAGATGCCAATCTTGTCTTTCATGCCATCAAACAGATTCTTGCAGACCAGTCTGATCACAGCCAAATTTCTGATCAGCAAATCTTAGATATTCTTAATCAATTCCCCGGCGTTGGTCGTCGTTTTGAACGTCTAAAAGATGGTCTCTATTCTGATTACGCCCATCACCCTGAAGAAATTAAGGCCACCGTTGAGATTGCTAAAGAAGAAGCAGAAAAACTCGGTAAAACCGGTGTAGTTGTAGTATACGAACCACATCAGAACACTCGCCAACACGAAGTTTTTCATCTTTACAAAAATGTTTTTCAAGGTGTCGATCATCTTTTCTGGTTACCAACTTATCTCACCCGTGAAGATAAATCTTTAAAGATCTTCACACCTTCTGATTTTATAAAAACCCTAGACAATCAAGCGGTTGCTGTTCCTGCTGAATTAAATGAAGACTTAAAATCAAAACTTAAAGACCTGTATCAGCAAAATTACTTGATCATATTAATGTCCGCTGGACCTGCCGATCAATGGTTTCGTGACGAACTTTTGCCAGACTTAAACTAATCAGTTTTCCTGTTATGCTATAATTAAAGCGTCTATGGGTGGTTTTATTAAGAAGGAACATCAGGAGGAGAAACACCGTTTTTCTCAGCTTTTTAAGCAAATTAAAACCTGGCAACTTCTTTTAACCCTTATTCCACTTCTTTTTTTGACTGCTACTTTCCTGCGTTTTGATCATCTCAAAATGCACGAATTAAAAGCCAAGGTATTGCAAGCCGATCAGGGAAAAACCACGGATGGTAAGGAAATTACTTCACAAGAGGAAATTGATAATAATCTCAAAAATGCTCTGACAGAATTAAAGCAATATACTAATAATCACATTGTGATTAATTTTATTGAGAAGAACGGTCATAATGTTCTCACCTTTGGCACTGGTCCTTTCTATTTAGAAAATCAATACAATCGTAAGGCTACTGCTGCCCTTGCCGAAGCTGAAAATAAGCTTAAAGAAACTGGAGATAATAATCCCAATGGCAATATTTTTGCGAAAGCTATGGAGACCTGTAAGCCACAAGCTATCGCTCATGGTTGGGCCTGGAATAGTCCGGGATATCTAAGTTGTATGACTGGCATTATTAACAGCTACCCTTCTACTGATCGTATTACCACCTCGCTTACTGCCAATATTCCCCCCACTTCCCTCTATCGTTACGATTTTTCTTCCCCTATCTGGGCACCTGATCTTGCCGGTTTTTCAATTCTTCTCTGCCTTCTAGTCGCTATTCTTATTTTGTTTCGCTTAATTGGTTTTCTTATCCTCCGTATTGCTATTATTTTTATCAAATAGAACATAAGGGCTTTCACCTCTATAAAATCTCTTAAAACCTCTTGACAGATTACCCACCCTACCATAAGATAAGATTATATCAATTAAAGGAGGAAAAATGGCCTACAGTCACACTAACAGTAAAGGCATCACCTATTATCTACATAAATCTGAGGTTACCCTCCGCGGTGGCAAACCTCAGACTATTTATTTCTTCACTAAAACTGAGAACAATCCAAAAGGTACTCCAGTTGATCTCCCTGAAGATCGTGTTGTCAACGAAAACCCACGCAACGGCTTCCTTACTCTTTCTAAGAAGAAATAGTTTGTAGTATAAGAGATTATCTATTTTAGATATCTCTAAATACCGTAAATGATAAATAATAAAATACCAGGTTTTTCCTGGTATTTTTTGTGATATAAAAGTTTTTTCAATAAAAAAGGACCGGCAATAACCGATCCTAACGAGAATAGTTTAGAACTATGTTTTATCACCCCCTTTTTAAATCATACTTTAGACAGCATATCCAGCAGCTCGTATATAGTTTGCGAGCTAGACCAGGCCCAGCCATCCCATTCCTCGCCAGAATTCAATGGACTGCCGTTATGGGCTAACCATACCGGATGGCAGCTATCCATAAAACCGTTATTGTAACGGTACTGAATCTTCAAGGTCCACCCGTTACGTGAAAACTCCTGTTGTACGACATTATAGTCGCCACCATTTGCTCTCCAACTCTTAGTTGTCACGGTGAACCCAGAGTTCTTCGCAGAACTCTCTAGAGTATCCGCTAGCTGCATCATATAACCGCTGTATTGCTTGCGGTTATCTTCCTGCATATGTGCATCGGTAACTCTTTTGGTTTCTGCCATGACGGCTTTTTCCTTTTCTGCCGCCGGTTGCACCTGGTTATTTGTATTGCAATTTTTATTACAATTACAAGTACAGTTGCAGATACAATTGCATTTGCAGCAGCTGCAATTTGCCGCCTTTGCATCGGCTGGCATTGAAAATAAAATAACAAGCATGATCGCTATTGCGACCTTTATCATTCTTTTTAACATAGTCATTTATCCTCCTTTTAAAAAAACTATGTTGTGGCCCCCACACTATTATGGTTATTAAAGCCACCTCTACATCAGTACTATTATAACATTTTTCTTATAAAATGTAAATATAACCGTATTAACTCAGGACTCACTGACCTCTATTACTTCCAAACAAAAATTCCAGCCATTGTTCAAAGTTCGAAAGTTTTCTTGCCTCAATCCTTTCGTCTAAAGTCAATTTTGGGTGTTTATTTTTAGCAATTTCGCTATTGTTTGGCAAATCGACCATTACTTCGCCCGGTAACTGTTTTCCGAGTAACTTTCTTGCTTCCAATTCTTGATATTCTTCAGAAGCATAATACTGGTTTTCTAGCTTTGTTTTATTCACGTCTAGTTGCAACAATTCCATTTCAGTTTGTTTTGCATTCATCTGCTGTTGCAACTCCCAGTTTTTTGCAATTGAACCAACTGAAGCAATTAGTAACACTGAGAAAAGAAAGGGAATTGATAATAATAAGATATTATTAAAATTCAAAACTTCCGTCTTGACCCAAAAACGTAAACGATTAATTCGAATTCGTAGTTGTTCTTTTTTTGAACGCACACCCATATATACTTTATTATAACAGTTTGTGGTAGAATTATAACACCTGGGGGCGTAGCTCAGGGGTTAGAGCAGGCGGCTCATAACCGCTTGGTCGTTGGTTCGAGCCCAACCGCCCCCACCAAATTTTACTTCGGCATCACGCCGATTTTTTGTCAGACAACACATTTTTTCTTGTGTTTTTCATTTCCGCAGTCTATAATCATAAGTGTTATGGATAGTTCCAACAACGATCAAGTCTTTCATAGTAGTGACATTGCAAAACAAACTCTTGCAGGCTCCGCCGTTGATCCATTCACTCTCACTGATAAAGAAAAAAAACGTCAAGAAAAACGGGCAGAACAGCAGAAAAAATGCGCGCAAAAAAAAGCCCAAAGAGCTGCAAAAAAAGCTGAACGCGCCGCTAAGTTTGCTGCTTTTCGAGGCCGTCTTGGGTATTGGCGAAAAAGTCATCCCCTTGCCTTCATTCTTTCCGCCACTGGTCTTTCAGTTCTAACTATAGCTATTCTTTTTGTTACCAGTTGGCTTATTGTTTCGAATCTTACTCGCGGTAATACGCCAACTAAAACTGCTAACAATGTTGACCCCACCGATTATATTTCCGTAAATTGTAACTGCGCCAAAGGTTCCAAAGCCTATAATGAATTAAAAGAAGATTATGAATTAGCAAAGGAACGTGAACGAGAAGTTTTGAGTAGTTTTGATGCAAAGACTGCAACTCCTCTCCAGACCATCACCTTCGTCGAAACCGTTATTGGTTCAAATTATTTGAAAGATGCATATGATTCGGCTGGTAATCTGAATGTGACTAAGGCACTTGATAATGTTAACCAACGCATTGAAGCTGCCAATATCACCGATGAGGACCAGAAAGCTCTTCTCGAGCTCTATTCTCTTAATATCTATAATAAGGCTAAGCAATATAATCAGGTCCTAGAAAAACTCTATAGCTATGCCCCCAGCAATATGTATAACAGTGGTAAATATCTATATTATAGTGTCGCCTATGATGCTTATCGTGGCTTAGGTTATGAGGAAAAAGCCAAAAATGCTTCTGATAATATTAACTCCATACCATATGGCGAAGGTTCTCTCTAGTCTATAAAATCTCTTAAAACCTATCTGAGTTTATGGTCAAACTCAAAACGCTCATGTATAATAAAAGTATGCAAAAAATGCGTTATCGTTCTGGCTTCACTGTTATTGAAGTAATATTAGTGTTAGCCATCTCCACCGCTCTTGCCATGGCTATCCTGAGTACTATCACTGGTAATATCCACCGACAACGTTTTTTAGATTCTTATACCGATCTTGCTAACTATCTGCGTAGTGCCTATTCTTCTACTGTGAACGTTCAAAACCCCAGACTTTTTACTGAAGAAAGTGGTTTTTCCTGTACCATTAATTCCATTTGGGATGAAAATGGTCGTCTTAGTACTAATACTGATACTGATAATTATCCCGGTCGCAGTCGTTGCGCTATTTATGGCAAACTCATTACTTTTGGTGAGAATGATCCCATAACCGGGACTCCTACCACCAAGGTTCATATGTACGATATCATCGGACGTGTCTATACTGGACAAATGAATATCGAAAATTCTACTGGTGATAATGCTATCAACTCCCTAAAGGCCGTTGCAGCCAATGTTGTTACTCTAAGAAGTGCCCCCAATTCTTGCCGTGTTCATTTTGCTGGTCAAGAGTCTTCGTATACTCCTCAATGGCAGGCCAGGATCGAGCAGGCTTCTGACCAACAGCTTCTACGCGGTGCTATCATGATTGTTAGATCTCCTGTTTCAGGTACAGTTCATACCTATACTTATGACCAGCCAGGCCAAACTTTTGATGTTGCTCAGCTGATTGAAACCCTTAATCATAATACTCCTGCACAGTCTTGTGAAACAGCTAGTCTTGAACAGTATCGCCCATATGCAAATAACGCTCTTCTCTATGGCGCTCTCGGCGAAGTATCTTCCGGTTTATCGATTCTGCAATACGAATTAAAAAATTCTAAGATGCAAAATAAACAGGATTTTACTCTTTGTGTATCCTCTGATGATATTCCACTTGCTCCCAAGAGGCGCCGTCCGATTCGCATCAAAGCCGATGGAAATAATTCTTCTGCTGTCCAGCTAGTCGACATAGATAGTAATGATAATCCTTGTCAATAATGGCGTATAATGGTAATGCATATGTTTAAATCTCTAATACGATTCAAGAATTCATCTAAGATCCGAAAACAGGTGGCTCCAGCTCCCCTATCTCGTCAACTTAGTCGTCGCGGTGATACTATTATTGAAATCATTTTCTGCTTTACAATTTTTTCTATTATCACTATTACTTCAATTAGCTTAATGAATCGTAATCTATCTCTTATTCAAGGTACTCTTGAGGTTTCTATGGCAAGAAACGAAATTGAAGCTCAGGCTGAAGCTATAAGGTTTATTCATAACTCCTATCTTTCTGAGCGTGAACTTGTGCGCGATCAAAATATTGATCCTTCAAAATGGCAGGAATATCGTGACCTTTGGCAACGTCTCGCAAGTGTCCAGAATGGTCTTAATAATAACCCAGTAAAGATCTCTAAATATAACGAACAAAATTGCGCGCAATATTATAATCCTGTAAATAACGCCGGCGCAGTTCATAATATTTTTACTGACAAGGCTTTTATTATTAATACCAGAAAACTCGATCCCAGAAATCCTGAGTCTACAATTGTTTCTGCTAAAGATCATCAATCTCTTTTTCAAGAAACCTCTCTTTATCCTCGTCTTATTTTTTCTAATTCTTCACAGGTTGGCGCTTCTAGCGGTACAGATAGCTCTGCCAATCTCAACGAATCAAACTCGGGTAGTAATTTATACCTCACTCCGGCTTTTATGACTCCATATAAGATTGAAGGTATTTGGGTAATTGGTACACGTGATGTTACGACCTTTAATAATCCTGAAGCTGTTGATGATGCTAGCCTTGACCAGCAACCTCCGGAATTTTATGATTTTCATATTCGCACTTGTTGGTATGGACCAAGTCGCAATATGCCTTCAATTATTAGCACGATCATTCGATTATATAATCCGGAGATTATTAAAAAGGATTAATATGCACAAATTATTCAAAAAACTTTTGAAAAAGAATAGAACCGCCCAAGGTTTTACTATTATGGAGCTATCTCTCGGTCTAGCTTTTGTTTCAGCTCTCCTTATTATGGTTACAGTTATTACGTTGCATATTTCCACCACGTATCACAAGGGTTTAGTTATTCGCGCTGTTAATTCTACTGGCCGTTTACTAGTTGATGATTTTTCTCGTACCATTGCCGCTGCTCCCGCTAGGTCACTCTCTGATATCTGTCGCGCTGAATACGCTTCCGATAGAAGTGAGATGCAAAAATGCCTGAGTGATAACGCAAGAATGTATGTTTATCAGCAAAATTATGGTACGGTTCGGCTCAGATCCACCGGCACATTATTGCAGAACGTTCCAACTAATGGTGTTTTCTGTACTGGACGTCATAGTTATCTTTGGAACACCGGCTATGTTTTAAATAGTGATGATTATGAATTAGTTTCTGGCAGTGCTGCCACTTTTAATGATGGGCAAAATCCTGATAAGAAGAACTTTAAGTTGCTAAAAGTTGAAGATAATAATCGCGAGTTATGCTATCAGCATTCCCTCATGCATACTGCTTCGACAGCTCAATATGATTTTGACCATGCGAGAAACGATTTTCATTTAAAAGGTTCTATCTCTACTGAGCTTCTTGAGCAATCGGATGATCGCCTTGTCCTTTATGATTTTGTAATCTTTCCAGTTACACAGCACTCCACTACTCTTCATTCTTTTTACTCTGGCACCTTTATTCTGGCTACTGAGCGTGGTAGCATTGATATTACTGGTGTTGGCGAATTTTGTAAGGCCCCACCTTCGGATGGATTTTCTACCGACTTTACCTACTGTGCGATCAATAAATTTAACTTTGCGGCAAGGTCTACCGGCCAAAATAGAAAGGGCGAATAATGAAGTTATTTTTTAAGCATAAAAATCAGAATCATGGAACCAAAACCAAAAAAGGTGCCACTTCCATGATTGTAACGGTTTTTACTATTATCCTCTTTAGTATCATTACTCTAGCTTTTACTAGACTGATTCTTTCTGAAGTCAATCAAACCACTAACACTAATTTGTCCAAATCAGCCTATGATTCAGCTCTTGTTGGTGTTGAAGATGCTAAGATTGCCCTATTAAAATATCATGACTGTCTTAATAAGGGCTACACTATAAATTCAGGGAATACCTGTAGCAAAATTATTGCCGCCATGCAGGACGGAGTTCGTCGTCAGGATTGCAGTACTGTCTCTAATGTTCTTGGTCGTACTATTGACGAACAACATGGTGTCACTATCCAGGAAGTCAAGAACTCTAGTCATGATGGTGGTTTGGCAGCCTCAAAACTACAAGCCTATACCTGTGTTACGATCCAAGAAGATTTAGCTGATTATCGTTCGACGCTTAGTTCCGACACCCGTACTCGCATCGTTCCACTTCGTACTGACCAGATCAAGGATCTTAAATACATTAATATAAAATGGTTTTCTGATACTAATTACATCACCCAACAACGTAGCGGTAGCGCTATTAAATGGGACCGAAATGATGGTCTTTTGCCAAGTGGTCAACATTCCATGTCTCCACCTTTCATTTCTGCCGCTTTCTTCCAATCTGATCGCAATTTTAATCTTGGCGAATTTAATATTGCAAGCAGCGAAAATAGCACCAATCGCGCCATGCTTTTCTTAAAACCTACTAATGACGGAAAAGGGCGTAATGATTTTTCCGCTACTGAAGTCGCAGAGACCTTTGATAAAAGTGGCAACCATCTCTTTACGGTCAACTGTCAGGAAAGTAGTTTCTTCTGTTCCGCCACTTTTGAAGTACCTAATACATATCGCGGTAGTACAGATCGTAATCCTGCCACCACATTCCTTCTCCTTACTCTACCTTATGGTGCGCCTGAAACTGATTTTTCTGTCTCGCTCTATAATTCAAAACACGAGTCAATCAACTTTACTGGTGTGCAAGCGCGTGTTGATTCTACTGGGCGCGCCAATGACCTCTATCGACGTGTTGAAAGTCGCGTAGAGCTTGTTGATACTTATTTTCCATATCCAGAATTTGCCATTCAACTTAATGACGATAAAAATAACACCACCAAGAAAACATTTTATACCACCATTGACTGTTGGGCCGCCATTGATGGGACGATGGACCAATGCTCTAATTATAATGAAAGTTCCAGTTATAGTCGTTTTTAACAAAGTAGTAACAGGCTCAGGCCTGTTACTATGAATTCTTTAAAACACAAAAAAGAGCATCACGTGCTCTCCTATAATCTTTAATATGGTGGCGGGGGTTGGATTTGAACCAACGACCTTTTGGTTATGAGCCAAACGAGCTACCAGGCTGCTCTACCCCGCGATAGAACAACCTAATTATAGATTTTCTCTCTTCAGTTGTCAACCCTAAAGTCTTATCTGTTAAAACCTAGAGCAGTTTTCTAGCTGTTACTCGTACTGCTTCCGCCAAACTCATTCCCACGTGCGGTGCTGCTGCAATATCAATAACTGTCAATCCGTTGCGCATGGCTAAACTAATTTCTTGAATTAATATTTCAGCATTCGGCGCCACGATTGTTGCCCCTAAAATCTTTTTCTCACGGTTACAAATAATTTTGACAAAACCATCTTCAGCACTTGGACTCCAGGTCGCCTCTTTTTGCGTCAAACCAGAAATTGCAGTAGTATATTTTAATCCCATCGCATTACATTGATCTTCAGTCGCCCCCACACTTGCTACTTTTGGGTAAGTATTGGTCATTCTTACAAAACCATTACCTTCGACAATCGTCTTTAATCTACCGTTAAACGCCACCGATGCCGCAATTGCCCCTTCGTAGGTATCTTTCTCATAAGAGCTAAATGGATTATCACTAATTCGTTTGTTATCCTTTACTGTTGCTACTCCTCCTGCCGCAAAAATATTTTTATTAGAA
This sequence comes from uncultured Candidatus Saccharibacteria bacterium, assembly GCA_938046735.1. Lineage (GTDB taxonomy): Bacteria > Patescibacteriota > Saccharimonadia > Saccharimonadales > Saccharimonadaceae > Nanosyncoccus. The sequence continues at coordinate 34,657 of CALIXF010000002.1, read as the reverse complement.
GTTTGCATCTGATTAGAAACCAAAATTCCTTCTGTATTATATTTTACATTTGCATTCTCAAGGCCAAGATCGGTTTCTGGTTTTTGGCCAGTTGCAAGAACTACACATTCTACTCTTACAGATTTCTTCTGTCCACCGCGAAGTAAGGATGCCTTAACTACCTTAGTTTTTCTTCCTGTCGACAAGGTCTGAATTCCGTCATTTTCGAGACCTATTACTTTCGTCTCGGTTAAGATCTTTATTTTTTTCTTCTGGTCAAATTTGGCTTCGATTATTTTCGATGCTTCTACGTCTTCTTTTGGTAAAATTCGATCATCCATTTCGACTAAGATTACCGAACTACCAAGGTTGGCTAAAAATTCACTCGCTTCCACGCCACTTTGTCCGGCTCCCACTACTAGGGTTACTTTAGGAATACGTGGTAGACCTAAATACAGCTCTGCTGGTGTTACAAAACCAGTCTCCTCGAGCCCCGTAATCTCACCCGTATTTAAAGTAGTGCCACTCGCAATCAAAAATTTCCTTGCGGTAATTGTTCTTTCATCTATTGCCACCTCAATCGGAGAAATGAATCTAGCAGTACTTTTAATAATTTCAATTTTTGCTTCATCTAATTCTTTTTGCTTTACTGCAATAAAGTCTTCTGTCTTGTTCTGGACTTCACTATACATTGAGGGAAGATTAATCTTTAATTGATCTGAATTTAAGCCCACATTTGATCCTTCACGTGCTTGATTGAGCAGTTGTGATATTCTCCCAGCCATCAATTGGGTAAAAGAACAGAGTGTACTCCTCCCTCCAATCAGGTCTTTTTCAATGATCGCTACTTTTTTCTTTGTTGCCACCGCCATTATTGCTCCCGCAATACCGGCTGCACCACCCCCAATCACCACTAAATCATAATCGAATTTTCTCATATTATTTTATTCCTTTCCCCTAAAATAAATGCCAGATCTTTGTTGTATTTTTTTACCTCCGTCATAATTTGGCGATCAAGATCAGATTGTGTTATAGTCGGCTTGTTCGTAATCCACTGTTTAATTTTCTTTGCCACTTGAGTGGCAATCAGTTCTGCTGCTCCTTGCTCAAGTTTTAATACCTTAGCTTCGTGTTTTAAATCATCAACTAATTGCTCTTCGGAAAATTCTAACTCTCGAGTCTTGTTTTTTTTCGTTAACCTCATCTAATTGCCTATCTCTCTCATCTTATTTTTGAATAATCCTAAATGCTAATAGAAAAACTGCCAATGTAACAAAAAACGTCCCTGAAAGGATTTTTAAGAAGTTTTTATTCTTCAGGCGCCATTTTTGAATTTCGACCACCGTCTTACCATGTTTTACTGCTAATCTTAGGATTATCAGTGGTAATAGCGCAATTAAGACATAAGTAAAAAACATCGCTATCTGTAAAGATATGGGCAATTTTAGTAAGCTGTCCGCCGCAATCAACATCAATACGATGAAAAATGGTGTTTCCGCAAAACTTGCTAATAATCCTAATGCAAACGCCTCAATATTACTATCGGTCTGTTTTGCGCGTCTCACAATATATTTTGCGATTGGTTTAGGGAGCCATAATTCGGTAGATCTTCCGGTGCGATAGTAAAACAGCCAAATGCAAAGAGTTAGGGCTACCAATATTCCGGTTAGTGTTACGAGGCAGATCGTCGAAAGATTTGCCTCAAAAAAGAGAAAAATAAAATAGGCTGTCGCCGCCAAACTGGTCAATATAAGGAAGAATGCACCAAAGACATAATTAGAGACCAAGAATTTAGTACGTTTTTTAACGTGTTTACCAAGACTCTCATGATAAAGCAGTAACAAAGACCCAAGATTCATCTGTAAAGTGGCGTGCGCTAAAGCGGCTAAAATAATCACGCCGATCGCCGAGAATATTGTAAGACCTTCCATGCTTAAATTATAACATATCTTGCTTATGCTAGATTATATCTTGCTTGTGCTAAAATATAAAAATTATTTTTTCTATCTATTATAAAAAATGCTATTTTGTTTATGCTTGCTAAAAAATTGTTCACGCTCTACATTTGGCCCAATAGAAGTTAAATGAGGTAATACTATGCAAAAAACACCCTATCCCCTGCATCAAAATTTAAGTTCGGTGGAAAAACATTTAAAACAAAAAACGTCTGGCTCTGATCACTCTTTCAGCCGACAGCTAATTCATCCTTCTAGTTTTGAATCTGACCGGCTCCGTAGCAAGACACCATACAAACGCAAATGTAAATTTAAATATTTGATATATTCGGTTCTCCTACTTTTGAATTTCTGTCTATTTGTCATTGCTCCATCCTCTCACGCTACCAGTAAACCTTCCGACGCTAAAGGGAAGAATATTATAAAAGAGGAAAAGACTTGTCCAAAAGGACAGTATCTAAATCCAGATACTAAGCGTTGTAAAAAATTTCCGCCACAAAAATTCAAGACCTGCAAACCAGGATACTTTCTTAATATGAAAACCAATCGCTGTAATAAGATACCACGTCCGCATCCAAAAACGGGTTCAGCATCGCCTTCTTCACCAACCACTCAGAATCCTCAGCAACCAAAAACACCTAACAACCAAACTCCTACTAAGGAAAATAAAAAGACCTGCAAACCAGGATACTTTCTTAATAAAATAACCGGTCGTTGCAATAAAGAACATACACAAACACCTAAAACCTGTCCTGCTGGTTTCTTCCTCAATAAAGTCACAAATCGCTGCAATAAGAATCAGGCTGAGCCTGAAAAGAAACCTTGTAAGGCTGATCAGTATCGCAATCCAAAAACCGGTCGTTGCCATAAAATCGCCGCTCCTACTACTCCTAAAACTTGTCCTGCTGGTAAAACTTTGAATCCAGTCACAAATCGTTGCAAAGGGGAAGCAAAGCCAAACGAGATTAAACCTTGTAAAGAAGGCTATGAACGAAATGAAACCACTCATCGATGCCGTAAAATTCACCAGAATACTGGTGCGACTAATCCAGTTGAAGTTCCTAAATTAGGCGATAATAAGGAGAATCAGAAAAAAGATTTTAATGGTACTGCGGCAGTCGCTGGCTCCGCCGCAGTAGGTTTTGGTATAGCAATCTTTCAGTTTAAAAATGAGATCTTTGTAATTATTCGCAAGATCTTTTTCCATAAATAAAAAATAGTATTATATTTTCGCTTATGATTCAATATAAATTAATTAAATAAATAATTTATCTCTGTTAATTTCTCTAAAAAATCTTTAATTAGCAGTCTTGACATGAGAGTGCTAATGGACTATACTCATAGTATCTTAGCAATAAAAAACGAAGAGCACTAATAAATAAAAGGAGTAATTAATGAGTAAAATTATTGGAATTGACCTTGGTACAACGAACTCTGCTTTCGCGTACATGGTCGCAGGAAAACCAGAAGTAATAACTAATGCTGAGGGTGACCGCACTACTCCATCAGTTGTTGCAGTTACTAAGAAAGGCGAACGCCTTGTTGGTAAAGTCGCTCAGCGTCAGCGTGTGACTAATCCAAAAAATACTATTTATGGTATCAAACGTTTAATTGGACGTAAGTTTGAAGATAAAGAAGTTCAAAGGGATCTTGATATTATGCCATACAAGATCGTCAAGAAGGGTGATGGCGTAGCAGTCGAGATGGATGGTAAAGAATACACTCCAGAAGAAGTTTCTGCCATGATTCTTTCTAAGATCAAAGCCGATGCTGAAGCTTTTCTTGGCGAGAAGGTCACCGAAGCTATTATTACCGTCCCTGCTTATTTCGATGATTCTCAGCGTCAGGCTACCAAAGATGCCGGTAAAATTGCTGGTCTTGAAGTCAAGCGTATTATCAATGAACCTACCGCTGCTGCCTTAGCTTATGGCCTTGAGAAAAAGAACGAGGAAAAGATTGTCGTCTTCGACCTTGGTGGTGGTACCTTCGATGTTTCTATTCTTGAACTTGGTGACGGAGTCTTTGAAGTAAAATCCACTAACGGTGATACTCATCTTGGTGGTGAAGACTTTGATAATGTCATTGTCAATTTCCTCTGTGATCAGTTTAAAGACGAATCTGGCATTGACATCAAAAATGATGCCGCCGCCATGCAACGTGTTAAGGATGAAGCTGAAAAAGCAAAGAAAGAATTGTCTTCAGCCAAAGAAACTGAAATCAATCTCCCATTCCTTTCTGCCGATGCTGATGGTCCAAAACACTTTGAATACACTCTTACTCGTTCTAAGATGGAAGAGTTGGTTGCATCTCTGCTTGATCGCCTTGCTGGTCCTGTTGAGAAAGCTCTTAAAGATGCTAAACTCAAAACTTCCGACATCAACGAAGTTGTTATGGTCGGTGGTATGACTCGTATGCCAGCCGTTGTCGAAAAGGTAAAAACTCTCTTTGGCAAAGAGCCAATGCAGGGCGTCAATCCTGATGAAGTAGTGGCTGTTGGTGCTGCTATTCAAGGTGGTGTCCTTCAAGGTGATGTGAAAGATGTTCTTCTTCTAGATGTCACTCCGTTATCTCTCGGTATTGAGACCATGGGTGGTGTTTCTACTAAATTAATTGAGCGTAACACTACTATTCCAACTTCAAAATCTGAAACTTTCTCCACAGCCGCTGACAATCAGCCACAGGTTGAGATTCATGTTTTGCAAGGTGAACGTGAGATGGCTGCTGATAACAAATCTCTTGGCCGCTTCATTCTTGATGGTATTGCTCCAGCTCCACGTGGCGTCCCTCAGATTGAAGTTACCTTTAATATTGACGCCAACGGTATCTTAAATGTTACTGCACGCGACAAAGGAACTGGCAAGGAACAGAGTATTACTATTCAAAATTCTGGCAATATGTCCAAAGAAGATATTGAAAAAGCGCAAAAAGATGCTGAGCTACATGCAGATGAAGACAAGAAGAAGCGTGAAGCGATTGACGCTAGGAACAAGCTTGAACAATCAGTCTACCAGTATGAGAAAATGCCTGAAGAATACAAAGACAAGATCTCTGATGAAGATAAGGAGACTATCAAGAAAGCTGTTGAGGAGGCGAAGGAAGTCCTTAAAGATACTTCAGCCGATGCTACAAAGTATGAAGAAGCTGCTAAGGAACTTTCTAATAAAGTTATGCCAATTGGTGCAAAACTCTATCAATCAGCCTCAGCTGATTCATCCGCACAAAATGGTGATTCAGCCAAGGGTTCTTCTGATGGCGAGCCTGTTGAAGGCGAAGTTGTTGATAAATAAATCTAAACAACAATTTTAAATTCTTATTATTCATCACATGAATATTTCAGAAATACTCCGTAAGGGGTATTTTTGAATTAATATAATACATTATCTCTTTATCTATACTTATTACCTCTGATATGGTATATTTAATCTGATAAAAAGGAAAAAATTTCATGAAATCTTTATTAAAAAGGTTTTTCAATCTTTCAACGCAGCAGAGAATTAATTATCTCTTAAAAGCTATTATTAGTCTCTCAGGTGTCGTTTTTACGGTCTTTTATTTTATTGATGCCATAACTTGGCACAAGCTCCCAAGTTACTTAGTCACTATCGTACTACCTTATATTCCAGAAGTTCTTGCAAAATTAGGTTTCAAAGTTACTACAAGACTACAACTCGCTTATAATGCTTTTCTGATCATTGCGATGGTCTTAGGTATTGATCTTGATTGGTATAAAAACATCATTATCATGGGATATCCAAGCTACGATAAAATTGTTCATACTTTAAGTGGTATCTTTGCCGCTTTCGGCGCTAAAGAAATTCTGGATCATTTTTATGATGGTAAAGATATTTTAGTAAATAATAAATCTCAGCTTACTAAGACTGGCTCCTCCGGTCAATCCACTATTAAACGTAAAATATATCATTCTGGCTTTGCCTTTCTTTTTATTATCTGTTTTGTTGTTTTCACCGCCGCTATGTGGGAATGTTTTGAATTTTCCTATGACCAATTATTTGGTGGGCATATGCAAGAGTTAAATGCTCCAGGAGTTGGAGATACTATGGGTGATATTATCTCTGCCTCTGTTGCTGGCTTTTTTACAGCTCTCTTTATAAGTAAAAAATAGTTTATGTTTAAAAAAAATACTTCTTCAGTTTCTCAAGTCTCTTCTGTAGAAACCGTTCTTCTAATTACGCTCTTGAGGCAAGTACTCTCTCATGATACTAAAGGTGACGTTGTTGAGCTAGGTTGTTATAAAGGTGACACCTCAGTTTTATTCCAACGTGAATTACAACGAACTGAGAAGCATCTTTGGCTTTATGATTCTTTTGCTGGTCTTCCCGAGAAGACTAGGGAAGATAACTCCGTCGCCGGTGATCAGTTTAAAACTGGTGAGCTCTTTGTCACAAAGCGTGAAGTAATTGAAAAATTTAAACGACAGAATCTTATACTCCCAAAGATTAAGAAAGCTTTTTTTGAAGACCTAAATCCAGAAACCGACTTGCCTGCTAAAATTTGCTTCGCCTTCCTTGATGGTGATTTGTATACTTCAATCAAAACCAGTCTCTCCCTGGTTCAGGATAAGATGCAACCTGGAGGTATCATTGTTATTCATGATTATAATAACGCAGAACTTCCTGGCTCCGGTCGCGCCGTTGATGAGTGGCTAAAAAACCATCGGCATCAAATTAAGCAATTCAAAACGCAAGAAACTCTCGCCATAATTACATTAAAATAAGAAAACAAAAAAACGACCACCAGATGTCGTATTTATTATGGTCGGGGCGACAAGACTCGAACTTGCGACCTCAGCGTCCCAAACGCCGCGCGCTACCAACTGTGCCACGCCCCGCTACTGTTAAATTTACCACACTCCCCCTAAAAATGCAATGATATGATAATATAATACTATCTGTTCTTCTTAGTTTTATGGTCCAAAACCACAGACTGAGTTAAGATAAAGTAACCTATTTCGAGAAAATTAAGGAGATTAATGAACGCACAAAATTCATCTGGTAACAAACCGAAGATCAACCTCACGAAGAAAAATAAGTCTAATACCTTTAGATCAATCATCTTCACTTTACTTTCGATTATTTTTATTGCCTATTGTATCAATCTGTATGGCTCAGGTAGTGTCAAGATGAAGGAAGTTCCGCTTTCTGATGTAATTTCCCGTGCCAACGACGAACATGGTAACATTAAACGTATTACTGTTTCCGGCAATGAGCTAGAAATTACCCTCAAAGACAAGGACGTCCCAACCGAAACTTCCCGCAAGGATCCTTCAGGTACTCTCTATGAACAGGGTCTTATCAACCGCTGTGCTGATAAAATTGGTGATGATCTGAAAAAATGCCAGGAAAAATATCCAGCCATTAACTATGTCGACCCAATCAATTACACTGAGATTTTTATAAATATTATGACTATTGCTGTTCCTATTATTATTGCTGTCATTTTCTTTGGTCGTCTTCTCGGTCAGGCCCAAAACATTAACAAAGAAAATATGGGTTTCGGCAAAGCTCGTGCCAAGCTCTATGGCCCAGATAAAAAACATGTTCTTTTTACTGACGTCGCAGGTAATGAGGCGGCCAAGCAAGATCTTTCTGAGGTTGTAGATTTTCTTAAGAACCCTAAAAAATATGAAAAACTTGGTGCTAAAATCCCTCGTGGTGTGCTTCTTGCTGGTGATCCAGGTACTGGTAAAACTCTCATGGCTCGTGCCGTAGCCGGCGAGGCTAATGTTCCTTTCTTTAATATTTCTGGTTCCGAATTTGCTGAAATGTTTGTTGGTGTTGGTGCTTCTCGTGTTCGTGATCTCTTTAGCAAAGCCAAAAAGAATGCCCCAAGTATCATTTTCATTGATGAGATTGATGCCGTCGCACATAAGCGTGATGCTCGTGGTGGCGCCGGTCGCGAAGATGAGCAGACCTTAAACCAGATTCTTGTTGAAATGGACGGTTTTGACAACGAGTCGGGCGTCATCGTGATTGCTGCCACTAACCGCGTTGATATGCTTGATAAAGCTCTACTTCGTCCAGGCCGTTTTGATCGCCACGTTGATGTCACTCTCCCTGAACGCAAGGATCGCCTTGCTATTCTAGAAGTTCACTTCAAAAATAAGCCAGCCGATAAAACCGTTGATCTCAAGGCTCTAGCTGCCAAAACTGCTGGATCTTCCGGCGCCGATCTTGCCAATATCGCCAACGAAGCCGCCATTACCGCTGCCCGTGAAGGTCACAAGGAAATTACTGGCGCCGATTTAACTGAAGCTTTTGAGCGCGTCGCTATCGGCCCTGAGCGCAAATCCAAAGTTATGAATGAACAAGAACGTAAAATTACCGCTTATCACGAAGCTGGTCATGCTGTAGTTGGCCACGTTCTTCCAGATTCTGATCCAGTTCATAAAATTACTATTATTCCTCGTGGTCACACTGGCGGTGTTACTTGGTTCCTTCCCCCTGAGGATCGTAGCTATAAGAGTGTTTATGAATTAAAAGATGTTCTAGCTCGCGCCATGGGCGGTCGTATTGCTGAAAAAATTATCTTTGGCGAAGATAGCGTCACTACTGGTGCTTCTTCGGATCTTCAGCATGTTGCAGAATTGAGCAAAGAGATGATTATTCGCGAAGGTATGGGAAAGAAAACTCGTAATCTTGTCTATCCTTCCGAAGCTACTGGTTACTATACTATTAGCACCGGTAAGCCATATTCTGAAAAGACTGCTGAATTAATCGATGAAGAAATTGCTGAGTTCACCACTGAAGCCGCTAAGCGCGCCGAAGCAGTTCTAAAAGCTAATCGCAAGGTTCTTGATCGTGTTGCAAGTGCACTTCTTGAAAAAGAATCTCTTGAAGAGGAAGATCTAAAAAATATTTTCGATGGGGCTACTTTGCCAGATGCGGCTAAACTCCACGATTAGTATTTTTAAAAGTTACTAACTACATTATTACAATCCCGTGGTGATATAAGAAAAATACCTGATTGATCAGGTATTTTTTTTCTAATTTAATAAAACAATTTACATGATAAGATTATTATTTTTCAGTAAAGAAGCGACTAATCGTAATTTAATATTTGACGCTACTTCACTTACTGTACAGACCTTGTCTGCTATCACCACAATCCAACTTTCCTTATATTTCGGCATTACAATGCTGATTGGGAACATATGCGATTGAATGATATTTTTTTCAATTGCATTCAACTTGAATTCCTTCTTCGCATTGTCAAAAGCGATTAATGGGTGGAGGTAAGCGTGTGCCTTCGGCATCGCTGTCTTATCATGCCAGTCATACAAGAAGAAATCATGAAGTAATGCCCCTCTTACTAGAGAAACCTTATCAACTTTTGTCCTAAGGATATTAACTAGTGCTAGGCTCATGGCTGCCACTCCAATTGAGTGATCATAGGTGGATATATTACCATGCTGAAGAAAACGTTTTTCACGTTTCATATTCTCTGAGTCTAGAATTTCTTTACCTAGTTCGTGAACCAGGACAAGATTATTTATTTTCACTTTGCTATTATAACATGAAAATGCTTAAAAATCTCATAAAACTCTCCGTATCCGCACTAGCGTATCGTGTATAATAAATACAAGATGAAGAAATTTCAATTTCGTTCTGTGGTTGCTATGGCAAATAGCAAGCTTAGTGTAAAATATGCTGCCATCCTACTTAGTCTCAGTACACTTATTTCCGCCCTCCTTGGTATTTTTCGGGATCGTCTTTTAAATTCATATTATCTCGATACCTATCCCACTGGTATCGATGCCTATACTGCTGCTTTTACAATCCCCGATTTTATGTTTTTTGTACTTACCTCTGGCGCCCTAGCGGTCAGTTTCATCCCCGTTTTTAATCAAAGACTAATCTCTGGTAATAAAAAATCCGCATGGGAACTCAGTTCCTCGATTCTTAATCTAATGGCTGTTGTTACGCTTATTTCCAGTATTCTTATTATGATTCTTGCTGATCCTCTTGTTCGCTATATTGTCGGCCCAGGTCTTGATGAATCTGGTACTATCCTTGCTATTAATATGATGCGTGTTATTGCCATCAATCCCTTTCTCTTTAGTATTGCCACTGTTCTTAATTCAATTCAGCAGGCTGTTGGTCGTTTTGTCTTCTTTTCTCTCGCCCCTGCTCTCTATAATGTTGGTATTCTTATTGGTATCACCTTTTTTACCAACGGCATCAATCTTTTTGGTCTCCAGCTTTTTGAAGGTGGTATTATGGGCGTTGCCATTGGTGTTGTTTTTGGTGCCATTCTTCAGATTTTTATTAGTTTAATCGGTCTTTTTGGTCTCGGTTTTGATTATCAGTTTAAGATTTATTGGAAAAATCTTGGTTTCAAAACTGTTCTTAAACTTTTACCTGCTAGATCTCTGGATCAGGGAATTGACTATATTTATTCCATTCTTGCTACTAATCTTTCTTCTCGCATGGGTAAGGGTGCGCTTCGTTCTTTTCAGCAAGCTAACAGCCTACATCAAATGCCAGTTAATCTTATTGGGGTTGCTATCTCCACTGCTTTTTTTCCAAAACTTACTGAAGAAACCAATAATGAAGATACCACAAAATTTGACGATGTTTTTCGTCGTGCTCTCCGTATGATTATTTGGATCTCTCTCCCAGTTTCCGTGATTGCTTATTTTGCTCGTGGTTACGTTGTTAGCTTTGTCAAAAACGGTGGCCAGCCCATCATTGCTAGTGTTTTGGGGTCGCTTGTTCTTGCCATCTTTGCCCAGTCAATCTTCCATATTGCCTCTCGTGGTTTTTATGCCAGGCAGGATACCAAGACTCCTTTTGTTGTCAGTATTATTGCTGTCGGTTTTACTATGATTTTGTCGATTATTTTTAGTATTATTGGTCTGGGTCCGGATGGGCTTGGTTGGGCCCAATCTATTGGTGCTGTTCTTGAAATTTTTATTCTCCTCTTTCTTCTTCAGAAAAAATCTCGTCAAAATCTACTCAATAAAGGTTTCTGGACTGCCTTTATTCGTATGCTTATAGCCACTATTGTTACTAGTATTTCTGCTTACGTTCTTACGAAGTTATTACCACTCCGCGCCACCGACAATTCCGTTTTTGTTACTATTCCAAAATTCTTCGTTATTTCTCTTGTTTCTTTAGGAATTTATGGCGCAGCGAGTTTTCTCCTAGATTTGGAAGAAGTTCAACCATTCTTTGAGAAACTTAATAAAATTCTCTTTCGCAACCTTCGTCCAAAAGATAAATAACTCCAGTCTCATGATATAATCATATCACTTAAAAAACTTACATGGTTGTAAAATAACACGCCCCTGCTGGTGTGTTTTTTATCACGGTCTCACAGAGACCGTTTTTTTGTTGTTTCGTGAGGCTATTAAACTCCATTCATCAATTTTTAAGTTTGTAGCTTCACGTTGACACCAAAAACTAACAGCGGACACTCGCCAGTTCACACAAGTAGATGAATGGCAGAAAAAACAAAAGCAGTTAGAGGTGAAATTAAATCAAAAAGGAGAAAAATATGGTTCGACGCCAAAACAAAAACTACAAAAAAGAAAAAATAAATAACAACCAAATTGAAGGTATGTCTACTATCGAGGGCATTATTACCATCGGATTAGGGATCTTATTACTATTCATAGGTGGTGGAAGGTATCCAATTATCAATTGGACGAGTTTATACCTACTAGTACTTGGAGTTATTAGTGTAATTAAAAATCTTGAAGAAAGATGAAAAAATGAAAACTGAAGTAAAAGTAATTGATGACACTATTCCAGTTTGTCTACATGAAAAAACTCACACAGATAAATACGATTTTGGTCATGCAGATCCAATTAAGTGTGATTACGTTGAAGATTATCAGGATGTTGAAGTTTGCAATAATTGTGGTGCTTGGCGAACATTTAAGCGTGGCAAATTGATTGAATATCCAGATGGACATAGTAGCGAAGTAGTAGATGACGAAGAAGGAGAATGGCAGGAGCCATTACAATAAAAAATGACAGAGACACGATTATCAATAGCTCAATATATCCGAGAAGATGCTGTTAGTACTCGTCTTAATGATCTACTCGGTAAACGAGCATCACAATTTGTAACGAGCTTAGTTGCAGCAGCGAACGCCAATAAACTACTCAATACTTGTAAACCAGAAAGCGTAGTTTCGGCGGCACTAATTGCAGCTTCAATGGATCTACCTATCAACCAGAACTTAGGTTTTGCTTACCTAATTCCTTATACGTTAAATAGGAATAAGAAGGACGAAGAAACAGTCTGCCAATTTCAAATGGGGTACAAAGGCTTTATCCAACTAGCTCAACGTTCCGGCTTTTATAAAACTATCAATGCTACTGAAGTAAAAGAAGGTGAAATTGTCAATTTTGACCGACTAAGCGGCGAGATGGAGTTCAAATGGATAGAAGACTCATCTAAACGTGAAAAAGCTCAAACAAGCGGTTTCGTGGCTTATTTCAGACTATTAAATGGCTTCGAGAAGTCGCTCTACATGACAGTCGAGGAACTAAATACACATGCCAAAAAATATTCCAAGAATTTTGCCAAATATGGCTCAGGACTTTGGAATGATGATTTTGATTCGATGGCAAAGAAAACCGTATTGAAGCTCTTGATTAGTAAATTCGGTCCTCTAAATACTCAGCTTCAAAAAGCAATTCAAGAAGACCAGGCTGTTGATGGCGAATATGAAGATAATCCACAACGCAAGCCAGAACTCACAGAAACTCAAGAAGCAGAGATTGTCGAGGAAGTAAGTAATTTAGCTGATCAACTAGAACAGGAGAATAAAAAATGAACGAAAGAGATATAGCTATGCTCAAAAATTTGCGCGGTATTATTTATTATTCTTATGAATATATGCGTGAAGAAATGAGCGAGTATGTAATTTTCGACAAAGGTAAGCCAGACCAACAGATATTTGATGATACTTTTAATGACTTAGCGAGGCTTGGGCAACAAGTTTCAATCTTGATAAAGAAATATGAGAAGAGGACAAAATGAACAACGAGTTAATAGTGAAAATTAACCCAACCGAGATTTTTCAGGCACAGAACGAGGGTAAGGACTTTATTGTCAATCCTAATGCCGAAAGAGCAATTATCCGCCTTCTTGAAATTCAAGCTGAGGTCGATAAAGCAGTTGAATTACTTAAATCAGAGATTGAACATCAAGCATTAGAATTTAATCCAAATTTTTCAGCCATTAAGGGTGAGAAGATTAAAATTAACTATTCTGCTGCTGGAGCAAAATATAAAGACAATGGCGAAGCCAAGTTTCATAGTTCTAAGTTTTGGACGAAAAAGACCACGTGGTCAATCAATTCAAAAGCGGTTGATGAACATCGAACGAAATATTATCGATTGCCTGCCGGTATTACAGAAGTAGAACGTAAAAAGACGATCAGGATAAATGTAAGCGAGGCTTCTAATGAATAACGATGGTTTTGGCGCAATTCGTGTTAGTTATTCAATTTTGAGTGCTTGGGAGAGTGGCGATATTGATCGTGCTATTGCTCCATACACTGGCGTTGAAATTGAACCGAATAATGCGATGGAGTTCGGGAAAAAGATGCATGGTATTTGGGAACGATATGTCAAAAAACATAAAGCAATCCCAAAAATCTTTGGTGGTCGCAAATTAGAAGCACCAGAAGTTGAACTAGCAACCAAACGAGTCCGCAAATTAACAGATTGGTGTGTAATTTCTGGTGTGCTAGATGTTAAAGACGGCACAACTGGAATTGATTGGAAGACGGGTAAAGCTTCAGCTACCGACTATACAAATTCAAAGCAATCAGAAGTCTACCAAGTGCTTTACCCAGAACTTAAGCGGTTTGAGTTCTATTGCAAGAATCAGCACATCCACCATACCGACAAAAACCATATTACCGTCGGCATTGTGTATCTGAATCGTAAAACACTTGAAGATGGCTTGAACTGGATTTTAACAATGGCGGCGGAACTTCGTGAATATTTAATCAATAACGGATATGGCAATAGGTTAGATCAAGGCAAAGGGCTAGAGTAATAATTTAATTTTTAAGGAGAAACTATGAAAAACAACGAAATAAACGATAAATTAAATGAGTTAATAGAAAAATTAATCAAGTCTACAGGTGCTAGAACAATTAAACACAAAGAATTAGAGAATCTTGACTCTGCAACCGAAACAATTAAAGAAAGTGTTTCAAAAGATAAACTTATTGGATATATGATTATTGGATTGACTAATACCGGTGAATCAGTACGGGCTGTAGCAGGCACAGATTTTTCAATCTATGAAATGATGGATCTGCTTTTTGAAGCCGTAGCAAAAATAGATACCGATCTTGGCAGAGAAATCTTAGAAAAACTCAAATCTAATTTCGAAGAAATAAAATCCTCAAAACCTGAAGATGAAAAAGACAGTGATAATGACTGTGATGATGAAGAAGAAGATGATGAGGATGTAAAGAAAGAAATTGCGAAAGAAATCAAAAACGTACTCGCCAAGTGTCTTGATATTGACTTCGAAGGTTTTAATAAAAATGAGCAATAGATTAGATCAAGAGCGTGAGGCAGAGCTTCAACCTATCAGGATGAAATCTTGCCAAGAAACTTTAGAAAAGCTTGGATACGAAGTTGAAGTTGCTAACCACACACTTTTAATCATTCACCATCCTAGTGGAATTGATATTCAACTCTTTCCTTATTCAGGATGGTGGAGCGGTAAAAAGATTGGCAGTAATAGAGGATTTAGAAAGCTACTAAAAAAGCTAAAAGGACTCAAATAAATTGTAGTGTGGTGCTGGTAAAATACCCCCTTAAGTAAAATAGTCAGTTAAATGTCAATACAGACGCAGCCACTAACTTAAAACTAATAACTATTAACTATTGAATTTCTACTATTGTAGATTGTTGGTAAAAGGTAATTAATATTATCTCCTCACGTTGGTTTTAAGTTATTGTCTCCACTGTAAGATTCAGCGCTATGAGCTGCAGTGGAGAACCAAAAGAAAGGAGGTAATAAAAAATGAGACGAATTCCAAAATACGATTCCGAGCATAATCTCTATGAGCAGATAGCATGTCATCTGCAGACGCAATACCCAGACGTAATCTATCGCTTCGATCTCGCAGCCGATCTTAAATTGACACCTGGTCAGGCGGCGAAACATCATAGACTACATCAGAAAAGAGGCTATCCTGATCTACTCATCGCAGAGTCAAGTGAAAATGTAAATAGCAAAGACTGGAATAGTATCGTGCGCGAATGGGGGTTTTATTTCGGACTTTATATTGAAATTAAAAAAGACGGCACCAAGCTAAAACGCGATAAGGACGCCAAGAAAATTTTAAAAGGTGAAACCAAAATCCGTAAGAAAGGAGATTGGTGGAACAAACATATCGAAGAGCAGGCTAAAATGCTCGAAAAACTGCGTGCGAGAGGTTACAAAGCAGAGTTTGGGGTTGGGCTTGAAGAATGTAAGCAAATTATTGATGAATATTTACGTAATTAAATAAAAATCTTGCGAGGAGGTAAAGTGGCAAGAAATTATCAGGTATCCGTTCGGAAAACGAATGGTCTCGAAATATGGTTCGTTAATCCACGTGATATTTACATCAAAGATAAATATGGCTGGCAGAAATTTACGAGGTGGGATGTCCGGCAGAGAAACTTTTGGACTTATCACTGGCGACCGTTTATGCGCGCACTTCGAGACTATCGTTATCTAGACATGAGCATAATACGTCGTCTTGCCACCCTACACGACATTAGTATTACAACCGGAAACTTACCTGATTGGGTAAGAAAATCCACAGCTAGAATAATTCCAGAGAAAGGTAGAGCAAGGAATAATGAAAGATTTTATGATAAATCAAGATACTAAAGTTACTCTCTATCTTAAAGAATGTTATGGTTGTGATAGAGCCGGCAAATACACCCCACTTCACCAGTTTATTATCAATAATCAAATTAAATTGACCAACTTCATTGTTAAAAGGATTGAATTGAACCCTACATGGCAACAAGAAGCAAACTCATTTGATATTGAGCTACCCTTAGTGGTTTTTGAGAACGAAGATGGTGAAAGAGAGGCTATTACTTATTCAGAATTTTTAGATAGACAAAATGAAAGAAGTGCCAAACCGAAAAGCTAAGTTAATGGGATCCGTGTCAGTGAGTCGAGCCACTGATGGCACTCATCCGAGAAGAGAGGTAAAAATGAAACTATCAACGATTAATCAAATAGTAGAGAGAATAATAGCCCTAACTTATTCAGACATCAAGCTTACCCACGAAGATGTACGAGAGGAGACGTTTAAACGATTAGCTAATGAAGCCACAATAGTACTCAAGACTGCCATGATATGTGAGTCTAGTGGAATTGATGAGGCAATGAAGTACTACAACGGCACTCATACAGAGGATGAATATCAAGAATTTAGAACTAGCGTAGCAGACTATAGTGTTAGTCTCTGCACACACTGCTATTGTATGACACACACAATAAACGGTAAGTGTGGTAAATGTGGAGCAAGAAAGGAAAATTCATGAAGAAGACGCGCACATACATAAAACCGATTGCTCCGATCAACTACATAATTCGCTATACTGCCCATGATGACACTAAACATAAAATTATGAACTCTAATTTATCAGAAATTAAAAAGACAGAGCGATTTTTGAGAGAAAAAGGAGTGAAAGATATTGATATCGCAGTAACATTACCACAAAAACCAAAGGGATCAGAAATGTTTCCCGTGAATTATTAAGGAGAGTTGTATGGATAACGACAAAACTAAATACATAGTTATAAACGAGTCAGTAATAGGTTCAATTATTAAAGATATAGTTACATTTTCAATGTTTGCTGGATTACTTTTATTTAATCATCATCTTCTAGGTGGATCTACAGTCGTAGATGTTATGTTCATTATTTTAACTCTAGGATTTCTCGCCGGGAAACATAGCAAAACTCGTTTTGAGGGGACAAAAGAAGAAGTAATTAAATATTTAAGTGAGGAAAAATAATGGACAGACTAATGGAACTTTACAGTATGGAAAAACCGCCAATGTTTGAGACAATAACTAAAGGCAAGCACTCCGGCTATGAATTCTTTATCGTGTGGTGTGCTAGCCACCCAAACGCCTATATTAGAATTCCGAAAAGCCACCCATATTACAAAAAAGACCACCTCGAAATAGACGATAAATGCCTAGTCTACGGGGGGTTTACCTTTAGTGGCGAAGACCTAGACAAGAGATTCAGATTGCCGGAGGGATGGTACTTAGGATGGGATTACGCTCACTGCACGGATTTTATAAATCTCTCTGGACATTTCATGGATGGTCGTAAGTGGAGAGTAGAAGACATTGAAAAAGGCTGCAAAGAGGTAATTGACAAAATAATAAAGGAAGCTAAATGACATACACAGGACATAAAACTAGGACAATGCCGGATGGGCAAAATATCGTGGATTACATTATGCCGACGATTATTCAAGATAGTATGATTTTTGGTAATACTCCAATACCAATCCCGTCAAGAGAACAAATAGCATTAGTGATTAGAGCTATGAGAATGCACCCCTTGCTAGAATACGCCTCTAAGTATGATTATTCAGAGTTACTTAAACCTGATGAGGTTACAAAATTCTTCCCAACAATATCAAGCATAGGCAGGTTTTTCAGGGATGCGCCACTAGGGGTCTTAGATGGTTCTGAAGAATAAGGAGAAATAAGAAAGAATAATTAAAATGACTAAAATGTTAAAAATTACACAGTCATTAAACCATATTTATGGATATTCAAGACATGGCTATAGAGAGTTAAATATAGAAAAAGAAAAATGGGAGAGGATGTCATCTGATGAACAGAATGAGTTTTTTGACTCATGTGCAAATGTAGTAATGAATGAAATCCAAATTACAAGCTTCGATCCAGAGGATGACTACCCTATTATAGAAGAGGAGTAATAGCAATGCGTGAATTAAAATTTAGAGCTTGGTATAAATCAGAAAAGAAAATGATTTATAACATTCAAAATGAGTTCGAGGAAAGAATCGAACTTGGCATGGACTGCTTTTCTGATTATTTAAATAATGATGACTTTATTGTCAATCAATTCACAGGTCGTACCGACAAAGAGGGTAAAGAAATCTATGAAGATGATATCTTACTCATTATTGGTCAGGGCTATTTTAGAGTAACGTGGGATAGAGATAACTGTAAGTTTTATTTACTTCCGTTAGAAGATTATCTAGATGAGATGCCTCTCGATAGGAGCTGGGAGGTAGATTATGAAGTTGAAGGTAATATTTACGAGAATAAAGACCTACTTGATTATATTGAGAAAGACCAGAAGACGGAATGATAAAGAGTAAGAGTAAAAAAGTAGTAAAATCTACTGTCAAGCCAACCACAAAAAGCGGACATAGACTAACCCCACAGCAAGAGTTATTCTGTCAATTATATGCAGGCGATCGTGAGTTTTTTGGTAATGGAGTTCAAAGCTACGTTAAAGCTTATAATGTTGACACCAGTAAGCCTGGTTGGTATAGAACAGCTAGATCATGTGCGTCAGAACTCCTAACAAAACCTAACATCTTAGAACGAATAGATGAAATCTTTGAAGCTCACGGACTTAATGACCAATTCGTCGATAAGCAACTCGAGAAGCTTATTGTGCAGGATGCTGATTTTAATGCAAAAATGAAAGCAATAGCAGAGTACAATAAACTTAAAGCTCGCATTACTGAAAAACGTGATATCACTTCTGGTGGCGAAAAGATAGAAATACCAGTAGCGTTGGTGGAGTTTGTGGATGGTGATAGCAAAAACACTCGTAAAGCTACCAAGTGAGTTTAAGCCACTTTTTGATAGTTGGTGGCGACATGCAGTTATTGAAGGTGGTCGTTATTCTTTAAAGAGCCATACCGTGGCTCGATTTTTGCTACTAACGGCTCGTTCAAAGCGAGTGCGTATTGCTTGCTTACGTCAGTTCCAGAAGAATATAGCAGATAGCTCGTATCAACTTCTGATTGACTTAATCCAGCAATATGGCTTTTCGGAGTTCGTCTGGACAAATGATACCATCACGAATACCAACACCGGCTCAACTTTCATCTTTAAAGGTCTTGATCGAAACGTGGAAACAACCATTAAGTCGCTTGAAGGCGTTGATATTGCATGGATTGATGAAGCTCAGACCATTACCCTTAAATCAATACGCATTCTTAATCCAACTATTCGTAAGCCTGGTAGTAAGATTGTTTGGACACTTAACCGCCTCACCGACCTTGACCCTGTGATTTCCTATTTTATCACTAACCCACCTCGTAAAGATGTCTGGCATCTAGAGGTAGATTATCGAATTGCACAGAAAAACGGCTGGCTTTCCAATGGAATCCTTTATGAAATAGAGCAAGCCAGAATCAATCATCCAGAAGATTATGCTCACGATTATTTGGGTAAAGCATTGGCTATCTCGGATAAGAATATCATTCAGACCGCCCAAGTGATTGAGGCGATGGGTAGAAATGTTGATGATGAAGGAGCAATTGAGGTTGGGGTGGATGTGGCTCGTCTTGGTGGCGACCGCACTGTATTTGTGAAGCGAAAAGGACTGAAAGAAATCGGACGAGCTTCATTCACTAAAAAACGCACAACTGAAGTTTGTGATTTATTAGTCAATTTTATTGGTGCGGACAAAGATGTCCTAATCAAAATCGATGATACTGGTGTTGGTGGCGGCGTTACGGATGAAATGATTGCAAGAGGCTACAATATTATTCCAATCAATTTCGGAGCCAAAGCTTCAAACTCAGACAAATATCCGAATCTCATTTCAGAAGCATGGTTTTATTTGCAATCCATTATTGATCAAATTTCGATTACTAATGACAAAGATTTATTAGTGGAGTTATCGAACCGTGAGTGGAAGATGGATAGCAAAGGGCGTAGGGGCGTTGAAAGTAAGGACGATTATAAAAAACGAGGCTTCCGCTCACCTGACCTAGCAGATGCTACAATCCTATGTTTTTACACTCCACCTGAGCCGCCAAAGATTGAATATGGCGGCGTGATAATCGGTTAGATATAACATTTTTACTTCACGGATTTAACAAAAATCGTTTTTCTACCTCTGTTAAATTGCTTCATGGTTGCTTCATATATATTCAACTATACAAGTAAAGATATAACATTATCGCTTTATTCATCTGCCACCCTGTATAGAATCATAATCTATCGCAAGGAAATATTTCATGTTTAACAAAATTAAGAGCTTATTTAATTCAAAATCAAAATCAGCATTATATGATACTAGCTCTCATCCTGCTGGTTATTATCGCCCAATGCCACTTGCTTATAGTTTTTATAAGGGTAATAGCTATGACAATACTTATCCGTCAATCAAAGCGATTGTCAATAAATTCATTGTTATTAGACCGTACGCAATAGACGCTAATGGTAAGCCAATCAAAAACAATCCAAACGTCGTAAATGCATTATATCGTCCAAATAAGCAGATGTCTGCTACGGATTTTCGTGAAGCCTTGGCAGTCATGGCATTAGTTCACCCGAAAGTATACTTACTTTTATGGCATTATGAAGGGAATACGGCTTGTGCTGGTGGTGATATCACGGAGGACAATTTTGCTGGTCTGACATTTTTGGAAGGCGTGAGTGAAGTCGTTAGTGGTGGTAAGAAATATTATCAATGTAGTGGTTCAACCTATTCGGAAAACGAAGTTATTGAAATCTATTCAGGCTACGATCCGTATAATCTCAGCCGTGGATATGCACCAAGCAACGCCATTCAGAAATGGGCTAATGTTGACGATTACATTGCAGCTTATCAAGCAGGCTTCTTTGAGAATGGCGCTGTGCCAGCTGGTCAATTCATCGTTACAGCTAAAGACGGAGCGCAGTTTGAAGATATTGTCGCTAAAATGCAAAGCTCACATCGTGGAAGTGGTAGAAATAATAATGTTATCTATTCTCACCGTCCCATTGATCCTGCAACTGGGGCTGCAACATCTGCACAAATTGAATGGGTGCCATTTTCTCAATCCAATAAAGATATGTCGCTTGATTCAGTCTTCAAGCAGGCTAATGATAAGATTGACAGTGCTTTTGGTGTGCCGGCGAGTATCCGTGGCGTAAATGATAATAATACCTACGCTTCAGTCCGCGTCGATGAGCAAATCTTCATTAAATATACCGTAGAACCATTTGCGACTAAGATTTATTCTAGGCTTACTCATGAGCTTAATCGTGTTACTGGTGGTCTTGGATATGCTATTACTTTTGACTTAGATATTCCTGGTATTGCCGATGAAGAGAAAATTGATGCCGAACGAAAAATGATTGAGTTTAATTTAATCAACCAGGCAGTAATGAATGGCTACTCACTCGATTCAGTAGTTGACGCATTCGGTCTATCTAAGGGCTACAAACTGCTTAAACAAGGCTATGTAAAGCCGGTTATTGTGAATGATAAGCCGGAAGTAGATGAGGGTGATGAAGTAGAAGACGCTCCTGATTCGGCACAGTCTAATGATGCAGATAAAAATAAAGCCATTGATAATAACCATGAGAAACATCATGATCACTGTACTTGTAGTCATAAGGCTCATACACCAACCAAACAGGAGCAGAAGTTTATTGATGACGTTTCGTCTGTTTTGAGAGACCAGATGAACCGTCAGATTGAACGCGCGATTGAGAATAATGAGCTTAATAAAGACGTAAGCGATATTGATGAGGAAGAAGCTAATAAAACTGCACAAGAAATTCTAGCGTTTATTGTTGCTTATATGCTAGTAAAAGGTCAAACAACCTATACAGAGGGTATTGCATTACTTAAAGCAAATAATATTCCGATTGACGCTACTTCTGAATTTATTGTATCAACTCTAACTCGTGCTGATTATCAAGCATATTTAGTAAATGTAGCTAAATCATATTCTAAAGAAACTGCAGAAAGTATTCGTAATGTTTTGGCTCAAGGTCAGGAGATGGGGCTAAATAAAGAAGAACTAGCCACTCGACTACGTGAGATCATGAACACTGATGAGTGGAGGGTGCAGAGACTGGCACGCACCGAAGAACATCGTTCTGCTGGTAAAGCTAGTGTAGATGCAATGATACAACTAATGCATGAGACTGGTGCAAAAATCTATAAGACATGGCATACAACCTCAGCACATCCATGTGAGTTTTGCCAGGCTATGAATGGAAAGGAAGTATTGGTGGACGAACCATTCTTGCGAGAGAACGAGAGTATTCTTGGAGCTGACGGTGGTATTTTTAATAATAACTTCGTAGACGTTGACAGCGCTGGCTTACACCCGAACTGTCATTGTCGAATGAAAATGAGAGCAACATTGTAATGAAAATCAAATGTCCGCACTGTGATAGATATTTATTTGAAACAGATAGTACATTGATTGTGCAAAATGTAAAATGTTCATATTGCAAGAAGCGTTTTAATCTCAAAGTCGTAACGCCACAATCATCTGAAGCCGACATTAGACTGAAAATAGATTAAAGAATTGGTGGCTCAGCCCAAGTATATTTAGCTAGACAGAAATTATATTTGTCTTTAGGATGTAGTTTGTTTTGGCAATCCTTAAACGGAACTGGCATCTTCTCTTCTGCATCTTTAATTTTAATCTTTTTACCATACCTTGATCTACAAATTTCACAGCAACTATTACTAGATACATATAGATAATCTTGCCCAGGATTATTTAGCATAATCATGAGCTTACAATAAGCAATATTATTTTCGACACTAGACTCTAATAGTGATCTAGGATCTCTACCACAGTCATTTTCATATATTGCAACCAAATGTTCCAGTCGCTCTACTGCTTTTATCATCCTTAATGGATCATTTGATAGGGTATCCGGAAATCTTCGCATTATATCCCATATCACATCACGAGAAGCTGGTTCAACTGGAAAAGATTTACGCCGACTTTCCAAAATATTTCTTGCAAAATCAACAGTTATATTGAAGTCTGGCATATTAAGCATATGAGAAAAACAATCCGCCGCAACTGCATCTTGAGGCTTTAATAAATCACTAGCGAATAATCTATTATTAAATCTTACGTAAAATTGATTGCCACACTCTGGACATTTTTTGCCACGGGTAGGCGGCTCATCAAAAATGTGTCCACAATGTGGGCATGCATTGGTATTACGATTTTTATAATCGCCATAAACAGTTGCTATTTCTCTTGGACAGTCTTCTATTGAATCAAAGTCAAGCTCATCATCTTTAACGTTATTATTATCAATTTTGAATGCATTGATTGGTTCATTTACCTTATCAGTGATATTAGGTATTGCTTCATTTAATTTTGGGACTATTTTATTTTTATAAAATTCTTGTGCTTTTTTCTTAATTTCGTCGAGCAACATAATACCTCCATATGTTACTGCTTATTTTATCACGTTTTACTGCCACCCTATATCTTTACATAATCACTTTTGATGAAGCAGATGTCCATATGGATGCAGAATCGCAAATATTAAATTAACTTTAAGGAAAACATGACAATTAAACAGAAAATTGTTTCAGTTACCGGCAAGCTCTCTACTAAGAGTGTTGATGGCGAAAGAAGAATTGTCTTTGTCGCAAGTTCTAATAACGAAGATCGTCATTACGAGCATGTAGATGTAGCAAGCTTACGCTTACCATTAAAAGGTGGTGGAGATATTACTGTTTCGGCTATCCCAAGCGAAGGCGTAAGTGAAGTCATTGATATTCCTTTAATGTTGAACCACAGCGGTGATGTTCGTGATGTGATTGGCTCCATTCGTGCTGCTTACTTCTCGAATAATGAACTAACATTTGAAGCTGGTATTTCCAAGCGAGAAATCGCTCAAGAAATGCTTACACTGCTTGAAGAAGGTCATCTGTCTAATGCGTTCTCGATTACAATGATTGATTACGATTACAATATTGACTCTGAAACAATCAGTAAGGCTGAAGTGATTGAGGTCTCACTGGTCTATCGTGGATCCAACAAGGAAGCAAGATTACTTGCCATTAAATCTTTATTAGGAGATGAAATGAAGACGAAACAAAACGACAATTTTGGCGACGCTAATGGTGATGGAAAAGACCACACGGTCGCTCCAGAAGCCCCAGAAGTTGAGACTTCTGAGACAACCGAAGCACCAGAAACAGCTAACGAAACTTCCGCTGATAATTCAGAGGAAGAAACTACTAACGAATCAGAGAGTGAGGCTCCTCAAGAGGCACTCGAAACTAATAATAATGAAGAAAAGGAAGAAACTATGAACAATAAAGAAATTGCAAAAGATGCAGTTGTGGAAAAAGGTATCATGCCTAACCAGCCAGCCTCTGCAAATAACTACCTCAAAACAAAAGCTGCACTTGTAGACTTTAAGAATATCGTTCTTAAAAACCACCGTGGTTCTAATGAACAAATCATGCGTGAATGGAACGAAAACCTTAAATCTAAAGGTGTAACCGGTGATGCTATTATGCCATCCCAGATTGAAAATATCTTCTTCAAGGCTTGGGTCGATAATCCTGGTATTTTGGCAACTTTCCGTACAGTAGGAGTTAAAAGTGCTGCCGTTTACGCAATTGGTACTAGCGATACCGCTAATGGACACAAAAAAGGCGATGCAAAAGCTGACCAGTCTCTGACCAATGTTCGTCGTGATCTTAAAGGTCTTGGTATCTACAAAAAGCTTCCAATCGACTTGCAAGACCTCTACGATGATGAAACTGGTGAATTGCTTGCCTTCCGTGTTGAAGAATTAGCTGCACGTGTCGCTAACGCTATTGCAGTCGGTGCTTTAATCGGTCAAGGAACTGGCGATAAGGCTACCTTACAAGGTACTCGTGGTCTTTATCCAATGCTTGCCGACATCAATGCAACTAGTGGTTATGGTTCAAATGTTGCTACCAAAGTTACAGGTGAAACTGGAGAGGGCAGCTATGAATTGGCAGTCCGTGCCGTTGGCGCCGTCAAGGACGAGAAAAATGCCGGTAAAATCTTGGTTGTACCAACTGGATTTACTACTGAACTTAAATTAGCTAAAGGTTCTGACGGACACTTGATGTTCCCAGCAGGTTCTAACTTTGCTAATTTACTTGACGTAAAGCAGATCTTTGAAATTGACGAGCTTGTCGGTAAAGACGTTAAGGCTATTGCATACGCTAACCAAAGCTACGTTTTAATTGGTGAACCTACCGCAACCGTACGTACTGATTTTGATACCAATAAGAACCAAGACGTTATGCTTACTGAGCGTTATGTCGGTGGTTCTGCACAAGGCTACAAAACCGTTGCCGGCGCATTTGCACATGCTTAATTAACTAAACTAAGGAATAAAGGACGATCAGATGAATAATTACAAACCTGTGTTATCACAAGATGAAGTAGTCGCTCTGCTTGGTCGTCCTCTTTCTGAGGTTGAAGTTAAGAACTTTAATATTTATTTTGAAATCACTGATCTAAAACTAAAGGATTTACTTTGCTTATCTAGTCTTCCAAATCCAATTCCTGCTGACCTCAAAATACTTCTAGCTAAAATGTTTGGCAGTATTAAAGCGACACAGGATTTTGAACATAATAATGGAGTGGAATCAAAACGAGTAGAAGATTTTTCTATCAACTATACGGCTGACAAGAAAAATCCAATGAGTTTGGTTTTATCTAATGAAAGTGCAACGCTATTAAAGTACAGTCAATGTTCGAGCGGTATTATGCACGGAAAGACGATGTTATGACCGTGTTTGATATGTTTGTTGAGGTACCCTTTGAATATCTAACGATTAGCCGAGGTGAAGTATATGGCAACCGAATCATCGGTCAAAAAACTCTCCGAGGTATCGTTAAGATTAAAGAAGGCATGATTTCGCAAGGCAATCAAGAAATACGGAAATCTAACAACACCGTCCATGTACATCCAGAGGACTTTGTCGGTTTAACTTGTGAGCAAATTATCGGCAACGGTATTCACTATAACAATGCTGATTATTCGATTGTTGGTGTAACTGAAGGGCGTAATTTCGATACTAATGAAATTGAACA
Organism: uncultured Candidatus Saccharibacteria bacterium; assembly: GCA_938046735.1. Lineage (GTDB taxonomy): Bacteria > Patescibacteriota > Saccharimonadia > Saccharimonadales > Saccharimonadaceae > Nanosyncoccus. The sequence goes on along the minus strand of CALIXF010000002.1, from coordinate 8,641 downwards.
CTTAACCTTAACGCTTGAAAGGGCTGAATATGTCGGTGATAATTAGAACTAACACGAAGCTTTTCGAGCGAGTCGAGCGAGAGAACTGGAGAAATGGTTTGCGTGCTATGGGCGATAGAATCCTGATGGATGCTGTTGCATTAGCCCCAGAATTGTCCGGTGAACTAAAAAGCGATGGACGAGTCGAAGTTGTATCTGATTCCGAAGTGCATATTAAGTTTGGAGACGCTAGGGTGCCATATGCCAGACGTCGCCACTTTGAGAATAAGAAAAATCCTCATACCAAGTATTATCTAAAGAAAGCTGGAGATAATGTCGTCGCTAAGCTTGGCTTCAAGGAGTTTCTGAAATGATTGTATTGTCATTACTTAAATTCCTCGAAAATAATAATCTAGGTAAAATTGATCAGGATTTATTCTGGGAGAAAATTGGCTTAGGTAAAAACGGTATCTATATTGCCAGCGTCGGAGCTTCTCAAGATAGGGGCATGCGTAACCGCCAAGACTATATTGTTTACTCCAGAGGCAAAACCGACATCGAAAGCTACCAGAAGCTCGAAAAAATAAGAAAGTTCCTAAATAACTCATACGATATCTGTACACTCCCATCTGTACCGCCAGTGTTTAGCCGGGAGTATCATAATGTAACTATTATGCCACCATCATCCATTACTAATGTAGGATTAGATACTAATGGACGAATGGTCTGGTCGTTTACTGGCACAATCTATTACTAATAACCATAAAGGAGAATATATGGACGAAACACTTATGGCTGGTAAATGGGAAATGAGCATTGGAAATACCCTTATTCCAGCAAAATGTCTTGGCGATATCACGCCAAACTACGCTGAAGGTACAGTAGAAGCGAAAACTCAGGCTGGTACCCGTAAGCAACCATCCAGTAAAGCTGAAACAGCAGAATTAACCTTTACCGTTTATCTGCCAAACTTGGATTACCTAAAAGTCTTATGGGCAGACGCATATCAAAAACCTACTGCTGAAGCTCAAAAAACTGGTGCAATTGTATTTGGTAGCAATAACTGTAGTATGCGTAAAGCATTGCCTGTCAATATCCATCCAGTTTGCGAAAAAACTGACGATAATGATATCCATATTTTTGCAGGTCTCGTAAATATGTCATTTAATCCAACATTATCTACGACAGACGCAGTATCTATTGAGGCAACTCTACAAATGCAACCAACTGATAATGGTTACTTCTGTGTTGGTACCGGTGATTTAGCTAAGCCATCTAAATGGGATGTAACTGCACAAAAGACCATTCCAGTTACTGCACACCAATAAAGTCTTAATAACTAAAATAAGCTCTTAGTAGGAGCTTATTTTTTATAGATGCCATTTATGTTTTTTTGAGAAAGTAAAGTAAATTACAGGTACATAAGCAAAAATACCGCCAAATAAAAGCCACAAGATAATTGAATGCTCGATTGGATAAGTTTTTAGATTATTATTCTTCTTTTTTTTGTTGTTTTGAATGACAGTCCATGCTCCAATGAATGTACCCATATCCATAATACCTCGATTATAACATATTTTCAGAAAAGCACAAGTTTTTATTGCCACCCTGTATGGACCCATAATACTAAGCATAAAAAGGATTTTAATTACAATGTCAGTATCTATTTCAACATCAGTATATACAAAACAAATCACTGCCGAGATTGACGGTGTAGAATTCAAGGTTACACCAATGTCTTCAGCCCAAACATTATCTTATGTCGACCTATGCGACGAACTAAAAGAAGCAAAAAGTGCTAATGATCCAACGAGAGTTAAAGAAGCTATTAGAAACTTGAACGATATTCTTTATAGCGTGTTTGATAAGCCGGATGAAGCTCGCAAAGTGTTGGCAAAAGTGCCAATTGAAGGCGTTCTTGAGATCTATCAAAAGATTGTAGGTGAAAAACCTGATAATCAGGAGTAGGTATGGCAAATCTGCTTGATTTAATGACTCCAGAAGACCGTGAAGCGGTGGAAGTAGCCTTTAAGAAGCGTATGTCTGGAGACAATACATTCCGCAAGAGTAAAGTATCTAGAGTAGCATATTTGCTTGCTGAACTCGGCATGCTTTATGGTTGGGAAGCGATCGTTGCAGCAAAACGTGGCTACATTGAAATTTTTGATGAGCATACTGGCAAAAAACAGAAAATGCCATTATCAATGGAAGAATTATCAGCCTTAGTGGATGCTGGGCAAAAGGTTAAACATAGTGATTATGTAAACTATGCAAGAATCGTTTGTGTTGGTACTGGCAGTGCTTTTAGTAAGAACCCTAACGAAACACTTCGTGATGGAATGAAACCATTTATTGATGGAGTAAACAAATAATGAGTACCAGCAGTACCGTAGTTGGTGAAATCGAATATAAAGTCAAAATTGATACTAAGGATTTTAAGTCTGAGATTTCTCATGTTGAAAAAACGATGAAGACTGAACTGGGTTCTGCTGGTGATAAAAGTGGTAAAGATTCAGGTGAAAAAGCTAGTCATGGCTTTGGAGAGAAGTTTAAAAATGGTCTAAAAAACATTGGTAATGGCTTTTTGGCTGGCATGGGCGGATTTATGGGGCAAAAACTCATGTCCGGTTTCCAGTCAGCGTTTTCTAGTCTCACGAACATTTTTAAATCATCAATCTCTTCGTTTAGTGATTATGAACAACTTACTGGCGGCGTAGAAACTTTATTTAAGGATTCTCAAAATCAAGTATTCCAATATGCAGACAATGCTTATAAAACTGCTGGACTTTCGGCTAACCAATACATGGAAACCGTAACTGGTTTCTCAGCTTCACTACTTCAAGGCTTAAAAGGTGATACTGCCGCAGCGGCTAGATATGCAGACATGGCAGTAACAGATATGTCCGATAACGCCAATAAGATGGGTACCGATATGGGGTTGATTCAGACCGCCTATCAAGGTTTCGCCAAGCAAAACTACACTATGCTTGATAACCTTAAACTTGGCTATGGTGGCACAAAAACTGAGATGGAACGTCTGCTTAAAGATGCCGAAAAGCTACCACAGGCAATGGGTAAGAAATTTAATATCAGTAATTATCAAGATATCATTGAAGCGATTCATTTAGTTCAAGAGAATGTCGGGATTGCTGGTACAACACAAAAAGAAGCTGCCGAAACTATCAGCGGAAGTATAGGGATGCTTAAAGGCGCATGGAGCAATCTTGTGGTTGGACTTGCTGATGATACTCAAGATTTTGGTAAATTACTAAACAACGTTATTGATTCAGTTGAGACAGTAGGTAAAAACTTACTGCCAACAATTGAAGTTGCTTTGGGTGGTATGGTTCAACTTATTCAGAATGTTGCACCGCTTATCATTGCAGAGATTCCGAAACTAGCTAACCAGCTATTACCACCAGTACTTGAGGCAATAATCAGTATCGTGATGTCGATCGTGGAGATATTGCCAGGACTTATTGAACAATTATTTAATGCTTTAGTAGAGGTTTTGCCTAAGCTAATAGATGCAATAGTTACTATTTTACCTAGCTTAATAGATGCTATTACTAATTTGGTTATTACTATTGCTACGAAACTTACGGAACCAGCAACGCTTACTATGCTACTCAATGGAGCGGTAAAACTATTTATGGCAATTATTGAAGCATTACCACAAATCCTTACTGCTTTAACTAATGCGTTGCCACAGATAATTACAAATATAATTGCATTCTTAATTGATCCAAATACAATTGCGCAATTATTATCAGCAGCGATAATCTTATTTATGGCACTTGTGCGTGCAGTGCCTATGATTTTTGGTGCATTGATTGCTACTTTGGGCGGCTTATTTGCAGAGGTTTGGAAACGAGTGAGCGAAATGTTTAGCCAAGGTGGTGAAAAAATTGGACAAGCGTTTTCTAATGCATTTAAGACCGCAATCAATAACATACTTGGAGTAGTAGAAAACACAGTTAATTTCTTTGTTGATATGATCAATGGCGTTATTGGAATTATCAATGCTATCCCAGGCGTTAATCTTGGCAAATTAGACAGACTTAAAATTCCACGCTTAGCATCTGGTGGGATCGTGCCAGCAACGGCTGGCGGTAAAATCATTATGGCAGGCGAAGCTGGTGAAGATGAATGGGTAGTGCCTGAATCCAAGATGGCGAATTTGATAGAAAAGTTAGGTGCCGGTAATGGAAATGGCGGTGGCGAAACATTCAACTTCACATTTAATGGCGTTGTCGGCACCAAGAGCGAGTTGAGGCAATGCGCCATTACTTTTCATGATGCTTATGAAGAAGTAAAGAAAGCGAGGATGGCGGCATGAGTTTAGCTCTTACAATCACAGATGATAATACGAGTATTACTTATACACTCTTACCGTCTCCATTTAATAAGAATCGAGAAATCGGTAAAAGCGAAGTTTTAGTTGCAAGTGGTGATATTTACACTGATTATGTCTATAAGAAATTTACATTTGAATACGAATGGAATTTCTTATCAGCTGAAGAGTATGCTGTTCTAGAGGGCTTCTTCAATCGTCAATACGAACTACATAAATATCCTCGCATTTCTATTCCCGAACTCGGTGTTGATAATATGGTTGCAAGAATGGAGCTAAGCGATCAATCAATCGTCAATAATTGTGGAATGGTGGAAAATGTAAAAGTATCATTCAGGGAATCTACTCAACTATGATTACTGTCTCAGATAAATTTCATCAACTAGCAGCAGCTTCAGTTAGACCACTAGATTGGGATGTGGCAATTTCATTCACTAAGAAGAGAAATTCTGGAATTAAATGGTTCACACTTGATCAATCAACATTAGATGGCGCTGACCTTCTTGGATCGAGTGAGCAAAACCCAATTCAGTTATGGGATGCGTATGACTATATATTTTTAAAAGAATGTCTCATTTCCATGAATTTCTCACGTTCTGTGGAGTTTCCGTACAATATTCAGAGTTGTATTGCTGATTTTGAGTTGAATAATTACGATAAACACTTCAGCTTCAGTGAAGATGGAAGCGCCTCACCAATTGGGAAATATATCTTGCCAAAACGACCATGCCGGCTCTATATGGGTTTTAAGGGCGGTGGCTTAGCACCAGTTTTTGTTGGACTTACTCAAGGTTTACCAACTTATGACGGAAATCTAGACGAAGTTGTAAATTTTACTGCTATGGATTTCCTGAGCGAAATTGGCGAGATGAGTCTCAAGAATATGGTGATGATGCGAAATATCCGCACCGATCAAGTTATCGCTACTATCTTAAACCAGTTCGGGCTTGATCCCGCAATGTATAAATTATCAGCAGGTCTCAACGTTATTCCATTTGTTTATTTTGCTTCTGGTAAAAACGCCGGCAATGCCTTAAAAGAATTAGTTCAAGCTGAAAACGGTGCGATGTGGCTTGATGAACAAGGTATTATCCGTTTTCAGCCACGAACTTCGATTATCGGTAAACAACCAGTAATGGCATTTAATGCTACAACAATTATTAAAGCCACGCCAAGTCGCACCGACAGTATTGTAAATACTGTTAAAGTCAAAAGTGAAATCCGCGCCGTTCAGGCATTTCAGTCTATTTTCACAATGGACAATTCCAACGGATATTCTGATGAATCTAAAGAAGATGCCTACCGATTACCAGCCAACAGCACCAAAGACGTATGGATTTCATTTGATGATCCAATCTGGCAATGTTCAACTAATCCAGCTCTAAAAGGCAGTTCCGATAACTCAAATTTTACAGCTGTAGATTTATCTGGTAAATCAGTGTCCGAGAAAGTCTCGGCTACTGGTATATTATTCGCTGATTCAATGAAGCTTACATTTACTAATACAAATAGTTTTCCAGTTTCTGTGAATTTCTTACAAATTTTTGGTGAACCAGCTAAGCAGGTCTCAGGGAGTCCAATAGAATATGAAGCCCACGATAGCGAGTCTGTCGAGAAATATGGCGTTCAGGCGCTGGAGATTAATGATAATGATTGCTTTGGCAATTACAAGAATATTGACAGCTACGCCACAGACATTCTTAAAAAATATGCTAATTATTCGCCGATTTTAAAGCTTGAGGTTAAAGGTAATCCAGCACTTCAACTTCAGGATATTGTGTCGGTAGATTTTAAAGAATTTGTTGGGGACTACCAAATTATAGGCATTGAAATGTCGCTTGGTGATTCGCAACTAAAAACTACTCTAACACTCAAGAAAACCACAGTTGTTTCGCCATTCATCTTGGATCAATCAGCATTAGATAGTACTGATGTATTGGGGTAGAAGGGAGAGAATATGACAATTGAAAAAACAGTAAAATATTCAGGCAACGTAGTTACGTCATCTAATGATGGCAAAATGATCATAGATCAGACAGCAGGGGAAATTATTGTGAGGGATGGCAATAACGTTAGGCGTTATTATCTCGGTTCTGAAAAATCACCAACTGGATTCGGTCAATATATATCAAGTCCAAACATTGATGTGATTACGGAGCTTAATCAATAATGACTCAACCTAGAAATTTTATAATGAGTAGCGATTATCCTATACCGATACTTGCTCTCAAATTATCTACTAGTGTAAATGTGCCAGTTGGTCAGTATTGGAATGAGAATAAAAAAATAGTACCACACAATCTTCCATTCACTCCTCTCATTATTGGTCAATGGTCTACTAATGCTAATTTTAATCCAGCTTTTGATTTGTCGACTCAAATCCCTATTTTTTATGGCAGTAGCCAACCGCCTTTTGTCGTTGATATTGGAGCAGATGATCATAATATCTATATAAATTGCTCACATAATAATTCGTTTGAGACTGTTTTTTATTTCAGATTAACTGGCTTCGTTCCTCCAGATTATGAAGGCAAAATAGATAATGTAGATGACATCACCAACTTCAGGCTTAATTCTGATTTTAATTATCCCAAAATTTTAGAGCAGAGAAAAATAACAGTCGAAGCTAATACCGATTCAATTATTAACCATAATCTTGGATATATTCCTCAAGCTAGACTCTGGAGGGTCGGTCAAGTCGGTAATTACTCACAAGGCTATCATGACTGTGTTATGCCACAGGCAACTACGAGATCTACTAATAATGACGGTTATCTAGGAGCATTGGTCAACGATAAACAGTATATTATATGTAATAAATCAAATAGTTCATCACAAGGAACTTTTTATTACCATATATATGGAGACGAAATATGACAGTATCAAGAATATCAAATTTTCTACAGAATAGTGATTTTATGGCTCAAAAGCAGAAGAATAAAATATTTTTTGATTTAAATATTCCAGCAGGAAGCTATAAGACCGGCGATTCGTGGCAGACGGTTAAAGATTCTCCAAGCGGTGTATTTTTTGAAAATGTAACTTTAAAAACAAGTTTAGAAGCAAACTATTTGTCATCTAACTACACAATAATTTTACCAAATCATGAAGCAGAGATTTTTGTAAGCGTTCATAGGCTAGATGTCAATCATTACAGACTTTTTGCAGTGTTTCAAAGACTTATGACACCAGAAAACTCAAATCCGTATGCACAAATCCCCAATATCAACATACAAGCATGGCTTAATTTATCCATATCGCCGTTTTAGCCATTCTGAGTCATTTTGAGGAGTTTTTCTTATTAGATGATAAAACTATCATCTAAACTAAAATAACCCCTTTATCGTCTATGATAGAGGGGTAGTTTTTTTGAGGTAAATTATGATTTTTATTTCTTTTTCTTCAAAAGCTTAAAAATTAATAAAATCTGTGAACCCAAAGTCGCCAAGATACTTGCAAGAGCAGTTCCAAATGCGGTCATATTCTTATCATTAAGGCTCATAACTGCAAGAACAACTTGTGGCGTGATAGCAGAGCCTAAAAGCAAGAAATCTCCAACTAAGTAAGCAATAATCTTAGTTTTATTGCTGAACTCAAAGCCTGATCCAGCTTCAGTAATAGCTTCTGTTGAAGCGTTAGCTAGTCTCATATATTCCTCGTTAATTTTATTAATTTGCTCGTCAGTGAGTGTAGGTTTCATAGGTTTCGTATCCTTTTCTTCAACTTTCTGCTCGTCTTTATTAATATTTTCCGTTTTATTTTCTTCCATTTGCTTCTCCTTTTCTTGCGTATTTTCCTTAGGCGTTTCTGGCACTGGTTCGGGCTTAGGTGGCTCAACTGGTTGTTCTGATTGCTTTGGTGGCTCTTGCGGTGTCTCAGCAGGTTTTTCGACAGGTTTACCAACTCCTTTATCTACGAGAGATTGAATAGCGCGCCAATCATAACCTGCACTAGTTAAACGGTTAATACGTTCTTGTCCATTACCCCATTTATTCTGCCAGACTTCGGCTGCGATTTCTTCGTTAGATGTTAGCTGTGGTGGGTTGACCCACTCAACTACACGGGTAGTATTCATGGTTTCAGTCCAACCCGCATAGGCAACACCGTAAATGCGAGAGACGGTATCGATAGTAGTGTTTAATTCTCCTTCAAAATAATCGAAATAAGGCTTATGTGTATATGGAGAAGTCCAAATCTGGATGCGATTGCCAGTACGCTTAGCAACAGCAACATGTCCATAATTCTTATAACCGCCAGTCCACCAAATAGGGACAAAACATCCATCTGGAAGATTACGGTCTTGATGCT
>CALIXF010000001.1 GCA_938046735.1 uncultured Candidatus Saccharibacteria bacterium | reverse complement strand
CTAGCCCTTAGCTGGTCTTCTAACTGGTCTAAAAAGTCCTGTGTTATACCTTCCTTGCCTATCTGGCTAGTAGGCTTAGTTGTATTGGCCAACGACCTTAGGTAGGCCCTCTTCTTGCCATTTAACATTTAGCTTCCTCCTCGTATAATATACTTGTAGTTAAAACTACTTTTTTTCTTTTCTATCCCCTCTTCTTTGTGGGATAATATTAGTATAGATAGAGGTCGTAGCTTCCTCCTTGAAGTCATATCTTCCTTAAAAAGGCTTACGCCTCTTCTTTATGCGTATTAGCTGGATAGCACCAAGTTGCTGTATATCTAACGAGGTTGCATTGTCGTAAAGTTTTAGAGGGTTCTTTCTCTATCTAAAATATATGAAAGCAAGGTGATTTTATGTTTTACATAGGTATTGATATTGCTAAGAAAAACCACGAAGCTTCAATAATTGATTCTTCTGGAAAAAGCTTATCCAAAAGTATTTCTTTTCCTAATTCCACAAAAGGGATAGAAAAGTTCAATAATTTTATTGCTGAATTTGGTGTAACAACTAATAATTGCATTATTGGAATGGAAGCAACTGGTCATTATTGGATAAGTTTGTTCTCATACATCGTTGATCTAGGATTTACGTGCTATGTTATAAATCCAATTCAGTCTGATGCTTTTAGGAAAATGTATGTTAGACAAACTAAGAATGATTCAGTTGATTCATTTATAATTGCTCAAATAATGCGTTTTGGAGAGTTCTCTATATCTAATTTTTCCGATGAGAATACATTTGCCCTTAGAAATTTAACTAGATATAGGTTTGCCTTAGTTGATGAATGCTCAGATTGGAAAAGAAAACTTGTAGCTATACTTGACCAAGTTTTCCCTGAGTACTCAAGTCTTTTTTCAAATATATATGGTGTTACCTCAAAGGAACTGTTGTCAAAATATCCTTTACCGGAAGACATGCTGTCAATTCCTGCTGAGGAGCTTGGTAACTTACTTTGTGAGTGTAGCAAGGGTCGTCTTGGCATAAATAAAGCCAAAGAAATCCAATCCCGTGCCAGGGAATCTTTTGGAATTAAGTTTGCAAAAAGGTCTTTTTCTTTCCAAATCAAGCAAATAATTAGCCAAATTTCATTCCTAGAAGAACAACTTAAAGAAATTGAAATTGAGATTAGTAGCTTGCTTGAGGATATATGTCCGGTCATTACTACAATAACGGGTATTGGTAGTGTTTTAGGTGCGTCCATAGTATCCGAGATAGGCAATATTTCTAGGTTTGAAAGAGCAAACCAACTTGTTGCCTATGCCGGTTTAGACACACGTATAAAACAATCTGGCGATTTTTCAGCCACAAATACAAAACTTTCCAAGCGAGGTTCGCCTTACTTAAGGCGTTCTATTTGGCTTGCCGCCACTGTAGCAGCCTTTAAGGACCCTGCCTTATCCATATACTATAAAGGATTGAGAGTACGAGGCAAAGCTCATGGCACAGCTATAGGGGCTGTTGCAAGGAAATTGACCAATATTATATTTGCTGTCTTAAGAGATCAAAAACCGTATACTCCAAATATTTAGTTGTCAGTATTATTAATTTTTTTAAGCCTATTCATTAGGCTTATTTGTTATGCAATAATGTCAGTGCAAAATTTATTTTTTATTTTGTATTGACATTTGATAGCTGGTCTTTTTAAGTTCTCTGTTTTGCTTTTTGAGAATAAAAAAGGAGGACTTCTACACTTTGGCGTAAAAAGTCATCTATAAAAAACTGTGTATTTAATTTTTCAGCAAAAAATCAAAGGATTGTTTTTTCTATCCTCTAAAATATCTGCTAAAGATAAATTCAATTTATTCCCAAAATTTATCTTCTACTGTTTGATATTGTGCAAAAGTCCATACTTCTTGTATTTTTCCATCTTCTATTTTAAACAAATCAATTCCCGGATCATTTAATTTTTCATTACCTTTTTCTGCTAATGAAACAACACTTGCAGCAACAAAACAATCATTACTTGCAGCCCACTCTGTTATTACTCTGAATGTTCCATTACTTCTTTTCGCAAATTCTCCTAAACGTTCTCCAAGTGCTTGTTTTCCTTTAATTATTCCTGATAGAGAACTTTCTCCACCCATATGCCATACAATCGTATCTGCCATTGTTTCAAAAGCTGCTTCAAAATCTCCTCTTGATAATGCTTCTGTGTAAGTATTAAATACTTTCATAACTTCATTTTTCATATCTGTTTATCTCCTTTTTTAATATTGGAAATTTACTTTTGATTTCCTGTTTATATTATACTTTTTTAAGTCTTGATTTTACAAGTACGAACATTTATAATACATAGTATCTATTATGTTACTTTAATTGTTTTCGGAGGTTTGATATGTCAAATATTTATGATAAATGTCCCTATGTTACTACTCAAAGAGTTTTACAAGGGAAATGGGCAATTGTAATACTATATCATCTTAGTACAGGCACTAAGAGATTTAATGAACTTGAAAAATTGATGCCTGAAACTACAAGGACTGTTTTAACAAGACAACTTCGTCAGCTTGAAGCAGATAGGCTCGTTAATCGAAAAGTTTTTGCGGAAGTTCCCCCTCATGTTGAATATTCTTTGAGTAAAATCGGAACTAAATTTCAAAAAGTATTAGATGAAATAGAAGTTTTTGGTTTGGACTATATTGCAGAATTGAAATCTCTTGAAAAACCTAAAAATTTTTGAAATCCATCTCTATCAAAGCTTGTTCCGCTTACTCCGTCATCGGTATAGTGATAGATATTTACAAAGCCGTTTCTTTTGGCATAGCTTTCAAGTAATTGCTTTTGATTGGTGATGGAATTGCTTTCTCCTTGCATTTCATCATCACGACTTAAACGCTCATAAAGGGCTGTTTGTCCTGTTCTTTTCGTATTTGACATGAGAATTACCTCCTTTCCAAGTTTTATTATTTTCTCTGTCCCTAAGAGGTTAATCCTTTGGTTGTTATAGTCAAATAATCACCACCGCTCTTACGAACTTCACTAATTACTTTGCGGAAGTCTTTATGGAGCAATGGTTCACCACCAGAGATTGTAATTTCTTTGTAATTGGGGCTATATATTCTCGCAAATCTTACGATTTTTAATATCTCCTCAATTGGCATATCTTTTTTTAGCATTTCGCTTGCTCTACAATGGACGCAATTCATATTGCAGCGTCCAGTGATTTCAATTTGAATAGGACCTAACTCAATATCATATATTGCAGATTCTGTTTCAACTTCTAGAAATTTTATTTCTTCATCACTGTAATGCATATTGATTTCTCCTTTTAAGAAATGGCGGAACGACATTACTCCGTCCCGCCTAGTGGTGGATTTACTTGTTACTCACAACGACAACAACTACCTTTTCCGATCCTGACACGAAAACGACGCTTCTTCTTCATTTCTATCACCTCCTTTCTTGTAAAAGTACTAATCTAAAATTAGACTGATTTGTTCATGGTATAACAAAATTTGTTTTTTTTGCAAATTTTTCGTTAAGGTCCATCACCTTTGCAACAAATATTAGCGAAATTATTACCAATAAAAATAGATAGATCCATACTTAAGAGTAAACAAATCTAAATAGGAGATCTACCTATGGCATATAGCATAGCCAAGTCTATAGAAATTCAATGCAGTAAAGCACTAAAGGAAATTAGCTCGAAGACAAAAGCGTTACGCAAGTAGCAAGACACTTCGGGAGAAATAGAAGTACTATTTATCGGTGGATAAAGAGGTGGAGAGAAATTAATAATTAATCCAGACTTTAGAAATTATGATAGACCAAATAGAGCCCTTGGAAATAGATTTCGTTTAGAATTGTTTTATTCAATTATAGATCGATTAAAAAGAATGTGAACTATAATAATTGAGCCGCTAAAGGCATTTATTGAAAGAAAGCAAAATAGACTAGGGCGCCAACAACGGTGCCGAGGATAATCATAAAGGTAATGGCGATAGCGAGAGAAATACCGACGCCTTTGGGGCGGTCTTCAACGATCATGGTGCCTTTTTTGGCTGTCTTTTTGATATTTTCACGTTTGGCATAAACATTTTTGCGAGTTTTAGAAGCCGAGGGAGACTCTTCGCTGCTCTTTAGCATCGAAGAGGCATCAAAAGAAGTGCTGGTCTTAGAATTATCCTTACGAGAATCGGAAAGAGGACGCTTAACAATTTTATCAGTATTAATAAAGGGAGAACGACCGCCTAAGATATAATTCATGTTATTTTCGGAAGTATCCTGAATAGATTCAGAAATTTGTTTTTGATTGTGAGTTTTTTTCGATAATTTCTCAGGACTATCAGCAGTAGAATCCTCAAAAGCGTCATAGAGAAGCCCCTCCAGGTCATTCTCTGAAGTGACTGAGTTAGTACGTGAGTTAAGAGAAGCCTGTACTAATGGATCTTGATCATCTTGAGGGATCTGGCGAGAGGGGCCGGCAGGTCGAATACGACCAAAAAGTTTACGATTTGGGGAGACGACCACCTGGATGCGTGAAGCTGGCAGAACTTTGGTATCTCCAGCAGAACGAAGTGTGGGTTTTATTTGTGATTCCGCTACTAGGGGGATGGCTTTAGGCTGGATTTTTGTAGAATGGAGTGGAGTAGTAACTGCGGGCTCAGCATTTTTCCTAAACGGAGAAGTTTGAATAGGAGCAACAGAAATACGACGAGAGATATTGATTTTTGAAGCTTCTTTTTGACGCTGCATTTCTTGCATAGCGCGAAGTTTACGATTTTTCTCTTCAATCTGACGACGACGAGCTTCCTGCTCTATAGCCTTACGGCGAGCTGTCATCTGTTCTACGGCTTCTCTTTGCGCGATTTTTTGTGATTCAATAGCCCGCTGACGTTCAGCTTCAAGAACACGGTTTCTCTGTTCTTCGGCAGCCTGATATTCAGAAAGCTCTTGTCTGGCAGCTTCAATACGGCGCTGGTTAAGACTTTTAAGACGATTTTGTTCCTCAATCTGTTGCCTAATTGCTTCACGACGTTGCATTTCTTGTTTAGCAATACGATGACGCTCAAGATCGCGATCGGTAGGGAATGCAGAAGCAGAGCGAGAAGTAGTACGGACGGGCGCAAAATCCATGCGTCTGTAAGAAGCTGGAGATTTTGTCATTCTTGACTGTGCCGACCTTGGCTGTGAAATCTTGATTGGAGTTCTTGATTCGTCTTGCATAAGTTCTTATCTATATTCTTATATATTATACTCGATTTTTAATATTTTTCACAAATGGCTTAAGTTTATTCACGAACACGCTTAGCAGTTTCAATAATTTCATTAAAATTGTCGGAAATTAGACTAGATTCGCCGACAAGAACACCGTTAATACCGGGGATAGTAAGATAAGCACCGGCGTTATTCGGATTAACACTTCCCCCATAGAGGAGCGGGATCTGCTCTGCAGTTTCCTGCCCATAGATGTCGACGAGCTGTTCTTCAATCAATTGAATAGATGCAGCAATTTCATCAGGGGTGGCTGGGCGAGCTTGTTCGGTGCTGGAAATAGCCCAGACTGGCTCGTAGGCGATGAGACATTTTTTAACATCTTCAGTGTCAATTTCGGATAAACCACCAAGTAATTCATCTCTTAAAACATCCTTGGTTTCGCCGAAATTGCGCTGATTTTCGGTTTCACCAATACAGAGCACGGGAGTGATACCACTACGGATCGCGGCGGCAACTTTTTGACTGATATCTTTATTGGTTTCGCCAAAAATAAAACGACGTTCGGAATGGCCGACTAGGGCATAAGAAACGACACCGCGAAGCTGAGCAATTGAAATCTCGCCGGTATAAGCCCCAAAATCTTTTTGATAAAAGTTTTGGGCGGCTAATTTGATCTTGGACTTGTTACGTTCAAGCTGAAGAGATAAAGAGGCAAGAGAGATGGCGCTTGGAGCGATAATAATTTCAAGACCACGCGAAGGTTTAATCTTTTTAAGAAGTCGTTGAAGGTAAATTGAAGAATCTCCGACTGTTAAGTTCATTTTCCAGTTGCCCATCACGTATGTTTTCATAAGTTTATTATAGCATTTTTAGATTTACTTTTGGTTTTTTGTCGGTTATGATGACATTAAAGGAGTAAAAATGAAAAAAGTTCTCGCATTTGACATTGATCAAACTTTAAATATCGCAAAAACACCGATCCCAGAGGAGATTGCGGTACTGCTGACGGAATGTTTGAATAATTTCGAGATTTGCCCAATTTCTGGACAAAAGTTCGATCAATTTTTAATCCAGATTGTCGATCGATTGGTTGAGGTAGCCGAAGTAACTCCAGCACAACTTCAGCATCTGCATCTGTTTGTGGCTCAAGGTACGCAATATTATAAATACTCGCCGTTTGCAAACGGTAACGATGGTAGTAAATATGATCTAAAAAATTGGGAGTTAATCTATAACTATCCATTAAATGATGAAGAAATTAGTTTGATTTCGAGGGCGATTGAGCAAGCAGCTAAAGAACTTGGATTCTGGGAGGGTGATAAATTAAAACCTGGAGATGAAATTATTGAAAACCGTTTATCACAAGTAACCTTTTCAGCATTAGGGCAGATGGCTGGTACGGAAGAAAAATATGCCTGGGATCCAGATTGTAGGAAGCGTGAGAAAATTGTGGCAAGAGCTAAGGAACTGGCTTCAAATTTTATGTTTGAGATTGGCGGAACTACTAGTATTAATGCAGTAAAGCCTGGTATGAATAAGGCCTTTGGAATGACACATTTGATGGAAGAGCTGGGGGTTCTTCGTGAGGATATTCTGTATTTTGGAGACATGACGCAACCAGGTGGCAATGACTATCCAGTACTTGAAATGGGGATTGAGACGATCACAGTACGAAACCACAAAGATACCGAATACGCGTTACGTGGAATTCTTGGCGTTTTATAGTGATATGATATAATTAGCTTATGTTAATCGAAGGCTCAAAACTTTTAAATTATCCTATTCTGAGTTTACATACGGCTTCTAGAATTGCGGAAGTGAAAGATTTGGTGGTTGATCCTAATTTTTTGAAGATAGTCGCCTTTGAGATTAGTGCAGTATCGTCAAAACAGCGCTTATTTTTAGATGTAACTAGTGTGCGAGAATTTTCTAAAATGGGTATGATTGTGGATTCGGATGAAGAATTTATCGAACAAAATGACGTAATAAAGCTAAAAGAAACTATTGAGCTTGGTTTTACCCTGGAAAACATGAAAGTGGTTACCAAAAAGAAGACAATACTGGGCCGAGTGGAAGATTTTATGGTGACGACTGATGGTTTTCAGATTATGCAACTGATTATTAAGAGGCCTATCTATAAAGCACTGATTGATCCGGAATTAGTGATTGGTCGCTCGGAGATACATGAGATCAACGATAACGAAATTATTGTCAAAAGCGAGGAGAGTACAATTATGAAAAAGTCAGGAACTTTGGACTTTGTACCTAATTTCGTGAATCCGTTTAAGGATGGGAAATATATTGCGCGAGGAAATAATACTTCTATTCGTAAATAAGAAGGATTTATTTAGAAATGTTCGTCTCCAGAATTAAGAAATTGATCAAGTTTACTTTTGATTAAATCATATGAAAAACCTTGACGCGCAAGGTATGCGATGATTTTTTGGCGGTCCGAAGTTTTTCTGAGCTGTTTTTTGATCATTTTTTCAAGTTCAGCTTCTTCATCTCTAAGAAAACTACCAGTTTCACTATTAAACATGGCATGCTCGATATTTTCATCACTAATTCCCTTAGTTTTCAACTCCTGAATAAGACGTTTTGTACTGATCCCCTTATTTTGATGGCGATTTTCGACAAAATAGCGAGCAAATTCCTGATCATTGATGTAGTTTTGAGATTCAAGACGTGAAACAACTTCCTGGATCATCTCTACACTAATACGATCGGCTGGTTTTGTGGGGAGATTAGTCCTCTTAGAACCGCGATATTCATAAGTATTATTTTCCGTAAAATCAATTTCACGAATTTTCCGATTTTGCTCTTTGGCGTGTTGGCGAATCTCTTTGACTTTAGAAGCATATTCGGTATCGTTCTGCAGTTTGATTTGGTGTTCCTCAAAGCGCTTCCAATCCAAATCACGACGAACCTTTTTACGCTTGAGATAATCAATAATCTCTTTTTTGGAATGAGGACGCGAAAAACAATATTCAAGAGTACTTTGATAGAGTTTGCCAAGTCCAGAAAGATTACATAATTTTTCAATTTCGGCTTCGGTCAAAACCTGACCTTGATGAAGTTTTGAGTCAGAAAGCTCAGTAAGAGTTAATGAAAAACTAAACTTACCATCAATAAAAACATTGACACGATGGGTATCACGAATGGCACCACGCAAACTAGTAACAGTCGGCATATCTTTTAGTGGAGATTATTTTTGGCCTTCCTCAGCTTTGGCGCGAACTTTTTCTTCAATTTCAGCGAAGAGCTCAGGACTCTCTTTAAAGAGACGTTTAACAGCTTCACGTCCCTGACCGATAGTCTCACCGTTATACTTCAGAAAAGCACCAGCTTTATCGAGAACGCCATACTGAACAGCGAGATCAAGCACATCACCAGTTTTTGAAATTCCTTCATTATACATAATGTCGAATTCAGCAGTACGGAACGGTGCAGCAATCTTATTTTTGACTACCTTGATTTTAGTGCGGTTACCAATGATATCTTCACCATTTTTGATTTGACCAATGCGGCGAATATCGACACGAACCGAAGCATAGAACTTAAGTGCGTTACCACCGGTGGTAGTTTCTGGGTTACCGAACATTACACCAAGTTTCATGCGAATCTGGTTGATAAAGATAACGGTGGCTTTGGATTTTGAAATAATGGCTGTAAGTTTACGCATGGCCTGAGACATAAGACGTGCCTGTAGGCCCATCTGGGCGTCTCCCATATCACCATCAATTTCAGCTTTTGGGGTAAGCGCAGCAACGGAGTCAACAACAATCAGATCAACAGCATTGGAACGAACAAGGGTTTCACAGATTTCAAGAGCCTGTTCCCCGTTATCTGGCTGAGAAATCAAGAGATTGTCAATCTGGACACCAATTTTTTCAGCATAAGATGGATCGAGGGCATGCTCGGCATCAATAAAGGCAGCCTGACCACCAGTTTTTTGAACTTCAGCAATAGCATGCAAAGCAAGGGTAGTCTTACCGGAAGACTCAGGACCATAAACTTCAATAATACGACCCTTTGGATAGCCACCACCGAGGGCAAGGTCTAATGAAAGTGAACCGGAATGAATTAACTCAATATTCACGTTATGATTTTCACCAAGCTTCATGATGGAACCATCACCAAATTGTTTGGTGATCTGAGCAATAGCAAGTTTCAATGCTTCAGATTTGCCATCTTGTACAGAATTTTCTTTGGTTTCTTTTGGTTCTTTTGCCATATTTTGTCCTTTATTTAGAATTAATTAATTTGACCGGCAATATAATTGCGATCTTTCTCTCTACAGAAGAATAGATAATCCTTACCTCGCTCTCTTATTTCAAGTATAGCTGAACTCGTAGTTTTTTCAAGCATGAGGAAAAGTTTTTGTTCACAAAGGCGAAAATGTTATCTCAAGAAAAGAGACTATTAAAACAAAAGAGACGTAAATTTCCTCTAGACTACTAGAAGATAGCTATTTTATAAGAGCAAACTTGTTCTTACCACGCTTTAAGACGGAGAGAGTGTTGATTTCAAAATTTAAATCTGTAATCTTAATACCGTTAACTGAAATAGCATTACCAGAAACTAACTGCTTTGCCTCGGAGCGAGAAGAACAAAGACCAGTTTCAGTGAGCGCATCTAGAAGCAAGACGGAGCCAGATTTATCAACGAGTTTTATAGTAGGGAGCAGAAAAGAAATTGATTCAATTTCAGATTCGGAAAGAGTTTCTAAACGACGATCACCAAAGAGAAGTTCAGTGAGAAGGATGGCGGCAGCTGCAGATTTTTTGCCATGAACAACTTCGGTAACGCTTTTGGCCAAAGCTTTTTGAGCAATGCGCTGTTCAGGGTGAGCACGATGTTCAGAAAGGATCTGATCGATGACTGATTTATCAAGTACGGAATAAATCTTAATTAGATATTCAACAGCTTCATCGGCTTGATTGAGCCAAAATTGATAAAAGTCAAAGACGGAAGTGAAGTTGCCAGAACCATTATCAGAACCAGCGAGCCAAACAGCGTTGCCTTCAGATTTACCAAACTTACGGCCAGAGACCGGATCAATAATAAGTGGAGTTGACCAAACATCAGCACGACCACCCTCGAGACGCTTGATCAAGTGGACACCAGTAGAGGCGTTACCAAATTGATCAGCACCACAGAGTTGAAGATCAATGCCGTGAGTACGGTAGAGATGGAGAAAATCATAACCTTGGATAAGAGTGTAAGAAAATTCAGCATAAGAGATACCGGAACCGCCTTCACCGATGCGATTTTGTATAAATTTACGGTCAAGAAGTTGGGTCATGGAGAAGTTTTTACCAATAGAACGGAGAAAATCTAGATAGTTGATATTTTTAAACCAATCAAGATTGTCAACCATGATAAGTTCATAGTGATCATTAGTAGGATCACCATCACCTAAAGTATTAGCTGCACCATCTGGGCTGATGATGAGCTCCATCTGCTTCTTAATGCAATCCTTGTTGTGTTCAATTTCCTCGATCGTCTTGAGATCGCGTTCACCATTTTCTTTAGGATCACCGATTTGACCGGTTGCACCACCAACAAGAAGATAAGGCTGATATCCGTGACGAACAAAGCAGGCGCACATCATAAGCGCAGCAAGATTACCAATAGTGAGAGAGTCGGCAGAAGGATCAGCGCCGAAATAGAATTTTTTATGTTCTCGCTGATCGATTTCTGCAGAATTTTTAATTGTGTTTTCGGCGACAAAACCGCGCCAAGCTAATTCTTCGGATAATTTCATATCCTTATTGTAGCACAGAGAGCGCGGTTTCAAATTTTAACTCTGTTGGTTATTTTTATATTGAGAGACACCAAAGACTACTATGGGCGTGTGATCGTATCGGTAGTCTCATAGCCCTTATCATCAGTTAGGGTAACGGTGATAGTAGATTCGGTACCGGTCATAGTGTAACTTGGATCATTGAGACCGGAAGAGGCAGAACCATTTTTAACAACAGTACCATCCACTGAGATTGTGTACCTCATAGAAGAAGCAGAGCCAGCAGTGACCGTAAACTTCAATTGTGTAGACGAGGCAATGGTACGGGTGCTGAAGGAGACGGATGGTGGAGTATAAGAACAGTCATCTTCGGTGTTTGGATCATAGCCGTTTGGATCAGTGGCATAGGTTTTGTTCTTAGAGATTGGGTCGATTGAGTAAGTAATTTCAACATCAACAGTGAGAGCAGGAAGAGTACAACTGCTAGCTTTTTTCTTGGTGAACTTGTTGAATTTAATAGTTTCCTTTTGGATACCGTTGTTTTTGCTATTAAACCAGCTTGGCCAGATGTCAGTAATACCGTTGACGGTGAGTGTTTGCATACCGGCAGGCTGAACTGGCTTGTCGCCAGTTTTCCATTTACCGTCGGCAGCGTAAACCTGGGTGTGAACTGGAGCCATATAATCACTGATTACGGTGCGAACAATATCGTTTGAGCTATTCCAGAGACCAGAACCGTCGTGATTACCATTCCAAACTACCGTAGAAACAGCGGAGGAGTAGGAAGCCATAAGTGAGTCTTTAGTAATGGCAGAGTTGGCGGTAGTAGTAGTACCAGTTTTAGTGGCGGTCCAAACACCTGGTACGACAAAGCCTTTAGCACGGGCAAGAGAACCCCAGACCATAGTACGAGCATTAGCGTCACCAAGAATATCTGTAACCATATAGGCGGCCTGTGCGTCAAGAGCACGTTTACCAGCGGTATCTTCCCATTTTTCAACCACATCGCCAGAGGAGTTTTTAACTTCTAGAACGTAGGCGAGTGGCTTATAGATACCACCACGAGCAAGAGAAGCATAAGCATTGGCATGCTCGATCGGACGAACATTACAGCCGGAACCGATAGCGATCGAGAGGCCAGAGGAAGCATCAGTACAGTAAGAAAGATCACCGAGGTCATGAGCAACTTTGAGACTATTCTCAATACCGTTAATATAGAGAGCCTTGACGGCTGGAATATTTAGAGAGTTGGCGAGGGCTTTGCGAATTGGAATGTTTCCATAGAAAGCGCCCGAGTAGTTACGAAGCATACAATTGCCAGTAGAACCTGCACAGTAATATTTATCAATATTTTCATCCTTAAGAATAGAGCCAGCACCATAATTAATACCTTCACGCTGAGCAAAAAGTGGAGCATAATCGAGAATTGGCTTGATGGTTGAACCTGGCTCGAGGAGAGCAGTAGCAGCATTCACTTCGCCATAGACTGGTTTATGCCAATCAGCGGATCCGACCATGGCAATAATCTGTCCGGTTTCAACATCAACTGAGGAAAGTGAAATATTATCACTACCGTTACGTTTCATTAATTTAGCGCCGTTAGCAACAGCAGCTTCGGCGTATTCTTGGGCGCGAAGGTCGAGAGAGGTCTTGATAGTAAAACCACCAGCACGCATGGTTTTGACGCCATATTTTGCTTCGAGCTGCTTCTTAACTTCAAGGACGAAATGAGGAGCTTTAATATTTGTATAGCGACTAACTTCGGGTTGGATTTCGTCAAGAATATTGACCTTCTTAGCCTCATTGGCCTGATCTTCAGTGATATAACCCATTTTAACCATGACATCGAGGGTTTTATGTTGCCTGGCAATAAGAGCATTATTAGCGGCGGTGTTATATGGACTGAGATAGGAAGGATTGTTGGGGATGGAAGCGAGAAGAGCGGACTCAGCAAGAGTGAGCTCTTTTGCAGATTTTTTAAAGTAGGCCTGAGCAGCACTTTCGACACCATTACGACGACCACCATATGGAGATTCGTTGAGATACATCGTAATGATTTGTTCCTTAGAGTACATTTTTTCGAGCTCAAGAGCGAGGATCATCTCTTTGATTTTACGAGGAAGACCAGAAACAGTACGGTTACTGGCTTCGTCAGAAAAATAGACTTGTTTGATTAGCTGTTGGGTCAAGGTCGAGCCACCCTGCACACCATGACCGGTGACCGTAGAGATGGCAGCACGTATTAGAGCGAAGAAATTAACACCTGGGTGATTATAAAATTCACGATCCTCGATAGCAACAGTGGCCTGGCGCATATAAGTGGCGATGTTTTCGCCATCGGCAACAAGACGATAATCACCATCACCTTTATCTTCCCAGAGAACTTGGCCATTGCGATCAAGATAAGTATTAACGGTACCAGAAACCTTCATCTGATCAAGACGAATTTCATCAAGATCTTTTTTGTAGTAAAGAAAGAGACCACCAATAGCAATAACAGAAATCAGAAAAAGAACGGCAGCAGATTTGAGGAAGAAGAAAAGACCTTTTTTTGAGAAAATGAAACGAAAAACACGTTTAGGATGAAGTCTAGCAAAGAAGCGCTTGACTGGATCTTTAGGAAGCTTTGCTAGCTCTTCAGCGGCTTTGCGGGCTTTTGCTTCTTTTTTAGCACGAGAACGGTAAATGAGGGATGAGTATAGATTCATTTTTTGATCTTTTTTGTGAAAAATTGAACGCTTTGGAGCTTTTGCCTCAGATTTCTGTGAATTGCTAATCGAGCGTCTAGCTAGGGGATCACCATTAGATTTTGTTATTTTTCCCTGTTTTTCCATAGCGGTTTTTTCTTTATCCTTACCAGTATTAACCACCCTGTCCTCCATTTTATTGACAATTTATCATAATTATACACTTGTATTTTAGTTAGAGCAACTGAAATATTTTTATAATTTTTTGTAAAAAATAGAGTAAAAAGAGCAGAAAAAATGGATTTTAAGCTTGAATTACTTTATAATGATAATGTTTATCTTCCTAAAGGTTGTAAGAATAATAAAGGTAAAATGAAGGCAATAAAGAAATCCACGAAAAGATCGATTGGTAAGAATATGATGCCAATCTTTTTCTTGTTGGGGTGTCTTATAACTTTCACAATTTCCCTGTTAGCTTATTCAAGTACATATGCAGTGGTAACATATGGCTCAACTAATACTCCGCCGTCATTGATTTCCACTGAGGGATATTATGCGAGTATCACACTTCCAAAATCAGTAAATTACACACTTAGTGGATCTGATATGGGGCAACTAGTAAGAACCGACGCGAATGTTTCTATTTCAACGAACTCAGTGACTGGTTATAAAATGTACGTTTCAATCGAGAATGCGGGGCTTAGAACTAATGCTCCTGTGCATGAAATTCCCTATGATAACCAAACTAATGCACCAGTTCAAAAATCAGATTTAAATACTAATACTTGGGGTATTTTTCTAAAAAAGAACGGTCTGGATTACGTAATTCCACTGTGCGACTTTAATACTCTTTCAAATAGCTGTTTAGTATCCGAGAGTAACGGGCCGATAACCAACAACAAAGTTGCGGTTGATTATGGAGTGAAAGTTGATAGTAATACGCCACCTGGAGCATATCGGGCATATTTAGTCTATTCTGCGGTAGTAAATTCAAGTGTTACAGGCGAATTCCCAATAAAAGAAGTACAAAATGCAAAAGTACCGTTACTGGCAAACGGGGATACGGTAACTAACAGTGCAGGAAAGAAGCTTAAGCATAAGTTCCGAATTCAGGTTCCCTTAATCGAAAATGATCAGGATACTTATCATCGAGTAAATTACATAAAAAGATATAAGGTTACCGTGGGTGGGGTGGACTGTGAACCTCAAACGGATGATGCGGAATCAAGTAGAGATGGTTTTACCTTTAATTGTATTGCTGATTTTAGTACTGCTAGTCCGAGGTTTCAGCCTGGACAAAAGGCGGAAATGGTGGTGGAAACTAAACCTTATGGTTATATTTATTCAAAACAAAATGCCGTAGAGTTTGTTGCAGCTGAATCAACGTTCCACTACACTGGTACACCACAAGAGATGGTTGCGCCAATTCAAGGAAAATATTTTATCGAAGCGATGGGTGCAAACGGAGGCGACCGTACAGCAGCACAAGCGGCTAGATATTGGTATGGATCGCCTGAGAATTTCCTTTCAGGAAAAGGCGGGTATTCAGCCGGATATAAGGATTTTACTGAAGGCGAAAAGACA